>CANJHS010000025.1 GCA_947474225.1 Roseiflexaceae bacterium | reverse complement strand
CTGGCGCGACTACGACGTCGATGGTATCGCGGCATTGGCGGATTCTTCTTGTCACACCATCGAGAGCTCACTGACGTACTTTGCTGCACTCCAGAACCGTTTGGTCCGTTTGTTTGAATCATTGAGTGATGCGCAATATGCACGCGTCGGAATTGCGTCTTGGGGCGAATTTTCGATAGATGATATTTTGCGTATCTATTCGCGACACACACGCAAGCACATTACCCAAATTGCAGAGTGTTTGGCTGCGGCGCGTTAAGTATCCGCGCAGAGACCCCGCTCGACGAACGTCGAGCGGGGCGTTTTTATGATGCACAGCTTTACGCGGGAGTTTTGCTGTGCCGTGCACTGCTACTGCAGAGCGAGCGCTTGCTGCCGGACAACACGGTCTGTTGGGGACAACGTCACGGCGATAGCCGTGGCGCTTTCTATGGCAAATGAAAAAAAGCGCGCATGTGGCGATGTAATATATCTGGTGCATCGTCCTGGACAGAATGCCCTACACCGTCGAGCAAAACGAATTGACAATTATGCATCTTGGCACAGAGCGACTCCACAACGGGAATGGGATTCCCAATGTCTTTGGTGCCGTGCACGATAAGGACGGGAGCAATGACGTGATGGGCACAGGCATGCAAGATATCGCCCCCACGTGCACTGATTTGTTCGGCGGCATCAATCCAGCCGGTGATGAGCGGTTCGAGCTGATCTGGGCCTTGGGTGGCAATGATTTCTTGTTTCCACTGGTCTTTGTCCGGACCCCATGCGCTGATTGGGAGCCATTTCCGTACACGGGTGACCATTTCGGGAGCAATCTGGCCACAGATGCCCCAGGCGACGACGGAACGGACGAGTTCGGGTGCGAGTGCAGCAATCATGACCGCTGTTTCGGATCCATCGCTGAATCCGACCAGATGGACCGGACCGATGCCCAGTGTCGTGATGAACGAGATGACATCCTCTGCGTCCCGTTGATAAAAATCTGCTCCAAAGACACGGTAGGGTGGTGCGCTTGCTCCATACCCGCGTAAATCCAAACCATAGACATGCATGGTTGGGGCGAGGAGTGCCATTTCTGTGGCGAAATGGGATGTTGCGGTGCCGGTGAAGCCGTGTAAAAAGACGACCGGTTCACCGGACAGGGGACCAACTTCAACATATGCCAATCGAATCCCGTTTGCACATACAATAGATTTCATTTGAACTCCTGGAGGAACTATGCGACTTGCTATCTTGGATTACGGACTCTTTGAGATATACGCAAATGGAAGGAAAATCGGTATTCCTGGATATTATATTGAAAACGGGGAACGGCGTATCCTCGTCGATACGGGATTTCATCGTGATTATCTGCATGACCCAATGGGTGTGTGCGTCGCAGATGGCCTCGGAGCGTTCGGTCGACTCATCGATTACACCCCCGCACAAAATCCTGCCGCACAACTTGCACTGTTCGGAATCAAACCGGCTGATATCACCGACCTTGTCCTTACCCATGGGCATGTGGATCATGTAGGCCGCATCGATGAATTCCCACAGGCGACATTCTACGTATCGGCTGTTGAACGTGCGCTCCCGCAACCAAATTATTGGAACGGGAAGTCGCGCATTGCGTGGCCAGCGAATCGGACGATGACGATCCAGGAAGAGACGCAAATCTTGCCTGCGATTAGCCTGTTCCCCACACCAGGTCATACGTTGGGTCACCTGTCAATTGCAATCACCCTCCCAGAACTCGGTCCGGTGTTGTTGACTGCGGATGCAATCTCGCGTCCGGACGAACTCGCTGAAAATACGTATGCAGATGCAGACGACCCAAACATGGCGCGGGTGAGTGCACAGCTGTTGCGCGACCGAGCTGTTCATGACAATGCCTGGCTGGTCTACGGACACTGTCCCCAGCAATGGCAAGTTCTGCGGCGTGTACCCTACTGGTACCGTTAACGAACGTCACGACCTTTGTTGAGGATAATGACGTTACCGCTGGAACAATCGCCAGCTGCAGATGCCAAAAACGCCACCCAGGCGGCGATTTGCGGTGCCTCGATGGGGGTACCCATGGGCATTGCTGCCAACGCCTGGGCCAAAACATCTGGACTGACCACATCGAAGAGATCCGTGCGTGTCATCGCAGGTGCAATCGAATTAACGCAAATTCCTTGATTTGCGTATTTGCGGGCCAGATGTTTGGTCAGCGTGTCGATGGCTGCTTTACTCGCGCGATAGGGCGCTGGGTCAAACACGTCAAAGTTATAGGCACCGTTTGATGAAATGTTGATGATTTTTTTGATTCCTGGACGTTCGAGCATCTGCGGGATTGCCGCTTGGCAGCAATAGAATGCGCTGTCGTAGTTCATCGCCATTTGCGCGTGGAGTTGGTCAGCTGTGGTCTCGAGGAATTCTTCCATCACGCAGCCCCCTGCGTTATTGACGAGTACATCGATCCCGCCACCGTCATGCTGTATGTTGGCAAAACACTGCTTCACAGCAGCCTGATTGGTCAAATCAAAGTGCATCCCGATGACGTGTGGATGTTCGTATGGCAACTCGCGAAGGTCTATGCCATAGACGTGGAATCCTGCAGCGACGAGCGATTCGGTAATCGCGCGGCCAATTCCGCGTGCTGCTCCGGTGACGACAGCTCTGGGTGTCATGCGTGCGACTTTCTATGGCCACGATGGTACGCTGCCAGATAACGTGTAGTGGTCAAAGGGATCCGTTGGTGCGTATTCTACTGCTACAGCTTACTTGCGCCACATCCGGAATATGCGTGAGCAAAAACGCTGTCCACACAGATACCTATGCCTCCCGTATGATACCGCTGCTGCACGCAATCTGTCAGTTATACGATGCGTGAAGTGACGGTTACCGAGTCGCCGACCCGAATGACCCCTTTTTCGCGATGGACGATATTTTGCCCGAAGATGACTCCATGACCAATGTGACGATACGTCGCCAACGTTTTGAGTGGTTCTGCTTGGCGTTCGCCTGTCGTTTGGTCGGTCGAAGTCATGACACAGCGTGCACAGTGTTTGACCGCAGTCATGTGGAGTCCGCCTACCCGCAGATCGCGCCAATGGTCTTCTTCCCAGGCCGCGCTGGCTCCACTCACCACGATATTGGGACGAAATCGTCCCATCGGCACTGGTGCGGATGTGCGTGTGTTGAGTTCGGCGAGCGATTCTTCCGTGACCAGCAGTGACGCGTATCCGTCTGCGAAACTCACCGCATCAGAAGCAGACACTGCATATGTTTGGTCCACCAGACGCCGTTCCTGTGGGGCAAACCCGACTAGTCGACAGTGCCTTCCCAGAGCATGAGAAAACCACTCTGCGACATCATCGCCTTGATCAATCACCAATACTTGGTCCTTCCAGATTTGTGCCGAAAACTGCTGTCCTTGTTGTCGTGGCTCCCATTGGAAAACTCCGTTATCCGCCGTGCTCACGCTCCACCCCGTCCCTGCCGACGATACAGCGATACGGGCCATTTCGGGTGCATCACGCTGCGTCAAAAACGTATGGCCCGGGTCGACGAGCATGTATCGCCGATCGTGTTCCAACCCAATGTCCTGTACGGACACCACCGAAACACTCACGCCACGACAACTCTTAATGGGATAGATAAATAAGCTAGAAATCCGCATCGTTCCTCCTCATTCGGCATCGCAGCTCACCGCTGAATGCCGGCACTGTCAATATCGATATCATCTGAAAAAGTGAATTCAGGCATTGCAGCCGTGGGTGTGTCCTAACAGACGAGCATCCTCCCGCTCCGAAGAATCTGCGTATACACAGTGATTCAAATCTTCCGCTCTCATGCTGAAGTATGGCGGTGAGGTTCAAGACCCAGGTGAATCACGTTGCCGTTCGTTGTCATAGTCTGTCCCGATGTCAAAAATAGCACCCATGCGGGAATCTGGGAAGCTTCTGCATGTGTGTCGTATCCTGTCACCGCGTGTTGCACGAGCGTCGTCACCAAAATGCCAGCTCGTGCATGAGCATGTGCGAGTTGTTTCGTCTGGGTCGTTATCAGGTCAATGAAATCATTCTGGGCAAACGTATCCGGTGTTTCCACGGTCTCGGTCGGGGGGAGCCATATATTGACCATGCTTTTGTTGCCAGGTTGGCGTTGGAGGAACGGAATCCCTGCCGCACAACTGATTCCTATTGCTCCCGTGTATGCGGCAATGCGGGCGTGCAATTGTTCGGCATTCGTGACGGGCAGAGGCGCTAATGTATGGTGTACGCCAATATTGACAAGTGTATCGATCCCACCCATCGTTGCTTCGGCTTGGGCAAATGACGTAGGGAAGGAACGGTACATAGCCCATGTGCTGGTGTCGAGTGGGTGTGAAAGGGGGTGCATCGTCGCAGGCATGCTATCGATACAATACACCTGTGCACCAATGGCAAGAAAAGCCGCCTGAAGGTGTTTGTTGACATTGCGGGCGGTGCCAGTAATCAGTACGCGCTGCGTCATTCAGTTGCCTCCTGCATGTGTATGCGCTCAGCTGCGAGGAGTGCTTGTTTCCGCGCTACTCCCCAGCGGTATCCGTCGCGTGTCGCGTCACGATGCACCACGCGATGACAAGGGATGATGACGGCGAGGGGATTTTGGGCACATGCTTGTGCAACGGCACGCGTTGATCGGGGTTGCCCAATCTCGTCAGCGACATTCTGATAGGTACGCGTACTACCAATGGGAATGCGTCGCAGTGCTTCGTAGACACGCATTTGGAAGGCAGTGACGCGGATGTCCAAACGAATTTCGGTGTGAGCGACATGGTCGTTTGTCAACGATTGCACTGCCTCGAGTACATCGGTGAGTGCTTCTGGTCGATGCTCACACGTCGCCTTGGGGAACGCGGCATCCAGCTGCGTCGTTGCATCAGAGAGTTTGGAGACGAAAAATACTTTGCAGATACCGCGAGTGGTCTGTGCCACACACAACAGACCATAGGTCGTTTCGATGAGTGCATAGTCAATGTGCAGGCCTGCCCCACCACGCCGCACATCGCGTAGCGACATGCCAAATGGTTGTGCATAGTAGGCATTGCCCACAGAGGCATACCCTGCGTCGAGTATTGCGGTCGTGATCGATGATGAGTCACTCCGCAATAAACCGGAGAGACGTTCTTGTTGGCGCGCTGCTGCGTATTGTCGCGGGGTAATCCCTGTCTGTTTTTTGAATATTCTATTGACATAAAAAGAAGAATAGGTCACTGCTTCAGCAATTGCGGCGAGGGTGGGCGGCTGTTGTTGACTATCAATATAGGCGCATACGGCATGTACCAGTGCAGTTTCGGGCAGAATGTCATCGGGGTGGCAGCGGAGACAAGGCCGTAACCCGGAGGCACGTGCTGTTGCGCTGTCTTGAAAAAAATCGACGTTTTTGCGTAAGGGACGTGCACTACACGACGGACGGCAGTAGATGCCGGTTGTGCGTACGCCGACAAAGAAGACTCCATCATAGCTTGAATCCCGCCGTTGCATAATGTCCCAACATTGATTGGCATCGAGGTTCATACTTTTTCTCCTTGCAGTATGATAATGCTACTCGCAAAGAGGCGATAGTTCGTGCGAATCCTTGCACACTGCATCGGGAGAATCCACATGACCAGTACTGTTTGTCTGACGTTTGATTTTGATGCAATGTCGGTTTGGTTTGGGTATCCCCAGACGACGCCAGCGATGTTATCGCGTGGAGAATATGGTGCAACAGTTGGAGTTCCACGCATCCTCGAATTGCTACGCCGCAAGAAGATCAAATCGACATTTTTTGTGCCGGGTCACACCATTGACTCATTCCCAGCAGTCGTCGATACAATTTTGGCAGATGGACATGAGGTTGCTCACCATTCTTATGCCCATGTGGATCCGAGCGAACAAACACCTGATCAAGAACGCGCAGACATGGAGCGTGCGTTTGCGGCATTGCGACGCATCGGCGTCGAACCACAGGGCTTCCGCTCACCGTCGGCAGATTTCTCGCAGGTAACGTTGTCATTGCTCGAAGAATATGGCTTTCGCTATGACTCAAGCCTCATGGCAGATGATTTTCGTGCCTACCATCCCCGGATAGGTGATTCCGTGACACGCGACACGCCATTAATCCGTGGGAAGGAAGCAACCTTGTGGGAGATTCCATTCTGCTTCGAGTTCGATGACTGGGTGCACTTCCAGTTTAACTTTAGCCCGTATCGGAATGGTACTTCAGCACCGAGTAAAGTCCTCGAAATCTGGAACAAAGATTTTGCATACATGCACCGCACAACCACTGACGGTATTTTGACCGTTGCCATGCATCCGCAGGTGATTGGTCGAGGTCATCGCATTGACATGCTCGACGAGTTTATCGACACGTGCGTAAGCAAAGGCAATGTCCATTTTCGCCGCATGGTAGATGTGGTGGATACGTTGGACGCCGCAAAATAACGATGGAAAGATGTTTAATACGTCTGGACGATTTTTTCAACAGCCGCAGTTACCTCTGCCCAGAGGTTCTGCGGCATATGATTCCAGAGTGGAAGCCGCAACAGTCTCCCACTGAGAGAATCGGTCACATCCATCGATCCATGCGTGCGCGTATATCGTAGGCCACCTGGTGAACTGTGTAGTGGGATGTAGTGGAAGATAGCATTGATATTGAGTTTTTTGAGTTCTTCCATGGCTTGATCGCGTAAATCGTGTGTCGGCATAATGAGGTAGTACATATGTGCATTATGGCCGCACTCTGCAGGAACGACAGGGCGGCGCAGGTGTTCACTGTCTTCGAGCGATTGAAATGCGGTATTGTAATATTCCCATACGTCGAGCCGACTCTGTGTTATGGGATTGCCCTGTTCGAGTTGAGCCCACAAAAAGGCCGCAATTAACTCACTGGGCAGAAAAGAAGAGCCGACGTGTTGCCACGTGTATTTGTCGACTTCCCCACGGAAGAATTTACTGCGGTCGGTGCCTTTTTCCCAGATGACTTCTGCTAATTCGCTGTACGCAGGGTCGTTGACGAACAACGCACCACCTTCGCCGGATATGACGTTTTTGGTCTCATGAAAGCTCATTGCCGCAAATTGCCCAATGCTCCCGAGTGCCCGTCCTTTGTAAGTAGACATAAAGCCTTGCGCAGCGTCTTCCACAACTTTGAGGTTATACCGCTTGGCGATTTCCATAATGGTATCCATCTCACAAGCGACGCCTGCATAATGGACCACACTAATCGCCTTCGTGCGAGCGGTAATTGCAGCTTCGATGAGATGTTCGTTGATATTCAAGGTGTCAGGACGGATGTCGACAAAAACCGGGATAGCATGGCGAAGAACGACAGCGTTCGCGGTCGACACAAATGTGTACGAAGGCATAATTACTTCGTCGCCAGGTTGAAGGTCACACAAAATACTCGCCATTTCGAGGGCTGAAGTACAAGAGTGAGTCAAGAGGACTTTGTCAGCAGAGGTCTGTTGCTGGAGCCAATTGTGGCAGAGTTTTGTGTATTTCCCATTCCCGGACAACTTTCCAAGCGTATATGCATCAGAGATATATTCGAGCTCTTTGCCGGTCATGTATGGTTTGTTGAATGGTACTTTGGTCATCGTTGCAATCCTTCTACCGCATTGGTGGTGCAGGGTGAGCAGGCACTAATTCCGCGCGCTGACGTTCTCGAATAACAGGCCAATCCGCATCAATAATAGAAAACCAGGCTGTGTCACGATTTTGATTTTTGACGATCAAATGTTGACGAAAAAGTCCTTCATATTGAAATCCCAGTCTGATTGCAGCAGCCTTGCTGCGAAGATTGCGATTATCACATTTCCATTCAACCCGGCGATACCGAAGTGTGTCGAACAGATACGTGAGCATGAGATGCGCTGTTTCGGCAGTAATTGCAGTCCGCTGTACATCCACATCATACCAAATATGACCCAATTCTGCTCGCCCATGGGTTGCCACAATACTCATGATGGATATTATACCTACAGCGCGGCCACTACGCTTCTCACGCACCGTGTGGAAGAGAGGATCCGTGGAAAGTTGTTGCAACTGTAACCAGTTGTGGAATGCAGCAACGTCGTTGAACGGACCATATGGCAGATACTGCCACGTATACAAGTGTTTGCTCGATTGGTGCCCTGCCGCATAGAGTTCTTGTGCATCTCGGGCAGCATCGAGAGGTTCGATGCTGACCAATGAGCCGATGTGTGTGTGCAATTCCGGGCTCTTCCATGTCATCAGTTATTCCTTACGATAGGGACTGTCGAGTAAAGAAACCATGCCACGAACCATCGCACGAGCTGTAGGTAACAGTGAGTCGATTGCGAGCCACTCGTTTGCTTCACAGGTGTTGCCACCCTGAGGACCGCAGATGACGGTCGGTATTCCGCCATGAAAAGCAATATGACTGGTGTCTGCCACACTACGGCCGAGGACGAGCGTTATCTCTTGGTGGTATTCCTGCTGCAGGGCAGTGCGCATCGCCGCTACGAGCGACGATGTGGGTGGCACGATATAGGGTCCAGGAGCGGGAGTAGGCCGCTCATCGACAGTGAGTTCCCACCGACTGTGGCGAACCGTAGCGTTGAGAACGGCTTTAATCTGTGATTGTGCGTGTGCAAGTGTTTCTCCTGGCAAAATGTGCCGATCAATCCACACATCTGCAACCTCGGGAACGAGTATCATAGTACCGCCACTCTGGATACCGATGACATTACATGTCCCAGCGAGTCCAAATTGGTCGCTCCATCCCAGATTAATTGCACCAGGTTCTTCGACGGCCGCAACAAATCGCGCCGCATCTGCTGCAGCATTGATGCCACCGCCAAAGGCGGCATGCACGGTTTTTCCCAAAATTGCACGTGAAAAACGTGTCTGCCACGTTGACCAATGGTCAACGTGCCTGCATTGGATGGCTCGGGCACCAGTGCTGCGACACAACCATGGAGAAGATTGCTCGCGAGCATAACATGTGCCCCGCGTGACCAATTCTCTTCGTCACTGGTTGCACTGATTATGACTCTACCAGGCAGCTGCACACCCGATGTTACCAGCGCTTCAGCAATTGCCAGCACACAAGCGGCACCGCCCTTCATGTCATGTGCCCCGAGGCCATACATGCGGTCGCCAGAAATCACTGGTATGAACGGGTCTGATTCCCATCCTACAAAAACATCAAATGTATCGAGATGGAAGTTCAACATGACCGCCTGGTCACCTGAACCGTACGTTGCAACAATCGTATCGCCAGATTCTGCTACTGCTAAACGAGTCACTGAAAATCCGAGGTTGTGTAGGAATTGGGCCGTATAGTCACTCATTGCGTGCTCTGCATTTGTTACCGAAGGAATGGCAATAATGTGCTGTGCAATCGCGACAATACGTTCCTGATGAAGTTCTGACAGAATGCGGTCTACCATGGTGTTATTCCTCTGCGATGCACCGTTCAATGCCGGCTGCAATACGAATCAATGTTGCGTCGCTCCATGCTGTTCCCATGAGGGTAACCCCAATAGGGAGATTATCGACCAACCCTATTGGTACGGTGATGAGTGGGTAACCTGCACATGCTGCCATGGTGGTGCTGTCACTGGGTGTTGTTGGGTCGCCATGTTCTTGATCGATGAGCCAAGCAGGCGTTCCGGAAGGGACGATTATTGCATCGAGAGTTGCGGATTGGAGTGCTGCATCGATGCCCTCGACGGCAGCGTGTTGGCGTAACCACTTGCGTGCCAAGAGGTATCGTTGCGTATCTGCATCCGTGAGCGACTGGGCACGTTCGAGAATTGCTTGATCGAATGAAAATCCGGGATTGGGATGGTCATTATTGAACGCAATAACGTCGGCGAGTGTTTGTACCGCCACATCCTCCATCCCTGGTATTGGAGTACGGGTGCGCAAATACGCATTTAATTGCAGTTTGAATTCGTAGCACATGACCAAGTATTCTGCTTCATTGCTGCGTACCTCAGATACATGCGGGATGACCACATCACGAATGATCGTTGCACCACTTGCTTCTAGTAACGCAACCACCGTGCGTATCCGTGCATCGATTCGCCCGTCATACCCGCTATAGTCCGCAGTCACGTAGCCAATACGCATTCCATTGAGCGGTTTCGTAGCAGCTTGTTTGAGCGACTCGATGAGGCCATGCGGAATCGCATGCGTTGCAGGATCACGAGGGTCAACACCGGCAATAATTGCGAGTATTGCCGCTGCGTCTGCAACTGTGGTCGCATGCGTGCCAACGGTGTCTTGACTTGCACAAATGGGGATAACTCCTGTTCGACTCACGAGGCCGACCGTGGGTTTGATTCCTACCACGCCGCAGCGTGCGGAAGGCGAAATGATTGATCCGTCGGTCTCGCTTCCCAAAGCCACCGGCACCAGACCTGCCGCCACAGCCGCGGCTGAACCCGAGCTCGAACCACTCGGACAACGCAACGGGTCATGCGGATTTAGACACTGTCCTCCGCGTGTGCTATAGCCGCTGCTCGATTTCATTGAACGAAAGTTTGCCCATTCACTCATATTTGCTTTGCCAATGGGATGTATACCCGCTGCACGGAGCTTTTTTACCAGGAAAGCATCCCCGTTCGCCCGTGTCGACAACAAAGCAGCACTCCCAGCTGTGGTTTGCAAGCGATCGCCTGTGTCGATGTTGTCTTTGATGAGCAAGGGAATCCCATCATACGGACTCAGTGGAGTGCCTGCAGCGTACCGTGCTGCACTCTGCTCGGCGTAGATGTGTGCATCTGGGTTTACTTCGAGCACTGCGCGATTATCATCTCCGGCAATACGCTCCAACGCCGCGCGCGTTATTTCTGTGCTCGTGTTGTTCGAATGGGGTGTCACATCTATGATTCGAAGGTGCGGGAACTGTTTACTCATGTGGTACCTCCTGATGGGTGAGTGTCGCGCCAACAGAGGCGACGGTGACACCGACAATTGCACAAATGGTAGCCAGGGTCAGTCGTTCATGCAAGACGACGTATCCGATGAGTGCGCCTACAATGGGTTCGCTACACACCAGTACACCATATACCCGAGCGGGAAGTCGTTTGAGTGCATTGAAGTCAAACGTGAATGGGATCACTGCAGCCATGATACCCATAATGAGGCTTTGCCACAACACTGAAATATCTAATAAACGAAGACCGCCTTGATATACCCCAGGAATGAGGAGTATCACCCAGGCGACACACAGGGCAGTCACTAATCCATCATATTCATCCGCAACTGCGGCCACTTTGGGCGCCAACACGATGTACCAGCCCCAAAAGGATGCCGCTACTAATGCTGCTCCCACTCCATAAATGTCCAATGCAGTGCCAATATCTGGCACGAGTAAGAGTATGCTCCCAGCTGCGATTAGGACCCACATGCGTTCGATCAGCCGACGACTGCTCCACAAAGCCACGATAAGTGGACCAATGAATTCAATCGCTATTGCGACGCCGAGGGGAATCCGTGACACGGCAATATAAAAGAAGACCGTCGATAAACTAATACTCACACCAAAACTACACATGAGTGTGGGGTGGGAACACAGAATTTTCCATACATGCGGTCGCAACATAACCCCGAGACACAAAATGGCTACGGTGAGCCGCAGCAAGACGGTACCGGCAGGTCCAATGATGGGAAACAAACCGCGTGCCAACGCAGCACCGAATTGTACCGACAATACCGATGCAAGAACCACGAGTGGCGCAGGAATCTTGTTCAGTATCGCTAACCCTTGGTTGGACTGCATCTTTTCCTCGGATTCTTTACCAATATTGTGCGATATCTTTGCAAAATATGAACAAATCTAAAAAAGAGCGTATAATTCAGTATAGCGGTTTGCTTTGAAAGTGAAAAGGAAAAGGTATGTACGCACTTGTTGGTGTACGCTATCGGAATGCCACAGCTTGTCATAACGATGAACGTAGTGTCGATGCACTCATCGCTTCGGGTGTCTTTGCAACGGGCACCTCGCCTGTGGTAACAACAACACCAACGATGGATGGAATTCCCGAGCATGCTGATATTCCTACCAATATCGGAATGTACAACGCACGCATTGCAGCTGATGTTGCCCAAGCACGGCGCCGTGGCGAGCGCGTCTTCATGATTGGTGGAGATTGCACCCATGTAACCGGAGTGTTTAGCGGATTGCAAGCCGCACACGGGGCAGAAGCACGAATTGGGTTGGTCTGGTTTGACGCACATGGAGATTTCAACACCTCCAAGACCACCCTTTCGGGCATGCTCGGTGGTATGCCTGTGGCCGTGTGTGCGGGATTGACGCACCCGCAGTGGCGTATGCAGGCGGGGATTAGTGTGCCGTTGCCTACCGAACGAATCGTCATGGTGGATGTTCGAAATCTCGATCCCAAAGAACGGACACTCATCGAATCTACGGATGTGACCGTTGTACCGTGTGAGACGGGTGCCCTCAAGGCGGCCATGGAACACCTTGTTCCACAGTGCGATTACATTTATTTGCACATCGACGAAGACATCCTCGATATACGCTATGTACCAAACCATATGACGGCCGAACCCAACGGTCCAGACATGGCGACGGTGCAGGCAGCGATTCGTACGGTTGCTGAGGTCGCAGGCAATAAACTCGTTGCGCAAGCACTCGTGTCGGTTATGAACACCGGTGCAGGGGCAGAAACAAGCGTTGCAAGTGGGATTGAATTAATCCGCACCATGAAGTCAGTTTGGAATTATTAGGCACTTTTGCCGATAGGAGTATATATGAATCGAGACATCTTTCGCCAAATTTCTATCATTATCGTCACCATTATCACGTTGACGATTAACTCTCTGGCGACCACTTTGCCACTCAACAACAAAACTACCGCAGAACTTTCTGACAGTTTTCTCGTGCGCTTCGTTCCAGCAGGGTATGTATTTAGTGTCTGGGGAATCATTTACACCGGATTGATTGCATACACGGTTTGGCAAGCACTTCCCAAAAATCGTGAAAATGCACGGATGCGCAGCATTGGTTGGTGGTTCGTTCTCGGCAGTGTTGCAAATACGCTCTGGTTAGTATTTTGGCACTACCAACATGTTGCAATTACCCTTCCAATCATGTTGGTGTTGTTAGGTACGCTGATTTATACCGTTATTGTGTTCAAGAAAATCCCGGCTTCCCGGCTTGCAGAGCGTATCTGCGTCGATGTTCCGTTCAGCATCTATCTTGGTTGGATTAGCGTCGCGACCGTCGTCAACGCAACTGTCGTTCTTTTTGATAATGGACTAAAACCAGCTGACGATGTCGCCATTCTGACTGCTGTTGGATTAGTAGTTGTTGCGGTACTCCTCGCGGTCTCACAACGTGTCCTGCGCCGTGACACCGCCTACGGCATGGTCATCGCTTGGGCGTTGTACGGCGTCGGCGTCAAACAAGGTATTTACCTCAATGCTGGCTTGATGCCGGCTGCACCGTTGTTGGTAACCGTTGCAAGCTACGCCGCACAAGCACTGGCCATCGTGCTCGCGTTGTGGTGGGCTGCAGACCGTATCAGCGGATTGATGCGAAAGCAAACCGTCGCGTAGCATGCACGGAAACACCGCAGATGAAAATCTGCGGTGTTTTTTTGTGTAAATTGCGGTATGATAGCGCCACGCACCCGCATTCATAGAGTCGAGGAAGACAACCATGGCAGAGAAGCTCACCGCCAGTATTTCCCTGGATCGACGACGGACTATTGGTACCATCTCCCCCAATATTTTCGGTGGTTTTATCGAGCATATGGGTCGTTGCGTCTACGAAGGCATCTACGAACCGGGTTCACCGCATGCAGACGCTGATGGCATTCGCATCGATGTGCGCAATGCACTGCGTGATATGGGTGTGACCATCATGCGTTATCCCGGTGGCAACTTCTTGAGTGGCTATGAGTGGACTGATGGTATCGGCCCCAAAAATAAACGTCCCAAAAAACGTGACCTCGCGTGGAAGTCGACCGAGACGAACCAGTTCGGGACTCATGAATTCATGGATTACTGTGCGTCCCTCGGTTCCGAACCGATGCTCGGGGTGAACCTGGGCACGGGGACGATTCAGTCTGCGGGTAACTATGTCGAATATGTCAATGCACCAACAGGTACCTATTGGTCAGATATGCGTGCTGCCAACGGTCGTAAAGAACCGTGGGGCGTCACCTGGTGGTGTCTGGGTAACGAGATGGATGGACCGTGGCAAATCGGCCACCTCAATGCCGACGATTACGGTAAAAAAGCCCGCGAAGCCGCCAAAATCATGAAATGGCACGATCCCTCCATCAAACTGGTGTTGGCAGGATCATCGTCAAATGACATGCCCACCTACCCGACCTGGGATCGAACGATTCTCGAACACTGCTACGATCTCGTCGATGTGTTGTCAATGCATTACTATGCGACCAATAACAACAATGACACCCCGTCCTTTTTGGCTTTGGCAGTTGACTTCGAAGCGTACATCGAAACCCTCGCTTCCACGATTCGCTACGTCAAAGCACTCAAACGTTCTGACAAAATGGTCAAACTCTCGTGGGACGAATGGAACGTCTGGTACAAAGCACGTCTCGACTCCGACATGGATGGTTCATGGACGGAACGCCCACACCTCATCGAAGAAGTCTACAACCTCGAAGACGCCCTCGTCGTTTCGCAATGGATGAACGTCTTTTTGCGTAAATGTGACGTCCTCGAAATGGCCTGTATGGCACAAATGGTCAACGTCATCGCGCCGATTTTGACCAAAAAAGACGCCATGCTCCTGCAGAGTATCTACTATGCATTCAAAATGCATGCGACACGGGCCAAAGGTGTTTCGCTCGATTCGTTCGTGAGTGTCGCAACTTCCAACACCACGAAGTTTGGTGAAGTGCCATTGCTTGATGTTTCTGCGTCGTGGGATGCTGCATCAAATACCGGTGCGTGTTTTGTGGTGAACCGCAGTCTCGATCAGTCCATCACGGTAACCATTGCCTATGCCGATGGTCAAGGCACAGTCACAGCTGTCCGCGCAGAATCGATCTATGGAACCGATCCGAAAGCCCATAACACCTACAAAAATCCAGGCGTTGTTACTTCACGTGAAATTCCTGTCCAATCGGGATCTCAAGGAATAACCATTACCCTTCCTCCGCTCTCATCAACCGCTATCGACATGCGTGGGTAAATCGCAACGAGCCCCAGCGCACTGCGCTGGGGCTCGTTTTTTTGTTGACTTAACTTTAAACAAATATAGACATATACGTGGTTTCTTAGATAGATGTGATAAGTTGTGCGCTCTGGAACGGACTTCTCCCAGAAGAAGATGAGATATCACAGAGACATTTTTTCCTCAGTAGAAAGTACATTAGGCCAATTTTTCGTTCTTCCAGATATTCATACATAAACAACAACATCATATTGACAAGAAAATCGAACACTGATATATTTATTGAACGTTGTTCAGTTATTGATAGGTTGTCAATGGAAAACGGGAAACCACGCACGCGACGGAATGTACGCATTCGGCAAGCGATTATCAAAAGCGCCATTGAAATCATTCATCACGAAGGAGTAGCAGAGCTGTCTATTCGCAGAATAGCCGACGCTATCGACTACAGTCCTGCCAGTATTTATGAGTATTACGCAAACAAAGAAGACATTTTGGGGGAGGTTTGCGCAGAAGGCTTCAGCAAATTAACCGCAACATTGACTGAATACCCGCCTGAATCTGATCCGCGTGTGGCTGCACGAGAATGTGGTGTGCAATATGTTCGATTTGCTTTAGCGAATCCCGATTATTTTCTGTTGATGTTTTCTAAGGTGGGGAAACAACTCTCTCGCAACACCGAAGAATCACACCAGGACCAATTATTGCGAAGCCCGGCATTCAACGTCATTCATACACATATCCAAGCACTTGTGGATGCTGGATTTTTTGAGGTGACTCCATCGTACGGGGTTTTTCAGATTGCCTTGTCTGGATGGCAAATGGTGCATGGTATTGCTATGTTGTCACTAACGATGCAGCGAAATGGGCCGGTAGACTACAGCGTCATTCGCTTGACGCTTGATGCATGGCAACGCGGATTTTCTCGAGCAGCAGAAGAAAGGTAAAGAGATGGAGCAGATTTTTTCATTGAGTAGCGTGTTGGTTTTGCCGTTTTGGATGCTGATGATTGCGATGCCTACATGGAGTTGGACGAAGCGCATCATGGCTTCGAGCGTATTCATTATTCCCATTGCATTGCTCTATAGCTCTCTTGTTCTTCCAAATATCACCATGCTTCTCCCCTTGCTCGCGAGTCCGCAACTCGACAACATCATGTCGCTCCTTTCCAGTCAGTCGGGTGCAACGACGGCGTGGATTCACTTCCTAGTGTTTGATTTGTGGACCGGTCGATGGGTCTATCAGGATAGTCAGAATGTGGGTATTCCGTGGTGGATTGCGTCGTTCATCCTGGTGTGTGTCTTTATGGTTGGGCCATTTGGGTTGCTCTTGTATATCGTCATACGACGGTGGCGGCACGGATCATTTTCACTTTAATTTGTAGAAAGGATTGTCATGTCACTCTTTCATCGGCTCTGGCAACACCAACGCTTTTTAATGCGTATTAGCATTCTGCATGCTGTGATGATTCCCGTTGTCGCGCTGTTGTATGTTCTCTATCCCTTTGAGTTGTCCGGTGTCAATGGGTGGGTCAAGCCCCTCAAATTTGAGATATCGTCGGTTATCTATGCTGTGAGTATTGCTTGGATTGCAACGCTCTTGCCCACGACTTCACGCTGGTACAAACTAGCCGCTGGAATCATTGCAGCCTCTTTGATAATCGAAACAAGCCTCATCACGCTGCAAGCTGCACGCGGCACCATCAGCCATTACAACATCAGTACCCCGCTTGATACAGCGATTTATTCCATCATGGCGACATTCATCAGCATATTGGCCACGGCAAATATCATCTGTTTGTGTGTCGTGCTCTTCCAAAAGACACTCTCGCCCGTCATCCGAATTGCCTGCAGTTGGGGCTTGGCCATCGCTGTTGTCGGAATGGTTGCTGGCGTGCTGATGACATCTGTCAATGTTTCTCCATCACAGCTGCATACCATGCAGGTGGATCAGAAAGCCCCAGCGAGCTATGGTGCACACAGTGTGGGTGTCGATGATGGTGGGCCGGGTTTGCCCTTTGTGGGATGGAGCACCGTTGGCGGTGATTTGCGTGTCGGTCATTTTGTAGGGCTCCACGGACTGCAAGTGATGCCGCTGTTTGCGTTGTTGTTGCTTTCTGGGCGATTATTTCGCCGAAACACCTCTGCCCAACACTTGCAACTCGTCCAGCTTTTGGGGATTGCGTATACCGCAGGAACTGGATTATTGATATGGCAAGCATGGCGCGGACAGTCAGTTATTGCGCCTGACCTCCTCAGCATCGGTTGTGCAGCGGCAATTGGCACTGTCGTGTTAGTCGGCGCATGGAGTATCGTGCGCAGCGGGTCAGCAAAACAAACAACTGTGTAACTACCTTTGTACATGGAAGCGATATGAGCGAATTGCATGTGGTGTTTGGAACAGGACCAATTGGTCGCTATACCGCCTACACGTTACTCGAAAAAGGGCTTCGTGTGCGTATGGTTAATCGCTCTGGTGTGATGTACGATAAACCGGATGACGTCGAGCTCATCACGAGTGACGCTTGTGATACTGCACAAAACACGGTCATCACACGCGGTGCTACGTCTGTGTACTTCTGTGTAGCTCCAGCTTATACAGAATGGGCAAGCACGTTCTCGTCGTTACAACAAGCGGTTCTTGATGCGGCAATCGCGAACCAAACACGGCTCGTGGTTGTCGAAAATCTGTACGGGTATGGTGCATTCCAGGGAACACTGCGAGAAGACAGCCCCAGTAATCCATCCTCTCGAAAAGGACAAGTGCGATTGGCAATGCAACGGCAGCTTGAATCCGCGCATGCACAAGGACTTGTCAAAGTGGCGCAAGGGCGCGCAGCGGACTTTTTTGGACCATACGATGTGAACATGACAAACAACGCGATTGTGCCTGCGCTACAGGGGAAACCCATCTATCTGCTGGGCCGACTCGATCAGCTTCATACCTTTTCGTACGTCAAAGATTTTGGCCGACTGATGGCGACGCTCGGTACGAATGAGGCAGCACTTGGTCAGGTGTGGTTTGCGCCGATTGCGCCAGCAATAACCCAAGCAACATTTGTACAACTCCTTTCTCAAGTAATCGAAAAACCCGTCAAATCAGTTGCACTCAATCGAGGATTAGCACTGATTCTTGGGCTTTTCAACAAAAATGTCGCTGAGCTCCGTGAAATGCTCTATCAGTTCAATGCACCGTTCGTCGTTGACACCCACAAAGCACAAGCTGCATTTGGACTTGTACCTACGCCAACAGACGTCGCGATACGTGAGACCGTTGCGTGGTGTCAGCGTACACGCATCTAGAAATTTGTGTTTCGTGCGTGTGTCATATTTTTGTTGTTCACTGCCCGACACTTTTTGGGCACATATTTGGGAGCACCAAAGCTATTTGATAGTTTTGGTGCTCTTTGGTACGCATGGTTGGCCGTAAAATTATGCAACTGTGTTGCTCAGATTGTTCGTACTATTCAAGACTTCTGTAAGCTTTTTTCTGGAGACAAACATATGCCCGCTATCCGGGTTCTGCGCGGCCTTCCGCGTATCGGCCATCTTATCGGAATGGGCCTTTGGCCATTGGATTTTCTCACTTCTCTGCAACGGAATCACCCAGAGCTGGTGACGGTTTCCGTCAATGGCGGGTCATTCACTTTGGTGACAAATCCGTCACTTGTCGAAGAGATTTTGGTCACGCAGCAGAAGAAATTCCAAAAGGACAAGTTTCTCAAACTCTATGCCAAACCTGTCTTTGGCAACGGTTTGCTTTCTAGCGATGGTGATTTTTGGTTGCGTCAACGCCGGATGGCTCAGCCTGCGTTCCATCGGACGCGTATTGCTGAATATACCGAGGCGATGACGCGGCACGGGGCAGCAACGCTTTCTGCTATCCGCGCTGATGAGTGGGTAGATATCCATCCGGTGATGATGCGCCTCACGCTCGAAATCGTCGCCGAAACACTCTTTGGCACTGTTCCAGAAGCATCCCTCAATCAAATCGGCAGCGCACTCGACCGGATTATGCATCAATTTGCTGGCGACACTATCACCCAAATCCTCAGTCAGCTCCTAAACCGTCCCCTAGATCCTGCGGGTGAAGCAGCATACCAACAGGCGGTGCAAACGTTCGATACAGTCATTACTCAAATCATTACCGAACGTCAAGGCGAAAATGAACCTCGGTCAGATTTGTTGGGCATGTTCCTGGCTGCCCGTGATGACGATGGCAATCCGATGACGGCAGAGCAACTGCGTGATGAGTGCAAAACAATGTTTCTAGCCGGTCACGAAACGACTGCGCTCACAATGAGTTGGTCCTTGTGGCTGTTGGCGACTCATCCCGACATCCAGCGAAGGCTAGCCGATGAAATACGTACGGTCATCGGCAGTCGAATGCCGACACTCGAAGACATTCTGAATCTCCCGTTCACCGAACAAGTCGTCCGAGAATCGATGCGGCTGTATCCGCCGGCTTGGGTCCTGCAACGCGAGTCAGTTTCTGACGTTTCGCTCGGTCCACTTGATGATCCGTACAGTGTTCCCAAAGAACATGATGTCCTTGTCAGTCCGGCTGCGATGCATCGTGACCCTCGCTTCTACGCACATCCGGATCGATTTATGCCAAACCGCTGGACCCCTGAGTTTATCGCTGCGTTGCCCAAATACGCGTACTTCCCCTTCGGGGGTGGGCCACGTCTGTGTATTGGCCAGCAATTTGCCATGATGGAAGTAACGTTGCTGCTTGCACAATGCATCCAACGTGGTCATTGGGAAGCAAAACCATTCCACCGTGTTGTCGCGCAACCGTCGATTACTCAGCGGCCGAAGTATGGCATCAAACTGCGTTACAAATTGCACGTGACATAATGCGTTATTTTCTTCTACTCGTACAATAGCGGCAGCTGCTGCAGACGGAATGGATTGATTTCACAAAAAAACCGGCATACCGTATGGTACGCCGGCAGTGCTATTTGGGATTACGCCATGGGGATCTTGAGATGTTCACAGATGAGTCCATGGAAGTGATGTACCCCATTCTCGCGCAGTACCGAAAAACGTCCGGTATTGTATGACCGGGAGCGCAATCGGCGTTGGACGGTTTCGCACAGTTCGATGTCTTCCTGCTGTACCAAATCACTAAAAGCAAAGTTTTTGGCAAAATCCTCAGCGACTCCCGGACGTTTCGCATCGCGAAGATACCATTCGAACACGGTCACGGTCTTTTCGGGACCGAGAGGCAAAATGATATTGATTTGTACGTTATCTGGGTAGATATTAAGCATTAAGTTCGGAAAGACCCAGTAGTAGAGTGCCTGTGCGTCTTCGTCTTTCTCGAGATTACGCCGATACAAATTGTCTTCTTTAGCACGGATGGGAGCGTACTGTTTGGAATAGTACCGTTCTGTGATGACCTGATAGTCGTTGTAATCAATGAGTTTGAACAGGCCTGGGTGTGCAATGGGGATATGGTACCCCTCGAGGTAGTTATCGACATAGACCTTCCAATTGCAGTTGATCTCGTAATCAACGCGTTTGTAGAAGCCCATTTCGGCAATGTTCATCCGGACTGTTTCGGGGATAATTGCCCCAAGGACGTCCTGTAACGATGGCGTCTCTTCGTCTAAACAGACAAATATAAACGGGCCCCACGTGTCGACGCGTACTGGGGTGAGCCCGAATTTCTCGCGATCAAAATGCTCAACACCCTCGAATTCGGGGGTGTTCAACAATTTTCCGTCTAACCCGTAGGTCCAGCCGTGATACATGCACTGGAGTGTTTTGCGGTGGCCAGGACCGTTTGCGACAGCGCCTGCTCGGTGTTTACAGACATTGTAGAAGGCAAATATTTTGCCTGCCGTATCGCGCGTAATGACCAGTGGTTCATCAACAACAGAGCAGGTGAAGAAATCACCTGGCCGTTGTAATTGTTCCAACCGGCCAACGAGTTGCCATGTCTTGCAGAAAATGTGTTCTTTTTCTTGTGCAAGCAGGGCAGGATCGGTATACCAATCTGCAGGGATGGTTGTTGCTGTTGCGATATCTTTGGAAAAGACAAATGGCGATGCCATAGTGTTATCCTTGCACACTCAGGAGTTCGACGTCGAAAATAAGGGTTGCATTAGGAGGAATGACTCCTGCGGCACCACGTGAACCGTACCCCAAATCAGCAGGAATCGTCAGTGTGCGGCGGCCGCCGACTTTCATCGACATAACACCTTCATCCCAGCCGGAGATGACTTGTCCGACGCCAATGATAAAAGTAAATGGGTCTTTGCGATCGACGGATGAGTCGAACTTCTTGCCGTTTTCAAGCGTACCGGTGTAATGTACAGTGACTTGCTTGCCTTTTGTCGGAGCAACGCCTGTACCTACCACATGGTCAACATACTGCAAGCCAGATTCGGTGGTCGTCTTTTGTTCTGTCATGGTGAAATCGCTTTCTTGTGCTGTCAAAACAGCCTCATATACTCCAGGTTGCGTCCGTACAACACTTGGATATAATCGAACGTAGCAAACGGTACATCAGAGGACATCATCGTGCTGACACAAAAGCAATATTTACGCCACAGTATGTGGTTTGCACCATTACTACTGTTCATATTACCGTTACGCTTGTTATCTCACGATGTATCCTCAACGACATTCACTGCATTTTGTATGTTTGGAACAGTGACGACATTTATATTGTACCCCACCAATCTCAAAAATGAAACAATCGGACGTCTCATTTTGTTGACTCTTTATAGCGTTGCCTTGGGTTTTGTGGCGCAAATTAATGTGTATGAGTTGTACACGTTACAGCATGTAAGTTGGCTCATTATTGTGTTCGTCGCACTGCTCACAATCGTGGTGAAAGAACCAAGTTACTTCTCGTCGCCACATGTTGAAATTACAGTGCCATGGAAGTTGGCGACTGGTCTTGTTGGTGTTGTTGCTTTGGCAATTCGCATGCACGGAATCCAGTCTGCTCCAGTAATTGGAGGGGATGAGGTGAGCGCTGCTATGTATGGACTTGAGGTCTTACATGGGACAGTAAAGAACTTATTTCAATCTGGGTGGTACGAGTTTCCAGCATTATGGTTTGTTTTTCCTGCGTTTTCACATGCGGTGTTTCGCGATCCAGTGTGGGCATTGCGTGGACATTCGATACTCGTAGGATCGGTGAGTTGTGTAGCGTTTATCTGGGCTTTACGACCGATGGTATCTCCTATCTCTACGATTGCGGGTGGGCTACTGTTGGCGTTTTTTGGTTTGCACATTTATTTTTCACAAATTGGGCTCAATAACATTTACGATGGTCTGAGCATGATTCTGTTACTTGGCTTGTTGGCACGTCAAAGCGAAGCGTATGTTCCGCTGCGTTGGGGATTGATTGGGTTGTGTCTCGGGATTGCATTGTATGGGTACACGAGCGCACGTGGACTGCCGTTGCTCGTCTTCTTATGGGCTGTGCGCATGTGGTGGAATCGCCCGCTACAACGCAGTGAACTGCTTCATGGGGTCACTATTAGTTTTCTCGTTATGCTGTTGGTCATTGCGCCGTTGGCAGTACATTATATCTACCGCCCTGACAACTTTATGGCGCCAATGGTCCGATTTTCTTTTTTATCGCATGTCGAACCCGGTGTGTCGTTGTTTGCACGCATAGAGCGCGAGTCAGGTGTTTCGCTCTTTGGACAGATTTGGCGACATGTGTTGATATCGATCAAAGCAATCAGCATTGGCCCGATTGACGGATGGTACGTTTTCTCACGTGGCGTCGTGGGACCAATACTAGTGCTGCCGTTGTTCATTGGATTCATTCGAGCGGTTGATACTTTGCACCGACCGATGTGGCATGTCGCTGTATTTGGAGTGTTGTATTTCATTTGCGTGAGTGTTTTGTCGCACCCAGTGGGGGCTGGACAAAGGCTCATTGCACTAATCCCGCTGTTAATTCTCCTAATTCTGATTGGTTTCGAATGGCTTCATGCTCAGCTCATTAAACGAGCCCCAGCTGGTATCGTAACCGGTATGTTGGGTGTAATGTTAGTGGCTTCTCTGTATATACATTACACTGATTATTTCTCTGCCTTTTTGTGGCACGAAGGTGGTCTCGGAGATGTCAACTCGCGGGTAGTGGATTATTACGGACGGTTCATGAATCGATTACCTGCGGGGACTAAAGTTGATGTACTTGTGAGCCCGGACTTTCAGAATGCGGCAAATGCAGGTGTTGCGTACCACGTGCGTCACCTCGATAGTGTTGAAATTCCAGAAAAATCAAAACCGCGGGAAAAAGCCGACGTGTGGGTTGTTCCAGCAGACCGTGTCGCGGATCTTCCAATTATGTTTGATGTGACGAAGGCAGAGTACATTGTTATGCCCGACAGCAAAGTCTGGCTGACGATTGTGTACCGCAATGCGCTCCGTCCGTATCTATCAGATTTTCCGCTTATTCAGCGCTATCCGCCTGATGAACCGTAATTCATTGTGCGTAGTTAGCAAATCTTGCCACGTTTTCCTGCTTTGCCGTGACCAATCGGGTGTTCACCGATCCATCGTTCGTCGATTGGCTCATCCGCGCGTTGATAGCGTGTATCTGTCGAGAGTCGTATCCGTTGTGAAGCGTTATCGAGACTCGTGTGAACCGTGTATACGCTAAAAATCAGGACATCGCCGACGCTGAAGTCAGCGGTAAGCCAGCGTCCACCGAGTGCAGAGCGTAGTTTTACGGGGTCGTTGGAGAGCCATCCGCCGGCCCGTATGTTCCCGCCACCGCCCATGTCTGCGTATTCGCTGCCGACTTTGTTTTCACAAAATTCGTCAACGTCTTTTGCGCCATACCCTTCGTTCAATCGTTGATGGAGGTGAGAGCGCTCGAGTATGAGCAGCCCACCCATACTGATGGGAATATTACACAAAGGTGTCCACGCGGTATACAGCTTCTTGGTGCCGCGTCCCATATAGACGATATCCATGTGTGGTGGTGTACCCCGTTTAGGTGCGACGGCACGAACCCACGTGAAGTCAAAATGGCGTACCGGTGCTTCGAGCAATTTTTCGAAGATATGAATCATTGCACCTTCGTACAGTACCGCGTGCAAGGGCGCATTGCCTTCGCTCAAATCTGGCATGAATTGGACGGCTGTCGTCGGCAGTGCAACACAGTCTTCAATAGGAAATGCAGTGTCGATATGTCCGCGCTCAGCAAGTCGTTCGGCCATGATGTGATGTGCAGCGGCAATAGTGGGGGTATCGAGTACCCCTTTGAGATAAATATACCCCTCTGCTTCCATAACCTCCCTAAGTGCTTCGGGATTGCTGAGGAGGTGTGTGCTGTCTTGGAGTACGCCAAAATGCTCTTTGGCAGTCGAAATTGGCTTCTTCATTGAAGTGAGGCGTGACTGATTGGCTACCGTCATTGGAAGCTCCTCGCAGAATGTTTTGTCTATCATAGCGAACTCTAGGGTCTGTGTATAGATAGTGCATTTGACAATTGTATTTTTCCTTCGTATACTCACTCTAGTTCTTCGAAAGGAACATATCGTGTTCAAACGCGGCCAGCTCATCCTAGTAGTCATTATCGTAGCCCTAGTCGTTCTAGCGACTGTGGGTGCATAACACTATAGGGAGCGGCATAACCGCACGATGAAGTAAAGTTCACCTCTCCCGTCACGGATACGGGAGAGGTTTTTGTTTGTACAAATGGAGGATGTATGTCTGAGAAGCGTACCGGAGCTCAGATTCTGTGTGAAGCACTGATTCAAAATGGGGTCGATACCATGTTTGGTATCCCTGGCGGCGCCATTATGCCGTTCTACCATGCAATGTGGGAATATCGCACCGATTTGCGCCACATCCTCTGTCGGCACGAACAGGGAGCTGGTCATGCTGCCGAAGGATTTGCCCGTTCCACTGGTCGTATCGGTGTGTGTATTGGGACGAGTGGTCCTGGCACCACGAATCTGGTCACCCCGATTGCAGATGCATGGATGGACAGCACACCGCTGTTGGCAATCTGTGGTCAGGTCAGTAGCACCGTTCTTGGTAAAGATGCATTCCAAGAAACCGACATTACTGGCATAACGATGCCGATAACCAAACACAATTATTTGGTCAAAAACATCAATGACATTGCCTACGTGGTCAAAGAAGCAATTCATATTGCCACGACCGGCCGCTACGGTCCTGTGTTGGTCGACATAACCAAAGATGCGCTGCAGGCCAGTGCGGTGCCGGATTACAGCAAGAAAATCTTTTTGCCTGGCTATCGGCCAACAGTAACTGGTAGCAAAAAGCAAATCAAAGCTGCACTCTCACTCATGCTCAAGAGCAAAAAGCCAATTTTGATGATTGGTAATGGCGTGATGATGTCCGATGCGAGTGCCGAGATTCGGGTATTTGCAGAGCGTTACAAAATACCGGTTATTACAACCCTGCATGCATTGGGCGCGTTCCCTGAAGATCATGAATTGTCTTTGGGTATGCCCGGTATGCATGGCTGGGTGCACGCCAACCGAGCGATCCAAGAGGCAGACTTCTTGATGAACATCGGTGGTCGCTTCGACGACCGTGTCACCGGTAAAGCATCGACTTTCGCTCCGAATGCCAAGATCGTCCACGTCGATATTGATCCTTCAGAGATAGGAAAAAATATCGAGGTCGAAGTTCCGATCGTCGGCGATGCACGTATCGTCACGCTGTCACTGCTTGAAGAAGAACCCGAAGAGACGTTGGTTGCGGAGTTCCACAAGAACGCCGCTGTGTGGTTGGAATACATCCGCGAGCTGCAAACCAAACATCAGCATAAACAGCAATACCTCAATCGGCCAGATACGTCGACCATGTTGCCGCATGATGTATTTGCAGCACTGACCAAGGCGATGAACACACGCGGTAATTATCGCGTCGTTACCGACGTTGGCCAGCATCAAATGTGGGCTGCACAGTTGCTCGACTGGTACAAACCAAGGACGCACATTACTTCTGGTGGTGCAGGCACGATGGGTTTTGCAGTCCCTGCAGCGCTGGGCGTCGCAGTTGCGCATCCAGAGGACACGGTATGGGCAATTGCCGGCGATGGTGGGTTCCAGATGACCAATCAAGAGATGATAGTGGTTATCCAAGAAAACATTAAAAACATGAAAGTAGCTATTATCAACAATGGCTTCTTGGGCATGGTGCGGCAGTGGCAAGAGTTATTTGAAGGCAAGCGCTATAGCGGTACGCCGTTGACGAGTCCAAACTTCCAAAAACTCGCCGAAGCATATGGTTGGACGGGTATTACGGTTGAATCCGTAGATCAAATCGATGCAGCAATCGAACGCGCATATGCAATCGATGGACCAGTCTTAATCGACTTCCGTGTCGAACGCGAAGTGAATGTGTTCCCAATGGTGCCACAGAACAAAAGCATAGGCGAGATGATTACGGAGTAGATGATGAAAATCCATACCTTAGTGGTGCTGGTTCAGGATCACCCAGGCGTGTTGAATCGTGCAGTCAGCATGTTCCGTCGCCGCGGATATAACATCGCGAGTCTTGTGGTGGGCCATACCGAGACGGCCGGGGTGAGTCGCATGACTATCGTGGTAGAATCGGTCAATGTCGAGCAGGTCGTCAAACAGCTATATCGTTTGGTCGAAGTGCTCAAAATCTCTGATGTTTCCGATGACCCGGTCGTCGATCGCGAGATGGTCTTGGTCAAGTTGCACGTCACTGGTCAACACCGTGCGGAGATTGTCGCTCTGACTGAGGTCTTTACTGCAAAGATCGTCGACGTTGCAGCAAACACGATGGTCATTGAGATGACCGGTGGTCCGGCCAAAGTCGACAACTTCATCGATGTCATTCGTCCGTTTGGGATAAAGGAAATGATGCGTACGGGACGCATTACCATGGTCCGCGGAGCCAAGGGGCACAGCGGCGCTGAACTCATCGACCAAGCAGCGGAATAACGCGCTGGAAGAATATCGGGCACCGGTGTTCGGTCGCTCGGGAATCAACAAAAGAGGAGCATATGGCAAAGCTGTACTACGACAATCAGGCAGATTTGGGTCGACTCAAGGGTCGCACCGTGGCCATCATTGGCTTTGGTAGCCAGGGCCATGCACACGCATTGAATCTCAAAGAGAGCGGCATTGATGTCGTTGTTGGACTGTATCCTGGGTCCAAGAGCAAGGCCAAAGCAGAAGCAGCTGGGCTCAAAGTTTTGACAGTCGCTGAGGCAGCGAAAGTTGCCCAAATTATCATGATTTTGACGCCAGACACAAATCAGTCACAGACCTACAAAGAGCACATCGCGCAGCACATGACGAAGGGCAAGACCCTTATGTTTGCGCACGGCTTCAACATCCGCTTCGGTCAAATTGTTGCACCCGAAGGCATCGACGTCAGCATGGTCGCCCCGAAGTCACCGGGTCACCGTGTGCGCGAAGTCTACACCCAGGGTGGCGGCGTCCCAGCGTTGGTCGCTGTGCACCAGGACGCTAGCGGTAACGCAATGGCCGATGCACTAGCATACGCCAAGGCCATGGGTTGTACCCGTGCCGGCGTGCTTGAGACTACCTTCGCCGAAGAGACCGAGACCGACTTGTTCGGCGAACAGGCTGTCCTCTGTGGCGGCGTGTCAGCCCTCGTCAAAGCAGGATTCGAAACGTTGGTCGAAGCAGGCTACCAGCCAGAAGTTGCCTACTTCGAATGTATGCATGAACTCAAACTCATCGTCGACCTGTTCTATCAAGGCGGTATGAACTACATGCGGTACTCGGTATCCGACACCGCAGAGTGGGGCGATTATGTCGCTGGTTCACAGATCATCAACGAAGCATCACGTGCCTCGATGAAGTCGCTGTTGACTAACATCCAGAGCGGTGCGTTTGCCGAAGACTGGATCGAAGAAAATCACAACAACCGCCCACGCTTCAACAAGATGCGTTCGGCTGATACCGATCACAAGATTGAAGTCGTCGGTCGCGAACTGCGCCGTATGATGCCGTTTGTGAACCCCCGTGAAGTCATCCCCGGCCAAGGCGGCTCCTAATCCCCTTGCCCGGCTGCGCAGTCCGCTGCGTAGCCGGGCGGAATAACTAAAGGACACTCCGATGCAGGACAGTCATGTACGAATCTTTGATACAACGTTGCGCGATGGCGAACAAGCCCCGGGGTGTACCATGTCGCTGGATGAAAAGCTTGAAATAGCTCGACAGCTACACCGACTCGGCGTTGACATCATTGAATCAGGCTTTCCTGCCGCGTCCCCCGGTGACTGGGCTGCTGTTCATCAAATCGCCAAAGAAGTCGGGACCGCAGATGGCCCAGTGATTTGTGCATTAGCACGTGCAAATCGTGACGACATCGACAAAGCGTGGACCGCCATTCAACCTGCAGCCAAGAAACGCATTCATACATTCTTGTCGTCATCAGATATACATATCGAATATCAGTTCAAATCAACACGTGAAAAGATGCTCGAACGTGCCCGCGAAATGGTGCGGTATGCACGTTCCCTGTGCGACGACATTGAATTTTCGCCAATGGATGCAAGCCGCTCGGATCCGACATATTTGCACCAAATGCTCACGGCAGTAGTCGCAGAGGGTGCGACTACCCTCAACATCCCAGATACCGTCGGCTTCACCACACCCGATGAATATGGCGAAATGATCCGAGGGATCTTGGCGAATGTTCCTGGCATCGAAACGTGTGTCATTTCGACGCACTGTCACGACGATTTGGGTATGGCTGTCGCCAATAGCCTGGCTGGTGTGCGTGCAGGTGCGCGCCAAATTGAATGTACCATCAACGGCATTGGAGAGCGTGCAGGTAATGCGTCGCTCGAAGAAGTTGTGATGGCATTGCATACTCGCAATGCGTATTATGGTATTTCAACCAACGTCCGCACCACAGAATTAACGAGGAGCAGCCGCCTGTTGAGCTCGTTTATTGGTATACCCGTGCCACCGAATAAAGCAATTGTCGGGGGAAATGCGTTTGCCCATGAATCTGGTATTCATCAGGACGGCGTCCTTAAAAATCGGATGACGTACGAAATTATGAGCGCCGAAACGGTCGGTCTCGACGGCAACATGCTGGTCCTCGGCAAACACTCGGGTCGCCACGCGTTCCGGCTCAAACTCACAGCCATGGGGTTTGAACCAGAGAATGAGGACGAATTCCAAAAAATCTTTGAACGATTCAAAGAACTCTGTGACCGCAAAAAGAAAATAGACGATCGAGACATTGAGGCTTTGATTACCGGTGAACACCAACGCGTCGAAGAAGTGTACAAACTCGATCACGTGCAGGTCATCACTGGTACGAGTTTGACGCCGGTTGCCACCGTCCGACTCATTGACCAGCAAGGGAATCAATATCTTGAAGCTGCGTATGGTACCGGCCCTGTCGACGCAATTTACAAAGCTATTGACAGTGTGGTGAAGCGCCCGGTTGAACTCCTCGAATTTTCGATTAACTCAGTGACCGAGGGTATTGATGCGGTTGCGGAAGTATCCGTGCGTATCCGCGACACTATTGCTGCGCAACAGGCCGCCGCCAATCCAGGAATTGATTTGTTCAGTGGATATGGTGTCCATACCGACACCATGGTTGCGGCAGCAGAAGCGTACATGGGAGCACTGAACAAGCTTTTGCAAGATCGTGGCCGGCGCATCAACGATGAAAAATCAGCATATGCTGATGGATACGACCAATCCAAAACAGGCTATGCAGTCGACTCATTTGCCAACACAACGAAGTAACAACAGGAGAAAGGCGCTGTAGCAGCACGCTGCAGCGTAACATTACGATGCGCATTAGTTTTCTCGGACCTGCAGGGACATACAGTGAAATTGCTGCACTCTCATTTGCACAGCCGGATGACACTATCGTGCCGTGTTCTTCACACACCGCTGTCGTAGAAGCCGTCGAACAGGGTAGTGCAGATGTAGCAATGATGCCCATCGAAAACGTCCTCGAAGGCGCTATTACTGTGACGCTCGACCTTCTCATCCACGAGACTTCTCTGCATATCTTCGCAGAAACCGTTGTGCCGATCAAACATCAACTCCTAGGCCCAGCCGGTATTGACATAACAACTGCAAAAATATTATATGGTCATCCACAATCGTTGGCACAGTGCAGACAATATATCGAATCGTCCCTGCCACATGTCACGTCAGTTGCCTCGCTATCGAACAGTGCTGCACCTGCTGATGCGCTGTCATCGAGTGTCCCTGCAATTGCAATCGGTACGGTACGTGCAGCGGAACTTACTGGAGCAACTGTCTTGGCGTCCGATATCCAAGACCGCAATAACAACCTGACACGGTTCGTTGCATTGGCACATACAGATCATGCTCCCACTGGCAATGACAAAACAAGTCTGTGTTTTGGATTTGATCGAGAGGACCAGCCAGGCCAAGTAGTCCGCGTATTGCGTATTCTTGCAGATGCAAACATAAATATGATTAAACTCGAATCCCGTCCTTCTAAAGCAGTGTTAGGCGAGTATGTCTTTCTTGTTGACATCAATGGTCATCGCCTCGATACGAATATCGCAGAAGCGCTCGCACAAATGGAGGCACAAACGGGTTTTCTCAAAATTTTCGGCAGTTACCCGTGCTACGCGAAAGACGAAATAAACGATGCGTCAGTTAGTACTCTACGACACGACACTCCGTGACGGAACCCAGCGCGAAGGCATTTCTCTCTCGGTAGATGACAAAATCAAGATAGCCCTGCTGCTCGATGAACTAGGCGTCGGATACATCGAAGGAGGTTGGCCGGGCTCCAACCCCAAAGACGCAGAATTTTTTCGCCGCGCTACCCAATTGCACTTCTCCACCGCTCGTATTGCAGCGTTTGGCAGCACACGCCACCACAAAAACAGCTGTGCGAACGATCCAAACACACAGGCTCTCCTTGCTGCCAATACACAGGTAGTCACCCTCGTAGGCAAAAGCTCCGTGCTTCATGTCGAGCATGTGCTCGAAACGACCCGCGAAGAAAATTTACGAATGATCAGCGACAGTGTGGCGTATTTTGTTACCCACGATCGTGAAGTCATCTATGATGCCGAGCATTTCTTTGATGGTTATACCCTGAATAGTGACTATGCAGTCATGACGGTACTGGCTGCTGCTAAAGCTGGTGCAAGTACACTGGTCCTTTGTGACACCAATGGCGGATCGCTCCCTGCGATGGTTGCTACTGGTGTCATTGCCGTGCGTTACGCACTGGAACAAGCCGGGTATGCTACGTTGGTAGGGATTCACACACATAACGATAGCGCATTGGCGGTTGCAAATGCAATGACTGCGGTTGATGCAGGTGCAACGCATATCCAAGGTACGATCAATGGGATTGGTGAACGTTGCGGCAATATGGACCTCATCCCGCTCATCGCCAATCTGCAGCTCAAACAGGGGTATATGTGTATCCCGTTACTGCAGCTAGAACGCTTGTCAATGCTTTCGCATGCGGTAGCCGAGATTGTCAATCTCAATCCTGATCCCCATGCCCCGTATGTAGGCCGTAGCGCGTTTGCGCACAAAGGCGGAATCCATGCACAGGCGGTAGCGAAGTTTGCAGGGAGTTACCAGCATATCGACCCAGCACTGGTCGGGAACAAAATGCGTATCGTCGTAAGCGAGCTATCCGGGCGGAATAACATCAAAATGCGGGCAGAAAGTCTGGGACTATCCATTGAGGGCAACGAGCGTGGTATTTTGCAACGCATCAAAGATCTCGAGCAACAAGGGTTGCAGTTCGAAGCGGCGGAAGGGTCTTTCGAGATGCTTATCCGACGCAATAGCCCTGGGTATGTTGCACCATTCACGTTGCAAGATTTCACCGTAGTAGTCCAAGCGATGGCGGATGGCAGTATGCGTGCGCAGGCAATGGTCAAGCTGTCCGTCAACGGCATTGAAATGCACACCGCCGCCGAAGGTGAAGGGCCAGTCAATGCACTCGACCTGGCAATTCGCAAAGCGCTCGTGCCCATCTACCCCGAATTGGCAGAGGTTACCCTGGTCGACTACAAAGTCCGAATTGTAGATGAGCACCTCGGCACTGCAGCCAGACCACGTGTACTGATTGAGTCAGCACGAGGCGATGACCGTTGGAGTACCGTTGGCTGCTCAGCTAATATCCTCGAAGGAAGTTGGCATGCACTTTGGGACGCACTAGAACTCCCACTTTCTCGTCGGCAATCGAACTGACTCTCTGTACGAATAGATCTGAATTCTGATCTTTTGGTGATTGAATACGACTGAATACCAGAACACCTGCAAGCACCTGGTCACCAATTGCCGACACTACACACAGTCGAGTGATGGGAGATCTGCCGTACAACAGCGGATTAGGTCTGCTTTTGTGTGCTGAATAACTGCAATACTGCTTCCCTATGTACGTTATATTTAGATCACTACTTAATGACACGCAGGAAACCTGTGTGTTCGGTAACGTCAACATGCAGCAGATACTTTCGCTGTGTATAGTGAACAGAAATCAGAATCACCAGCTATTTTGAATGGCTGCCTGTTCCATAACCCTCCACGAATAGCAAAACGTATGTATGGTAAACTATCGTTGCATACCGTCGCAACAGGGTACAGGCATTCTGTGAACAGGAGAAGTCGATGTCGACAAAGCAGATTTGGTTTAAAGGTAAGATGATTCCGTGGGAGCAAGCAAACGTGCACATCATGACGCATGCGCTTCACTATGGTTCATCCATATTCGAAGGAATTCGTTCATATCCAACGCCGAATGGTGCAGCAATTTATCGATTGGGACCACACATTCGAAGGTTATACGACTCCTGCAAAATCTACAGTATGGAGATCCCGTTTACACCGGCCGAAATAACCCAAGCCACTAAGGATGTCGTCCGTGTAAATAACATGACCAACGCATACTTGCGCCCGCTTGTGTGGCGTGGTGAAGGGCCGTTGGGACTGGATGGCAAAGGGAATCCAATCGAAGCGATGGTTGCCGCAGTCGAGTGGGGTGCGTACCTGGGTGCCGATGGCCTCAAAAATGGTGTCGATGTCGGCGTTTCGTCATGGAATCGCTTGGCCTCAAACACCATCCCGACCATGGCCAAAGCTGGTGGGAACTACCTGTCATCGTTCCTCATCAAAAGCGAAGCATTGCGCAACGGCTACAACGAAGGAATTGCGCTCGATACCCGTGGGAATGTCGCCGAAGGCTCGGGGATGAACTTGTTCGTCGTCCGTGATGGTGTGCTGTATACCCCGCCAATCACGGCAAACATTTTGCCGGGCATCACCCGCGACTCCATCATGAAGATTGCCAAAGATCTGAAAATTGAAGTGCGCGAGACCGAAATGCAGCGTGAAGCGCTGTATATTGCCGATGAACTGTTCTTCTGTGGCACTGCTGCTGAAGTCACACCAATCCGTTCGGTCGACCGTGTCACCGTAGGCGCCGGCAAAATCGGCGAAATCACCAATGCCATCCAGGAGCATTTCTTCGGATTGTTTGCTGGGAAGGTCGAAGACAAGCACGGCTGGTTAGACTACATCTAGGGTTCATCGCGAGTGGTGGGGAGCAATCCCCACCACGGTGTTACACGTGAGGAGTGGGGAATGACCGCTGCGCCACAAACGTTGTTCGAAAAAATCTGGAATCGCCATATTGTCCGTCCTGAAAGCAGCGAAACTCCTGCGGTGTTGTACGTCGATTTGCACTTGGTTCACGAAGTAACCTCTCCACAAGCGTTCACGGAACTCCGCGAACGTGGTTTGCGAGTACGCCGTCCTGGCCAAACCGTTGCCACGATGGATCATTCCACTCCTACCACACCACGCGGAAAAGATGGGATTATTCCTGTCTTGGATGCGCAAGCGCAAGCACAATTAACACAACTAGAAATAAATTGCCGTGATTTTGGTATCCCGCTTTTTGCGTTAGGGACAGAAAATCAAGGAATCGTCCATGTTATTGGACCAGAACAGGGCTTGACACAGCCCGGTATGACTATTGTGTGCGGTGATAGTCATACCAGCACGCATGGCGCGTTTGGTGCATTGGCGTTTGGCATCGGTACATCCGAAGTCGGTCATGTGTTGGCCACCCAATGTTTACTCCAGAGTCGTCCCAAAACGATGGAAGTACGAATAAACGGCAGTCTAAAACCAGGCGTCGGAGCCAAAGATATAATTCTGGCAATCATTGCCCAAATCGGCATCGGCGGTGGTACCGGATACGTCTTTGAATACACCGGCAGTGCGATTCGTTCACTCAGTATGGAAGAACGCATGACCATCTGCAATATGTCTATCGAAGGCGGTGCACGTGCTGGACTGATTGCACCTGACCAAGTTACTTTTGACTACATAAAAAACAAGCCACGGGCACCAAAAGGTGCTGCTTGGGATATTGCAGTAGCCGATTGGGCGACGCTCGTTACTGATGCCGGTGCGGTATACGATGCAACCATCGAACTCAACGCAGATACTCTCGCCCCGATGATTACCTATGGAACAAACCCAGGCATGGGTATTCCAATTACCGGCAAGATTCCCACCCAAAAGGACATGATAGACGAGCAATCCAAAGCGGGGCTCGAAAAAGCCCTGAAGTACATGGACTTAGCCGAGGGCCAATCGTTAATCGGTAAAGAGGTAGACGTCGTATTCATTGGGAGTTGTACCAATTCACGAATCACCGACCTCCGCCAAGCTGCGAGCCTGCTGGTTGGCCGTACGGTCAACCCCAAGGTACGTGTGATGGTTGTTCCCGGGTCAGCACTGGTCAAGAAACAAGCAGAAGCCGAAGGTTTAGACAAAATATTCCTGGCTGCTGGCGCTGAATGGCGAGAGGCAGGGTGCTCTATGTGCATCGCCATGAACGGCGATCAACTCAAACCAGGACAATACGCCGTTTCCACCAGCAATCGTAATTTTGAAGGACGTCAAGGCAAAGGTGGTCGGACGTTTTTGGCGAGTCCTCTTACCGCTGCAGCTACTGCCATTACAGGAGCAATCTGTGACCCACGAGACATCCGTTAAGGATTTTACCGAACCACGCATCCCCATTTGGCTCGGTCTTGCACCACTAGGACTTATTCTGGTTGGCCTTGGATTTAGTATTGCCGGTGATGCAATTACACGAAAAAGCACAGAGCAGTCTTGGTTTGTCCGCGGAGTATTAGGCCTTGTGCTTCTCAATAGTGGCATCAGTATTGTCGGCGAGGCGGTGCGCATGCGTGTCCATGCCGATCTCGACATTCAACGATAGGATATTGTGATGGAATCATTCAAACCCTATACCGCAAGATATGCAGTTTTACCTGTTGAAAACATCGACACAGACCAAATCATCCCTGCGCGTTTTCTCAAAACAACCAGCAAAGTAGGTTTGGGCCAAAATCTCTTTTCTGACTGGCGCTATAACGATGACGGAACAGATAACCCTTCGTTCACCATCAACAAACCAGAGTATCAAGGTGTCGAAGTACTGGTCGCAGGTAATAACTTTGGATGTGGTTCTTCTCGCGAACATGCCCCATGGGCACTGCAAGGATTTGGCTTTAAGGCAGTTTTGAGCACGTATTTTGCGGACATTTTTCGCAATAATTCATTGAAAAACGGTCTTCTGCCGATTATCATTAGCGAAGAGACGTATCAAAAGCTGGTTGCATCAGATGCTGAAGCTGCTGGCGAGGTCGAAATATCGGTTGACCTTGCATCACAGACACTCACCCTCCCCGACGGCGAGAAGGTACATTTCCCTATCGAACCATTTGCAAAATACTGTGTTATCAACGGTGTGGACCAATTAGGATTTCTCGTCTCTGCAGATGACGATCTCACCACGTACGAATCCGCACACGCTCCACGCGTGAACACAGCAGGTCTTCTATGAACGCTACGATTACAACGTTACCTGGTGACGGAATTGGACCCGAAGTGGTTACGCAGGGTGTCGCCGCGCTCAACCAAGTTGCGAAAGTTTTTGGTCATTCATTCACGATCAATACTGCGCTCTTAGGTGGCTGCGCAATTGATGCAACAGGCACGGCCCTCCCACAGGAGACAATCGATGCCTGCAGCTCCTCAGCTGCGGTGCTCCTCGGTGCCGTGGGTGGTCCAAAGTGGGACAACCCTGCTGCAAAAGTACGTCCTGAACAGGGCTTGCTTGGCATACGCAAGGCACTCGGCCTCTATGCAAATCTCCGTCCTGTGACCATTCACCCAAAGCTCATCCCCGCATCACCATTGCGTCCGGATTTGCTTGTCGGTGTCGATATGGTAGTCGTCCGGGAGCTAACCGGTGGGATTTACTTTGGTGAAAAACGCCGAGATGTACATCCTTCAGGCGAAGTAGCAATCGACACCTGTATCTACACGACCGGCGAAATAGAACGCATTATTCGTGCTTCAGCAGTCATTGCACGTAGCCGCAAAAAAAAGCTAGTGTCTGTCGACAAAGCGAATGTCCTCGAAACATCACGTCTATGGCGTTCGGTAGCCACACGTGTGATGAAAGAAGAATTCCCGGACATAGCACTCGAACACATGCTGGTCGATGCTTGTGCAATGCATCTCATCCGACGCCCTGCAGATTTCGACGTCATCGTAACCGAGAACATGTTTGGCGATATCCTCACCGATGAAGCCTCGCAATTAGCAGGATCGATGGGGATGCTTCCTTCTGCCTCTCTCGGAGCTGATGGGACAGGACCAACACGGATGGGGTTATATGAACCAATCCATGGCTCTGCTCCTGACATAGCGGGCAAGGGTATTGCCAACCCAATGGCGACTATTCTGTCCGTTGCATTGTTGTTACGGCACTCATTGCATCTCGAGGCCGAGGCAGCTGCGGTCGAACATGCCGTGTACGCAACACTCGAAGCAGGCATCGTTACCGGCGATGTTGCGGCCAAAGGTACCATAGCAAGCACGACAACACAGGTCGGTACTGCGATTGTGTCGCGTATTGGACGTGCATAACCGATGACACAGCGCATTTTCATTCTCGGAGTACCTGTCGATGATGTAACTGAAGTCGAAGCAGTTACGCACATCGATGCGTTTATCCGGAATGGGGCGCCACACCAGGTTGTCACGCTGAACCCCGAATTTATCATGTCTGCGCAAGCAGACACACGGATTATGCGCATCCTCAATCTCGCTTCGCTGTCGACACCCGATGGGACGGGAGTAATGTGGGCAGCGCGCTACCTCGGTAGTCCTCTGCGCGAACGTGTTACCGGTGTCGCGCTTGTTGATAGACTCGCCGCTACTGCCGCACGGCGTGGGTGGCGAATCTTCTTTCTCGGCGCAGCTCCAGGGGTCGCAGAAGGTGCTGCAAAGCAGCTTCAAAAGCGATACCCACGGCTCATTGTGGCAGGTTGCTATGCAGGTAGCCCGCAAATAGCTGATGAATCACACATCCATGCACAGATACAGGGCACTCAAACCGACATACTGCTTGTTGCCTATGGTCACCCCGCCCAAGAACTCTGGATTGCCCGTAATCAACCGGTGCTGGGCATCCCTGTTGCAATTGGGGTTGGTGGCACTTTTGATGAACTGACCGGTGCGGTTAAACCTGCACCGGAATGGATGCATGAGCTTGGTATCAAATGGCTGTGGCGCGTCCTCTTACAGCCAACACGACTCCGTCGTATTGTGACTGCTGTTATCAAATTTCCATTGGCGGTGATCCGGGCTGGGCGTCCTATTCGGCCGTGATCTTGAGTGCTGCTCTAGACGGATTTCGCATACCTATGCATACAACAAAACACAGTCTTGGATCGGTGCCTATCATTTCGATGGCACTCTTTTTTGTCGTTTGGGAAGGGATGACGACGCTCTTCACTGTGCCACGCTTTTTGCTCCCTGCACCGCATGAGATTATTCTTCGTCTTTCTACAGAACTCCTCCACATAACGATTTGGCAGCATATGTGGGCAACATTCTCTGTGGCATTCTTGGGGATGCTCCTTGCCCTCATCATCGGGACGGGTTTTGGATGGCTGAGTTATCACTCGCAAATTTTTTACCGGGCCACTGGATGGATGATTGTCGGCACACAAGCGATACCCGTTATTGCAGTAGCCCCATTGCTCTTTCTCTGGATTCAAAACGAATACTGGTCTCGTGTAATGGTAACCGTCGTTATCACCTTTTTTCCTCTCTATGCTGCGACATATACCGCGCTACAACGAGTTCCACGAGAACTTCGAGAGGTAGCGAGTCTCGAGGGATACTCTCGTTTGGATGGCTTTACGGCGTATGAAGCAGCGCTTGCGTTACCAATAATTTTTGCTGGAGTGCGTTCGAGTATGATTTTGGCGACCACTGGTGCAGTCGTTGGTGAGTACATGGGTGGACGGTACGGACTCGGGGCGCTGATAAACGTTGCCCGAGGGTTATTTGACACAACACTTATGTTTGTTGCTGTCCTCATTCTCATTGTCCTGACGATGGTTTTTGCACAATTATTCCTGTGGATCGAATCGGCAGTTATTCGTTCGGTTGAATAGAAAGTGACCGGATAGTCATGATTTCTTTGTCCGTAGTATGCCGTGAGATGAATGCGCAATCTTCCCTTCTGACCTTTCGAACAGTGAATCAACACAATAACCCGAATGAATATATCTCTCTAGCAGTATGTCTTCCTGGGACGGACACCATTGTCGGGAGCATCGGTTATGTGCAAACTGGTGAGTCACCCAGAGACGTACGCGTTGATTTTGTGATTGTGGAAGCATATCAAAATCGCGGATATGCCACTGAAGCATTAGGTGTTTTTTGTGCCGTATTGCCTCAATTCACCTCGGTTGATACATTTCAGTTGTCCATCCAACCGACAAATATTGCTGCTATCGCTGTTGCTGGTCATTGTGGCTTCGCCCCAGAAATGCAATTAACGGAGCAGGCGCAGGGCCCATTGCGCATGCTTCGCACACTACTACCTCGCCCATACTCTCATCGCCTTATCTATCGCCTCCTGACTATGGCAGACCATGAGGCCATTTTTCAACAGTTTTCTGACCCCGATATGTGCAGATATTTTTCGGATCCACCATCCACAATAGAAGAAGCAGCCGATATCATCACCCACTATTCCATGCCCGACAGCACAAAACGATATGCACGATGGGGAATGTTTACTGTCGATACTGGTATGTTTGTCGGTACCTGTGGGTATCATTTGTTGGATACAGAATTGAAGCAGGTTGAAATAGGCTACGACATATGGAAGTCGCACTGGAACTGTCGGTATGGAACCGAGGCTGTCTCATCGCTTATTACATATATCTGGAACGTCCTCCCAGTTGATACAATTTATGCTCTCATCTACCCCGAAAATACTGCCTCATTGGCAGTCGCAAGGAATTGTGGTTTTCTACCCAGCACAATGCTGCGTACACAAGATGATAAGCGGCTTATCTGCCTTGCACGTAGGCGATAATGTATAGCGTGTCCAACTTGCACAGATTTCGCACAGGTTTTTTGGAAATATTGTATACTTGTAGGGTATTAGTTCTTACGAGGTACACCAATGATTCGTCGCGTTGTCAGTGGTCTGATTGCTGCGCTTTTGCTCGTCTCCTGTGGGGGGTTGGAATCCATAGGTCAAAACACTGTGCGTAAGATTTCTGTTGGGATGCCGTATATTCCAAACGTACAATTCGCAGCCTTTTATGTAGCCAAAGAGCAAGGCTTTTTTGCACAAGAAGGTTTGGACGTTTCATTCGACTATAACTTCGAGAACGATGTGGTACAGCGTGTTGCAACGGGTGCAGGAATTGATTTTGCACTGGCAAGTGCAGACACTATTTTGCTCGCACGTGCACAGAATGTTCCTGTCAAAGCGGTGTTGGCCACGAGTCAAGTATTCCCTGTTGGATTCATGAGCAAGCAGGCTCTCACACTTGCGACTCCTGCAGATCTCAAAGGGAAAGTGATCGGTATTCCGGGGCGTTTTGGTGCCAGCTACTTCGGCCTCAATGCGATGCTCAAAAGCGCAGGTTTGACCGAAGCCGATGTGACCATCCAAGAAATCGGTTTCAATCAAACACCAGCCCTTATTGATGATAAGGTGCAGATTATCAGCGGGTACGTCAACAACGAACCAATATTGCTCGAAAAAAGCGGCGTTGCAGTCAATGTGCTTCGTGTCGGCGACTTCTATGCACTCGGTTCGGATCACCTTATCGTGAGTGAAAAATTCTTGGTTGCAGACCGTCTCGTCGTACAAGCGTTCGTGCGTGCTCTCAAAAAGGGTATGCAAGCAGCAATTGACAACCCGACTGCTGCACATGCTGATGCGCTCAAACAAATCCCCGAAGCACAGCATGGCGACCCTGCAATCTCCATGGCAGTGCTGACTGCAACGACCCCAATGTGGCAAAATACAAACAGTACATTGGGCAGTATTCAAGCAGCTGCATGGCAAAATTCTGCAGACGTCCTTGTTTCAATGGGAACTCTGAAACAAGATGCAGATATTTCTGCTGCATACGACCTCACAGTTAATGAATAGGTAGCACGGATGCAGACATTTTTCTTCGACCTTGACAATACACTCTATCCACATTCAGCGGGTGTTACCGAGGCACTTGAAGAAAAAATGAATGCGTACGTTGCCCAAGTCACGAAGCTGTCTATCCCTGATGCAACGCAGTTGCGTCAGGGATATTACATAACGTACGGCACGACATTGCGTGGACTACAAATACATCACCGTGTCGATACTGAAGCATACCTAAAGACTGTACACGACATCTCAATCGAAACGCTGATTACCCCAAATATCGCACTCTGTCAGACGTTACAGACCTGGCTTGGTCAGAGCGCGGTGTTCACCAATTCCCCTCGCGAACATGCGGAGCGTGTGTTATCTCGGTTAGGGTTTACTGGTGATGCGCTCCCTATTATTGATATTCGTTCAATAGATTTCCACCCAAAGCCTCACCTGCATGCATATCAACAAGCGCTCCAGGTAATGAACGCATCTGCAAACAACGCAGTCCTATTTGAAGACTCGCTGGCAAATTTAGAAACCGCAAAATCTATGGGAATGCGAACCGTGTTCATTCAGTCGCCTCTCGCAAAAATCACTATTCCACGCTATGTTGATGTCGTCTATACCGACATCGTGGCAGCAATTACAGAACAATGTTCCTGATGAAAAAGCTGGAATAGGACTCTCCTTCTGCGAATGAGCTCGTGTCGTTGATTTGCTGGTGGTGAAATGTTATTCTTCGCCAATGAATCGTTGATATTGAACGTTTAGCTCTTCAAAAGCATGCTTCATTGCGCCATCATGTTCAAAATCCGTACGGTGTGCCCGCATATGATGGATTAGTCCGTTGACACTTAACGCTATTTCACTACGGTATGGCTCTATCCAAATATCACCGACTTCGATGAGTACATCATCACAAAAAGAACGAACCAGGTGTATGTCCGCCAAGGCGAATTCGCGGTTGCCTACGATACACTCATCTGCTACTGTACGGAGCATCAGAAAATCAACTGCACTCGGAGCAACAGTCAATGTGTAGGTGCCGTTTCGAGATTGGATCTTTAGCATGTGTTCGTATGGAGCAAGCAACTTGCGAATCAAATAGACTGCAGTATGTAACTGGCCTGCAGCTCTCACAAATTCTTTTTCTTCCCAAAATACATCAATGAGCGAGTCCCGCAGGACTGGTTGATTGGCATGGAATAAGAGATACAAGAACACTTGCTTTGCTTTTTCTGTGCGCCAACGGACAGATGCATCACCATGATCGCTGTCTTGCACCACCAAAGTCGGGACGGTACGAATGAAAAAATCGTGGGTTCTTTTTCTCTGCTGAATTCCGACAATGCGAGCGATTGTTTTTGCCATCCGTTCGATTGAAACTGGCTTTAACAGGTAATCCAGTGAAGCAAGCTCAAATGCAACCACGGCATGTTCTGCATATGCAGTCGTAAATACAATATGTAAGCCCGGGTGGCGTGCTGAAATTTCTTCTGCGAACTTCAACCCATTGATTTCCGGCATCTCGATGTCGAGAAATACTCCATCGATGGGATGATTATCTATGTATTCACGCGCAACAAGTGCATCCTTGAAGGTAGCAGCAATATGCACTTCTGGAAAATGCGCCAGGATACGCATAAGACCATGTAGCGCACGTTGCTCGTCATCGATAAGAATGACTGACAGTGTTTTCATTTCGTATCAGGTCCTTGAAGTGGTATTTCGCAGCGCACGACAGTGCCCTCGCCAGGAGTGCTCTGGATTTCGAGCCCTTTACCATAGAGGTAGACCAGACGCGTGTGAATATTGACGATTCCGATACTGTCTTGTTTGGTCCCACTTAATATCGTAGTAATCTGTTCGGGAGTCATCCCAACACCCGTATCGTGTACTTCTACCAGCACTGAGTCTGTCTGCGTGCGGATTATGATCGTCACCAGACCGCCGTGTCTCTGTTTGAGCACCCCATGATGAATGGCATTTTCTACAATCGGCTGGAGAAACAGCTGTGGCACAGAAAGTCCTAACGCAGATTGGTCAATATGTCGCACGATTTCAATTCGTTCTCTGAATCGGTCATGCTCTATTTCGAGATATGCATCGAGAATATCGATCTCCTCACTCATCGGCACCAGAGCATTGAAATCTGTAAATCGGAATCGATTACGCAAGAACTGACTAAAGGCCATGAGCAATTTCTGTGCTGTTTCAGGTTCTTCATATATTGCGTCGTGAATAGAGTTGAGTGCGTTGAATAAGAAATGCGGTTTTATCCGTGCATTGTGAAAAGCTAATGCAAGTTTGAGTTGTTCTTGATGGACCATACGGTACTTTTTGAGCACAATCTGAATCATCACAGCCACTGCGATCCCTAGCTCCAAAAACATGGTCTGACTACCGTCGTTGAATCGCAAGTAGTAGAATAAATTTTTGCAGGTGAAGATGAAGAGTGCATAAAATAACAAGAAAAGATCATATGGCGCCTGTGTCGTGTCTTGCCGTGAGATACGAAACATCATCACCGTAAAGCCGAGTAACACACAAATACGATAGACGAAAATAAACGTTTCATGGGCAGTGATAAACTGAACTGAGGCTACCGAGATGATCAACGCTGTTGCAATGCCGATTATTGCCATCACACGGAGAAATCTCCGGCCTAGTTTTGCAGGAAATATCTG
>CANJHS010000024.1 GCA_947474225.1 Roseiflexaceae bacterium | reverse complement strand
GAGTACTTCGAAGACAAACCCCTGCTGGCTGGTCTGACCTACAACGCCCATTCGGTGGGCTGCGCCGCTGCAGTCGCATGTATCAACATTTACAAGTCGGATCATTTGATCGAAAACGCCGCCCGCATGGGCGATATCCTGTCGATTGAACTCAACAAGCTCAAGGCAAAACACCCGTCTATCGGCGATGTCCGTTCGATTGGCTTGTTCAGTATCGTCGAGCTGGTGAAAAACCGCGAGACGCGCGAAGCGCTGACCCCCTACAATCCCAAACCGACGGAGCTCGGGCCGATGCCGGCATTCAATGCGTTCCTGCGCGAACACGGCATCTTTACCTTTGTGCGCTGGCATACGTTCTTTGTCAATCCACCGCTCACCATCACCGAGGCGCAATTGCGCGAAGGCCTGGCCGTCATCGACAAAGCACTCGACATTGTCGATGCGTACGTGGCATAAGGAAGCATCATGCAGGTCTACAAAAACTTCATCGGCGGCGAGTTCGTCGAATCAAAAGGCAGCAAACGCATCCTCAATACCAATCCCGCCGATACCCGCGATATCCTCGGCGAGGTGATTTTGTCGACCAAAGAAGAAGCAGCTGCCGCCGTCGACGCTGCCAGCAACGCCTTCAAAAGCTGGAAGCGCATGCCCGCACCCAAACGCGGTGCCATTGTGGCCAAAGCCGCCCAACTGATAGGCGAACGCCGCCAAGAAATCGCCCGTACCTTGACCCGCGAAGAAGGCAAACTGCTCAGCGAAGCGCTGGGCGAAATCCAACGAGCCATCAACATCAGTGAATTCTGTGCTGCCCACGGGCGTCGCCTGAACGGCGAGGTCATCCCGCTCGAACTCGCCGACAACGTCGGCTACACGATGAAGGAACCAGTCGGCGTGGCAGCGTTGATTACCCCGTGGAACTTCCCCGCCGCCATCCCCATCTGGAAGATGGCCCCGGCCCTGGTCGCCGGCAATACGGTCGTCTTCAAACCCGCCTCGTTGACTCCGGCGACTGCTGAGTTGTTGATGCAGTGCTTCGTCGATGCCGGGCTACCGGCCGGCGTACTCAATATGATCATTGGATCGGGTGGCGAGGTCGGCAATACCTTCGTCGATCACCCCGATGTGCGCTTGGTCTCGTTCACCGGCTCGACTGACATCGGGCTGGGCATCTACAAGCGGGCAGCCAGTCGGGGAATCCGTGCCCAATGCGAAATGGGCGGCAAAAATCCGGTCATTATCTGTGACGACGCCGACCTCGATTTGGCCGTCGCTGGCGTCTATTCGGGCGCCTTCGGCTCGTCGGGTCAACGCTGCACCGCCACCAGCCGCGTGGTCATCCAGCATGGCGTGGCCGACGCGTTCCTTGAGCGACTGCTGGCCAAAGTACACACGATGAAAATCGGCAACCCACTCGACGCCGACACCGATATGGGTCCCAGCGTCGACGCATCGCAACTCAAAACCGTGATGGACTACATTGAGATCGGCAAAAACCAAGGAGCAGAACTCCTCGTCGGTGGCGACAAACCAACGAGCGCCGAGACGGCGCATGGGTTCTTTGTGAATCCCACCATCTTCGACAAAGTGCGTACGGACATGCGCATTCATAACGAAGAAATCTTTGGGCCGGTGCTCTCGATCGTCCGTGTCGAATCGTTCGACGAAGCCCTCGATGCTGCCAATTCCTGCGAATTCGGCTTGACGTCGAGCGTGTACACACGTGATTTGAGCCGCGCCTTCCGTTACATCCACGAGATCGAGACCGGCATTACCCACGTCAACTCACCGACCCTCGGCGGCGAGGCGCAGATGCCGTTTGGTGGCTTGAAAAATACTGGGGTTGGCCCGCGGGAACAAGGTACCGAAGTGTTTGACTTTTATACCGAGACCAAAGCCGTCTACATCGACTATACCGGCAGCAAGCGCGAAGGCAAACTCTACTAGACCGATCCATTCAGAACGCCTGCCCAAAAGCGACACCTGTGGGTGTCGCTTTTGTGGAGAGAGAACACAGGGCGCAATGACGCACGAACTTCGATAAATGGAGGGGAGCAGCGCCACGCAGAGAAATGGGGAATGGTGCGTGGCATGTGCGGCGAGCAGTTTTCGTCGCTCAATCCAACATGCACACCCGCTGGGAAGCGCCACGCATTGGATGCGTGCCACCATTCTGTCTGTGTGCCTGCCGCGATTCCTTTTCCCTAAAAACAGCAGACCATCGTGACTCTGTGCGTCGTGGGAATAGCAGCGACCATCATGCTGTGCGTGGACGATTAGTTTTGGACTTTGCCGAGGATAGTCTTGGCGTGGTGGCGGACGCTCTGGAGGTCCGGTGCATCAGGTGACAGGTGTGCGTAGCGTTCGAGGTACGCGACACTTTGGGCGGGTCGATTCAGACGTGACAGGATGAGGCCATAGTCACGTATATCAGGGGCAGAGCTGGGCTCGACGACAAGGATGCGTTCGATGGCACTGGCGGCAGCGGGGTAGTTGCCATACAGCACCAGGCTGCCTTTGAGGTTGCGCAAGACGCGCACGATGCATTGTTCGGGAGTGGGCGGCACGAGCCATTCTTGGACGTTGGTGTGCTGACCGTTGCGCTGCAGGTAGCCCGCGACTTCGCTCATGCTCCAGCGTTTGCCGCCACGGAACGGGTCAATGATGATGGGATCGGCATTGCGGGGACGGAACTGGACCATGAAGTGCCCGGGCAACGCGACACCATGGAAGGCGAGGCCACAGCGCCTGGCCAGTGCTATGTAGACCAACGACAGCGTGATGGGCAGTCCGGTGCGATTGAGCACCACTTGGTCGAGGTAGCTATTGGCGACTGCGTTGTAGTCTGCCTCATTGCCGTGGAAGCCCAAATCGTCGAAAAACGCAGTATTGATGATGTTGATATGGTCGAGCAGCGTCTCGGCAGCCTCGATATAGCTGGTCATGGCATCGGCCATATCGTCGAGGATGAGGCGGGTCGCGCTGCGCCGATCACTGTCTTGGTCCTCCCAGGCGATGCATAATGCTGCCTCGAGGATATCGGGGGCGGGCGGCACCATGGCGCGCAGGAATGCGTTGCGCGCAGGATGTGCGAGTGAATTGCGTATCATATTGACCACCCATGGACATCAAACCGTGCTTCTTCGCGGCGCCGTTTGAGCCACGATTCATAGGTGAGCACAGCAGCAGCGGCGCGTTCGACGTGGACTTTGGTGACAGTTCCTGCTTGGTAATCGCCTAAGGTGCGCAGAAAACGATGCAGGCGTACCAGGCGCATCGCATCGAGCATTGCCTCGCGTTCATACGCATCCAGCGTCACGACGCTACAGTATCCACGCCCGAGCGCCCGCAAGACGCGACGGTCGTAGGTGTCATCGAAGGTGCACCAGGATGACAGTGCGATAGCAATGTCATAGACGCGGGCATCGCGGTGGATCTGCTCGAAGTCGAGCACAGCGGTGACGACGTCGTCTTCGAAGAGGACATTATGCGGGGTGAATTCCCCGTGGATGAATTGTTGTGGCAGTTGCTGCGCACGGATTGCGAATGCCTGACATTCCTCGACAATCTGCATCAGTTTGACCACGCGGTCGACCGATAGCGGTGCGACGTGGACGTTCATCGCAGGATTGGAGACGGCCGGGTGAATCTGCGCCAATGCGCCGAGTGGGGGCGTCGGGCAGGGGGTGCTCGGGGATGGAACATGCGCCAACTGCATGGTGATCTGGCCAAGGGCGATGCCGGCACGCATCGCAGTAGTGGTGTCTTCGGGCGAGCAATGATTGCCCATCCGCATGGGGGTCAACGAGGCGACCCATTGGCGGTAGCCGTCGTTATGGACGTAGACGGCTGCGCCACTCCGGGTGGCCACGCAGGTGGGGATATGAAAAGGGAGGGCAGCAGCGTTCATGCCGTGCAGAATGGTTTGGACATATTGGACCGGGGCGGGATCACTACTCGCGTAGGTGCACAACACATATTCACGGTCATCCGCGCTGCGTACAACCGCCAGGTGATTGTGGGAACGACTCACCATCATATCGAAATCCCATGGGGCAGGGAGGTCCCACACGGTATGGAGCGTGCTGATGTTCACGGTACCGCGTTCCCCTTTTCTGCACGCGCAGGGACGTCGTCAGTGCTCCGCAGCATGCGACGGACGAGCATCAGGACGGGGATAAGGAGTGGCAGCAGTACCATCGGCCGGGCACCTGCCCAGAGCAGGGCACGGACACCTGCACGCATGCGAGCGACTTGGTGATGGACCTCTTCGGTGGGCGGTAAAGCACGGCGCATCCACCCACCAGCGACGATTGCACCATGCCAGCCTTGTTCAATGAGGGTCGGCATACCAGCGATATAAATATGGGCGACGCCACAACTCGAGACGTGTTGCAAATCGCGCCAGAGTTCGTGTTCACTCATCGGCTGATTGTTGCCGTCCGCTGCGAAGTCACCGATGGCGACAGCGGAGCATTCTGGTGCATAGGCGGCGATGAGTCCGGACCCATAAGGTCGTGCGTGACTGCTGTAGAGCCGCACAACAACGGTATCGGCAGCAATGGCTGGCAGGCCAAGTAGGCGTCGTGCCATAGTTGAGCCACTGACACGGTCGTCACGCACGAACGGTACTTCGTAGCTTTCGATACGATGACCATCTGCGCGCATCAGTGCCAGTAGATTTTCGTAGCTGGTGGTCGCTGCATCGATGTGCCAGCGATTGGTGATGCGTTTGAGGAACGTGTTGACGTCCACTGCCGGGTTTGCACCGAAGCGCACGCTGTCACGTACGTCAGCGCTGATATCGATGCCGAGGGCATCCCAACGCAGTGCGTGTGCAGTGGACCAATCGAGGATTTCACGATACCGTGCATGGAGGTCATGTGCGTTATCCATACCATAGTCGCGAGTCACATCGTGGTCATCACGCACCAGCCACGCCACGATGGGGATGCCTGCATTGTTGAGCCGTTGCACGAGGGTAGCACGGGAGGAACTGGTGTCACGGATGGTGACACAGAGGCGCACCCGATGACGCGCAAGATCTGCAATCAGGCTGTCACTCCAAAATGCATCGATATGGTCGCTGGGCATGTCGTATATATACGTGAGCGCGGGGAGTTGTGGCATGGTGTGCGGTTGTCCGGTCTGGTGATATCGCTGAATTATTGAAATACTAGCACATGGCGATATAAAGCCCAACCGTTGGATGCTACGAATTGATTACAACGCATGTCAGACGCCTGTTGACTGAGGGAGGGAGGAATGACGAGCGAATTTTTGGATTCATTTGCATTTTGTTCTGCCCGGTGCTATATTTAGTTCAGTTCCGACTCTGTAGCTCAGTGGATTAGAGCGCTTCCCTGCGGAGGAAGAGGTCGCGCGTTCGAGTCGCGCCAGGGTCACCAGTTCAAAAAGCGGATGATGCCTAGCGTCATCCGTTTTTAAATCCCTTGGGAAGGTGGCGGAGTGGTTGAACGTCCTCGTCTCGAAAACGAGCAGGGTGCAAGCCCTCGAGAGTTCGAATCTCTCCCTTCCCGCCACACGCAAAGGCCTCGTCACTCGCACACACTGCGGCTGTACGAGGCCTTTCACTATGTGTCCAGGAGGTAGCAATGACGATCCACTATCGGCGACCACGAGCGCTCATCCCAGGGGACACCGTGGCCGTGGTCTCGCCATCGTGGGGCGGCCCGCATGCGTTCCCACATGTATACGAGCAGGGGATTGCAGTCTTGCGTGGGTGGGGGTTGCGTGTGCGCGAATACCCGAGCACGCGGATGGACGATCGCGATTTACGCGCCAATCCTGGGTTGCGCGCCGCTGATATCAACGACGCCTTCGGCGACGACGCCATAGCAGCAGTCTTTGCCAGCATCGGCGGCGACGACAGCATGCGCATCCTGCCGTATCTCGACATGCAGCGCATCAGCCGCAATCCCAAAATGTTGATGGGCTATTCTGACACAACAACACTCTTGACAGTGATTCACCAGCTGGGCATGGTGACCTTCCATGGCCCAAGCATTATGGCTGGGATTGCCCAGCACGCCAGTCAATCGCCTGCGACACGCACACATGTGCACACAATGTTGTTTGGCAATCATGCCAGTTATCGCTACGAAGCAACCACACAATATACCCATGGATATCGCGATTGGAGCGACGATTCGCAGCCAAATACGCTCGCAGATGCGCACTATAGTCGCGGCTGGCAGTTCTTGCAGGGGAGTGGTGTGGTGACGGGGCAGTTGTTCGGCGGTTGTATGGAAGTGCTTGAGTTTCTCAAAGGAACGGCTTTTTGGCCGCAGGCGTCGTTTTGGCACGGCAAGGTGTTGTTCCTCGAGACATCCGAAGAAAAACCACCCATCCTGCAGGTCACCCGCTGGTTGCGCAACTATGGCCTGATGGGTGCACTGCGAGACATATCAGCGCTGATTATTGGCCGCCCGCGCGACTACACCCTGAGCGAACAACTCGCCCTCGATGCGGCAGTCTTGCGAGTGGTGCATGATGAATGCGGGCTTGAGCAGCTCCCGATTATCACCAACTTCGATGTCGGTCACACCGAGCCGCAACGCATTCTGCCGCTCGGTGTGCGGGTAGAGATTGACTGTCAGGCTATGAGCGTCCGTCTGATTGAGCCGTGGCTGCAATAAGCCGATACGGCGTATAGACGAGCAGCATCAGTAGTGCCAGAAGCGTCGTCAGCAGACCTGCCCATGTGCCAGCCAGTGCAGGGGTGATGGGTGCCGCCAACGCCGGGTGGTGACCGAATCCATAATCTACCACGATTGACATCCCAAGCCATGCAATCGCGAGCATGCGTGTTGCAATAGAGATGTTTTTGAGTCCGGGCAAAAGCAACACACCTTGACCAGCCAACGCAACATGCACCACCACCAAACCTATCTCGATGGGTAAGTATTCACCGGTCGCAGCCCATTTGGTACCCCAAAAGAGGATGGTCCAAATCCCGTACTTGATGCACGAAACTGCGGCCAGGGTCGACAGCCAATCAGGTTTTTTGAGGGAGCGGATACGAAAATAGGCGATCATCCCATAGAAGGCTGCCAGTGGGCAGTCGGGGATGAACGGCCATGCCCACCACGGCGCATGCAAGAGTTGTGGGCCATACCAGACCACAGTGCCGATCGAAAATCCCAAAAAATCGATGAGCATGACTGCCCAGAAAATCACCGGGACTGCGAGTATCCACCCTAACAGGCGCCGCAGTGTGGTATCGACAAACAACAGTCCTGCGGTCATTCGACTCCTTCTTTCTGTGCAGCTCGGATGAGCTGAATGGGAACTCCGGCAACCACCGCACCGGCAGGCACGTCGCGATTCACCAAGCTCCCTGCCGCGACACTCGCCCCAGCACCAATAACCACACCCGGCAGAATCGTGCAATTCGCTCCTACCATCGCATCGCGCTCGATGATGACCGGGCCGCGACGCCATTCGTGGCGCAAAAATTCGTGGCACAGGATGGTGGTGTTGTAGCCGATGATGACCTCGTCGCCGATAGTGATGTCCATCGGGAAGAACACATCCAACATCACCATCAACCCTACTGATGTGTAGTTCCCAATCTTGACACCGATACTGCGGTAGAGCCAACATTTAACGGCCAACCACGGCGTATAACGGGCGATTTGGATAATGATGGAGCGCCAGCTCACCCGCAGCATTCCACCCGTTACTTGGGGGAAGTAGTGCAGGCTGTTGTGTGGACCGGGACTGGGGTGGATGTGCAGGCGCGCTTTGCGCGCCTGCGAACTACCAAGGGTCACGACTACGAGCCTGCGACTTCGCTGATGGTGACCTTCATCAGTTGGTCACCTTGACGAAGGGCCAAAATCACATCCGTGCCGCTAGTCGATTTGCCGAACACTGTGTGCTTACCATCAAGGTGTGCAGTACCTGGGCGGTTATGCACCAAAAAGAATTGGCTGCCGTTGGTGTTTGGGCCCGCATTTGCCATCGAAATGACGCCTGCATCGTGGATGAGTGGGTTGTTCTTGACTTCGTCTTCGAATTTGTAGCCTGGTCCACCCATACCGGTGCCGGTTGGATCGCCGCCCTGCGTCATGAAGTTGGCAATGACGCGATGGAAGGTGATGTTGTCGTAGTAGCCTTCTTTGGCCAAGAATACGAAGTTGTTGACTGTTTTGGGTGCAGCCGATGGGTCGAGCTCAAGCACAACCTCGCCTTTTGAAGTGCTCAGGGTAGCGATGTACTTTTTGGTCACATCGATGGACATAGCAGGCGGGGTGCTCCATTGTTTGTGATTGGTCACGGATGATTCCTCTCGTATACATTCCTTGTATATTATACCCAAGTGCTCGCTGCGTACCATCGATGAGCAGTGTGGTATTCTAGCGTGACAAAACATCGTTGTTTGAGGAGCACACATGAGTACTTCTACCCGCGTCGGGATTATCGGAGCAGGCGCAATCGCTATGCACGGTCACATCCCCGGCATCAAAAAACATCCCCACGGCAGCGTCGTTGCAGTCTGTGACACCAATCAAGAACGTGCTAATGCACTGGCCGCGAGCAACGGCATCGGCACCGTCTATACCAACTGGCGCGACATCATCGCCGACCCCAACGTAGATGCGGTGACCGTCGCCCTTCCCAATGCACTCCATGCCGAGGTAACGATTGCTGCCCTCAAAGCAGGCAAGCACGTTTTGTGCGAAAAGCCGCTCGCCATGACCGTTGCCCAGGGAGAAGAAATGGTTGCCACGGCGCACAAAGAAGGCCGCGTGTTGGCAATCAACATGAGCAACCGTCCCCGTGCCGAGGTCCAATACATGAAGGCCAAAGTCGCCGAAGGCAAAATTGGCAAAATCAGCTATGCCCAAGGGCGGATGATTCGCCGTGCCGGCATCCCCGGATTTGGGAGTTGGTTCACACGCAAAGAACTTTCTGGCGGTGGTGCCCTCCTCGACATCGGCGTCCACATGCTCGATATGGTGCTCTATGCATTGGGTAATCCAACAATAAGCGCAATCCGTGGCGAGGTCCAATCAGTCCATGGGCCACAACGCCGCGGTTTGGGCGGTTGGGGTTCGGACCGCGTGATGGATGGGACCTTCGACGTCGATGATTTGGCGTCACTCCACCTGCGCCTCGCCGACGGGGGGCTGGTCACCATCGAGGTGACGTGGGCCGTGTATGCCCAAAACGAAGAGCGTATCCAGCTCATCGGTGACCAGGGTGGCTTCGATTTCTTTCCGACGTTGTACGGCACCGACAAGCCGTTGCGCTTTTATAGTGACGACAATGGCAGCCCTATCGAAACCATTCCTACCCTCCCGCACATCCCCGACGGCGCAGGGAATGTTATCTACAAGCGCTACATCGATGCCATTCGCGGTACTGGCAGCGTGGTAGCGAGCGGTGACGATGGTTTGGCGATACTGCGTCTGCTCGAGGCGACCTACAAATCAGCAGCCGAAAAGCGCGAAATAACGCTCTAATACTCAGCCACGTTGCACAACGTCCCGTGGCGGAGCCACGGGACGTTCTTCATTCCAAGACCATTTTTTACACTGTCTTAATAGAAGTACTATTGAGGTGCGCTATTATAGCCACATCACCTTCCAGTGTGAGGATTCGCCATGACCCGCACCCGTCGCACCACTCCATCGCGCGGGACTACCGCAGCTCGGCTCTTCAATCGCGAGCAGAGTTGGATTGAATTCAATGAACGCGTGTTGAGTGAAGCGCTCGACGCACAGACACCATTGCTCGAACGTGCCAAGTTTTTGGCAATTTGTAGCACCAACATGGACGAATTCTTTATGATTCGGGTGGCAGGTCTGCGTGAGCAACAGCGGGTGGGTGTGCAGATGACGTCGCCCGACGGTTTGACTCCCAGCGAACAGCTTGATGCCATCCGGACCGCGGTCAAATCACAATTGGCGGTCCAGCGCGAATGTTGGCTCAACGACGTCAATCCGGCACTGCGGGCACAGGGTATTTGGGTACTGGATTATCACGAATTAACGGACCGTCAACGTGTCGACGTCGACGAGTACTACGTCAATCAAATCCAACCCGTCTTGACACCGCTTGCGTTCGACGCCAGTCATCCATTCCCACTGATATCGAACCTCAGCCTCAATCTGGCTGTTGTGATTGGGAGTGAGGGCGAGGAACGATTTGTTCGTGTCAAAGTCCCGGGCGTGTTGCCGCGCCTTGTACCTGTTTTGCTCGATGTATCACATATTCCGGCCGGACTCAGTCCCGCTCAGTGTGTCGGCTGGGTATGGATCGAGCAACTGATTGCTGCCAATCTACATAATCTGTTCCCGGACGAGACGGTACGCGCGGTCCACGCATTTCGCATTACCCGTAATGCCGACTTTGAAATAGAAGAAGACGAAGCCGACGATTTGTTGGCGACCATCGAAGAAAACATCCGCCAGCGCCGCTTCGGTACGGTCGTGCGTATCGCAGTACAACACAATATGCCGGCCGATTTGCGCAGTCTGTTGCTCAAAAATCTGCATCTCGAGAGCACTGATTTGTACGAAATCCGTGGCCAACTCGGCTTGTCTGCGCTGATGATGCTCCTTAAGGTCGACCGACCCGAACTCAAAGACGAGCCTTTGGCGTTGCGCATCCCCACACCGCTCCGCGACATGCAGGTGCCCGGTCAACTCTGGAGCACGTTGCGGCAACGCGATGTACTGCTGCACCATCCGTATGATTCGTTCCAACCAGTCATCGACTTCATCGAGAGTGCCGCCAGCGATCCCGATGTACTTGCAATCAAGCAGACCTTGTATCGCGTCGGAAGTAATTCGCCGATTGTGCATGCACTGATGCGCGCCCGTGACCTCGACAAGCAAGTGACTGTCTTGGTCGAGCTCAAAGCACGTTTTGACGAAGAAAACAACATCACCTGGGCACGTGCCCTCGAGCGTGCCGGCGTGCATGTGGTCTATGGGGTCCCCAACCTCAAAACACACGCCAAAATGGCACTGGTCATCCGTCGCGAAGAAAACGCACTGAGGCGGTACGTGCATTTGGGGACAGGCAACTATAACGCAGGGACCGCCCGGGTCTATACCGATTTAGGGTTGATGACCAGTGATGCGGCAATCACGGCAGACGTGGCGAATGTCTTCAACTTTTTGACCGGGTATGCAAAACACGCTGACTTCCAGGCGTTATTGGTCGCACCGGTGAACATGCGGCAGCGCCTCGTCGCATTGATTGATAGGGAAATCGCCCATGCCCAGAGTGGCAAACCCGCGCAGATTATCTTCAAAGCGAATTCGTTCGTCGATCCTTCCTTAACCGAACACCTCTACCGCGCGTCGAATGCGGGTGTGCGCATTGACTTGATTATTCGCGGTATGTGTAGCGTGATCCCTGGAGTTGCGGGGATGAGTGAGCATATCCACATCCGTAGCATCGTCGGTCGATTTCTCGAACATAGTCGCGTCTACTGGTTTGATAATCTGGGTGATGCAGAGGTCTATGTGGGCAGTGCCGACATCATGGAGCGGAATTTGGATCGGCGGGTCGAAACGCTCTTCCCCATCCACGATCCCGAGATTCGCCAATGGATTGGGAGTCAATTTTTGCCGGCGTTCCTACGCGACACACGACGCGCACGACTTCTATCGTATGATGGGAAGTGGCGACGTACGTTGCATGCTGATTCCACACTCCAACGAGACTGTCAGCAGTTTTTCGCCAGTGTGGCAACCATGGAGTAATAATGCCAAATCCACGCCTTTCAAACGCAGTACTCTGGCTTGCAATCATTGGGTTGTCGTTTTTCCTGGTTGAACGGTTCGCGGTTATCACCGAACTGTTGGCGGGGCCGTTACTGATGTTTGGCTTTGCATGGTTGATAGCCATTGTCATCGAGCCGATATTTTTGTGGGCGGCACACGCAAAAATTCCACGTATGGTTTCGGTGCCAGTTATTTATGTCCTGCTCCTGTCGCTGATTATCTTTGCAGTGGTGGCAATTATCCCAATTGTGGCGACCCAGATTCAAGGACTTATTATTGCCTCGCCACAGTTAACGTCGGTTTTTTGGGCGACATTAGATGACCTACAAACACAGCTCCGCAAAGTAGGTGTCAACAGTGATATCAAAACGTACTTCAATGCCGACACATTCCTCTCGCAAGCGGGAATTTTTGGGCGTGAAGCGTTTTCACAGACACTCGGTGCTGCGAGTAGCATTGCCATTGTGATTTTTGATTTGTTTGTTGTGCTGATTCTCAGTTTTTATATGGCATTTGATGGTCAAAAAGCCTTCGACAAGCTAGTACGCTTGTCGCCGAATGGCTGGCGCGAAGAAGTACAGACATTCGGGAACATCATCTCGAACACGTTTGGCGGCTACATGCGGGTGCAGATTGTGAGTTCAATTATTTATGCGCTTACCAATGCGGTGGTGATGTGGAGTTTTGGCCTCAATAGCATCACGCTTACCACGGTCATCGTCAGTATTATTGTGATGGTGCCCGTCATCGGTGGTGTTATTGCATTGATACCGCCCATTATGGTAATTCTGATTGCTGGGGCAACGGGGACGATTGTGCCGTTTTTTGTGATTATGTTAATCATTCAGCAGATCCTCTTCAGTGTCATTTTGCCCCGGATGGTCGGTCGGATTGTCGGGCTTCATCCATTGTTGGTGTTTGCAGCATTGCTGATTGGTGCGCGGGTGGCAGGGCCGTACGGGATTTTGTTTGGGACGCCATTGGCAGGAGTAGCAGCCTCGATTGCAAACTACTTTTATATGCGTACACAAACCATAACCGAACCCATCCCCGTGCCCACAGATTCAGCAGAGCACGTCGATTTGCCCGGGTAGTAAGCATATTCTCAGGTCTCTATCAGCGAGCCCAATCTGTATGTTTGCTACGGACTGTGGTAGAATAATGTACGGAACTTAAACCTATTTATTCGGCGTACGAGTCAAGGAGAAAGCATTTTGTTTCAACGTTTTCTACTTTCTATCGCTCTCATCACGGTCGTCACATCGGCGCTGATTGTGCCCAAAGTTGCCCAGGCAACACCGCACAATCCTGGCGAAGTGCCCCAATCACAACAGATTGCTGGGTCGCGTACCTTTAGCGAGACCGGATTTACCGTCGCAAACTACTTCTTGAAAACCTGGAATGACACACCCAATGCGCTGTTTGTCTATGGCCTGCCTATTTCGCAGCCATTCATTGAGCAGAGTTTTTCGAATCCGGGGGAATTCTATCGTGTGCAGTACTTCGAGCGTGCAATTCTCGAGGAGCATCCCGAAAACGCAGGCGGCAAATACTATATCCTGGGCCGCTTGTTAGGATCGAAGTTGGCTGGCTCCCGCAGTGGAGAAGCCGCCTTTGCGCCTGCGGCCAAAACTGCAAGCTCATTTGATGTCGTGACCAAGCACAACCTGAGCGACTCACCAGCTCCGTTCAAATCGTTCTACGACAACAACGGCGGCTTGAGTGCGTTTGGTCGGCCGTTGTCTGAACCGTTCCAAGAACTCAACAAAGCCGACGGCAAGACCTATTGGGTTCAATATTTTGAACGCCAGCGCATGGAGTGGCACCCTGACCAGCCTACTGCCAAATATCGTATTATGCTCGGTCTGCTCGGGAACGAATACCGTGACGGCAATCACAAGGCTAACCCAGCATTTACCGCTGGCGCGGCATTGCCGAATGAGTTATCGGGAGCAAACAACGGCACACCGATCAACAATCCATCGGCACCAACAACCTCAGGGTTTGTGTATGGCTTCAACGCTATTCTCTATAATCAGGCTGGCGCTGTTGACCGCAAACGTTCTCTCCAATTAGCAAAAGATGCCGGCATGCCGTGGATTCGCCAGCAAGTGCGCTGGATGGACCTGCATGACCGCTCCGGCACCATCTATTGGGGCGAGCTCGACGACATCACCAACGATGCATCCAGTATGGGTGTGAAGTTGCTCGTGTCGGTCGTCGCTGCTCCAAGCTGGGCCACCAGCAACGGCAAAAACGGCATGCCGGATCGAGACCACTTCAAAGACTATAACTACTTCATGGGCGAGATGGCCAAGCGCTACAAAGGCAAAATCAACGCGTACGAAATCTGGAACGAGCAGAACCTGGCGCATGAAAACGCCGGCCGTGTCGCCAACCCAACCTTCTACATGGACATGTTGGTCGGTGCATCGCAAGCCATCAAAGCAAATGATCCAGGCGCAATTATTGTGTCGGGTGCTCCTTCATCGACCGAGACCAACAGCTGGAGTGTCGCCATCAGCGACATTACCTTCTTAGACGCGATGTTCAGCGACGCCCGCTTTAATGGTGCCGTCGACGTGGTCGGTGTCCACCCCGGTGGCGCAGGCAATCCGCCTGATACCATGTGGCCGGACAATCCGAACAGTGGCGACTTTACGACGAGTCGTGAATTCTACTTCCGCCGAGTCGAAGACGTGCATGCCTTGATGCAACGCAAGGGCATCACGAAAAAGATGTGGGTCACCGAATTCGGCTGGGCAACCAAGAACAATACCCCAGGATATGAGTTCGGTAACAAGATTAGCTATGACGCACAGGCGAGCTACATCGTCCGTGCCTACCAACTTGCCCGCACGAATTACAGCGACTGGATGGGCGGCATGTTTGTCTGGCAGTTGAACTTTGCGGTGCCGTGGAAGTCCAAAGGGAACGAGATGCACGAGCAAGCTTCGTATGGCGTTATCAACGGTGACTACAGCCCACGACCCGCGTATTATGCCCTTCAGGCAATGCCCAAATAATCGGAGTACATGATGAACCATTCACGCGCACTGCGCGGGTTCTGGACGGTTTTATGTGTGTTGCCACTGTTGGTAGCCTGTGGTGGAGGGATTGCTGCAGAGCCATCCCCCGCCCCGGCAAACACCCCCGCAGTACCCGCCACAGCAACACCGCTGCCACTACCCACCGAGACACTTGTCCCGACTGCTGAACCGGCACCCGAAGCAGGCCAACCCATCACCTCCAAAATCATGGAGTTTGGTGTGGTCGACCACCTCTATTACACCGATCGTGAACGCGTGTTGGCGCTTACCAACATCGCTGGTTTCGATTGGGTCCGTCAACAGATTGTCTGGAAGGACATCGAAGGACCCGCCGGCAACTATTTGTGGGACCAACTCGACAACATTGTCGAAGACACCAATGCCCACAATCTCAAGTTGCTTGTCTCGATTGTGCAGGCACCGACCTTCTACAGCGAAACAAACGGCATGCCAGATGATCCCAAGGCGATGGGGGATTTCGTCGAAGCAATGATGAAGCACTACGGCACCAAAATCAAAGCCGTTGAAATCTGGAATGAACAGAATCTCGCCCACGAAAACGGAGGCCACATCGTACCTGCAGACGCCGGGCGCTACGTCGAACTGTTGGCAGAATGCTACACACGCATCAAAGCGGTAGAGCCTACGACCATCGTGTTGTCTGGCGCACCGTCTTCCTCTGGTATCACAGACCCAGCCTTGGCAGTAGCCGACGAGACCTACTACCGCGAGATGTATCGCTACAAAGACGGCATGATCAAAGATTTCTTTGACGTCCAAGCAGTCCATCCCGGTGGTTCGGCCAATCCTCCCGAGACCATGTGGCCAGACAACCCGAGCAACGCCGAGGGATGGACTACAGATCCTACCTTCTACTTCCGCCATGTCGAGAACGTTCGTCAGTTCATGCTCGAAGAGGGTGTCGGAGATCATCAAATCTGGATAACCGAATTCGGCTGGGCTACGGCCAACGATACCCCCGGCTATGAATTCGGCAATCAGGTGACCCTCGATCAGCAATCAGAGTACATTCTCGGTGCAATGAAGTTGGCGTACGGAAAATACCGCAACGACGACGGTTCACCGTGGATGGCAAACATGTTCCTGTGGAATATGAACTTCGCGGTTTTGTGGGGTGCGCAGGATAAGCCAATGCACGAGCAGGCTTCCTTCGGTATTCTCAACCCCGACTGGACTCCGCGGCCGGCATTCAACGCCGTCCAAGGCTTCATGAGCTATATCAAGCAAGAAGGCCGCCGCTAACCCTTGATTGATTCTCAAACCACCCATTCGCGTCAGGCGAATGGGTGGTTTTTGTCTGCCCGTGCCTTGTATAATGAGAGACACAGATAATCCAAAGGGAGTACCCGCGCATGAAGCGGTATCTACGATTTGTGCTTTGGCTCATGGTTGTATCGCTGGCACCTGCTGTCGTCGCAGCCGCTCCGCATAGCCCAGCCGAGGTGCCAGCATCACAGCAGACCGGTACGTCACGTACCTTTGGCGAAACGGGGTTCACCGTTGCCAATTACTTCCTCAAAACATGGAATGCAGCGCAAAATCCGCTATTTGTCTATGGTTTGCCTATCTCGCAGCCGTTTGTCGAAGAAAGCATCAGCACCCCCGGCGAATACTACCGCGTGCAATATTTTGAACGGGCAGTCCTCGAAGAAAATCCCGACCTCGCTGGTACGGGCTACTATGTCCAAGGGCGGTTGCTGGGCAATGCGATGGTAGCAATGCGGCGCACCGAACCTGCGTTTCTCAATGTCGCAAACCCCGCTGATGGCACATACGACGCAGTCAGCCTCCATACATTGCGTGATACACCCGCACCGTTCCGCACATTCTATGCCAGCAATGGTGGATTGCGCGTCTATGGCAGGCCGTTGTCGGAACAGACGCAAGAAGTCAACAAAGCAGACGGCAAGACATATTGGGTGCAATATTTCGAACGTCAGCGACTAGAGTGGCACCCCGACGAGCCAAATCCACGCTTCCGCGTGATGCTCGGATTATTGGGGAGTGAATATCGAGACGCGCAACACGCCGGCGAAGCGGCGTTTACGCCGAATGCAACCGTGCCTGATCAAACAGCTATCAATGACCCGGGCGCAGTCAATCCACTCCCTGGGTTTGTCTATGGCTTCAACGCCGTGCTCTACGGTGGCGCGCACGGCACTACCTGGCAGGACCGGCCACGACTGATGAATATGGCAATGCAAGCAGGCATGCCGTGGATTCGTCAGCAAGTACGCTGGATGGACTTGCACGACAAATCGGGGGTCATCTACTGGGGGGAACTCGATAGCATCGTGGCAGATGCAGGCAAGCGCCAGACGCACTTGCTCCTCAGCATCGTCGCAGCACCCCGCTGGACGACCGCCAATGGGTTGCATGGCATGCCCGACCGCGACCATTACGCAACGTTCAATACCTTTGTCGAACAAATGGCACATCGGTATGCCGGCCAAGTCAGTGCATACGAGATATGGAATGAAGAAAATCTCGCCGTCGAAAACGGCGGCACCGTGAGTGGCGTTGCCGATTATATGGATTTGCTGGTGGGTGCAGCCCGTGCCATCAAAGCTGCTGACCCCAAGGCACTCATCGTGTCGGGGGCATTGGCCTCTACCGAGACGAACTGGCCGACGGTTGCCATGAGTGACTTGCGCTATTATGACGGCATGTTCCGCGACCCACGCTTCGCGGAGGTCGTTGATATCGTTGGGGTGCATCCCGGTGCCCAATCAAACCCGCCCGAGTCGCTCTGGCCAGACAAACCGGGTCCTGGGCCGAACTTCGTCACGAGTCGCGAATTCTACTTCCGTCGCGTCGAGGATGTGCGCACCCTGATGCTCAAGCACGGCTTGGCTGCCAAACCGATGTGGGTAACAGAATTCGGCTGGGCAACCAAGAATACCACCCAATACTACGAATACGGCAACCAGATAAGCTTCGAACAACAGGCAGATTATCTGGTGCGCGCCGTTCAGTATGCGCACACCTACTACAGCGGCTGGCTGACAGGGATGTTTGTGTGGAATCTCAACTTTGCCATTCCATGGAATGCGGCGGGCAATCCACTCCATGAGCAGGCGTCATTTAGCGTCCTCAATGCTGACTGGAGTCCGCGCCCAGCCTACACCGCCCTCAAGAATATGCCCAAATAGCGCCGACTCGGCATAGCAAGGACCCTCGTTCCGTGACGATACGTAGCAAACTCCCCTGGAGCGACATCGGTCTGCTGACAACCATTTTGTTTTGGGCACTCAACATGCCGATTGTCAAAACTGCCTTCACCACCATGGACCCGTTGGCCTTCAACACCGCTCGCTTTCTGATGGTACCGCCGGTAATTTTGAGCATCGTCTATGTGCTCGAAAAAAGCCTGCATATCGCCCGCAAAGACTGGTTGAGCCTCGCACTGATAGGACTCATCGGTGTGGGCGGATATCAATATTTCTTTGTGCTCGGATTAAATCTAACCAACTCGAGTAGTGCAGCGCTGCTTGCTGCCACGACCCCCATCTGGGTAGCGTTGTGGGGGCAGATTCGTGGCTCAGAGAAGCTCTCACCTATCGGCTGGGCGGGCATTCTGGTATCGTTTGCTGGGGTTTTTGTGATTTTGTTCGACGGCAAGGCGATGAGTGTGAGTGCCATGACAGGCGACATTCTCATCCTTTGTTCCGCCATGTGCTGGGCCTATTACACGATTGCCGCCAAAGCATTACTCAAGATCTACACGCCATTGCGCATCACCGCGCTGGCGCTATCGGTTGGCGCTATCCCGGTGATTCTCTTGGGCGCACGCCAGATCACCCATGTCGACTGGTCTGGGGTGCGCTTGCAGGACTGGGGCTCTATGGCGTATTCGGTGATTTTTAGTATTACTATTGCCTACATCCTGTGGTACAACGGCGTCAGCAAAGTCGGATCGACACGCACTGGCATCTACATGAGCCTTTTGCCCGCATGTGGTGTCGTCTCGGCGTTCTATATTTTGGGGGATCCCATTACCACTCGCGACCTGATTGGGACGATTACCATTGTGACCGGCTTGACACTGGCGCGCAGGAATTAGGACCAGCAATCAAATTTCTGTGTTCAATAGACGCTGCAACATCCCTGGCAGCTCTGGTTATTTTGGCTCTCAAAAAAACGCACAGCACGCGCAAATGCGGGGCTGTGCGTTTCTCTGTGCAGGAGCAAGCAAACACGCTGGTGTCACTGCACTGTTGTCTGATTAGACACGCTGCATATCACGGTGCCAGGCTTCCAACAATTCTGGCAGATCTGCATAGAGCAGATCGGGTTTGATGGGCGACGCGTCGACGTCGGCGCGGGTGACCACACCAGTCAACACCATGCCGGCGGTCATGCCAGCAGCAAGGGCACCAGCAACATCGGTATCGATGCGGTCGCCGATGGTCAGGGTACGTGCTGGGTCGGATTGCAGAATCTCGGTAGCGATGTGAAACATGGTCGGCCCCGGTTTGCCGATAATAAAGGGCTCAACATCGGTGGCAGCCTTGAGGAATGCCAATAACGACCCCGCCCCGGGCACCAGGCCTTCGGGCATAGGCAAAGAGACATCTGGGTTGGTGCCAATGAATGTCGCGCCGCCACGGATGAGCAGACAGGCGATGCGGAGTTTTGCATAGGTGACCTCTGTGTCGAGGCCAACCACAACATAGGCAGGTGCTTCATCGTCTTCGACGAAGTAGCCATCCGCAAACAACGCGGTACGGAGGCCATTCATGCCGATGACAAATACCTTGGTACCGCGCGGCGAGCGTGCTTTCATCCAGCGCTGGGCGGCGACCGGGGAGTTGATGATATGTTCTGCCGGGAATTCGATGTGCATACCAGCCAACTTCGCCGCAAATTGGTCGGGCGTCATGGTTGCGTTGTTGGTAATACAAGCGGTTTTGATTCCATGCGTTTTGCAAAAGGCTATCAAGCGATCAGCGCCTTCGAGGCGCTCATGGCCACGGTACAGGACGCCGTCCATATCCAGCAACAGGGTGTTATAGCTCGTCAGTGGCTTCATCGGTGCTCCTACATTCGTTCTGGGACGTGAATTCCCAATAACCCTAAGCCGTTTTGTAATGCCTGGGCAGTGGCGGCGGTAAGTGCCAATCGGGCCGTGCGTATCGCTTCGTCATCGGCTTTGACCACGGGGCAATCGCGATAGAACGCAGAGAAGGTGCGGGCGGTGTCGTAGCACCATTCGGCGATGACAAAGGTCGCATAGCGTCCTGCGGCATCACGGACAGCGCCGGGGAGTTTGGCCAACTGGCGGACCAAATCGAGTTCGGATGGGTGCGTCAACACCGCAGCGTCGCAGGTGGGAATCTTCATATCTGCTGCATCCCCGACGACGCGGCGGACAATGGAGCGACAGCGGGCGTACATATATTGGATGTAAGGAGCGCTGTTGCCTTCGATGGCCAGCATTCGGTCCCAATCCAGGGTGATATTACGGCGCGAATCTTGGTAGAGGTCGTTGTACATGACCGCACCGATACCGACTTTTTCGGCGACATCTGCTCTGACCGCTTCAGGCAAATCGGGGCTCGAGGCATCGACCACGGCGCGAGCGCGGGTATGTGCGTCATCGAGCAACTCGGTCAAATAGACCATGTTGCCGGCGCGGGTCGAAAGCGGCTTGCCACTCTGGTCGAAAATAGTGCCGAATTTGACGTGCTCGAGCTCGACACCTTCGGGCACATAGCCTACTTTGCGGGCCAGTAAAAAGAGCTGGCGGAAGTGAAGCTCCTGCGGCATACCGACCACATATATAATCTGGTCGGGCTTGAATTCGCTCATCCGGTACTTGATGCAGCCCATGTCGCGCGTGTGATAGAGCGAACCCGTATCACTGCGTTGCAACAAGAAGGTCGGCATCCCCTCGACCAGCTCTGCCACTACGACTGCGCCGGCCTCGTCTCGATGGGCGTAGCCACTCGCGATGGTTTCTTCGATGACGCCTTCGTTGAGCGGTGCATAGAAGCTTTCGCCGAGGGCATGATCGAACTTGACCCCGAGGCGGTCATAATTGGTCTGGATGGCCGTCAAGGTGAGATTGACCATCCACTGCCACAATTCGACGGCAGTCGGGTCACCTTGTTCGAGCTTGAGCGACCAAGAGCGCGCTTCGTCGTGGAGCGCTTCGTTATCTTTGGCTTCCTTGGAGTAGGCAGCATAGAGTTTATCGAGTTGGGCAAGCGCTTCTTCGTCCTGCCCTTCGGGTTTGCCCCAGCGGACAATGGCGGCGATGTTCATCCCGAACTGCTTGCCGTAGTCACCCAAATGGTTGTCGCCGATGACCGTATAGCCGAGGAAGCGAAAGATGTTGGCTAACGATTGGCCGATAATCGTCGAGCGGATATGCCCGACATGCATCAATTTGGCGATATTGACCGACGAATAGTCGATGACGATACGTTTGTCGGTACCGACATCGTCACTGCCATAGCGAGCACCGAGGGTGCTGACTTCTGCCAACACCGACGCAATATAGCGTGCGTTTTCGATCGAAAAATTGAGGAATGGCCCTGCCGCGACGACCTCTTTGAGCAGGGAATCTGCGGGGATAACGACCGCAGCTGCGAGTTGTTGGGCCAGCTGTGGTGGCGGTAGTTGTTTGTCGCGGGCGGCTTTGAATGTGGGCATGGCCACATCGGCAGGGATATTGGGCTTTGGTGCGACGAGTTCAATATGTTCTTGGCTGGCCAACCCAGTTGCGAGTATCGCCTCACGGGCTTGGCGATGGAGGCGATCGAGCGTATATTCCACGGAAGAATCCTTTCGTAAATGACTTAGTCTGCCCAAAACGGTTGTGCCCAACCGCGTGCAACCAGTACGGTACGGAGCTCAAGCATGGCCGTATAAGTGGGTAATACATACACCGTTGATCCAACGGGTTGTGCAGCGAGGGTTGCATCGAGGGCGGCCGCTATATCATCGATGGTGTCGATGGCTGAAGCAGGCACCCCAGCATACTTCAACCGGACATGCATATCTGCGGCACGAGTCCCGCTCACAATAACACTCGTCAGATGCGCTGGCAGGAGCTCGAAGTCTGCATCCCACAACCACGAGACATCGGTACCATCGGCGTCACGGTCGTTTATGACAATGAGCATGCCAACGGTGGTGTGCCATGCCTCGACCAGCATGCGCAGTGTCTCGCTGGCGCCGATGGGGTTTTTGATGAGCGCCAAGACGAGGGTGTGCGACGGTGTCTGGACGACCTCGTACCGGCCAAAGGCCGCTTGGAACTGCGCAAACACCGGCGCGTAGTTTGGCCTGAGCCCGAGCGCATCGGTGGTCGCCACAGCAGCGAGCGCGTTCATCGCGTTGTACAGACCAGGCATCGGGAGGTGCACATCAACCACACCCGTGGGCGTGCTGAGCGTCAGCGCGCTGCCCCGCAAGGCGTCGGGTACGACGCTTTTCAATGCGTAGAGAGGCTGTGGTCGGGTAAATCCGCAATTGGGGCAGGCATAGTGTCCGATATGCCCAAAAAACCGGACCGTGTAGGTGAACGCCGTGCCGCACTGACAAAACCCCGCGTCTGCAAGGTGCGCTACCGAGCCGCGCGCACTACTGATGTCTTCGTTGCCATACGCTATGACCGTGCAGTGCAGTGCCGCACCCAAGCGTGCGAGTGACGGGTCATCGCCATTGAGGAGGACGATGGTGCTCGCCGGTAACGTTGCCAAGGCGCGTAACCAATTGGCTGCGATGGTGTCGACTTCGCCGTAGCGGTCGAGTTGGTCGCGGAACAGATTGTGCAACACGACCATACGCGGCTGTGATTCGCGGATAATCTGCGGGAGCGCAGCTTCGTCACATTCAAACAACGCGGCATCATATGGCAACGCGCCATTCCAGCGGACTCCCTCAATCACCGTTGCAGTGACACCACTAACCAAATTGGCACCTGAGCGATTGTGGAGCAAGCGCCACCCAGCGCCGTGGAGCAACGAAGCAATCATGCGGGTCGTGGTCGTTTTGCCGTTGGTACCGGCCACCACGACGACCCCCTGGGGCAATCGAGCCGTCAGGTGCTGCAAAATGGTCGGCGAAATACGCCGCGCAACGCGACCAGGCACCGTTGTGCCACCGCCACGCCCGAGCCGCCGGCTCAGGATCCCTGCCGCTCGACCAATCCAAATTGCCAAAAGTTCACGCATGCACGGGCTACTCATCAGCTGTGGTGCTTACGCACACGGATTGTATGTATTATACCCGTGCGCGCCGGACCTGCCATGCGCCAGTCCACTCGGGCACAATGGCGCTGCCATCGGCTTGTGCGCTGCTGTCCATGGCAAACCCAAAAAAGAACTGCGTCAGGCGCGTCGCCTCGGCGACCGAAGCAAATCGATAGTGGGTGGCAATCGCAGTCCGTGTAAAGCCAAACTCAGATTCAAACAATGCATAACAAGCCGCCAGATTCGCATTGGGCGGTGCCGGTTGTGTCACACCAGAACCCAGCGTCTCGAAGATCATTGCGACGCCACCTGGCGCCAAAACGCGAAGCATCTCGCGCACCGCGGCGCGCACATTGTCTTGCCAGATATCGGGGAGCCACTCGGTGGCATGCCCGAAGCTCCATCCCGCCGTTACCACATCAAATGCACCAGCGCCGTAGGGCAACGCGGTGTTGTCTGCGATATCGATGCGCACCGATGTGGGCAGGTGTTCGCGTGCGACGGCGAGCATCGCTGGCGCACGATCGCACAAGGTCAATTCGCGGCACGACGCAGCCATGAGGGCAGCGACACGTCCGGTGCCGCTGCCCATGTCGAGAACCCGTGATTGCTCGAGGTCCGCGTGTGTGTGAATATAGCGCGCCAGATTACCCTGATAATCTTCACAGTTGACCAGCTCATGGTAGGCCCGTGCAAGACCGACATCTGCGTAAATGTCGCGGAACTCAGTCATCGTCGTCATCCTCGTCGTCATCAGCCCAAGTATCGTCGTCATCGTCGTATTCCACGTCGTCGTCATCGTCCTCGTCGGGCTCGGGTAACACGAGATTGGATGTGTCGACGATGATGCCCAGCTCGGCGAGAATCTGCACGACAAAGATTGCGTGCGCCATCGGGAACGTCCACACGCGCACACTCCCGTCGGCGAGGGCACACTTGCGAAGCAGTCGCTCGTAGGCATCGGGCAGCGTGGGCAGCGTGAGTGTGACGACATCGTCGTGTACGCTGGCGCGCAGGGGCGGAGCTTCGAACTGTGCTTGGGCGTAGCCGTGCAGGAGTGCCGATTGCTCCGAGAGCGGATGGGTCCACTGCAATTGCCGGCCGCCCATGCGACAGACGTGCCATTCGGTCATGCCACGGCTCCGGCGGATGCGGATAATCCAGCCCAGACGCATGATGACACCATCCACACCTTCGTAGGTGTAGGGTTCACACGGAGTGATGCTGTAGGTCGTAGGATCGAAGTAGCTATACCGGTCGGTGGTGTTGTGCTGCGGATGAAACACCTCGTCGCCAATAGGAAAAGCCATCGGCAGGTGCGGCAGCTTTTCGACCATCTGCTCGAGCGCAAACACCGACAATCCACGCTCGGCGATGCGCGCCAACATGCCATTACGGCGCCACGACGTGAGGGTGAACCGATTGCCGACGAGGTCACCCTCGCCACGCAAGAACGGAGTCACCCGTACGTCGTTGACGATGAAGTGGTTGGGGGTAACCTCTTCGATGGCGTATTTGGGAGCTTTATTCGCCTTCATTCATACGTTCGCCAATGAGGTCAATACGTTTGGCATCGATCTCACCCTTCCCACAGGCGACCAATAGGTCGTGTCGTTGCTGGGCCATCTCGATGAGATGGGCACGCTCGTGCTGGACCATCCAATTCCCTTGATGGAGCAGATTGACGCGACCGTACGAGACATGGTCGGCTCCGCGATGCCACGCAGCACTCGTCAAGCCACGCAGAATCATCAAACATTCGTGGCGTGAATCATGGAACGCCTGCAGAATGGCGCGGATGTCACGGCTCCGATAATGTGCTGCGGCGAGCAACTTTGGCGGGTGTGCCGATGAAAGCTGGGGAGTGCTGGTATCGAGAATGAGCGTTGCGCGCTCACAAAAGACGAAGTTCATGTCGTTGAGATGACCCAGGACCTCTTTGAGGGATGGTTCTCGATCTGGACCAAGGCATGACAAAATCGCATCATCGACATCACTCAGCATGGCCCGCAGCGTTGCCTCGGTGTGTTCGAGGGCATGCATGATGGCATGTGGTCCGAGGGTACCCATGGCTTCGATGGCCAAAAAGCGTTTATGTGCTTCGGGGACTGCACCACAGGCAGGGCACGCGCCGATGAGTTCGCCTTCGCGCGTCTCGCCGCAGGTAATGCAGACGAACAAATCACCCAATTCGGTGGCATTCATGTCGCGTCGTTCGGCAATTGCATGTGCAGCCCGTCCAAGGAGTTCGCGGGCGTGGTCAGTTGTGCCGGTTATACGGATCATCTCGACCGGGAGTGGAACTATACCTTTGAGCGAACTTTCGATGTTATGTGCGGTATCACTCACGCCGCGTGTTGCGGCAAAGGCTCGTTCAGCACGGGCACCACGCGAGGCGCACAACGCATCGAATAGGCGCGCGATGTTGAAGCGGCGTTCTTTGCGGGCCTGATTTGCCCATGATCGGTACGCGACCTGTCCCATGCTTGCACTCGTAAAGAGTTGATGTAACTCTTGTTCCGACGTATTCATTGCATTCCTCTGACGAAGATTATTCGTCATTCATTCGAGCGAATCCATCGCATCGTTGCGCCATCATACTATAATCACAATACAGTGTTCTGTGAATAGCCAATGTGAAGAAATTAGGAAATCTGTGCATACAGCACTCGTACACGACTATCTCAACCAATATGGTGGCGCAGAACGCGTGCTCGAAGCGTTACACGACGTGTATCCGCTTGCACCAGTGTACACGTCTATTTACGACCCCGCCGCAATGCCCAGCGCAATGCACTCGTGGGACATCCGTACCAGCTGGATGCAGCGTCTGCCAGCATGGAAGCGATACTTCCGCCATTACTTCATGCTCTACCCACGGGCCTTCGAATCCTTTGACATGCGCCCCTACAACCTCATCCTCAGCAGTAGCAGTGCTTACGGCAAAGGTATCATCCCACCCCCGGGTGCGACGCATATCTGTTATTGCCACACGCCGATGCGCTTTGCCTGGCAAACCGACGCGTATGTCGCGCGGGAACGAATCGATAGCCTGCGGCGCATCCTGATGCAGCCAATGTTAGCCTCCTTACGGCGCTGGGACGTGGCGAGTTCTACACGGGTTACACACTTCATTGCAAATTCGAAGGTCGTCGCCGAGCGTATCAATACACACTATGGTCGCAGCGCCACGATTATCCCACCGCCGGTCGACCTCGCACCGTTCCAGGTACGACCTGCCGGCGATTACTACCTGACGGGCGGGCGCTTGGTCCCATACAAGCGCATCGACTTGGCCATCCAAGCCTGCACGGCACGCAATGTCCCACTGGTGGTATTTGGAGAAGGGCGTGACAAAGCTGCACTGATGGCCATGGCAGGACCCACCGTCCGCTTCGTTGGTCGCGTCAGTGAGCAAGAACGTCTCGATTTATATACGGGCTGCAAAGCATTTCTGTTCCCCGGCGAAGAAGACTTCGGCATCACCCCACTCGAGGCGATGGCTGCTGGCCGGCCCGTCATCGCCTACCATGGTGGAGGTGCACTGGATACAGTTATTGAGGGCAGCACGGGGCTGTTCTTTCCCGCCCAAGAAGCTGCTGCATTGGAGCAGGCGCTCCATCGAGCCGAGCACATCGCATGGGATGCTAGCGCGATACGCACCCACGCGGAGTCTTTTGGGCGTGATCGATTTATTGCCAGGATCCGCGATTTCGTCGTTAATCATCACGAGGTGGACAATGGATGACTACAGTCGACTCGCACGGGTCATCACGCGGCGCTGGTGGGCGCTGGCAGTTCCTGCGGTGGTCTTGCTGCTGAGTGCGCTGATACCCAGTATCCTTGCTCCCACACGCTATGCGGTATCCCAGAGTATTGTGTTGACCAATCGTGCGCCGATGAACGACACCGGAGACACGCTGGCATACGACTTCCCCGCGATTAGTCGCAGCGCCGCCTACCAGACCAAAGTCGCCGAACTGGCCGGAAGTGGCCTGAAAGCGCAGGATGTCGCCGCAGCACTCGACGTCCGGAATGACAACCGGACGGTTACATTCACGGTGAGCGGCAATAACCCAGGAGTGCTTTTGGCTATCCGCGACGCGGCCGTGGCAGTACTCGCGCGGGATGGTACACTGTTGTGGGGCAATACGAGCGGGCTGACCACCGTCAACATCGCAGTTTTGGCGCACCAAGACAACCCCGAGCGGGTATCGGTCTGGCGCGATCAGATTGCGTCGGCGCTGTTGCGCGCACTGGCTGGTGCATTGCTCGGACTTCTTGTCATCACCATCCGCGGGGTAGAGGGAGCAGACGCACATGCGCTTGAGTGAGTACTTCAAAATCTTCCGGCGCCGCTGGCTACCGGTCATTTTTGCGATGGTCTTGACGGCTGTGGCAGCATACATTTTCAGCAAGCTCCAAGAGCCGCTGTATCGCTCCGAGGCGAGCTATCTGGTTGTCCCCAATCGCAACGACAACGGCTTGTCGATTGTGTTGACCAACAATATGAATAGTTACAAGCAATTGGCGTTGGCGCGCCCCCAAATCGAAAAACTCAGCGCCCAACTGCAACTCGACCGCACTCCCGAGTGGTTGCTCGAGCACATTTCGATCCAGGCTAATGCCGACGATCGCAAAATGATTGTGCAGGTCGATTACCCCGATGTCGACTTGGCCCCCAAATTAGCCAATGCAGTCGGCGAAAACATGGCGGCCTTGGTCAGTTCGCTCAATGACGGACTCGAAGGTACCGACAAAATCAACATGCGGATGACGACACCGGCTACACCGCCGACCTTGTATCGCCCACAGACCAAAATCAACGTCGCGGCGGGTGCCTTCCTCGGTCTGATCGTCGGTTTGTTGCTGGCACTGGTGCTCGATGCCCTCGACGACACCCTCAAAAACAGCGAAGACGTCGAGACACTGGTCGGCCTGACGGTCATCGGCGCTATCCCTACGCAGTCCACCAATCCTGATCGCCGGAATGCAGGGAGGAAAGCCCAATGACCAATACGTCCAGCTTGGTCGCCCTCAGCGACCCGCAGTCAGCCGCTGCCGAGGCGTTCCGTACCCTGCGTACCAATATCCAATTTGCCGGTCTCGACCGCACCCTCCAACTCTTGACCGTCACCAGCGCCGGCATCGACGAAGGCAAATCCCAAGTCGCCGCCAATTTGGCCATTACTATGGCCCAGGCAGAACAACGTGTCGTGTTGGTGGACTGCGATTTGCGCCGACCCGCGCTGCATACGTTGTTTGGCTTGAGCAACGACATCGGCATCACGACGATGCTGCTCGCCAGCGAGGGGACGCCAGCCCCGTTGCAGCAGACCTCTGTGCCAGGCTTGCAGTTGCTGGCCAGTGGACCGCTGCCGCCGCGCCCGGCCGACATCCTCGGCTCACGCCGCATCGGCGAGATTCTGCACGCACTGCGTGATATCGCAGACGTTATTATCATCGACACCCCACCGGTCCTGGCGGTCACCGATGCGGTCGTCCTCGCACCGCGCGTCGATGGCGTGGTGTTGGTACTGCGTGCTGGACACACGCGTCGCGAACCCGCCAAGCAGGCCCGCGCGGTGCTCGAAAAGTCCAAAGCCAATATCGTCGGCATTGTCCTCAACGACGCCGAACTCAATTCGACCACCGATTACTACGGGTAAACAGACACATGATCGACATCCATTGTCATATCTTCTACGACCTCGACGACGGCCCACGCAGTCGCGATGTCTCGCTCAATATGGCGCGCCAACAGCACGCCGCCGGGGTCACCACCGTCATTGGTACGCCCCACAGTCCGAATTCATCTGCGTCGCGCAAATACAGCCCTGCGCTCATCCGCGAACGTGCCTACGAACTCCAAGAGCTGGCCCACGCCGATGGGCTTGATATTACGATTCTGCCTGGGACTGAGATTAACTATCACGACCAGATTTCGCGCCATCTCAAAAACGAAACCATTATTCCCCTGGCCGGGAGCCGTACCGTCCTCATCGAGATGCCTGTCTTTGCCGTCGACATGCGCTTTCTGCCTACAGCGGTAGAACTCATCGCCGAGGGGTACCACGTCGTACTCGCGCACCCCGAGCGCTATATCTACAATGAACGCGACCTCGACGACCTCAAACGCATCCACGAAACGGGCGTGTTGTTCCAAATTACCGCCCAAGCAGTAGCCGAAAAGAACAGCACGACGTTATTTGAAAACGGCCTCGTCGACCTCGTCGCCAGCGATGCCCACGGTGACACCTACCGACCGACTCAGATGGGCAGCGGCTATACCAAAGTCGCCAAACGCTACGGCAAAGAAACGGCAGAGCGCATTTTTGTACAGACACAGACGCGGTTGCTCGCGCACTCATAGTGTTCAGTGATTAGTGATTAGATATCAGTGATACCTGACGAGTGATTAGATATTATTAAATATCAGCTGCTGTAGCCAGCAATCACCCACACACTGATACCTGACATCTGTCACTGAGTTCTGCTTCGCCATGCCTTGACGCGTGTTGACCAATGCTGCTTTGCGTGACAACTAATAACTAATAACTAATAACTGATACCTGATACCTGATACCTGATACCTGATACCTGATACCTGATACCTGATACCTACTTAGAGGTTCCTTTTTCGCGCCGTGCCTCGATGACATCGGGGAGGCGATTGAGGCGATCCAACAAGCGCGTCAGTTGCTCGACGCTCTGGACACGGATAATCGCCCGCAACATCGATACATTGTGGCGCTTGGTGGGTACCTGCTCGACAACATCGATGTTGATGCCCGCATCGGCAATTGTCGACGAGATATCCCGCCACAACCCGACTCGATCCCACGATTCGATTTGCAAGGGTACCGAAAAGCCCAACTTGGGCACCGAGCCACCCCAATTGACCGCCACGATGCGATTGCGGTCCGGCTCATTGAGGATGTTGTGGCAATCTGCCCGATGAATGGTCACGCCGCGGCCGCGCGTCACATACCCTGCAATCGGCTCGGTGACGACTGGATTGCAGCAGCGGGCGAGCCGCGTCAACATGCCGTCGATACCACGTACGCGGATATCTGCGCTGCCCACCGTCGTTGTTTTGGGGGCATTGGGCATCGGCGGATCGACTGGCTCGTTTTCCTTCATCTGCACGGCCAGGATTTTTTGGCCGATCGTACGTGCCGACAGTTCACCATCGCCTATCTGGGCAAACATGTCGTCGATGATTTTGATACCCACCAAATTTGCGGCTTCTTCGAGCGAGACGACCAATCCGAGCCGTTTAAATTCTTTTTCGAGCATTTCGCGACCGGCAGCAATGTTTTCGCCACGATCTGCACGCTTAAAAAAGCGGCGGATGTGCGCCCGTGCGCTGACGGTTTTGACGAACGTCATCCAATCGCGACTCGGTCCATTGGAGGTGCGCTTGGTCATTATCTCGATCATCTCGCCGGTCTGGATTTGATAATCGAGCGGGACCATGCGGTTGTTGATGCGCGCACCGACACAATTGTTGCCCACGTCGGAGTGAATCCGGTAGGCGAAGTCAACCGGTGTCGATCCCAACGGGAGGTCGATAATCTTGCCGCGTGGGGTAAAGACAAACACCTGTTCTTCCAAGAAATCGCTCTTGAAGCGCTCGACGAATTCGGTGGCATCGGCGACTTCGTTGCGCCAGGACATCAAACCGCGGAGCCAGACGATTTTCGCATCAAAATTCTGATCCGAATGCTTATAGCCATCCTTGTACCGCCAGTGCGCCGCGATACCATGCTCGGCGACATCGTGCATCTCGTGGGTGCGTATCTGCACCTCGCACGGCTGTCCGCCGGGGATGAGCACTGTTGTATGCAACGAGCGGTACAGGCTTTCCTTGGGATTGGCGATGTAATCATCGAATTCGCCAGGCACCGGCGGCCAAGTGGTATGCACCAACCCGAGTGCCTGGTAGCATTCGGGGACGGTGTTGACCATCACGCGCACGGCCAATTGATCATAAATCTGCTCGAGACGGACGCCTTTGCGCTTCATTTTGCGATAAATCGAATGGATGTTTTTGGGGCGTCCGGTCACGTCTCCGTCGATGTGTTCGTTTTTCAGCAACTCGTCGAGACGATCGACGACGCGCTGCACCGTCTTTTCGCGGAGATCACGGCGCATGGCCAACTGGCGGCTGATTTCGGTGTAGTGGTCTGGCTCGAGGATGGCAAACGAGCGGTCTTCGAGCTCCCACTTGAGCTGGCCGATACCCAGTCGATGCGCCAGGGGGACGTAGATTTCCATCGTTTCGCGGGCGATGCGCTGTTGTTTTTCGGGTTTGGTCGCATAGATGGTGCGCATATTGTGCAGGCGGTCAGCGAGTTTGACCAGCACGACACGCGGGTCATTGGCCATCGAAACGAACATTTTGCGGTAGTTTTCGGCCTGGGCTTCTTCTTTGGGGCGCACTTCGAGTTCTGACAGCTTGGTGACGCCATCGACGAGGGCTGCCACTTCAGCCCCAAACAGCCCTTCGATTTGTTCGTAGCTGACACTGGTGTCTTCGATGACGTCGTGGAGCAGCGCAGCCATGATTGTATCGGCGTCGATATGCAGTTCGATGAGGATGAGCGCCACGGCCACCGGATGGCTGATGTACGCCTCACCCGATTCGCGGGTTTGCTTGCCGTGGGCTGCAGCAGCCACTGCAAATGCCTGGCGGACTTTTTCGACGTATTCTTCGATGTGTGGGTCGTGGGTAGCGATGGCACGAAAGTGCGTCGTCAAATCATTAATCACCGGAGCATACATCAACTCATGGTCAGGCGTGAGTATTCCCCCCTGGCTGGTGGTGCGTTGCTCCGACAACGGTGATATGCCGTCCGTCATTCCCGTTGTATGTTCACCCGGGTTACTTTGTTTCGGCATCGTCAAAAAATCCTCCTGCAGCTTTGTCAAACGTCTCGACATAGAGTGCAGGCACACCGGGATCGACGTTTTCGATGACAAACGATGCCATCTCGACCCCATTGACACGGAATACATAGGTCGTCCCATCGACCGACATGTCGAGCGTATTTGGCCCCTCAGGAACAACGACATCGCTGGTGGAGACCTCTTGGTAGGCCGTCCAATTATCACCTTCGGAACGGAAGCAGCCGTAGCGCTGGATCGGACTAATCCAACACGCCACGTAATCGCGACTTTCGTCTGCCCGATACTTGAAGCGCAATGCCACACCGATACGGGCCACCCCGTCGAAGCGCGTCGTCACATGGATAGACTGATTGGTACGGACGACCTCAGCCGGCGCACTCAGATAATAACTCTCGGCCATACGTAGATACATATGATAGACGCCGTCTTGGATGGTCATCGCGCGGCGCAAATCGTCGCCGATGAACCAACGTCCCTCGTCTGCATCAAAGCTATCCCGCGTGAACGGTGCCGGCGTTGCCGTAGGCACAGGTGTGAGGGTCGGCAACGGTGCTATCCCCAGCGACGCCTGTACCTCGGCCACGTGCGGGATGAGCTGCGCACTCTCGACACTCGGCAGGGCCATCACCACGATAGCCTCTGCGTCGTCGAACTGTTGCGCACTGACCCGCACCCACAACGGCACCGCACTCCCGGCGCTACTCGTCCCGCTGGCATGCGCTTCGAGCACCAATGTGCCGTCTCCACTCCGTTGGATATCGCCTTGCGGTGTCGCGTCGAGCTGGCTAACCGCCTGCATGAGTAATTCGCGGCGTTGTGCTTCGGCCAGCAAGGTCGGGCTGGCGATGACAAGCAACGACACCAACCCATGCTGGTCCGGTGCATTCCAGATCCACAAGGTGCGCCCGGCGTCTTCGTGATGCTCCATCTGCCAACCCGTCGGCACCTGCATCGAGACACGCCCGTCGGGCGATTGCCACGCGGTCAGCGCCGACACTGGGGTGGGACTGAGCACAATGGTGGGCGTCGCTACAGCCGTCACCGACATGCTTTGCGGCATCGCACAGCCACTGCCCAAGAGCAGTACCGACAGGGCGCAGATTGTCACCGCTACGAAGGTTTTCACCGCTGTATTATACTCCTCACAACCCGGCGCCTGGGATTTTGGACAGCGCCAAATCGGGTATGCTAACGACAACGTAATCTGCCAGAGGACACCACCATGCACAGCCACTGGAACGACACCGACGCAAAACAGCACAGCACACCACTCGCCCTGCGTCTCTATACATCGCGCCTGCTGGGCGCCGACCAGCGCCTCGTGTTACACGGCGGCGGCAACACATCGGTCAAAATCCGAGAACGCAATCTCTTCGGCGATGAAGAAACAATCCTCTACATCAAAGGCAGTGGCCACGACCTGGGCACCATCGATGCTCGTGGCTTTGCACCCGTACGCCTCGACGCCCTGCTGCGCATGGCCCAACTCGACATACTCGGTGACGCCGCCATGGTCAATGCCATGCGCACCGCCATGACCGATGCCAGCGCACCCACACCTTCGGTCGAGGCGATTCTGCATGCCATCATCCCCGCCACTTTCGTCGATCACACCCACGCCGATGCGGTGCTGACCCTACTCGATACGCCACACGCGGTGGCGTATATGCGCGAACTGTACGGCGACCGCTTCCTCATCGTCCCGTACGTCATGCCCGGGTTTGCGTTGGCACGATATTGTGCGCTCCAGTTCGCCCGCGAACTCACCCCCCAGCACGAGGGTGTCATCTTGCTCCAGCACGGCATCTTTACCTGGGGCGACGATGCCCAAACCAGCTACGAGCGGATGATTGCAGCCGTCGATGCAGCAGAGCAATATGCAGAAAAACGCACCCGCGCGGCGGTTGCGACCCTCCCTGCATTCCCCGTTGCCCGCACTCCCCGGGCCACCCTGCGGGCCCACATAAGCGGTACAGCGGGCGTGCCGCTGATTGTCATGTCGCACCGCGACGCAGTGACCCGCGCATTTGCGGCACGACCCGACAGCGAAAACCTGGCTACCCGTGGCTGTGTCACCCCCGACCACATCATCCGCACCCGCCAAGTCCCCCTCGTCGGGCGTGACGTGGCAACCTATGCGCAGCACTACCGCGACTGGTTTGCATCCCACGCACCCGCATCGGTGACGCCACTGACCATGCTCGACCCCGCACCACGGATCGTCCTCGATGCCGAATTGGGCATGCTGACCGTTGGGCGCACCGTCAAAGACGCCCGCATCGCCGCCGACGTCTACCGTCAGAGCATACCGGTCATCACTGCCGCCGAGCAATTGGGTGGCTACACGCCGTTAGGCGATGCGGATTTGTTCGCCATCGAATACTGGGAGCTCGAGCAGGCCAAACTCCGCTTGGCCGGTACCCCGCCCATCCACAGCGGCGAGGTTGTCTTGGTGACCGGTGCGGCATCGGGGATTGGTCGCGCCTGCGTCGAGGCATTCTTGACGCTCGGCGCTGCCGTCGTCGCCCTCGACATTAATCCGACCGTCGCAACGGTCTTTGATCGACCGGATGTCTGCCCGATTGTGTGTGATATCAGCGATGACGCGGCCATCGTGGCGGCCGTCGATGCCGGCGTGGCGGCTTTTGGCGGGATTGATATGCTGGTGCTCAATGCCGGCATCTTCCCCAAAAGCCGTGCGCTCAATGCCATGCCCATGGACGAATGGCGCCGCACCATGGCCATCAATCTCGATGCAAACGTGGTCCTGCTGCGCGAATGCCAACCGCTGCTGGCACAAGCGTTCAACGGCGGCCGCGTGGTCATCATCGGCTCCAAAAACGTCCCTGCACCCGGACCAGGTGCTGCCGCATACTCGGCCTCTAAGGCGGCCATCACCCAATTGGCGCGTGTCGCGGCCCTCGAATGGGGCGACAGTGGCATCAGAGTCAACGTCGTCCACCCCAATCAGGTCTTCGACACCGGTATCTGGAGCGACGATATCCTCGCCAGCCGCGCAGCCAACTACGGCATGAGTATCGACGACTACAAAAAGAACAACATCCTCCACACCACCATTACCAGTCACGACGTGGCAGCGATGGTGACGACGTTGTGCGGCAAGGCATTCTCGCGCACCACCGGCGCACAGGTGCCGATTGATGGCGGGAATGAACGCGTTATATAGGTTTGAGGCTTGAGGTTACAGGTTTGAGGTGCCAACCTGTAACTGCATTGGCACTCAAAACGTTGACACCATACGATACACTCACTGTAAGCGAAAGGTGTCACGATGCGCAAGCAAGTACGGTACACGGACGAGTTCAAGGCTGGGGTGGTCAAACGGATTCTCGTCGATGGGATTCCCATGTCGATTGTCTGCCGCGAAGAGCACATCGACGTCTCGAATGTGCGCAATTGGGTTGCAAAGCATGCGTCAATGAACCCGACTGACATGCCAGATGAGACCAAGCGTTCGACCATGACTGCCGACGACTGGAAGAACGAGTACGACAAGCTCGAGAAAGCGCACAAACGTGCCTTACTGGAGCTCGAAATCGTAAAAAAAGCGGTGGGCATCATTTCACGGATGCCCTAACGGGAGATCGCTTTCGGTGGATTCGTGATCTCCACCCACAATACACTGTCAGATTTCTCTGCGCGATTTTTCTCGTGTCACGCCAGGCATACTATCAATGGCTCCGGAAGCAGATGGAATTGACGATGCATGATCAGCAGGAAATTGCTCTCTGCAAAGACATCACCACCATTTACACACAACACCGGATGGTATATGGGAGTCGGAAAGTCCACTGCAAACTGCGTGAACACGGTATCAGAGTGGGCAGAAATCGGGTTGCTCGAATTATGCAAGAGCAAGGGCTTTCAGGTATTCGAAAGCCAAGAAAGTTCAAAAATTGCTCACATTCGACACCATCTGCATTGCTCAAAAATGAGCTCAATCGACAGTTCTACCCGAAGAAACCGGACGTGGTCTGGCTGACAGATTTTACGCAGATGCGCATCCAAGGCGGCTCCGACCTGTTTCTCACGGTCGTACTCGACATGTTTTCGCGGCGCGTGGTCGGCTGGGCAGTCCACCCAACACGCGCGGGAGTGGCGCTGCAGGCTATCCAAGCAGCGGTCACACTCCGAGCACCGAAGCCTGGCATCCTGCTTCACAGCGACCGTGGCAGCGAGTACACGTCTCTTGATATGCAGCTCTACATGCAGAAATGCGGCATAAAGCGAAGCTTCAGCCGCATTGGGAACTGTTGGGATAACGCGCCAATCGAGAGTTTCTTTCGTCATTGCAAAGCTGAATTACGTAGCCTGCAACAAATCTCGTTCGATCAAGCCCGGACACGCATCGTCGATTATATTGAAAACTTCTATAACCGCGAGCGTGTCCACTCCGCCATCAACTACCGCACCCCGATTCAGTGCGAAAATGATTGGCAACTGACCTAGCGATGTGTGTCAACGGTTTTGGGGCCATAGCAAACCTGTAACCTGTAACCTGTAACCTCTCCCGCCGGGTATAATGACCAAACAGAACCTGAGGAGACAAGCCGTGAAGCTGATTGTACAAATCCCGGCGCTCAACGAAGAAGAAACCATTGCTGAAGTCATCAGTCATGTGCCGCGGACTATCCCGGGCATTGACGTTATCGAGGTATTACTCATCGACGACGGCAGCACCGACGAGACGGTCGCCCGTGCCCGGGCGGCAGGCGTCGATCACGTCGTCAGTCATACTGCCCGCCGCGGCCTCGCATATGCCTACCAGACCGGCATCGACACCTGTCTGCGCCTCGGTGCCGACATCATCGTCAACACCGACGCTGATCACCAATACCCCGGCAGCGAGATTCCACTGCTGGTGATGCCCATCTTGGCCAAACAAGCCGACATGGTCGTTGGCGACCGGCAGGTACAGCAGCTGGAGCACTTTTCACCCCTCAAAAAATTCCTCCAATATATTGGCTCTGGAGTTGTACGCTGGGCATCGGGGACCGATGTGCCCGACACGGTCTCGGGATTCCGCGCGCTGTCGCGCGAGGCAGCCCTGCGCACCTTTGTGACAAGTGATTTTTCGTACACCATCGAAGTCCTCATCCAGGCCGGCAAGCGCAAACTCGCCATTCACCATGTGCCCATCAAAACAAACCTGGTGACCCGTCAATCGCGACTCTTCACCGGCAATTGGAACTTCATCAAGCGCCAGGCCGCCACCATCGCGCGCACCTACGCGACGTACGAACCACTCAAGAGTTTTTCGTACTTGGCAACCCCGTTCCTGCTCATCGGCGTCGTCTTCCTCGGCCGCGCCGCGTATGTCTATATCGGTCGCCAATTCGGTCTGGTGGCGACCAATGACCAAGCGCTGACCGTGGGCAGTACGTCGCTCATTTTGGGGTTCATCATCTTTTTGTTTGGGGTCATCGCCGACCGCATCGGCGGGGTGCGCCGGGTTGAAGAAGAAATCCTCTATCGCATCCGCCGGGACGAAATCGAACGGCTCAAGGAACGATAGTTCATCATTTTCTGGTCAAAAAAACAGGCAGTCTGCCGCGGCAGACTGCCTGTTTCGTTGCGCAGGACGTCAACGGGTGACCAGATTTTGGAGACACTGACCAGCCTTGTATGCCGTAATCTGGGCCTGCACCAGCGCCTTTGCGTTGATGGGTCGGCCGCCAGCAACGTGTGGCGTCATCAGCAGATTGGGGCACTCCCACAGCGGCGAATCCGCCGGCAACGGCTCGACGGCCGTCACGTCCAAGGCAGCCGCACGGAACTGACCTGCCTGTAGCGCAGCAACCAGCGCTGCTTCGTCGACCGTTTTGCCACGGCCGACATTCACAAATATCGCGGACGGCGCGAGCAACCCAAAAAACGCCGCATCACATATTTTGTCCGTCGCTGCGGTGTGCGGCAAAATCGACACCACCACATCGGCACGGGCCAATACCGCAGCACGATCACTCCAGGCAACCACCTGCGTCCCCGCCCGCACGTCTGGGCGTGTTGCCACGCCGATGACGTGGGCACCCAATGTGCGCAACACCGGGGTCAGTGTGGCGGCAATCGAGCCGAAGCCCAGAATCACGACCGTCGCCCCTGCCAGCGTATACTGCTGGCGCGTCTCGGCAGCTGCCTGGGCGGGGACCATTGCACCCACCCATTCGTGGCGCGTTTGGGCCGCTATGAGCTCTGGGATGCGGCGTTGCAGTGCCAAAATGAGTGCCAATGTATGCTCGCTCACGGGACCGTCGTGGAGCGAGCGCCCCGAACAAATCTGGATGTGCGGCGCAAAACCCGCTGCCACTGCCTGATCCGGTCCGGCCGACAACGTCTGCACCAGCCGCAACTGCGTTAACTGCTGGGTGGCCGACTGCATGTTGGCATTGGTATTGGCCCAGGTGACCAGCATCTCAGCAGCGGCGTGGCGCGCATCGAACGGCGCGCTGGCGTCGTAGATCTGAAATGTATCGGCACCCACTGGCATATCGAGTTCGATGGTATCGGGAATGAGGATGAGCATGGCGTTCCTTCCTAACAGGATGTATCTTGCAGCGGACAACTCGTCCCATGCATGCGTTCGGAGACGGTACGACACACCGCCAAAAAGACGTCCTTGTCCGCAGGAGAAATATCTGCAAATGCAAGCGCACTCTGGGTAACCCACTGCTCCCACACTGCCTCGGCTTGTACCCGACCCTTGTCGGTCAGACACAGGTGCACGGCCCGGCGATCGTGTGCGTCGTGGCTGCGCGTGAGCAAATCAGCCGCCAAAAAGTCGTCGACCACCGTCGTCATGTGTGCCTTCGAGATACCGAGGATGCGCGCGTAAAAGCCCATCGGCAACGACGGCTTGTGATAGAGCATCGTCAACAGGCGTACCCGCGCACCTTGACAATCCACTGGTGCACACTGCTCCACCCAACTCCGATAGAGTGGGCCGAATTGTAACAACGCTGCTGCCAGCGCTTCATGCTCGTGTGCCATTCCTGCCCCCTATCACGCACAACACAACCGTATTGTGACACGGGCCATTCGATTTGACAACGGAAAAATAGTACGTTATCGTACTATACAGATAGTTCACTAACGAACTACATCATCATACGCGATAGGAGCACACCCCATGCAGAAGATAGCCAAGTCCGCCGCCATTGCTGCCCTGTTGGCTGCCGTTGTCAACACGATTGTCTTTTTCGTCGCGAACGCGCTGACCGGGGCGTTAATGGTGAATTCGCCCGAAGAAATGACAATCACATTCTTCCAGCCATTTGTGTTCACTGCCTTGTTGGGTATTTTGGGGAGCTTGATTGTGTCGTTCATCGCACAGCGCACGGCGAGCCCGAAACGTACGTGGGTGCTCATTGCCATCATCGGAGTGGTCTTGTACGGTATCGCACCATTCGCATCGGCTGGTGTCACCACGGCGATTTGGTTCAACGTGATGCACGCCGTCGCTGCACTGTTCATCATCCCCGCAGTCGCCAAGGAACTACCCGAAATCAAGTAGTCCCGTAATCACGAAACCCCCACCGCGGCGAACGCCGCGGTGGGGGTTTGTTTGTTTAGGAGACATTGGCGAGCGCAGGATCACTGTGCTGCGCAAAAAAGACTTCGATGAGATTGCGGGCTTCGTCGAGGGTGGTTGAACGATGCACGTGCTCGCGCAGTTTGGCAGCGTATGGCAGGTCTACTGCGAATTGTCCGATGAGCTGTTTGGTTTTGTTGAGGCCCAAGCGCTCGCCGAGTTCGTCACGGAGCATTTCGATATAGCGCACCAAAAAGTCGCATTTGTCGCTGGGCTGGGGCACAAACATCGGTTCACCACGGCGCAATTGGGCGATTTGCATAAAGATCCAGGGGTTCTCCATTGCACCACGCCCGATCATAATGCCGCTGGCGTTGTAGACCTCGAGGCGATGTAGCGCTTCGGGTGCATCTTTGACATCACCGGAGCCGACCACGGGTATCGACACAACCTCGCGCACCTCGCGTACGCGCGACCAATCCGCCGTGCCGGTATACAGCTGCGCCCGTGTGCGTGGATGCAAGGCGAGCGCTTTGATGCCCGCTGCCTCGGCCATCCGGGCAGTGTCGAGGTAATTCAGACTATCGTCGTCCCAGCCAGCCCGATATTTGAGGGTAACGGGGATTTGGACGGCTGCGATGACGGCTTTGATCAGTGCCTCCATCTTGCACAGGTCCTTTAGCAATGCCGAACCGTGGCCGCCGCCGGTCACTTTGGGTGACGGACAGCCGCAGTTGATGTCGAGGATGTCGGCACCGAGCTGTTCGACGGTGCGCGCGGCTTGCGACACCAAATCGGGCTCGTTGCCGCTCAACTGCATGGTGATGGGGCGTTCTTCGGGGAGGAATTCGAGTTGATTGTGCCGTGTGCGCGCCCGTGGGCTGACGCTGGCGGCGTTGGTCATCTCGCTCGACACCAAGCCACAGCCCCCGAGGCTGAGAATCATGCGCCGGAAAATGCTGTCTGTCACGCCGACCATCGGAGCAAGCACGATATTGGGCGCAATCCGGATGTGCCCGACATGATATTCGCTGGGAATATTCTGATATATACTCATGGGTAAACACGCTCCCTGATGCCATTGATTCGGCATACTTTGTATTATACCAAAAGCACCAATGGAGTCCCATATGCAACCCGCAAATCCTCATCGAGCTGACATGTGCGCCATCGCGCACACCCTCGCCACCCGTTTTGCCCAATCTGCCGATGCCTATGACCGCGCGGGTACGCTGCCAGAACCGTTTTATGCGGGATTGCGCCAATCCGGCTATCTAGCATTTGTCGTCCCCCAGCAATACGGCGGACGCGGCGCTACGCTCGCCGACATGGTGCGCTGTCAAGAAATTCTGGCCGGTGGCTGTGGATCGACCGCCATGGCAGTCGACATGACGGTACACGTCATCGGCCGGTTGGGCGATACCAGGAGTTATCCGGAAGCCATTTTTGCCACTATCTGCCGCGACATCGTCAGCAACGGCGCCTTGGTCAATGCCGTCGCCAGTGAAAAGGATTTGGGGAGCCCATCACGCGGTGGCTTACCAGCAACCACGGCGACGTGGGACGGAGCTCAATGGCGTATCAACGGCCACAAACTGTTTGTCAGTATGGCGCCCATATTGCGTTACCTGATTACCAATGTAGCTCTGCCCATCACGGCTGAGATGCCCCATGGCGGCACCGCCAACGCCATCGTGCGCGGTGATGCGCCGGGTTTGTCGTTCCTCGACACCTGGGGTGATGCGCTCGCGTTACGCAGTAGCGGTAGCGGCGATGTCGTCTACACCGAGGTACCCGTTGCCGACGATTGGCTCATCGAACGCAAATCTGTGGCTGCCAGCAGTCCTGCTGAGCCGCCCTACGGAATGGCCTGGTTTGCGTTGACCCTGGCAGCGGTCTATCTGGGCATAGGTCAGGCGGCAGTCGACTGCGTGGCACGCTATGCCAACACCCGCATCCCCACCGCCCTCGGTAAGCCGATTGCCACCCTCGCCAACGTACAGCACCGCATCGGCGAGGCCAGTATCCCGCTGCAGGCAGCCCGGGCGCTCCTCTACGATGTCGCCGATACCTGGAGCGAGCAGCCTGAAGCCCGGATGAACCTCGGGCCGCGCATTGCAGCCGCCAAATATGCGGCTACCAATGCAGCGCTGGTGGCGACCGATCAGGCATTACGCATCGCCGGTGGCTTTGGGATAGCCCGTGATTTGCCACTTGAACGATTCTTTCGTGATGCCCGCGCAGGCATTACCCATCCTCCCAACGACGACACGGCCCTCGAACTCGTCGGTCGCGATGTACTACAACGACATGTAGTCTCTTCTGATTAGCCGGTCAGTGTCGTTTTTCTCAATCCAATAGCAATGCTATAATGACGCCGCGAAATTGCACTGCATTGGAGCTTGGCATGACATCTCACGACACCGTCGTCAGCGCACCCTCGATTGACCCTAAGAAGCCGATTATCAACGATTTTTCTTTGGTCGTCGCCACCGAAAACGGCTCGGGTAGCCAAACCGCCAACAACACTCTGATTCGCGCGATATTCAAAATGGGTATCCCCGTCAGCGGCAAAAATCTGTTCCCCTCCAACATCTCGGGTTTACCCACCTGGTACACCATCCGCGTCAGCCATCAAGGCTACACTGCGCGACGTGAGTATTCCGAAATTTTGGTTGCGTTTAACCCGCGGACCTCAGACGAGGACTTATCCAAACTGCCCGCTGGTGGTGTGTGTATCCACCCAGCCGACATGAAGTTCACCACGCCGCGCAACGACGTCATTTATTACCCGGTGCCGGTGAAAGATTTCATCAAAGAAATTGCACCACCACAACACCTGCGCGACTATATCACCAATATGGCGTATGTCGGTGTCGTGACGCACTTGTATGGCATCTCGCGTGACGAAATCGAAAATGCCTTGATGCATCACTTCAATGGCAAACGCAAAGCCGTCGACCTCAATTTGCGCATGGTTGATCTGGCAATTACATACACCGAGGCGCATCTGCCCAAACAAGATCCATTCCGCGTCGAACCCCTAAACAAAACCGCCGGGAAAATTCTCATCGACGGTAATACCGCAGCCGGTATCGGCGCAGTGGTCGGTGGCGTAGGCGTCGTCGCCTGGTACCCGATTACTCCGTCGACAAGCCTGGTTGACGCCATTACCGAATACGCCCCCAAACTGCGCCCAGCCGTCGACGAAAAGGTCAACTACGCCATCATCCAAGCCGAAGACGAACTGGCTGCTGCCGGCATCATCGTCGGCGCTGGCTGGGCAGGTACCCGCGCCATGACGGCGACCTCGGGGCCAGGGTTGTCTTTGATGAACGAATTCGGTGGCCTGGCCCACTTCGCCGAAGTTCCCATCGTCATTTGGGACATCATGCGCATGGGACCGTCGACCGGTTTGCCGACACGCGTGTCACAGGGCGATATTCTGTCAGCCTACTACCTCGGTCACGGAGACAGTCAGCACATCTGTCTGATTCCCGGTGACATGACGGAGTGCTTCTCTTTTGCAGGGACGGCATTCGACCTCGCCGAGCGCTTCCAGACACCGGTGTTGGTGTTGAGCGACCTCGACCTGGGCATGAACAACTGGATGACCGAGCCGTTCGCATACCCCGAACAACCCCTCGACCGCGGCAAAGTGTTGCACACCGCCAGCTTCGAGCAGTTTTTGGCAGACCACGACAACAAGTGGGGTCGCTACCGCGACGTCGACGGCGACGGCATCACCTATCGCACCATTCCAGGCAATCAACATCCACGTGCCGGCTGGTTGGGCCGTGGTACGGGCCACAACGAACAAGCCGTCTATAGCGAACGGAGCGAAGACTGGCAGCGCAACATGGAACGGTTGAGCCGCAAGCTCGAGACGGCGCGTACCCATGTGCCCGCACCGGTTGTGGATGCACGTCCCGGCGCAACCGTCGGTATCATCGGCTATGGATCGACCAGCGACGCCATCGCAGAAGCGCGCGACCAACTGCGTGCGCAGGGCATCGAGTCCAGCAGCATGCGCCTGCGTGCATTGCCGCTCAACGACGATGTCCGTGCCTTTGTAGCCGCATATGATGTGGTCTACGTCGTCGAACTCAACCAAGACAGCCAGATGCTCCAGCTGCTGTGTGCACACGCACCCAAACACGCCGGCAACCTGGCCCCCGTCAACTTGTGTGACGGGTTACCGCTGACCGCGACATTCATCACCAACCGCATCTTGGCACATCGTGCTTCAGCACAGAAATAGACGAGGACGTTCATGACTGCTACGACGACACGACCAACCAACCGCATCGGTCTCACGACCCAAGACTACCAGGGCGGCACTTCGACCCTCTGTGCCGGCTGTGGTCATAATTCCATCACCAGCCAGATCATCTCGGCCTGCTATGATTTGTCCCTTGATCCGGCATCGGTCATCAAGATGAGCGGCATCGGCTGTTCGAGCAAAACCCCGGCCTACTTCTTGGGCCGCAGCTTTGGGTTCAATACCCTGCATGGTCGGATGCCGTCGGTATCCACCGGTGCCATGTTGGCCAATCGCACCATGACGGCCATCGGCGTATCGGGCGATGGTGACACCGGCAGCATCGGCTTTGGACAATTCAAACACATGATGCGCCGCAATGTGCCGATGGTGTATATCGTC
>CANJHS010000023.1 GCA_947474225.1 Roseiflexaceae bacterium | reverse complement strand
TTGTCGAGGAGCAGCGTCAGATTTGTATTGGGATCGACGAACCAGATGTTGCCGGATTTGAGCATTTCGACCATAAGTTCGCGTTCACGGAGGCGGAGCAATTCAGGATTCTGCCGGAATGACTGACCTTGTACCGTACGCACCTGCGATTCGCGGCTCGCTGCTTCGAGGGATGCGGCTGTACGGCCTTTTTCGGTGGTCAGTGAGACTTTGGCTTCTTGTTCGGCACGGAACAGATTATTGGCCTGTTCGGCTTCGATTTGCTGGCGACGCTTGTTTTCGGTCTCGATCTGGACCTCTAGGTTTGCCTTTTCGGCGAGCAACTTGGAGTACGCTTCGCCGACGTTGATGTCGAGCACTTTGACCGCTTCGATATTGATATAGAGCTGATCAACGGGGGCAACCTGACCTTCCCCGGGAGCAGTGGTCAGATACTGCCGAATCCGCTGTGAGAAAGTGCCGCGGTCCGTCAAGCCTTGGTCTAAGGTGAACTGTGTGCTGGCAGTTTTGACCGCTTCGCTGATAAATCCGTCTAACTGCGCATTCAATTGCTCGTCACTTACCCCCAGGCGACCGTACATTGAGCGCAACGCATCGGGGGCTATTTTGCGACTATAGTCGACTTGGATGTCAATGTCGTAGAGTTGCTTGTCGCTACTCGCAACATTTTGCTTGATTTGACGAGATTGTCGGCGGACATTGACGATTTCGACTTTTGTGAACGGAGCGAACAAGCGGAAGAATAAGCCGGGTTCTTGGATTCCTTCGACGGCACCTTGGGTCACGATGATACCCCGTGTCCCTTCGTCGATTTGCGCATAGCGGGTTGTTGCAGCACCGAGTGCCAGAATGACCGCGACCACTGCCACAATCGATGCAATGCGAGATTGAAAATTCACAGAAACTCCTCCTGAAAAGATATGTTGCCACCACACAGGTAAGAACATCGGTTTGACGCGCAGACAATGCATTGGGTTGCATCAGGTGACTATGGTATGATACACATGGTTTCGTCACACGGAGGGTACCAGTGCTTACAGAAGAAATGATTCGCACCGCATTGAAAAATGTTATCGACCCCGAAATTGGGCTCGATATCGTCAATCTGGGCTTGATTTATCGCGTCGACATCCTCGAAGATGGCAAAATTGTCGACCTCGACATGACCCTCACCACGCCTGCCTGTCCGGCAGGTCCGCAAATCATCGAACAGGTCAAACGCGAAGTCGGCGTGTTGGCCGATGTCTACAAAAATCTCGAAGATGTCCGTGTCAATCTGGTTTGGACACCATTCTGGAGTCCATCCCTTATGACCGAAGAAGCCCGCGACCAACTCGGATTCTTTTAGACGCAGACCGTGTCCAACCCCGTTCGCGCTGCGCACGGGGTTTTTTTTTTGCTTCAGCTAGCGTGCCAACGGCGCACCCAACGCTGCCCCTGCTGGTGCCTCTTCCGCGTAGCGCACATAGTTTGTATGAAACAACGCTGCCAGACGACAAGCGGCGCCGTGCCAACTGGCAGCATCAGCCCATGCAGTGCGTGGGTCGAGCGTTGAAGCAGGCACTCCAGGACAACTTTGGGGCATTGCCAAGCCAAAGACAGGATCAACTGTGTAGTCCACGTCTTGCAACGCACCGGTAATGGCGGCGCGCACCATTGCGCGGGTATATTCCAGTGGCATCCGCGATCCGACCCCATAGGGTCCCCCAGACCAACCCGTATTGACGAGCCAAACGGTCGCTCCATGTGCTTCGAGGCGTTCTGCCAGCAAGGCAGCATACCGACCGGGATGCAACACCATGAATGGTGCACCGAAGCAGGTCGAAAACGTTGCACTCGGCTCTTTGACGCCCCGCTCGGTACCAGCTACCTTGGCGGTATAGCCTGACAAAAAGTGATACATCGCCTGTGGAACGGTCAATCGACTCATCGGCGGGAGTACGCCAAAGGCATCGGCGGTAAGCATCAGGATATTCTTAGGATGCCCTGCACGGCTCTGGGGTGCAATGTTGGCGAGGATATCAAGACTATATGCGGCCCGACCATTCTCGGATAACCGGGTATCGTTGAAATCGGGGATGCGCGTATCCGCATCAATCACGACGTTTTCGAGCACGGTGCCGAAATGTTTGGTTGCAGCATAGATCTCGGGTTCGCCCGCGGCGGACAACTGGACTGTTTTCGCATAGCAGCCACCCTCAAAGTTGAAAACACCGGTAGTGCTCCAGCCATGCTCGTCATCACCGACCATGGGACGTTGTGGGTCGGTCGACAGTGTTGTTTTGCCGGTGCCTGACAATCCAAAGAACACCGCTCCATCGCCGGCACTCCCGACATTGACCCCTGCGTGCATCGGCATGACATCCCGCATCGGCATGAGGTAGTTGAGTAAGGTAAAAACGGCTTTCTTGATTTCGCCTGCGTAGGCCGTCCCACAGATAAGGATGGTCAGACTGGCGACATCAAGAACGATCGCGACATTCGACCGTGTCCCGTCACGTAACGGCTCTGCATCAAACGACGGTGCATGCAGGATGGTGATGGAGGGCTGGTCAGCCCGCCAGTCGCTGCGGAAGAGATTGGCAGCAAAAAGCGTATGCCAGGGACTCTCGGAGTGGAGAGCGACATTGTACGCATAGGTAGGGTCGGCGTTCACCGAAGCCTGTAATGTGTACTCCTGACGAAGGGCGAGGTGTACGTAGATGCGGTCGCGCAAGAGGGCATAGTGTGCAGGCAGCATTGCCTGATTCACCTCGCCCCACCACACGGTTTGATCGGTGAGTGTATCTCGGACTATATATTTATCTTGGGGGGAACGTCCGGTGTACGTACCCGTGTTGACCACTAACGCACCATCGGCGCTGAGGGTGCCCGTCTGTAGTGCCAGGGTATGTTCGATAAGCGTTGCCGCAGATGCATTGAGAATTTTTGGTCGAATAGTCATTGATGAGTTCCTTCCTTCCAGACGCGTCGTTGCATCTGTCGTGACGCGGTATGTTACCACTCTCGTTGAAAAAAGACAACCGAACCCATCGACGCCAAAGGCTACTCGATGGGTTCGGACGATGAAGAGTTATTGTAGATTTAGAATAATCTTGCCGATGTTTTGATTTGCTTCCATACGCTGGTGCGCCGCTGCGACGTCTGTGAGGTCATAGACGCGGTCGACGACGGGGACCAGGGTGCCATCAGCAAAGCGCGGGAGTAACCACGCCCCTGCGGTCGACACTAATTCCGCTTTGGCGGCAGCAGGAGTTCGGCGTAGTGTTGTCCCTTTGACGGTCAAACTGCGTGTCAAGATGGGACCGAGATCGAGCGTACCTTTCGACCCAGCCAAAAATCCGAGGAGCAGCAAGCGCCCCCCCTGAGCCAGCATGGCACAGTTGTCTTCCCAAGCCGGCGCACCCAACATATCGAGGACAAGGTCAACACCGCGTCCACCCGTTGCTTCACGCACCGCAGGCGCATGCCCACCGGCACGGGAATCACGTACCAACCGTGCACCAAGGCGTGCACAAAATGCCCGTTTGGATTCGTCGCCGGCGGCGGTGTATGTATCGACTCCCATTGCACGGGCAAGCTGCAACGCTGCACTGCCAACCCCACTCGCGCCAGCGTGGATGAATACCGATTCACCGTGTTTCATGCCACCCAAGGTGATGAGATTCAACCACGCGGTCAGAAATGCCTCAGGTATTGCTGCTGCGGCAGAATCGCTGAGCAATTCCGGAATTGGCAGCAACTCGGCTGCCGGCACGGCTACATATTCTGCATATGCGCCACCGGTGACCACCGCCATGACACGTTGCCCAAGAGACCAGTTCGCTGCAGTCTGTGCCACCGTCCCAGCTACTTCGAGGCCAAGAATCTGCGATGCCCCGGCCGGTGGAGGGTAGAGTCCGCGGCGCTGCAACAAATCCGCCCGATTGAGGGCTGCTGCGTGCACACGGACCAATACCTGCCCCGGTCCGGGCGTTGGGGTGGCGACTATCCCGACATGCATATCAGCCACCTGTGGCGTCGGTGTGACAACCGCCCGCATGGTTGCGGGGATGCTCACCAACGCCAACCTTCAGCGGTTGATGCCCACAAGAGACCGCGTTCGGTAATCGTACGTGCTTCGGGCACCGAAAAATCCTTGGCGACGTGCCCCAGCGAAGAATAAAAGACCCGGCCCTTGCCCCAACGTCTTTTCCAGACAACCGGCATCACAGTTCCCTTGATCCACTCGCAATGCGTGCCATCGAAATTGGTTGTGGCCAGCACTTCATTGCCTGGGTCAGTATGCAAAAAATACTGCTCAGAGTGCATAGAAAAGTCCTTGAGCCCGGCTACCAATGGATCGGCTTGCGCTTTGATTTGTACGGTGTAGTCGATGATGTTGCCGGGGTGGGCGACCCACTGCCCGCCAACCATGAATTGGTATTCGGTGTTGTTGCGGAAGGCATCGGCCATGCCACCGTGCCAGCCTGCGTACCCGACGCCCCCAGCAATGGCGGTCAGCAATCCGGCTTCTTGTTCGCGGGTAATGGTGCTCATGGTCACCACTTGTGTGATGACGTTGTAGGATGCCATTTTTTCGGCATCTAGATATGCATCCAGTGTGTCCGATATCGTCACGTCATACCCGTTTTTGGTCATGTACGGTGCAAAAATATCGACACACTGCTTTGGTTCGTGACCGTCCCATCCACCCCATACAAACAATGCAGACTTTGCCATGACAGCTCCTTTGGTACCAATGCGAGTCTGTGCCTATCATATCATGCAGAATGACGCCGGCGACGTTTGTGTTTGGCATGCACGCGTATGTGTCCAGGTGTGCCACGCTGGCGTACCGACCACCAAATTGCAGTTGCAATGCCGAGGAACATTGCCACGAACGTATAGGAGTTGGCAAAGTGATACGGCGGCGTCTGCGCTTGCGTCGCCGAGTCATGGATGCGCACCGTAGCAACCACACCCGCATGATCAGAGGGCGCGCAGGCATTCATCGCACCATACGGTAATCCAAGCAACGATGCAGTGGTCGCCGCATTGGCCTGTTGACTGAACTGTGTACAATTCCATCCATGCAATGGCCATTCATTGCCAATGATGCGGGCGTCTACGACCTCAACACCATTCCGCACAAACACATAATCCAACCGGGCAGTCAGACCGGGTAAATTTCCACGCAGTTCACTCTCTACTAATCGGCCAACCGCCGGTCCAGCGAGATCGTCTGCATACCCCCACGTCGCATATGTTGCAGCAAGTGCATCAGGTCCAGCATCGCGATAGCCGGCATGTCGCATCATCCAATAGGTATTGCAGTCATCACGAGCAGTAGCGAGATTCAATGGAATGCTTTGTAAAGGGCATGCTAAAGAGGCGGTGAGCCTCCCGCCTGTATTGAGTTCTTGTGGCGAAATCGGATCGTGTGGGTCGTTGTTGAAATCTCCTAAGACGACTATCGCACTTGTGGTCGTTCCCAAATCGCGGATGAATTGCTCGGTCTGTCCAATAGAATATGGCTCGAGATTATCGTAGAAAAATGCCTCGACATGGGTAGTGACCACCCGTACCGTCTGTGTCCCGATGTGCATGTCGAGCCACGCAAAGCCACGATTCATGTCCAGAAAGCCGGGCACCAAGGTATAGTCAAAGACAAAGTCGCTTGCGCCGGTACGATAGACGTCATGTGAGCGGGCAGTTTTGACCAGTAACACATCGTAAATCGCAAATCCACACGACACACTCTCCGAACCAAACAACGGCGGAAACACCGTCGTGTCAGTCACCGTAGTGATATACGGCACTGTGGGGAACGAAAAGCCTAAATGCTCTGCCGGCAACGATGAAGGTGCATGCGCCACTTCATACGCCGCACCACGTCGGGCAAGTGCCGCGATAAAGAGTTGCGTATAGTCATAGACGACCTGCGCCCTACCTGTACGTTCTGGGCGGCAATACCACTGGGCTGCTTCTTGGAGTCCGATCACGTCTGGGTGAACGCGTATTACTTCATCAGCAAAGGCATCCGCTCGATCGACAAACACCGTCTTTTGCATCTGGTCCCATAGATGCTGTGACACGGCATTGAAATCCGGCACATATTGTGCCGCTTGATAGACATCAGCACCGAGATACAGATTTCGAGTCATCACCGTGAGCAGATCTCGGGACTGGGCTGATGTGCGTGGAGGGTACGCGAGGCAACTCGCCACGAGCAAGAGGGTGATGACGATCACGAGGCGAAAGGTACGCAGCGAAAGCAGAGTAATTGTACGCATGGCTGCATCATACGCCTGATTCACAAGATAAAAATCACCGCTTCAGAAGTGACTATGGTATTATTTGCATACATCACCTCAGACGAGTACACCATGACACAAGTAACTGTTGGCTTTATCGGATTGGGCATCATGGGACGAGGCATGGCACGTAATCTTCGTGCTGCCGGGTTCCCGCTCTTTGTCTATAACCGTACCGCAACGCGTATGAATGAGATTGCTGATAGTGGCGCTATCGCAACGAAAAGCCCCGCGGACCTTGCATCACACTGCGATATCGTCATTACCTGCGTCAGCGATACCCCGGATGTCATTGCCGTCATCGACGGTCCCGACGGCGTCATCAGTGGGATGCGACCGGGGACGTTGGTCATTGATATGAGTACCATCAGTCCACAGGCAACCATCGAACTTGCAACCAAAATATATGCCCGCGGGGGTTCGCTCCTCGACGCCCCCGTCAGTGGTGGCAGCGAAGGTGCTGCCAAAGGAACGCTCAGCATCATGGTCGGCGGGAGCGCTACGGACTTCGCCCGTGCGTTACCCGTATTCCAAGCAATGGGCAAGAACATTGTCCACGTCGGTGCTCAAGGTGCTGGTCAGACCGTTAAGTTGGTCAATCAAATTCTCGTGGTGGGCAATGCATTGGCTATGAGCGAAGCGTTGCTGTTCGCCCAAGCGGGCGGTGTCGATGTGGCCAAAGCACTGTCTGCGGTGAGTGGTGGCGCAGCGGGCAGTTGGATGCTGTCAAACCGCGGCCCGCAAATCCTCAATCGCGACTGGCGTCCCGGCTTCACGATTGACTTGCAACAAAAAGACCTGCGCTTGGTGCTCGATGCCGCCGACGAAGTCGGTGTCCCACTCCCAGGCACCGCGCTGATCTTCCAACTCTATCGCACCCTGCAGCACGCAGGGCTGGGCCACGAAGGCAATCACGCCCTCGTCAAGGCACTCGAACAACTCGCCCGCATCGAAATCCAAAGCACCCCGTCATAACACTGCAGGAGTATCACATGACCCACCCGATTGTCGAAGCAGATAATCAGTATGTTTTGCAGACCTACGCCCGTCCAGATTTTGTGTTCGAACGAGGCGAGGGCTGCTACCTCTATGACACCACCGGACAGCGCTACCTCGACTGTGTCGCGGGTATCGCAGTCAATGCACTCGGCTATGGCGACCCCGATGTGACTGCAGCCATAGCACAGCACGCCGGCGGCTTGTTACATCTCTCAAACTTGTACCACAACACCAGTGCTGCCAATCTTGCGAAACAGTTGGTTGATAGTTGCTGCGTTATCGATCGCGTTTTCTTTAGCAACAGTGGCACCGAAGCAATGGAAGGCGCACTCAAATTCGCACGCCGCTATGCCCGCGATTGCCATGGTGAAGGCAAAACCACCATCATCGCTTTCGATGGTTCGTTCCATGGCCGTACCATGGGCGCTGTTGCGATTACCGCACGCGAAAAGTATCGTGCGCCGTTTGCACCGGTCATGCCCGATGTTCGTTTTGGCGAATACAACAACATCGATGAGCTCGAGTCACTGATTACCAGCGATGTCTGCGCAGTCGTCATTGAGCCTATCCAAGGTGAAGGTGGACTCCGCGTCGCAGAGACCGCCTACCTGCAAAAAATCCGCGCACTCTGTGATCAACACGATGCATTGCTCATATACGACGAAATTCAGAGCGGCATTGGACGAACGGGCAAGATGTGGGCTCACCCCTGTGATGCAAAACCCGACATCATAACAATCGCGAAGCCACTCGGTGGTGGGTTGCCGATTGGTGCAATCTTGATGCGCCAAAAAGTAGCCGACACCATCCACGCTGGTGATCATGGTTCGACTTTTGCTGGTGGCCCATTCATCACCGCAGTCGCGCAGGTCGTTTTTTCAAAAATCAACACCCCGGAATTTTTGCATCACGTCCAAGAAGTCAGCGACTACCTCGACGAATCACTTCAAGATTTGATGAGCCGTCACCCCGAAATCATTGAACTACGTGGCAAAGGATTGATGCGAGGCATCCGGATGTCGATTCCCGTAGCCACCGTCCGTGAAGTTGCCCACGACCATCATCTCCTCGTCGCCACCGCTGGTGACGATGTCATTCGGCTCGTGCCGCCCCTAGTCATGCAACGCCACCATGTCGACGAATTCATCGTAAAGTTTGACGCGACCCTGGCAGACGTGAAATCAAAATAAACCGACAAACATCCCCCTGACCGTAGGTCAGGGGGATGTTGCGTTCAACGGAGAAATTAGTCCGAAAAACCCAATTGCAGCAATACAGCGCGAGCGGTGGCTGATTCGTCCCACGGAATCGAACCGTTTGCCTGAATAATGCTGCCCTCATGCCCTTTGCCGAGCAATAGCACCATGTCGTTTGGCTCAGCAGCATGCAACGCTGCTGCAATCGCCAATGTGCGATTGGGGATGCAGAACAAATCGACCCCGTCGCGCTTGCCATACTGCCGCGCACCAATAGCAATTTCTTCAATGATGGCATCACGGTCTTCGCCACGCGGGTCTTCGTCGCTGATGTAGACCGTGTCACAATAGCGGGCTGCAATTGCACCTTGTGCGGGGCGTTTTTCACGATCACGTTCACCCGCCGACCCAAATACGACAATCAGCTTGCCCAGCGTAATAGGCCGCACCAACGCCATCACCTTGTCGAAAGCCGCTGGTGTGTGCGCATAATCGACCAACACGGTAAACGGCTGACCAGCTTCGATGCGTTGCATCCGACCGCGTACCCCAGTGACCTGACTGAGGACTGCCAGCGCATCATCCAGGGGCACCCCCTCGCTACAAGCAACCGACAGCGCGGCAAGGGCATTCCATATATTAAAATCGCCCGTCAATTTGAGCTGCACCTGACGATGCCCCCAGTGTGAGGACAGGGTGAACGATAATCCAGCCGCAGTACTCCGAATGTCGCTCGCACGTACATCCGCTGGTTGAAATACCCCATAGGTTAATCGCTCTGCGCGCAATGGTGCTGCAGCCAAAAAATCCCGATGGTGCGGATCGTCACTATTCACAATGGCTACTTTGCGTTGCTTGAACGGTGCAGCCTGCGTTTCACCCAACATGCTGAAGAGTTCCATTTTGTCGCGGCGATACTGCGCGACATCGCCATGGAAGTCGAGGTGTTCACTCGTTACATTAGTCAAAACAGCGGTATCAAATGCACATTCTGCCAAACGTTGCCAGCGGGGCGAAAGGGCGTGAGACGTCGATTCGAGGACCGCATGCGTACAGCCCGCAGCGAGCATCTCTCGAAGGAGCTGCTGTATCTCGGGCGATTCCGGGGTGCTTTGGCGGCTACTATTGGCCCAAATACGCGGTCCAACCTTGTAGTCCGCCGTCCCGACGAGCCCCGATCGTCTCCCCGCCACATCGAGTGCCAGTGCGGTCAAAAACGTCGTTGTCGTTTTGCCATCAGTACCGGTAATTCCAATGACACGCAGTTCCCGCGCAGGATAATCAGCCAATGCCGCTGCGACAAATCCAAGCGCAGGACGCGCATTTTCGACACGGAGCCCCGGGACCGTGAGCATGTCATCATATGCAGCATTTTCGTAAATAACCGCCGCGGCACCAGCTGCTATTGCAGCAGCAATGTGCGCATGCCCGTCGGTATGGAAGCCGACGTATGCAACAAAAATATCGCCCTTCGTCACGTGGCGAGAATCATAGGCAATCCCCGTGACCTCGGTGGTCGCACGAGGGGTACGGTACTGCACACCAGGGGTATGTGCGGTCACGGTGAGAAAATCAGCCATCTTACGACTCCTTCGGGAGCAATTGCAGCAACGTCGGTAGGACAGTCTGCGCTACCAGCGAGGCACCATTGACATTCAGGTGTACCCCATCGACCAACAGATTGAATCCACGAAGCGCAGATATTTGTTCATACGACGTCCCACGACGGACGCGCCATGCATCATACGCCACCATCCACAGATGGTACTCTGGTCCAAACCGTGGGTCTGCGCGCATCGCTTTGACGAAACGTTCGCGGACATCAATCAGCGTTAATCCATGCCGGTCAGCAAGTTGCTTGACGACGCGCACATAGCCATCGAGGATGAACTGACCTGCGGTGTCGGGGATCTCACCGAGCGTTGTCGGAGTGCAGAGCACCGTCAGGATCCCTGCACGTTGGAGCCGGTGAATGATGCCTTCATAGAGCGTTTCAAAAGCAGGGATATCAATTGCAATAGGGACTTTTTTGATGCGGCGATAGTACACACGACTCAACAACTCGCCATACGCCGTTCCAAAGTCATTCAAGCCTACCATCACAAGCACGACGGCTGGGTTGTGACTGAGAACGGCCGCATCGAGCCGCTGGAATAAATTATAGGTTGTGTCGCCGTCGACGCCTGCGTTTATGACATTGATGTGCGGCATCTGCTCTGCAATATGCCGGACATACGCATCACCAATACTCCCCTGAGTAATACTATCGCCGAAGCATACCAGTGTTTTCATTACATCCCCATACAGCTACTGTTGTCTATTATACAAAGCATCCTCACAACAAAAAACCACACCACCGCCTGGTGGTGTGGTGCCGCATTTGGAATGTTAGGTGGTGGGAATTGGCCCTGACAATGCGGTCAGAAACAACCCTTCAATGATGTCCAACGAACGCCGATCTGCAGAGTCAATGTTACTCAATGTTCTGGCTGCTTCAAAGTACCAGCGGACCATAGCTTGCATATTTTGGCGGACGACTCCATATCGAGGCAACATCTGAAGGGTCCACATACACTCACGTTCGATGACTTCCACCGCACGCAGACGCAGGGCAACTTGGACGATGCGATGCATCCGGCGTGGCGACTCGGTGTACGCCCTGAGACGCATTTCGTCACTTTCGGGATCTTGTGGATCGATACAGATTGATCGATAGGACGTTTTGAGTTGCTCTGTCACGAGCTTGCAGATTTGTTCGCCGCGTTCTTCGAGCTCAGCTGCGACTCGATTCCCACTGCTATTGAGCCAACCTTCAAGTGCACGCATAATCCCTCCAGGGTATCAAAACAGACTATAGTCCGAGCCGACTCCGATTCATGACACTCTCACGCGCCCGCATACCGTTGGCATGGAGGACCGGCATCCCAAATTCATGACTGAGTTGAACAGCCGACTCTACGGCAGTGCGGAAATCGTCACCCATATACGTCCCTGGCATACGTTGACAGAGCTCCGGACTCACGACAAATGCTCTGCCCGCATACCCAAAATGCATGCCGTGGTGATGCAATCCCGCTACCATCTGGCCAACCTGTTGAATCGAAGCGACATTTTCAACCATGCTTGCCGTCAACACAACTACTGCGGGTGCTAACCGCACAAAGAAATCTGCCAAGCCGGTCATGCCAAGACTGGGTCCCATAAATATGACTTCCCAGCCCTCTTGCTCCATCAGCAGTGCATATATCAACGAACCGAGATCGTGTTGTTCTCCGCTCGTAGAACCGACAAGCATACGTGGCCCATTGGTGTAGGGGGCGTGCACCTGCAAGAGGCTCGTCAATCGCTGGCGAATCATCTGTACGGCAACCTGCTCTACCACCATGCATCCCGTACCATCCACCCACCGCCGTGAAAAGTCGTTCATGATGGGCAAGATAACGTCGTGCACCAGTATTTCTATGGGGAAGAGTGAAATGGCGGTACTCAGGAGGACATTTGCTTGTCGCAAATTGGAATTAATGAGAGCCTCGAACAATTGCGTTTTGAGATCTGGCCAACCAGCGTCTGCGATCGTTAATCGAGGAGTCTTTGCCTCAACTAGGACGTTTGTTGGCTGTTCTTCTTCGGGATCTTCTTGGAGCATGACCACTGCTTGACTAATCGAGATCCCATCTTCGGTAGCGAGTTTAAGCCATTTGATGATTTCGATATCACGCTGTGAATAGAGGCGATGCCCATGATCGGTTCGTTTAGGCTGTGGAACGCCATAGCGCTGCTCCCACGCCCGCAATGTCGACACATTTACCTGTGTCTGCTGGACGACCGCTTTGATGTTGTATCGAGGAGTATCAGAGAAAGCGAGTAAATGACGTATTTTATCGATCACCAGAAACCTCCTTGCAGCATTGCCCGGATAATCAGATGTCTTTTCTGTTGCCGAATTTTTGCATGGCGTTTGTCTACCAATATCCTAATGTACCTGTCAATACCTCAATCAGCGTGCATGGCGTAACACCCATGACCACCCAAATATGCCCCTCGTGCAATACTTTGCACGGACCTTGCACAACAAAATAATGTACTTTTGACCCGAATTGTATAGTGTTTTTGGACATTTCCGGGTTTAATTGATTCTGAGAATTACTTTATTAAATTTAGATGAGAAATAGCTGCTTTTGCTCATGATTGCTTCTGTTTCATATAAACAGTTCAGAATCAGAGAAAAATGTAGTACTGAATCGGTACTATGTTGTAGTACAGAGACGATACTCATAGACGAACAGGATGCGTTAAATCCTATTTTCGTATTATTTTTTGTTGTCTCCTCTCTGCTCGAGAGAAAATAAGAAGACTGCACTACAAAAATGAGGAAAAATCATCCGTGTAGACCATTTGTATAACCAAATGAGAACATATATGTAGATTTTTCGTGTTGACTCATCGAAAGTGGCGAACATATAATCATGCAAGTCCAGCAAATAACTCTTGACATCGACTGTGAGTAGATTCGGGAGTGCAGGACAACGCACGCGGGAGTCCCGCAACAAAACACAAAGGGAGGGGGTGACAACAATGGCAAATCAAAACGATTTGGTTCCAGCACAATGGAAGTCACTGTTCACCAATGAAGAGTGGCTGGTACACGGTATCGTCGTCAAGTCCATGTACGGTTTCTTGGCGATCGCTGCGGTAGCACACCTTTTGGTGTGGTCCTGGAAGCCCTGGTTCTAGTCAACTACACGCCAGTGATTCATGAGGTACCTCATCGACACTGTGCAGAAAACGAGGGAAGCATATGCCAAACCGACCTATTGAATTTCGTTCCGCAGTCGTTCTTGTCACCATTCTTGGTATTGTGATGGCTCTGTTGAACCACTTCGTGGTTCTGAGCTCCGCAAACTACAGCTCGGTGTTCGGCGCACTCGGAAAGTAATCCGACCGTCTTCCACGCTGTGGAGAGACCGCGCGGGTCGAGCGACACCCGTTCGATCCGCGCATTTCGTCCCCTTTATTATTGGTAGCCAGTGGTGAGAACGCAGGCATTCCTTACAACGCGATTCACCACATGCTAGAAAGCGAGTGTCTGCGATGTCTGATGCGCCACAAACGCCACTGTTGCAACCCGATGGTGAGTATCGCGCTTCAATGGCTGCAGCGAGCACGACAGGCGCAGGCCCACGCGCCGCCGTGTATACGTTCGAAGAAATGGAAGCGCACTACAAAGTGCAAGGCGGAACATTAGCCGAGAAGATTTTTGGGCGTGACCCACTCGACTTCTGGGTTGGACCATTTTATGTTGGCTTATTTGGAGGTACCGCAATCATCGGTATCCTGATGGGCGTACTAGGATACTTCTACCAGGTGTTCTTCTTGGAGGCGAGCTTCAACCCACTCGCAACCGCGCTCGAGCCACCACCAATTAGTGCTGGCTTGCGTATTGTGCAATGGGGTGAACCCGGATTCGCTTGGCAGTGGACGGTTGCCTGGGCAACAGTCTCTTTTGTCAGCTGGATGCTCCGACAAGTCGATATCAGTCGCAAATTACGTATGAGCTACGAAATCCCAATCGCATTCGGTGCGGTTGTTTCTTCGTGGGTAACGCTGCAAATTCTGCGACCGATTGCCATGGGTGCCTGGGGGAATGGATTCCCACTCGGTATTACACATCACCTCGACTGGTTGGCAAACATCGGCTATCAGTACTACAACTTCTTCTATAATCCGTTCCACGCGATTGGCGTGTCGTTGCTGTTTGGCTCGACGCTCTTTTTGCATATGCACGGATCTGCGATTTTGAGTGCTGCCCGCCGTCCTGTGACCGAAAAGAACGTAGACATCTACTGGCGTAACATTGTCGGCTACTCCATCGGTGAAATTGGTATCCACCGTCTCGCGTACTGGGCTGGTGCGGCATCCGTGCTCTTTGCGAATGTCTGTATTTTCATTTCGGGCCCATTGGTACAAGACTGGAACGCCTTCTGGTCATTCTGGGATCGCATGCCAATTTGGAGCGGCACCGGTGCAGGCATAGTCCTAATCGGCGCTGGTCTGGTCTTTTCGAAGCGTGCCGACAAAAACCTGCCTGCCATTGATCTCGACCAAGCGGAATCCGGTCGTGGCTTGGAAGGGAATCTCGGATATGCAACCGAAGTGCCATTGATGAAGCGTATCTTTGGGATGGGCCAAGTCCTTCCGATTTATCTGGGTACGTGGGGTCTGATTGCAGCTGCTGCAATGTTTGCTACCTTCATGATTATTCTCACGAGTATGCTCCATGAAGTCGGCAATGCACCGATTAACTTCCTACGCGAACTCTGGAATCTTGCGGTCATGCCTCCCGCAGCCTCATACGGTATGTCCTGGAATGTGCCATGGTATGACGGCGGCGACTACTTGGTAGCCTCATTATTCCTGTACATATCGGTGTTGGCCTGGGCAGCCCGCTTATGGGAACGCGCCAGAAAGACCGGCCTTGCACCGCATCTCGCCGTCGGGTTTTGGGGAGCATTGTTCCTCTTCTTCTCGATCTATCTGTTCCGTCCTCTGTTGCGTGGGTTCTGGGCTGATGCACCTGGTCATGGCTTCCGTGCGGTGCTGGACTGGACCAACTACGTCAATATTCAGGTAGGCAACATTTACTACGATCCATTCCACATGATTTCGATTTTCTTCCTGTTGGGCTCAACCCTCGTCCTTGCGATCCATGGCTCGACCATTTTGGCGGTATCGAAATGGGGTGCAGAACGAGAAATCGACGAAATGTTGATCGAAGGCTCGGGAACACACCGTGCACAGCTCTTCTGGCGGTGGACGATGGGGTTCAACGCAAACTCGTACAACATTCACTTGTGGGCGTGGTGGTTCGCGATGCTGTGTGGTTTTACCGGGGCAATCGGTATCCTGATGAGCGGCACGCTGGTCGACAACTGGTTCGTCTGGGCACAAAAGGCACACATCGTCGCCCCTATGTCTACCGTTGATTGGTCGCAGTACATCTTCACGAAGTAACGGAATGAGCGCGTTCGCCTGCGAGCGCGCTATGCAACCGCAGAAGATCCTGCAAGAGAGGAACGCATATGTCTCAGAATGGAAGCGCTTTCCCTCCATTGAGCGAGGATAACAAATTCAACCTAGTTGCGGGCGGTGTCGCTGCCTTCACCATGGTTGCCAGTATCATTGCCTTCTGGTGGATCTGGTCGTTGGTACAGCCAGCGGCAGCAGCGCCTATCCCCCCTTCGTCGGTTTATAGCAATTATGATCCAGCCACCAAGAATCTGAAGCCAGAGTCCTTGGCTGCGATGCAGGCATACACCAAGGCCAACGAACAACCCAAAAACGCCCTCGTACTCAAGGGCTGGAGCACAAAGCAAATCGCAGCCTACATGGTTGCGCAAGTCTCTGGCGGATTGAAAGTAGACTGCAGTTACTGCCATAATGTGGCAAACTTTGCAGACGACAGCAATCCCAAGAAAGTCACAGCTCGCGCAATGTTGCTGATGAGTGGTGACCTCAATCGTCAATTCATCAACAAGCTACCCTTCCACCTCGAAGGGCAGAAAATAGGCTACGAAATTACCTGTGCGACGTGTCACAACGGCCAGCCACAATTGACTGCAGGCACGTACCCACGGGCTATCCAGAATTCTTTGCCAAACGACTTCCGGTTGCCATTGGATCGCAACTACCCAGGCGGCGTCGTCATAACCGGTGACAAAACGAAGTCACTCGACGAAGCAGAGATCAACCAGAACGTCATGTATCACATGAACGTCAGCCTCGGTCAGGGGTGCACCTTCTGTCATAATGCACGCTACTTCCCTGCAACGGGAATCGAACAGGGCGGTCGCGACCAGAAGAGCTATGCAATCCTGATGTTGCAGATGTCCAAATACATGAAGGAACACTACGGCAGCATCATGGCAAACAAAGACCCATCCTGTTGGATGTGTCACCAAGGTGCAATCATCCCTCCAGGTGCGGCAAAGCCGGGGCAGATCCCCGACGTGCTGAATCGATCATCGAAGGCACCAACCCCGTAGTTCTCTCCGACGGTCGCCGTCTGCTAGCGCAGACGGCGACCGTACTCCCACCCCGCGATGCGGTTGCATCCCATACCTACGAGGAGCCTTTATGGCCGCCGAACCGAGTATCCACGTACCACCCACTGTCGCAAAGCAATACCCCCTCAAAGAACTATTGGGTAAATCTATTGCATTGATGAAACCCGTCACTTGGTTTCCGCCTTCGATTGCATTTATCTGTGGGACGGTCGCTTCGGGTACGACGACATTTGGTTTCATCGATATTTCACGCATTGCGTTAGGGAGTCTGTTGGCAGGTCCCATTCTCTGTGGGCTGTCGCAGGTTATCAACGAGTACTGCGATCGAGAAGTCGATGCCATCAATGAGCCCAATCGCCCGATTCCGTCTGGCGCGGTGACATTTCGTCAAGTATTTATCACCATTGCGGTACTTTCGGTTATCAGTGTTGGGCTTTCGTTTGTCTTTGGATTGCCGGTTGTCTATTTGACGTTGGTAGGAATTTTCTTGGCGATTGCGTATAGCGCCGAACCACTCAGGGCCAAGCGACTCGGGTGGATTGGTAATGGGCTTGTGTCTGTCTCGTACGAAGGCTTGCCGTGGATTGCCGGAATGATGTCGTTTTATGTTCCTGGCCAAACGAATGCGGTTGGGAGTATCGTTCTCGCAGCAATTTACTCTTTCGGTGCGCATGGAATTATGACCATCAATGATTTCAAAAGCATCGAAGGCGACCGGTTGATGGGTATCAAATCGATTCCCGCGCAAATGGGCGCAGACTGGGCGGCGATGAGCGCAGTCATCACGATAAATGCAGCGCTTTTTTGCGCGACGCTCTACATGTTAGGGACAGGGAATATCATTGCCGCAGGGATTATGTTTGTCCTGATGCTCGGGCAAATCCCGACACAGCGCAAATTTCTCCACATGAGCGATCCTCGGGCGCGGGCTATTTTCTACAATGCCAGCGGGGTTATGATTTTTGTCTGGTCCATGATTGCATCTGCGATTGGCATTCGATCCTAGACAACACGTGAAGGTTTTGTGTACCTATTGCGTGCAAAACATGCAATATGCGCGTCCTATAATCAATCCATACCTCCTTAGTGCCGGAACGCGATATGACGATTGAATACACTGCTGAGCAACTGGCATTACGTGATCGTAGCATCTGGACCAAAATCCAGGCGGTTCTTGCGCCGACACAATTCATTGCCTTTATCATCAGCGTGATTTTCGTCTACTCTGCCTGGCGCACCCACACCGGCTATCAGGATGCAACGACAACGATTATTGTCAAAATATCGCTGCTGTGGGCCATCACGATAACGGGCATGATTTGGGAGAAAGAAATCTACGGGCACTACTTTCTCGCCAAAGAATTTTTTTGGGAGGATGTCGGTAACGCAGTAGCCATCGTGACGCATAACCTGTACTTCATCGTGAAATATCTTGGCTGGGACGACAATGCGGTCATGGCAACGATGTTGTTCGCATATGCAACCTATCTCATTAATTGCGGCCAATTCATCCGCCGTGGCATTCTCGCAGGGCGACAACGCCGGTTGGCACAGAAAGGAGTATGAAGTGACACACGCACGCGCAATTGTTATGCCTGCAGCACAGACGGTTGAAGTCCGAGATGTCACACTGACTGCTCCGCTCGATACCGATGTGACCATCCAAACGCTGTATACCTCGATTAGTGCAGGCACCGAACGGATGCTCTATGCCGGCCATATGCCGCATCCGATGCTACAATTCCCTGTCGTCCCTGGCTACGAAACCGTCGGCCGTGTCATTGCGGTGGGCAGCCAGGCACCAGCAGAGCTTCTCAATAGCATTGTCTACGTCGGCGGAGCGCGCTGCTATGTCGATGTCAACCCAGCCTGGGGTGGGCAATCGAGTACATTGCATGCAGATGGCCAACGGGTGGTGACACTCGCGGGGCTCGACCCGGAGCACGGCGTCTTTTTGGCTCTTGCTGCCACCGCACTGCATGGTGTGGACATGGCTGGAGATATTGCTGGCAAGAAAGTCCTCATCCTCGGACAAGGACCGGTGGGTCAACTGGCCGCACGCATCGCGAAAGCTCGTGGTGCGATCGTCATTGTGACCGATGTAAGTGCTCATCGGCTGGCACATTCTGTCGCGGACGAAATGTATGATGTCGCATCGCAACCCATTACCGCACACGGCGTGAGTGGATGTGACGTGATTATCGAAGCAAGCGGAAGCATGGCTGCTGCAGCGGCAGCAATCGGTGCTCTATCGATGAACGGGACCATTGTGCTGCTTGCCTACTATGATGCCATTCAGCTACCGTACATGCCGTTGTTTCTCAAGCAAGCGCGCTTGCTGACCTCAAAGGAATGGGCACCTGGTGATTTAGAGCGCAGTCGCGATTTGATGCAGAGTGGTATTTTGGATGTCAGCACCCTCATCACGCATCGCGCCACGCTTGATCAGTTATCGACGGCATACACCACCGCACTTTTCGACCCACAGTGCCTCAAATTATTGCTGACCTGGTAGGTACAGCCTAGAAACGGTGAGCACCATGGCTCCACGAATGTTAGCAATCTATGGGAAGGGCGGGATGGGGAAGAGTTTCTTTACCTCGAACCTCACCTCGCGTCTCACGTTCGATGGCTTTCGCGTTTTACAGCTCGGTTGCGACCCGAAACATGACTCGTGTAATACGGTGTTTGGTGGGCATTCCCTGCCGACGCTGGGTGAACAATGGCGCATCTTCAAAGAGCAGGGCCGCGAAGACGAGCTGAGCGTCGGCGATGTGATCTTTCGCAGCCAATTACGAGATAACGCCGTCCTCTATGGATGTGAGCTCGGTGGACCAGAAGTCGGTCGTGGTTGTGGTGGGCAGGGCATTTCGTCGGGATTCAAAACCCTCGAAGGGTTGGGCTTGAGCAAATGGAACCTCGATTACGTCGTGATGGACTTTTTGGGCGATGTGGTCTGTGGCGGATTTGCGACGCCGCTCGCGCGCTCACTCGCTGAGCAAGTGATTATCGTCGTCGGCCATGACCGGCAGTCGTTGTATGCAGCCAATAATATTGCCAAAGCAGCAGCATACTTCCGGAGCATGGGCGGGACGACCTCGGTCCTCGGTTTGATTGTCAACCGCGACGATGGCAGCGATACCGCTGACACCTATGCCAAAGCCGTCGGTCTCCCCATTCTCGCCCGCATCCCATTGAGTCGGAAGGTACGCGAACTCGCGGATGCCTGCCGTTTGGCACTCGAGGACGAGCAATTTAATACGATCTTTGGTGAATTGGCCAGCAAGATTGCGCAGAACGAAATTCCACCATGCGACGACTATACGGCGCTGGAATATCATGACTTTTTGCGTGTGTTTGGCGCAGAAGAACCCGATGGTCGACCCGACTCAGCGAGTGCGGATGAATTGTTTGCAGGCACGACCGGCAACAAAAAAGCCATCCCCATGCTGTCGCTGAGCCCTTCGGTTATTCCGCAGGTACAGACCGACGATCCGGTACAACTCAAAGTCAAGCAGGTCATGGAAGCGATAGGCTTGTATGTGACCGATTTGAGTAGCAACGAGCGCGATGGCGTCACCGTTACCTCAGGGGCAGTCGAAATCCGGATTGGTACTATCGACGAACTGGACAATAAGGCTGCATTTTTGTCGGCACTGCGTCGCTCGGGTCAAGAGTTTAGTTATGTCGATTTGCGCGAGATGGACGCACCATCCTATCGCTGAGGAGTTGCCATGACACCAGTCGATCCACTTGAGCTCAATCGCGTCTTGGTTGATGTGCTCAAAGTTAAACGTACACCGATTGCCATTACCTATTGCCGTGATGCCGCACCCGCGGGGTACGAACCTGCACAGGTCGTTGCATGCGGGATTGTCCGCGAAGCCGAAAGCGGCAGACGCATCTATGTCGATGCAAAGCATCACGATTGCTATGTCGGCCTGTGGCATCTGGGGTTGTTGCCCAAAGCGGCTCCACTCATCACCGAGGGTGAGTATCTCACCATGGCGCAAGGATTTTTCACCCCAGAGGCAGCCAAGCGCAACAAAGCGCAGAGCGAACGGCTACCCGACGGGAGTATCGTGGCACTTGCAGCTGCACCGCTCAACGATGTGCCGGCTGGAGTACAGATAGATTCGGTGATTTGTGTCACGGATGCATTGCATGCGATGCAAATCGCCGGTGCGGCGTCGGTGCGCGAAGGCACATTCCCCATCGGCGAAGTCGGTCCATCCGCGTGCGCTTCGATTTTTGCGACCCCGATGAACAAACAGAATAGCGTGTTTGCCACCGGGGATGGCGGCGGTCGAATGCACAATAAGCTGCTGCCCGGCGAGTTGTTTGTGACCATACCGGCACATCACTTTCAGCATGTTTTGGATCTGGTAGCGAACTTTCGCTTCGATCCTGCCAAGATGCGCGAACTGATTATGCCGTCGCATGCACCGCAGCAGGCAGAATGATACGAGGAGCTTTCAAGTGGCGACACTTGTGGCGATACATGTGAGAGGAGCACCATCATGGGTCCATCAACGTCTGGTTTGGTCATGTGTTTCATTCCATTGGGGCTGGTAATCGTGGGGTTTGTGGTCGCAGCATATTTCACCAACAAACAGGCCACTGCGGCGTACCTGCGTGTCGATCCTTCATCGGTCAAAGACGAATAACAGCAACCAGCAATAAGAGGTTTGGAGCCTCTTATTTGCATAGAACGTAGTACGGTCTCTGCATTACGGAAGAGGGCAAATATGGCTGAAATAATTGAACTCAATCAGACTGGCAAAAATACATCGCCCTGCAAACTCCACCCACAGTCCATGTGTCCGGCATTTGGTTCGTTGCGCATTCTGACGCGTCTCGAAGGGTCGCATCCGGTAATGGCAACCGACACCGGCTGTCTGTATGGTCTGACATTCGTGACGCACTTTTATGGTGCGAGCAAATCGATATTAGCACCGCAATTGGGCACTGCCGAACTCATGAGTGGCCAAGTTGTCGAAGGCACACGTGCCGCCATCGAAGTCGCCGGCAAAGAACCCGGGGTCAAACTGATCCCCGTCGTCTCGTTGTGTGTGGCAGAAACTGCCGGCATGCCCGAAGAGTTATTGCCCAAAAAGATCGGTGACGCGGATGTGGTGTTGGTACGCGTTCCTGCATATGCAATCCATTCGCACCCCGAGGCAAAAGACATCGCGGTGGCAGCACTGTTGAATCGCCTGGCAGAACGCGAAGGACCTGTGGTAGACAAAAGCGTCGTGCTGTTGGGCGAAGTCTTCCCCGCCGATCCATTGCTCATCGATGGACTGCTGCGCCGCATGGGTGTGAGTGAAACAATCTTTTTGCCGGGGCGATCGATTGACGACTTCCGTCGCGCAGGTCGGGCAGCGGCAATGGCCCCGCTCCACCCGTTTTATAAAGAATCGATGAATATCGCGCGGTCAATCGGGATGTCGATTGCAGGCGGTGCACCGGTCGGCATCAGCGGTACCTATGCATGGATTAAATCCATTGGCAGCATCCTCGGGCTCGACGAAGCACTGGTACAGCAGGTGGCCGACGAAGAGCGCGCCAAAGCTACTGCAATTGTGGCTTCCCGACCCCTGAGCGGGACGGTGCTGGTGACAGGGTACGAGGGGACCGAACTTGCCTACGCCCGCATGTTGGTCGAAGCAGGCGCACATGTGCCGTACGTGTCGACCAGCATCGGCCAAGATCCGTTGGTCTTGCCCGACGAGATGTGGCTCAAATCACACGGCACCAAAGAAGTCATTTACCGTAAAGCACTCGAAGAAGACGTCGCGGCGATTGACCGCTACGCACCCGATTTGGTCTTTGGGACGACACCACTAGCGAGTGTTGCCAAGGAGCGCGGCATACCCGCCATGTACTTCACCAATCAATTAGCATCACGACCGTTCTTTTTGAGTAGCGGCATGGCTGCCACGATTGAGTTTGTGGCCGAAGTGCTGACGAAGGGCGACCGTTACCGCTTCATGCAGGAATTTTTCACAGACAAATAAAAGATAGACCGAGGGAGAAGAACAATTATGGCACCGACGGTCATTCGTGATCTTTCCGATACTAGTGGGTACTGGGCAGCAATCTGGACGATGTGCCCGATGCCGGACGTGCATGTGATATGCGACGCACCGGTCGGTTGCTTCAACTTAGTGGGCACCGCAGTGCCAGACTATACAGATGCTGTCCCGCATATCGAGAACCTGACACCTGCCACTATGACCGAACAAGAAGTCGGCGGCAAGGGCACCGCAGATAAAGTCAAATGGACCTACGACAACCTGGCGTTGACGGGTGCACTCGACAACAAACACGTTATCGTGGTGTCGACCGCCGAGTCCGAAATGATTGGCTCGGACCATTCATCCTTGGTGAAACAGCTCGGTGTCGGGACAAAGTTCTACTATAGTAACTCTCTCGCCGAAGACGAATGGGCGGGCCGCGACCGCGTGCTGATCTGGCTGTGGGACGAATACGGTGCACAACAGCGGGCAACAGTGGCACACAAGCCGCGTTCGGTCAACATTATTGGGCCGACGTATGGGTGCTTCAATGCGCCATCCGAGCTCGAAGAGATGAAGCGCATGATTGAGGGCGCAGGCGGTACCGTCAATATCGTTTTCCCATACGCGACGACCCTGGCCGACATGCATCAACTGGCTGCCGCCGATGTGACGGTGGTGCTGTACAAAGAATTCGGGATGGGACTGGCCGAGCAATTGGGCAAACCCATTCTGACGACGCCGTACGGGATGAAGGATAGCAATGCCTTTGTGCGGGCACTCGGGACGCTCCTCGGGACGAGTGTGCAGGCGGAGGCATTCATCGCAAACGAAAAGAAAACCACGTTGCAGGCGGTCTGGGATTTGTGGCGTGGGCCACAGGGAGACTGGTTCAGTACGTTGGATGTAGGCATTGTGGCTGGTTTGGGATTGGCCGAAGGGCTCGAGCGCTTTTTGGGCGAAGAATTGGGGATGAAAATTGCTTTTGCGACTGCACGTCCACGCCGTCCCGGTGATTATGACAACGAAGCAACGCGCCAGCACATCCACAAGAAGGCACCGTCTTTTCTGTTCGGGTCAATGAACGAGCGCATCTATCTGCGTGAGGCGGGTTCACGCTTCACCAATTACATCCCCGCATCGTTCCCTGGACCGGCCGTTCGCCGGGCAGTCGGGACGCCCTACAGTGGATTTCGTGGCTGTGTCATTCTGATGCAAGAAATTGTCAATCGGCTCTACGACGGGCTCCTGAACTTCTTGCCGGTCGATGGTGCATACGCCGCAGCGCGGAGCAATGGCGCCCCCCCTGCAGCAACTACCGGACAGTCTGGGAATCTGCGTTGGTCCAATGAAGCGCGCGAGATGCTCGATGCTGAGTTACAGAAGTTACCGTATTTGCCGCGCATCTCGGCATCACGGCAGCTACAGATGGCCATCGAGGGGATTGCCCGGCAGCAAGGTGCGACCGAAGTCACCGCAGAATTGGTGAATGCAGGCTTGGCTGCCAACCGCGGCTAATGTGTGCAGGAACGGCACCGCGGCATTGTCCGCGGTGCCGTTTTTTTGTGCATGGTACAATCCCCACATTATCAATGAGGGGTGACATGAAGCACGCAATTACCAAGATCGAGGAACGCATCGCACGTGCAGCGCAGGCTGCAGGGCGGCGTGTCGAGGACGTAACCCTTATCGGAGTGAGCAAAACACATCCCGCAGAACTCGTCCGCGAGGCATATGCAGCAGGAGTGCGTATATTTGGTGAAAACCGTGTCCAGGAAGCAGAATCGAAAATACCAGAATGTACAGATTTGCCTGATATCGAGTGGCATTTGATTGGCCATTTGCAGCGCAATAAAGCAAAAAAAGCCGTGCAGCTGTTTCGCCTTATCCATTCGGTTGATAGTCTGTCGTTAGCCCAGGCTCTCGGAAGGTATGCAATCGAACTCGGTCTGGCACCGGTCAGAATTTTGTTGCAATGTAACGTATCGGGCGAAGATTCCAAGGAAGGTATCGTTGCATGCAATTGGGAATCTGACGCACAGGTACGTTCAGACGTCACCGCCTTGGTTGCTGCAATCGGTGAAATAGATGGTATCCGCATTGAGGGATTGATGACGGTCGCACCATACAGCGACGATCAAGAAGCGGTACGGGGTGTGTTCCGTTCTTTGCGCATGCTGCGCGATCTGCTCCAATCCGCGGTACCAAACCATACCTTGACCACGTTATCTATGGGGATGAGCGGCGATATCGACGTCGCAGTTGCCGAAGGTGCGACGTTGGTACGGGTAGGTCGAGCGATATTTGGGGAGCGGACATATCCTACGGTATAGGATTTACGGGAGCAGATACGGACGCATAGGTGGTTCGATGGGAACAACCGACGTCGCAACCAGAAGCGCCCGTGGCACACCCGTCCGTGATTCGACGGTAATCGTGCCGGTGACGCGGAGCCAGGTATCGGCTGCATACAGCGATGGATTGGCCCAGACCACAGGCATCCCCACCCCGCCGGCATCTGCGGTGCAGCATTTGAGCACGTATCGTGCCAGCATCAGTTGGTCAGCAGGAAGTCCAAGATCGGGGTTTTGGACGACAAATCCCTCCACTGTAGCGGTACTCCCTGCATAGGGAGTAATGTCCACGCTGCTGGCAATCGCCCAATCATAGAGATCCCACTGCGCGCGATCGGTCGTTGTGTCGGTGGGATTGATTGTTTGCGTAGACGGCGCTACCGCATTGAGTGTATGGAACTGGCCAACGAGGGCAGCAGAACCGAGGGGCTTTGGGGTAATCCCGATGGCAAGGCACACCGGAACGAGGAGGAACATCGTCCCGAACGCCGGTGGGGTTGCGTGGCTGCTGAGCGACACAGCGCCAAAGAGAAACACCACCAAGGCACATGCGTAGACCAGGAGTTCGTAACGCGGGTGAATATAGAGTGCCATCTGCCCTGTTGCAGTCCGAAAACTGAGAATTCCAGCCAGTGCAAAGAGGATGGTCGCCATACTGATGCGACGAATTGTTAGACCCATCCGAGACCTCCGATGCACAGGCAGGCTGCTGCGGTGATGAGTGCAGTCGTGGTAATCATGCGCAGGGTGACCCGCTCGCCGAATGCGCCCACAAACATGGGAATACTCTTGAGGTCGATCATTGGGCCGAAAACCAGAAACGCCAAAACAGCATTTGGCGCGACGGTACTGAGCAGGGCAAGCCCGATGAATGCATCGACGGTGGAACAGATGGCCATGATTGCGGCAAGCGCCATGAGTGCGGGGACGGCGTACCATGGATTGGCTGCAATCGTGATGAGCCAGTCGTTTGATACGAAGACCTGCACGATGGCAGCAGCTGCTGCACCAAAGACGAGAAAACGCAGCATGTCGAGCCAATCGATGGCGGCGTGTCGAAGCCATACCACGATGGGGAGTTCGTCATCATTGTGCTGATGCGTCTGCGCTTGCGGCGGAGTTGTGATGCTGGTCGGCGGTGACGCAATACTCCGTGCGGTGAGGATTGCGACGGCAATGGTCAGTCCGATACGCCACCAGACAAATCCCCAACCGGTTACTCCAACAAAGGCCACACTGGTCGAAATGAGGACGATGGGGTTGATGACGGGCGCAGCCAATGCAAACGCATAGCCAAACTGGGCAGGTGCACCACGGCCGATAAAGCTGCGTGCGGCGGGTATCGAACCGCATTCACAGACCGGGAACAACACCCCGATAACGCTGCCGATACAGGCAGCAAGCGTGGGATTGCGTGGGAGTTTGGCCATCAACCAGGCAGGGTCGACAAAGAGGTGAATCCCAGCTGATACGAGCGCGCCGATCGTGAGGAACGGAATAGCCTCGTAGAAAATGCCCAGAAAAATGACCACAAATTGTTCAAGTTGCGCGTTCATACTGTCATTATACCGAGTCCCAAGCGATTAGTACGAAGAGACGATGCCACGTTGGAGGGCTACTGCGACCGCTTCGGCGCGGCTCTGGACCTGAAGTTTGGCAAAAATATGACTGACATGGGTTTTGATGGTGTTTTCTGAGACATTGAGGGCGACTGCGATGGCGCGATTGGCATCGCCACGAACCATCTGCGTGAGCACATCGAGTTCACGCAGCGAGAGATCGTCGGCACCGTTGTCGTGCATGCGTGCGAGCACGCGTGCGGCAACACTGGGCTCGAGGGCGGCGTTGCCACGCATGACCGCGCGGATGGCTTGCATGAGTTCGAATGACGAGACGTCCTTGAGCATGTAGCCTTTGGCACCGGCTGCAAGTGCCCGGGTGATGTCTTCGTCGCTGTCATACGTTGTCAACACGAGAAAACGGGCAGTCGACCCGAGCTGCCGACAACGGAGCATGACGTCGACTCCGTTGCATTTGGGGAGGCGCAGATCGAGGAGGACCACATCGGGATTGGTCTGCATGACTGATTCGATGGCGGCTTCGCCGTCAGCGGCGTCGCCGGCAATGAGCATCCCCGGTTCGTATTTGAGCAGTGCGAGGAGTCCATGGCGTACCACTGGATGGTCGTCGACGACGAGGACGCGAATGTGCTCCATGCTCATGACTCCTCCACGATGGGCGGCTCGAGCGTCGGCAGATCGATGTGCACGTGCACGACAGCGCCGTGATCGTCGAACAGGGTGAGTGTGCCGTGGAGTGCTGCAATGCGTTCGCGCATCCCAAGGATTCCGAAGGTTGGTGACCCGGATGGATTCGTGCATGCAACGGGGCCAAAGCCGCTACCGGTGTCACGAATCTCGAGGGTGAGGACGGTCTCTTGCAGGCCGAGGACGATGCTCACGGTGTCACCACCGGAATGACGTACGGCGTTGGCGAGGGCTTCTTGGGCGACGCGCAGGAGTGCAGACTCGACATCAACGGGAATGTGATGCCACGCACCGACAAAGCGATACGACGCACGAATATGGGGTTGACGAAAGCGGGAGACGAGGGATTCGAGTGCGTCGCGCAGGTCACCACGGGTGAGGGCTTCGGCGCGCAGATTCCAGACCGAGCGACGTGCTTCGGCGAGGGATTCGCGGGCCATTTTGGCGGCGAGGGAGAGGTGTTCGGCGCTGTCCGGGTGGTTTGCCCGTTGCGCTTGCTCCGCGGCACCGAGCTGGACAATGATGCCGGTCAATCCCTGCGCGAGGGTATCGTGAATCTCGCGGGCGAGGCGGGTGCGTTCAGCGAGCATGGCTTTGTCGCGTTCCCCCGCGAGGAGGCTGTCTGTCTGCTGCGTGACGCGTGCTTCGAGTTCGGACTTGAGTACTTCGAGTGCTACGGCATGGTCAGCACTCTGCCGCAGAGAGGTATGCAAAGAACTCGCCAGCAACGCCATGATGAACGCAACGGCGATGTAGATGCCTACCCAGAACCCGACTGCGGTGTATGTCATGGTGCGGATTTGATTGAGATCGCTGATGAGTTGGTGGTTGAGCACGTCATAAAACACGATTTCGGGGCGTTGCAGCTCGAACCAGGCTGAAATCCCGACAATAAGGCTCGATAGGGCCGTCAACAACATCGTGATGCGCCGATGAAACAGCAAACTGGCGGCACCAATGGGCAAAATCAAAAGGGCCGGAAAGTTGGTATGTGCCCCAAAACGGACCACGACTCCGGTAATTGAGACGGTCCAAAAAATCAGAAGTATAAACGCAGATACATTTGCCTTGCCCATACGTATAAACGCATAGGTGACGATGCATATTGCGAGTACCGGTAATGCTGGCAAAAACCAGCCTGCTGTACCGGCAAAACGACCGGGTGGGGCGGATGGGAGATCGCCGTAGACCAAACGTAGCACCACCATGGTCAAAAAACTCACAGTAGCCGGCAGTGCCATGATGAAAATGACCCGCCATATCAGGTGATGGCGTTCGAACCAACGGGCTGATTTGAGTGGGTCGAGCGAAAAAATTGTATCCATGCGTTCATTATAGAGTGCAGTATTGGTCGAGAATCACCCATTTGAGTGATTGCGTAACGACAGATGTATGAGGGAATCCTCATCCGTGTCACGTATAGTAGAGAAATACAGAAAAACAGAGGAGTCGGTATGACAAAGACAAATTCGCGCTTCGGAATGTTGCGCAATCCGTGGGTCATTGGTGTGTTGGTAGTAGCGATCCTGGGCGGCGGGTTTGCAGTGTTTCGGAGTAACAGCAACAGCAGAACATCGAAAAAAACAAATACCATCGCTGTGGTAAAGGGAAACCTGGTAACGACCATATCGGGGAGCAGTAACATCGCCGCCAAAAGTGCGGTGAGTTTGGTCTTTCAGAGCAGCGGCGTGATCAAAGACGTCCTCGTCGCAGAGGGTGAAAAAGTTGCCAAAGGGCAGATATTGGCTACCTTGGATGGTCGTGATTTGCAGTATTCACTCGATGCTGCCAAAGCCTCGCTGGATAGTGCCAAAGCCAAACTGGCCCAGTTGACGAACGGGACGGGACGGAGCAGTGATTTGACCTCTACCCAAGCATCTGTCACCAGTGCCGAAGCCCAACTGGCCAGTGCACAAGAACGACTCGATGCACTGCAATCCCCATCGGCAGATAAATTGTCGACACAACAATTGAAGGTCGAACAAGCCCGGACAAATTTGCAGACAACCCGCGATAGTAGCTCAGCTACCAAGAGCAAAGCAGAAATCGATGTGACCAAAGCAAGTGAAAGCTTGATCCAGGCACAATCGAAGTTTAACGTTGCGCGCTATAACTGGGATTATGTGAATCTGAACAACAAAGATCCTAATGGTGCACGGGGCACAATTAGCGATGTCTCGAAGAATAACTATCGCGATGCATTTGTTGCAGCAGAATCAAATTTGCATACTGCAGAGCAAAATGTGACGTCGGCGCAGGTCAGTCTGGACAACGCCAAAGCAGCGGAAGTCGCCAACGTCAGCCAAGCCGAAGCGACTGTGAAAGATGCCGAACTGCAGTTGGCTACCTTGTTGAATCCTACCGCGAGTGATTTGACTGCAGCAGAGGCAACGCTCCAGCAGAACAAGGCATCACTCGAACAGGCACGGTCTAGCCTCGACAAGATTGTGGCACCGGGCACACAGACTGACATCTTGATGCAGCAGGCTGCAGTGACGCAAGCCGAAGCAAGCTACAACCAAGCATTGCTCAAGGTCGAAAACGGCAAAATTATTGCACCTTACAACGGCTATATCAGCGCGGTGAATGCGGTTGCAGGGCAGATGTCGAGTGGCACGTCGATTGGCATTATCGACCGGACTCCATTGCACATCGATTTGAAGTTGGGCGAAACCGATATCGTCAATGTGAAATTGAATCAAGAAGCATCTATCCTGGTAGACGCAATCGCAGACTGGAAAAGTGTCGGCACGGTATCGAGCATTGCACCCGCTGCCGAGAGTAGTGCAGGAGTTGTGACATACAACGCACGCATCGACTTCACGGACGATGACCCACGGGTGCTCATCGGCATGACGGCAACAGTCGACATGGTCACCGCAAAACGTGACAATGTCTTGTTGATCCCCAATTCAGCCATTTTGCCAAAGGGTACCGGACGTGTCGTGCAGGTGTACAACCCGGACGGCACCACCAAAGAAATCGATATCACGATTGGACTGAGTGACGGCGTGCAGACCGAAGTGTTGACCGGACTGACCGAAGGACAAGAGATTATCTCCACACCAACGTCACGTTCAGCCGCTCCTACTGGCTTCGGCCGACCGTAAAGGAAACATCCATGACAGCGATGATTACCATCGAAGGTATGACAAAAGTCTATACCATGGGTGAGTTCGAGGTCCACGCGTTGCGTGGAGTGAATGTCCAGATCGAATCTGGCGAATTTGTGGCCATAATGGGTCCCAGCGGAAGTGGCAAGAGCACCCTGATGAATATGATTGGCTGCTTGGATACCCCAACTGCCGGGCGCTATTCACTCGATGGAATAGAAGTGGCCAGTCTGGACGACAACGAATTGTCGTCGGTGCGGGCTCGCAAGCTGGGCTTTGTGTTCCAGCAATACATGTTGTTGCCACGGCAGAGCGCACTCGCCAATGTCGAGATGCCGATGGTGTATCGTGGCATCCCGCCGGCCGAACGCAAACGACGTGCTTCGATTGCACTCGATTTGGTCGGCATGGGCAATCGTCTCGATCATCGACCAAACGAATTGTCTGGTGGACAACAGCAACGCGTGGCGATTGCACGTGCGTTGGCCGGCAGTCCGTCGGTGATTTTGGCGGACGAACCAACCGGAGCGTTGGATAGCACCACTAGCGAAGAGATTATGTTGACGCTCCAGCAATTGAACCGCGAACAAGGGTTGACGATTATCATTGTGACCCACGAGGCAGATATCGCTGCCTATGCAGACCGGATAGTCACCATACGTGACGGGGTGGTATTGCATGACCGCAAGAACGAGGCGCACCATGGCATCGAATAATACCAAACGCCATATATTGGCACCCGTCGTCGAGTCGACACAGAGTGGGCTCGAATACGGTGAATTACTCAGGGTGTCGATGGACAGTCTGATGGCGAACCGTCTGCGAACGTTTTTGACGATGTTGGGTGTCATTATCGGCGTGGCGTCGGTGGTGTCATTAATGACCCTGGGGAATGGTGCGAGTAATGCGATTACCAGCCAATTCTCGTCCTTGGGTACGAACAATCTGACTGTCTTGCCCGGACGACCCAATCGTGGTGGTCCGCCAGGACAAATCGGGGTCAAGGCGATGACGATGAATGATGTCAAAACTATCAAAGTGCTGAAGTTACCCATCGTGGGCCCGGTACCGAACTTTACCAATCAGGCGACGTTGTCGGCTGCTGCTGCCGAAAAATCGGGGCAGGTATTGGGAACAACAGCGACATACAAAGATGTAAACAGCGTTGTGATGGCGTCGGGATCGTTCTTTACGGACGGAAATGTCCAGAGCGCATCGCAAGTTGTAGTTTTGGGGTCGAGTCTCAAGACGTATTTGTTTGGCGATGGTGAAGCGGTGGGTGAGTCCATCCGCATCAATAGTATGAATGTCCGTGTCATCGGTGTGCTAGAGGCAAAGGGTGGCAATCCATTTGGATCGGTCGACGATCAGGCGATTGTGCCGATTAGTCTGGCACAAACCCGCTTGTTTGCGGGGCGATCGACGAGTGGAGAGTTGCGGGTCAGCAATATTACCGTGACGGTCAAAAACACGGAAGATATTGCGTTTGTCGAGGAGCGTCTGAAAATGGCGCTGCGTGATTCACGCAAGTTGAATGCCGACGGGACGGACGACGACTTCCAGGTACTCAATCAAGCATCCTTCCTGACGTCGTTGACGCAGGTGACGTCGTTGCTGACGACATTTTTGGCGGCGATTGCTGGTATCTCATTGTTGGTTGGCGGGATCGGCATCATGAATATCATGCTCGTGAGTGTGACCGAGCGCACGCGTGAGATTGGCTTGCGGCGGGCAGTGGGTGCACAGAGCAAAGATATTTTGTTGCAGTTCATGATCGAGGCCATGGTGTTGAGTATGTTGGGCGGCATCATCGGGGTGGTGATGGGCAGTATTTTGCCGATTATCTTGACCGTGACCAAAGTGTTTGAAGCACCGGTGACGGCATCGTCGGTGATTATATCGCTGTCGGTGTCCCTGGCGACGGGGTTATTCTTTGGGATCTGGCCTGCACGGAATGCAGCCCAGCTGAACCCAATCCAAGCACTGCGGCACGAATAAACGGACAACCACAAACCGGCAGGGCAAGAGCCCTGCCGGTTTTGCATGCCCAAACATCGACGCCTGCAGAAGCTGCATGCCCGCATGGCACGCGGTTGAGACTCGACGCCCGGCAGGGGCGCAGCGGATGTGGTGCAGCGGGGGGATTCGCCGATGACCGGCGGAACGTCGGTTTTCTCAGTCTGACGGACGATGAACCGACACATGCACTCCGATACCGTCGAAGACGCCGTCATAGACGGGGTGACGACACCATTGGCGGTAGTGCTGCCAGATGGGTGGCTGCTGTTGGATGTCAGCGGTCTGCGGGCTATGGGCAAAAACCGTCTGGGCGGCGATGACGATGACTTTGTGCTGAGCGCGGGACAGCGCGACGTTGAGTCGACGCATGTCATACAAGAAGGCCTCGTTACGGGCCAATGTGGCTGGGTGCGATTCGGTGGCACTGACCAGCATGACGTTGCGTTGGCTGCCTTGGAAGCGCTCGACGGTGTCGATACCCGGCACGGTGGTCACGGTGTTGCGGAGACTGGGGGGCGGTGACGGGAGCATAGGCCGCAGTGCGTCGGCGATTGCTGCCCGCTGCATGCGATGGGGGACAACCACCCCGTAGCCACTCTGGCCGTCGAGACCGCTGGCGATGAGCAGTTGCACAATCTGGACGACGAGGGCGACTTCGAAGGGGTTGCGCGTATGACTGCGGTCTTCGTCGTGGGTGATGAGGACCATGGCTGCGGCGGGATCGAGAATGGCCCGCAAGAGGGGATCGAAGGTCATGATGGGGGCCATCCGGGTGCGGATGGTGGAGTGGTAGGTAATCCCGTCGTGATGGTAGATGACGGACTGGAGGAAGGCGGCTACTTCACTGGGCACTCGTCGTGACTCGTCGAGGCGAACGACGGGGACCGGGACTCCGCCGGGCGGATTGGCTTCGATATAGTCATAGAGCGACAGCGCAACGGGAAAGGCGTGGAACTGGCGGTGGGGCTCGTGCGCCCAATCGTGGCTGACGATGGCGGGCATTTGCCGTGGATCGCCGATAACAACAACCGACCCCGTCGGTCGCAGGACTGCGGCAGCAGCGAGTGCGAGCGGCAGGGCGAGTTGTGAACTCTCGTCGAGGAAGAGCACGTCACACCAGCGCTCGTGCTGGGTCAGCAGCGCCGAGAGTGGGGTGGGCGTCGCCGCTACCACGCACCACGGTGCAGAGGTTATGGCACGCAGCGACGATGCTTTGTTGTCCATCCCGATGACATGCGCCAGGGCCGGCGTGTGGGCATTGGCACGATAGCGAAAGAGGCGGATCTGTGTGAGCAAGGGCTGCGCCGGATGGTCATGGTCGATGAGCGTCCCGATGACTGCCGAAAGTGTCCCGATGAGTGCGTCGACCGCGGCGTGTGTCTGTGCGGTAACGGCCACACGCAGGGGCGTGCCGGTGCGGATTGCCGTCGTGAGGCGTGCGAGGATGGCGTGGGCGGTGGTGAAGGTTTTGCCGGTGCCCGGGGGACCTTGGACGAGCAACAGGGGGGTGCTCGCGTGTGCCGTCACATAGCTGTGGGCGGCGGGGCCGAACGTTGCCACCTGTGTGGCAGCACAGTCGGCGGCATAGGCTGCCAAGCCGGTCGCGAGGAGGGAATCACGCGCCGGTGAGGGGGTGTGGAGGAGTGTCGCGAGCGTATTGGCACTGGGGTCCGCTTCCAGACGGTCGACAGCTTGTTTGGTATAGATCCCTGGAGTGTTGTCGGGGCTAGCGTCGATGGTATAGAGTGCGCCGTCGACGGGGATGAATGTATCGCCGCGCTCGCTATAGGGAGGTCGGTTCTGGCTATAGGTCGGTTGGATGGTGAGAGAAATTCCGTCGGCGCGGGTCTCTACGGCGATGACCGTCGCGCGCATCCCGATGCGGGCTAGTGTGTGCGGATGGATCGGCACGAGCTGCTGGGCAGGAAGTGCGGTCAACAGTACTGCGGCGCCGATCGATAGCAGTGACGTCAGGGCGCGCTGGGTGGGGAGCGGGGGGAGCGCTGCGTCTGTCTCGATGCACAGGGTAAATGTGCAGGTGGTAAGGGAGCTGCTGCCTACGCTACGGTAGGCGGCAATCCGTTCGGCCATTGCTGTTGGTTGCTGGGCGTCGTCGTACCGCACGATGAGCGTGGTGCCGAGGCGGACACGGGCTGCGGGATGGGCACAATGTGCCTCGTACCACGCACGCAGGGTGGCTGCGCGTTCGAGAATGAGACTATCGGCGAGGGCACGGACGAACGTCGGCGTTGCCCCGCTGGGAACGGTGAGGACTTCAATTCGAGCACGGTTGTGCCAACGGCCGGCTTTGTGGGCTAGGTGGACTAGGGCGGCGAGTCGATGTGCCAGAAAGCGGCGCAGGACGTCTGGCGTGACAGTACGATACGGCGCATAGACATCTTCGGTCGAGTCAGCTGCAGGGAGGAGTCCCCAGGCGGCAGCGGAATACTCGCTGGGGATGGTGCTCTGGAAGCGGGCGCGGAGTACGACCGATGGTCCATGACCAGCACGCGGAATAGTCTGGTCAAACAGCCCGGCATGAAAGAGCCGCGGGAAATCATCCTGAGCAGTGACCCAATCAAAGCCATATTGACGGGCCGCACTCACCAACGCGTTGACCGGCTGGCTGTAGGCATTGGTCTGGTGGAGCTCTGCCGCGAGGATGGTGTGACTCGGCGCGGTGACGGCACGGACCTGCATCAGGATATCTGCCCACGTGCGGATTGTATCGCTGCGATCGAGGTGGCGATTGAGGGCGTCACAGAGGCTCGCCCAGCCATCGTGTTCATAGACGACGCAATGGATGGGTCGATGTGCTGCGTGCTGTTGCAACGCACTGCAGAAGGAATCGATCACTGTGCCTTCACTGTCGAGGGTCGGTGGGGCGCCGAGAAGCTCGGTAACGGTGTGTGGAGCGGCGGCTATACCGCCGGTATATGGCTGAATACGCAGTCCAATGCCCCATAGCAATCCAGTACCGCCGTCGCGATGCGGCTCGATGGTCAGCAGGCAGATATTGGGGTTGGTAGCGGCATCGATGCGCGGCAGTGTTGCGATGGCGGCGGTAGGCAGGTACGCGGCAGTGGGAATAGCTGCGCTGCGTTGGCGTTGCGCACGGGCTATCCAGTCTTCGAGGGCGGGGCCGACACTCTGGTCGGCGATGAGTGCGGGGGAACGGGCGAGGCCATCGACCACCGGTTCGAGCTGGCGTTCGGGGCTGACACGGGCAAGTTGAGCCAACTGGGGTACGGTGGCGATACCGTGGTGACGAAAGGCAGCGCGCTCGATACGGTCGATGCCGGGGATGAGGGCGATGTCGGCTTGTTCGTTGGCGCGGAGCAGACAGAGCTGCATGTAGGGGCAACTTGCACAGGCGGTGCTGAATGTGTAGGGCAACTCTTCAAACGGCATCGTGCGAGCGGCATAGGCGTCGGCATGTGGGAGTTGGGCAAAGATGCGGGCGATGTCGCTCCCGAGCTGATCGGGGTTGGCAGGAACGGCACACATCACATCGTGCAGAGCAAACCAGTCTTGGGCACGCTGTGCGTCTGCCTGCTGTATGGCGCGGTCGTGGGCGCTCTGCGCAGGGATAATTGGCGGTTGGTAGAGGATGGCAGTGTGCATCTCTATGGTGGGGTCGTTTGTGCAGATGATGCGGCAGATGCGTTCGTAGACGCCTACTTGGAGGTGGTGATCATAGCTGGCGGTACGGGCGGATTTGATATCGGCGATGCGCAAGGAACGCGTCCCGTCAGGTGCACAGCTGAGTTGAATGAGGTCGGGGCGGCCAGTCAGGTACCAATCGTGCAAACGGCCATGCAGGGTAGGTTGGAGGAGCAACACTGATGTGCCGGGGGGCAGCGATGCCAACAAGGTGGGAATCTGCGTCCCGTCCAGCGGGTCAGCGTCGCTCCCCTGGAGGGTTTTGTGGCCGGCTATGAGCAGTGCATTGATACGTGTTTCGTAGGCGCGGCCGGCGGCTAAGGGGTAGGGGCTGGGCTGTTCGAGCGCGATACCCAGCCGGCGCAATCGTGCCTGCAGGGTCTGTTCGCCAGCGGTCTGTGCGAACAGCCGCAGCCGTAACGCACGTGCGCAACGGTCGCTGCGCTGATATTGGGCGATATCGGTCGCACTGATGGGGTAAGTGCCAGATGAGTCTTGGAGTACCTCGAAGCGTTCGGTTGTGATGGTCATAGTGCCCCTTTCATCGCGCCCAGAGCAATGCTATACTAGCGCCACCGATGCACACAACGAACAAAGTGAGTACCCATGTCGTGCCCTCTGCATGCATTTGACCCATTTGATGCGCGCTATCTGGCAGATCCCTATGCCGTGTATGCCCAGCTGCATGCCGAACAACCGGTGTTTTATAGTGAGTCGCTCGGGTACTGGGTAGTGACTCGTTATGACGACATCAAGCAGATATTGCGTGATGCACACAGCTATGCATCGCGCAATGCGACCGATCCATTCACTCCAGTGACCGCCGAGACCGCATCGGCCCTTCGCGAAGGCGGTTACGCCATGCAGCGTGTGTTGCTTAACGCAGACGCACCACTGCATACCCGCGTGCGCCGTCATGTGGCGGCAGCATTCACCCCGCAACGGGTCGCCCGCCTGGCGCCGAGGATAGAGGCACTCATGTCACGTTACCTCCATGATATCATTGCCGTCCCTGAACGCCAGGTGGATATCGTGCAGGCACTGACGTATGCATTACCGGCAGAAGTAATATTCCTCTTGATTGGAATGGACAGCGAGGATGTCCCTGCAGTCAAGGCGGGATCCGAAAGTCGGGTGGTATTCACCTGGGGCAAACCGACACCTGAGCAGCAGGTTACCTTGGCGCGCGACATGGCTGATTTTTGGCAGCGGGCGGTGGCGTTTGTCGAAAAGCGCCGACTGGAACCCCGTGACGATTACACCAGTGATTTGATCCGGCTGCGCAACGACGATGATACGGTGTTGTCGCTGGGCGAGATAACGAGTGTGGTGTTTGGGTTGCTACTTGCCGGGCACGAGACGACGACCGGATTCCTCACCAATGCACTTGTGCAACTCCTCAGTGACCCCGCTCGCTGGCAGGCGTTGGCAGCTGACCCGACGCAGATCCCGGCAGCAATCGAAGAACTGCTGCGGTTTGACACATCGGTCATTGCGATGCGACGGATTACGACGACCGCGGTGACCATCGGTGGCTGCGACATTCCCGCCGACAGCAACATTCTGGCACTGATTGGCGCCGCCAATCATGACGCGGCGCATTTTACTGCACCCGCGACCTATGACCCTACCCGCACCGATGCACGTGACCATCTCTCATTCGGGTACGGCGCCCACTACTGCATCGGTGCACCGCTGGCGCGGCTCGAGGCACAGATTGTGTTGCGCGCATTGGTCACGGCCCTGCCGGGGGCACGTCTCGAGCCGAATCAAACATTTGACTATTTGCCCAATACATCGTTTCGCGGTGCGCGATCGGTACGCATCCATTGGTAGAAAGTACAGCATCATGCCAAAACCACGAATAACCATCGACGGCGTCCAATACCGAGATTTGAACGCAAATGGCATACTCGATGTCTACGAAGACCCACGACAGCCGCTCGAAGCTCGCGTGACTGACCTGTTGGAGCAGATGAATCTGGCCGAAAAAGCCGGGCTTTTGTTTCACAACTTTACCTTTATGACCGAAGAAGGCACCCTACTCGAAGGTCGCAGTCCATGGGGTGCGCCGTATTCGACCCAAGCGAGTGTGTTTGAGAAGCATATTACGCACGAAGCGTTGGGCAACATGGTGGCACCTGCGCAAATGATTGCCTGGCACAACGCGATGCAATTGCGGGCCGAAGAGACGCGCTTGGGCATCCCCATGACGTTTTCGAGTGATCCGTGTCATGGCGCAGGGCACCGCGATTTGAACAATAACGCAAACAATCATTTTTCGTCATGGCCACAGCCAATTGGGCTAGGAGCCATCGGAGACGAGGTGTTAACCCAACAATTCGGCGATATCGCGCGCCAAGAATACCGCGCTGTGGGAATCCACATGGCGTTGCACCCACAGTGTGATTTGGCGACCGAGCCGCGTTGGGCGCGCATTGTCAGTACGTTCGGCGAGGATCCGCATGCATCGGCACGCCAGACCGCGGCGTATATCCGTGGATTTCAAGGTGCCCAATTGGGTCCGCAGAGTGTCTTTTGTATGACCAAGCACTTTCCGGGTGGTGGCCCGCAGATGAACGGCGACGACGCACACTTCCACTATGGGCGCGAGCAAGTCTACCCCGGTGGGCAATTCGATGCACATTTGATTCCGTTCGAAGCGGCATTTGGCGCGGGGACTGCCCAGATTATGCCCTACTACGGGATGCCGATGGGTACCGAGCACGAAGAAGTGGGGTTTGGGTTTAATAAAAGCGTGATCACCGGGCTGTTGCGTGAGAAATACGGCTTCGACGGCGTGGTCTGTACCGACTGGGGCTTGATTACCGACAACGAGATGCCGGGCGGAACGTTTTGGGCGCGTGCTTGGGGGGTTGAGCATTTGAGTCGACACGAACGCATGGCCAAAGTCCTCGAGGCCGGCTGCGACATGTTCGGTGGTGAAGAATGCCCGGAATTGCTCATCGAACTCGTGGAATCTGGACGTATTAGTATCGAGCGCATCGATGTGTCGTGTCGGCGCGTGTTGCGCGACATATTCCGCCAGGGGTTATTCGACGACCCGTACATTGATGCCGAGCGCGCATTGCAGGTGGTGGGTAACGCAGTATTCCGCGCTGCCGGTGAAAACGCGCAACGTAGAGCAATTGTGCCGTTGCACAACGACGCCGGGCTGATGCCCATACACAAGCCACTGAAGGTATATGTGGAAGGGATGGATGCCGCAGTAGTGGCGCAGTATGCGACTGTTGTGGCCATACCCGCAGAAGCAGATGTGGCGTTGGTACGGCTGAGCACGCCTTTTTATGCCCGACCGGGCGGAATATTCCTCGAAAATATGTTCCACACGGGGGATTTGACCTTCACTCCAGAGGCGTTAGCGCCTATTCTGACGCTGTGTACGACCGTTCCGACGATTGTGGATATCTACCTCGATCGACCGGCGGTCATCCCCGAAATCCGCGCTGCTGCGGCCGGATTGACCGGCAGTTTTGGTGCGAGTGATGCGGCGCTGTGCGATATCGTCTTTGGGAAGATTGCACCAACAGGGCGCTTGCCGTTCGAACTGCCGTCGTCGATGGAGGCGGTGCGTGCGCAAAAAGAAGACGTGCCGCACGACTCCGAAAACCCGCTGTTCACCTACGGACATGCGGTGCATTGGACGGTGTAAGGTGTTTGAGCAGGGTTTTGCGTGCTTGAGTTGGGGTTTGCATTTCAGTGAGAGCAGGGTTTATTGCAATAAACCCTGCTCAATGGTGTGTGGTTTTGCTAGATCTTCGCCAGTGCCTGATTGAGGTCTGCGATGAGATCCGCAGCGTCTTCAATGCCGATCGAGACGCGGAAGAAGTGTTGGTCGGTATAGTCGTTGTAGACGAAAATCAGACTTTCGTCGTGGCCCAGACTGACCGCATGGACGAACACCTTGAGTTCGGCGATGAACGCCGCGCGCATGGTGGGGTAAACCAAATCAAAATTGAGCATACCCGAGTAGCCGTCCATCTGGCGCGTCGCCACGTCGTGCTGGGCGTGACTCTGTAGCCCTGGGTAACGTACCCAGGCGACGCCCGGATGCGATTCGAGGAAGGTGGCAACTGCCATCGCATTTGCGTTGTGGCGCTCCATGCGAATGGGCAGAGTGGCCACGCCGCGCATGATTTGCCAGGCGTTGAACGGGCTGATGCAGGCGCCCATGTCTTTGACGACGAACTTGCGGATGACATCGAGCAGGCGCTTGGGACCCATGACGGCACCACCGAGGGCATCGCCGTGGCCGTTGATGTACTTCGAGATGCTGTGCATGACCAGATCAGCCCCCAATGCCAGCGGGCTCTGAGTGGTGAGGCCCGACCAGGTGCTGTCGACCGATAGGAGTGCGCCGTTGGCGTGGGCTAATTCGGCGATCGCGGCGATATCACTAATGCGGGTGGTGGGATTACCCGGCGTTTCGACGTGGATGAGTTTGGTTTGGGGTGTGATGGCTGCCCGGATTGCTTCGAGATCGGCGGTGTTAACTAAGGTAGTTTTGATACCAAAGCGATTGGGGAAGTGCTCGAGCAGCATCGTGCGCACGGAAATATACGAAATATCGGAACAGATAAGATGGTCGCCACTGCTCAGCAACGCCATGAACGTGCCATTGATGGCACTGACACCACTGGCGGTGACGACGCAATCTTCGCCGCCTTCGAGAGCGTGCAGGCGCTCTTCGAGCCAGCGTTCGTTAGGATTCATGTCTCGGGCATAGCCGAACGGTACCGCATCCCAATCGCCGTTGGGGGGCAGGACGTAACTGTTGGCCATGACCAGTGGGCGTTTGACGGCGTTGGTAGCGGGATCGGGCTCCCAGCCGGCGTGGACGGCGCGGGTCGACATCCCGGGTTGCGGTGTGGTGTGATCGGTCATGGTGTTCCTCTCTTTGGTCGGTGATGGAATCAGTATACCGCTGCGAGGCCGGAGCGAGGCCGGTGATGCAGGCCGCAGCATGCCGCGGCCGTACGGGGTTTGCAGGCCGCAGCGAGGCCCGAGTGATTGCAGGCCGCAGCCGCGCGGCGGTACGGTGTTTGCAGTTTGCAGATCCCTGATTTTTCTTCACTGATAACTGATCACTGATCACTGATAACTATCGATGCTGTATGATAGGTCCAGCAAATGACAAGGGAGTCAGCATGAAAATTACCGACCTAAAGTGTGCAGTCATTGGCGGATTCCCAGTTGTCCGTATCACGACGGACGAGGGCATAGATGGCATTGGCCAAGCCGAAAACTGGAAGCCCAACCTCAAACCCCACATCCTCTACTACCGTGACATGATCCTCGGGCTCGACCCGGCCAACGTCGAAGCCGTTATGCAGCGCATTCGCCGTATGGGCGCATTCAAACCGTGGGGTGCTGCCGTGAGTGCGATCGAAGTCGCCCTCTGGGACATCGCCGGCAAAGCGGCCAATCTGCCCATCTACAAGCTATTGGGCGGTAAAGTCCGCGACAAAGTGCGGGTCTACAACGGGGCAATTCGGTTCCCGTTGCGGGACCAATCGCCAGCGGCTTATGCCGAGGACGTGCTCAAAATGGCGGCCTCGCCCGAGGGTTTTTCGTTAATCAAACAAGGCATTGCCTTCCATAGTCGCATGCCCAACGACACCCCTGGCTATTACTATGGTGAAGGGCGCGATTGGGGGCGCCATCCGCACCGGGGCATGCTGACCCCCGCGGGTTTTCGCCATACCGTCGCTTGTGTCGAAGCGATGCGCGCCGCCCTACCCGCCAGCATCGACTTGGCACTCGACTGTGGGCCGGGATTTTTGCCACCCGATGCCGTGCGGCTGGCCCAAGCGGTCGAGGGGATGGGCATTGCCTGGCTCGAAGACATGGTCACCGGCGACTACGTGCCGTATGTATCGGCCGCCCAGTATCGCGATGTGAAGGCCAAAACCAGCACCCCCATCCACACGGGCGAGCAGATTTATCTGCGCCAAAACTTTATGGAGCTGATTGAATCGCGGGCGGTCGATATCATCGGACCCGATCCACTCGACGTCGGTGGCATTGCCGAGCTCAAATGGATTACCGAGTATGCCGACATCCACGGCATTGCGATGGCACCACACGGCACGGGTGATGGCATCTTTGGGCTGGCGGCACTGGTGCAGGTGTGTGCGACACTACCCGACAATTACATTGCGTTTGAGTACCCGCTGGCCCGGCCAGAGTGGTGGTACGACATCGTCGATGGCCTGCCCGATGTGATTGTGAAAAACAGCTACATCGATGTCTGGGATCGCCCAGGATTGGGTGTGACGTTCAACAAAAATGCACAGAAGTATCTGTTGGGTGAAGATACAGGGTTTTTTGATTAAATCGTATAACCCCACGTACCCACGCACTTACGTGCGCGGGCATGACGCCGTGGGGCTATACGATACGATTATTTCGGAGGATACGCATGAAAATCACCGAGCTCAAATGCGCCATCATGGGTGGGACACCCATCATCCGTATCACCACCGACGCCGGCATCGACGGCTACGGCCAAGCCGAATTCTACAAGTCGTACCTCAAGCCGCACGTGTTGTACTACCGCGAGATGATTTTGGGGCTCGACCCGACCAACGTCGAAGCCGTCATGCAGCGCATTCGCCGCATGGGCGCATTCAAACCGTGGGGTGCGGCGGTCAGTGCCATCGAGATTGCCCTGTGGGACATCGCTGGCAAAGCGGCCAACCTGCCCGTCTACAAACTCCTGGGCGGTAAAGTGCGCGACAAAGTGCGCACCTATATCACCACCAACCGCTACCCGATGCCCTTGCAGACACCGGCAGAGTATGTCGAGAACGTGCAGAAAATCCAGGCGTGGTCCGAGGGCTTTACGCTCTTCAAGCAGCCCATCTCGTTCCACAGCCCGATGGCCATCACCACACCCAACTACACCTACGGCGAGCGGCGCAATTGGGGTGTGCACAGCAACCGCGGCGTCATGACGACGCAGGGGCTCAATCACACCGTGGCCTGTGTGCAAGCGATGCGTGAGGCGTTGCCGGCTGACATCGATTTGGCACTGGACTGCGGCCCGGGATTTTTGCCACAGGACGCGTTGCGCTTTGCGCAGGCCTGTGAGCCGTTCCAGCTGCGCTGGCTCGAGGATATGCTGTCGGGCGACTATGCGCCGTTTGTGACGGCAGATCAGTATCGTGATGTGAAAACGCGGACGTCGACGCCGTTGCACACCGGCGAGCAGATGTACCTGCGCCAGAACTTTGTGGAGCTGATTGAAAAACGGGCAGTCGACGTCATCGGGCCCGATCCGTTGGACGTTGGCGGTATCGCCGAGCTCAAGTGGATTACCGAATACGCCGACCTGCACGGGATTGCCATGGCGCCGCACGGTACGGGGAATGGTGTCTTTGGGCTGGCGGCGCTGGTACAGGTGTGTGCGACGCTGCCCGATAACTTCATCGCGTTCGAGTACCCCAAGGCCAACCTGCCGTGGTGGTACGACATTGTCGACGGGTTGCCGGACCAGATTGTGAAAAACAGTTATGTCGACGTGTGGGACCGACCAGGCTTGGGCGTGACGTTCCGCGTCAATGCGGCCAAGAAGTATCTCGAGGCGGAGGACAAGGCGTTTTTTGAGTAAAAACTAAGGGGCGTACTAGCAGAAGAAAAATGACGGTCGTCGGGGCGAAAGAATAATGACGGTCGTCGGGGCGAAAGAATAATGACGGTCGTCGGGGAGAAAGAATAATGACGGTCGTCGGGCGAAAGAATAATGACGGTCGTCGGGGCGAAAGAATAATGACGGTCGTCGGGGAGAAAGATTTTTCGCCCCGACGACCGCATTGCATTGCCCGCGTACCTGAGTACGCAAGCATGACAGATTTTCTATGGATGCACAGCAACAGCTGTGCAGATCAGCCGTCCCTCGGTTAACACCAGACCGACGGCACCGTGCGCATAGCGCGTATCGGTTGCGGTCAGCGTTGGCCCGCCGTCGATGGTCGCGACGATGTCGCTCCCGGTCACCTGCATGCGCAGGGTGTATTGCCGCTCTTGCTGCCAATCATAGGCGACGCGCGCCAGCACCACGCGCTCGGCGTCGTGCTGGGCGATGAGTTCGACCGTACCGCCATGGACAAACTGGAGCGCATAGTAGCGCGTCAACCCCTGCGCGCGGGCGACCAAACCACCGTTGGCCAGGAGATGGGGGATGATATCTGCCTGCACCGTGTAGTCGCACCAGTCGGCCGTACCTTGGAGCAACAATCCGGTCCCGCGGTTGTGGGCGATGCGGATGGGATCGGGCCAGCGATGGTCGAACAAATCCGTCGCATCGACCCAGGCCCGGCGCCACAAGGTATTGGCAAAAGCCGGTCGGCCCAAGTTGGCCGTCGGCGTGCCGCCCCAGGTCATCTGGTCGAGGTAGATGGTCCCGTTGGCGCGGGGCATGCTGGTGACCTCGAGGCCGACCTGCAAAATCGGCGCGCCGCCCGTGTCGGGCATGCGCCAGCTGAGGGTCATCGCCTGGAAGCCAGCGATGGACTGGATGGGGCCACGGATGGTCTCGATGGCGTCACCTCCACCGTAGATGCGGGCGATGAGTTGCACATCGACGGGCATGGTATTGGCGGCATCGGCAGCCACGACGGCACGGACGGTCTGGCCGCTGTGGAGCGTCGGCGAGGCCAGGATGTCGTACGAGCTGTTGGTATTGAGGCTGTCGGGTGGGATGAACGTCGCCGTGGTGGCCACGGCACTGCGACCGCGGGCCAGGGTGGTGTAGGTGATGGCCAGCGCGGGACTGCTGCCGCCGTTGTATCCCTGCACTTGGCTGATGGCGGCGACACCACGGCTGCGCTCGCTGTCGTCGGGAACAAAGCCCTGCACCGCACCGGGGAGCGAAAAGTGGAACTTGGCGCCGTCCTTCGGAGCCAACGCCGGCAGACCGTGGATGGCCCGGCCCATGTTGATGACGTGGTAACTCTCGGTCAAGGCATCGCTGATGGAGCGGCCGCCGTCACCGGTAGGCAAGAACAACCGATCGGCCACCGGGCCACGCCAGTCGGGACCCTGGTCGAAGAGCGCCAGTCCGTTTTTGATACCCAACAGACAGCCGACGTTGGCGGCGTTGCAATCGGTGTCCCAACCAGCAGTGTTGGTGATGAGCATGGCTTTTTGAAAGTCGTCGCCGCCGTATAACAGCCCCATGTGGATGATGGCATGATTGGGTACCATGTGGCAGTTGCCGCCGTAGGTGTCGTAGCCATAGACGCGCTGGATTTGGCGGAAGGTGTCGTGCCAATCGGGGTACTCGGCATGCCAGTCGCGCACATCGTGGACCAACCGGGCGATGATGGAGTCTTTGGGGATGTGCTGCAGGCCGCAGTCGATGAGTGTGTTGAGGTCTGACTCGACAAATGCTTGGGCCTCCATCGCGGCGATCATCTGCGCACCGTAGATGGCCTCGCCGTCGTGGCTGACCTGTGACGCCTTGCGGGCCAGGGCGGCAGCAAGGGCAGGATCACCTGGGGCGACCATGGCCCAGCCGTCGATGAAAATCTGCGAGCCGATTTGTTCGGCGACGACCTTGGAGTTGCGGGCAATCGAGCCGCTGTCAGGTGCAAGGATACCT
>CANJHS010000022.1 GCA_947474225.1 Roseiflexaceae bacterium | reverse complement strand
TCTGGTCCGGCGAAGTCGGGGAAGCCCTGGCCGAGATTGACCGCGTTGTGTTGGATGGCAAGGGCGCTCATCTCGGTGAAAATCGTCGTTCCGAAACTCGCGATGCGGGATGCAGATGCAGGATGACTCATCGGTATTCTCGTGTATTGATTGATAGTTGTAGCGCTATTATAGCCTGTCTGATTGGCTGTGACCGGCCGACAGCGCCAGAAGGAGCCCCATATGTGTGGAATTGTCGGATATGTCGGGTCACGGGCGGCAGCGCCGGTCATCGTCGACGGCTTGGCTCGGCTCGAATACCGTGGCTATGACTCTGCTGGCATTGCCGTCGACAACCAGGGCACGCTGGACATACGCCGCAGTGTGGGCAAATTGTCGGGCTTGCGGGGCGTGTTGGCCACGGCGCCGGTGCAGGGCACGATGGGCATCGGGCATACCCGCTGGGCGACACACGGCGATGTGACCGAACAAAACGCTCACCCCCATCGTGACGCCAGCGGCCGCGTGGTGGTGATTCAGAACGGGATTGTCGAAAACTACCTCGAACTCAAAAACGACCTCATTGCCGAGGGCCACACCTTTGTGTCGCAGACCGACACCGAAGTGATTGCCCATCTGCTGGGCCTGCACTTCGCCACCACTGGCAATCTCGCCGAGGCATTGCGGCGCACGGCGGCCATGCTCAAAGGGGGAAATGCCATCGTGGCGCTGAGTGTCGATGCACCTGGCACGTTGGTGGCGACGCGTATCGGGCATGCGGGCGGCGTGGTGATTGGGATTGGCGAGGGAGAGATGTTTGTGGCCTCGGATGTGCCGGCGATTGTCGATTACACGCGGAAGGTCTGCTTCCTCGAAGACCATGACATCGCCGAATTGACCGCGACCTCGCTGACCATCCGCCGCCCGGACGGCACGGTGGTCGACCGGCCGATTACCATGTTGGCGTGGGACCCGGTGTCGATCGAGCGCGGCCCGTACAAGCACTTCATGTTGAAGGAAATCCACGAGCAGCCGCGCGTCCTCACCGACGTCTTGCGTGGCCGGATCGACCTCGAGGCCGGCACCGTGCGCTTGGACGACGTGTTGCTGGATGATGCGGGATTGCGTGACGTCTCGTCGATCGTGATGACTGCCTGCGGCACTGCCTGGCATGCCGCGCTCATCGGCAAATACATGATTGAGCAGATAGCCCGGGTGCCCGTGCAGGTCGATTACGCGTCGGAGTTCCGTTATCGCGAGCCGGTGCTTGATGCAAACATGCTGCTCGTCGCCATCAGTCAGAGCGGCGAGACGGCCGATACCTTGGCAGCCATGGAACTGGCCCGCAGTGCCGGCGTCAAGACGTTGGCCATCGTCAATGCGGTGGGCAGTCAGGCGACGCGGGTGGCGACGGCGGGATCGTTGATGTTGCATGCCGGACCCGAAATCGGCGTCGCCTCGACCAAGGCCTTCACCGCCATGTTGGTCGGGCAATATCTGTTGGCGTTGCGGATTGCGCAGGCCCGCGGCGTGCTTACGCCGGCGACGATGCGACCGCATCTGCGTGCGTTGATTGCCTTATCGAGCCAAGTCGGTGACGTCCTCAACGACGGGACGGACTACGCCGCGCTGGCCGAATCGTTGCAACACACGAGTAGTGCGCTGTTCCTCGGGCGGCAGCTGTCGTACCCGATTGCCCTCGAGGGTGCGCTCAAATTGAAGGAAATCAGTTACATCCACGCCGAGGGCTACCCCGCCGGCGAGATGAAGCATGGCCCGATTGCCCTTATCGACGACCGCCTGCCGGTGATTTGTATTGCGCCGCAGGATGCCTCGTACGACAAGATGCTGTCGAACGTGTCGCAGGTCAAAGCCCGTGGCGGTCGCGTCATAGCGATTACCAGCGTGGGCGATGTGCACTTGGCCGAACAAGCCGAGGCGGTCATCACGGTGCCGGCCAGCAACCCGTGGCTGACGACGGTGCTGACCTCGATCCCACTGCAGTTGCTGGCCTATGCGACGGCCGTGCGGCGCGGTGCCGATGTGGACCAGCCACGGAATTTGGCAAAAAGTGTGACGGTGGAATAGGGAACAGTTATCAGTTATCAGTTATCAGTTTTCAGTTTTCAGGTGAAGTGCATTGAACTGATCACTGATCCCTGCACACTGATACCTGTTCACTGCGCCACGCGATAGATGAGTCAACACGGGCGGCGGTGAATCCAACCCTGCCAGATGAAGATGGCATGCCGACGCAGTGCAATTCGATACAACGTGATCGTCAGTCGGCATGCCATGACGGGGTGGGGTTGGGTAGCGCTGCGCGGCAGGGGGGGTTCATTTACGGGTGGTGCGGGTGTTTGGGGATCATTGCGGGCGAGGGTTTCATTTGCGGGCGAGGGGTTTTGATTGCGGGCGAGATATATCTCGCCCCTGGGGTATCCTGCGTGGACACTGATCACTGGTCCCTGCCACTGATAACTCTGTTGCTCGCTCCTGCGGATTCTCTGCGACCGCTGTCTCGCTGCGGCTCTGCGTGATCGATGTGTGACTATGCGGGCGAGGGGTTTCATTTGCGGGCGAGGCATGCCTCGCCCCTACGCGTATCCTGTGTGATATCTGATCTCTCCGCCGCCACGCTCGTACGGATTCTCTGCGACCGCTGTCTCGCTGCGGCTCTGCGTGATCGGTGTGTGGTATTGCGGGCGAGATGTTTCATTTGCGGGCGAGGCATGCCTCGCCCCTGGGTTACCCTGCGTGAAACTGATCACTGATATCTACTCATTCCTCATTCCTGATTGCTTAATCACTCTGCGCGCTCCCGCCACCGACAGATGATTATCATCGCGGTACCACAGCGTGGTTCCACTGCGCGCGGTACACCATTGCGCGTCACAGAACAGGTCCGTCGGGTCGACGACCCGCAGGTTGGGATGGCGCGCCAGAATCGGCCCGAGCAAGGCACGATACGGCGCCGCATAGGCATCGACCACGGCGCGGCTGCTGCGGCACGGGTCGGCCGCGTTGATGCGCAAGGCACACATCGTCGGGTTAAAGTCGAGTTCTGGCACCTGGTACAGCACAATCACCGTTGTATTCGGATAGGCTGCTAACCGCTCCATCGTCCGTGCAAGCGCATGCTCATACAGCACCACCCGCTGCGCCGCGGTGACCGCCACGCGCGGTCCATGCGCTTGGATGTGGATGGTGTGGCTGTCCGTGGCATTCAGCTTCGTCTCGTTCAATCCGGTAAATCGCATGGCAAAGACAATTGTCCGATGGTGCGTTGCATATGCACGATCCAGCGACCCGTATAGCGCATCGATGCCCGTTGCACAGTCGTTACTGGTCGTCGCGCTGTTGACATATGTCTCGAGGCCCAGCAAAGGCACACAGCCATACACACCGCGCAGATAGGTTGTGTGCGCAGCCGGTTGGGCAAAAAAACCGCGCGCGAGGTACAACGCATGGCTATCGCCCACCACGTACACGGGCTCCGCCAGCGGGTCGGTCCCGCTGTGGAAGCTACAATACTTCGCCCCGTATGCCGCAAACGCCGCCGAGCCACAGTCTGATCCGTTGACCACATACGGTAAATCAGCCTGCTCGAATGCTGCGTTGGCCGGTTGTGTCTGCCCATTGGCCACCGCGACCCATGCCGGCCCACCAATCAACGCCAACGCAACGACCAGCACCAGCGGATGGAGTCGGCGCAATCGCCCGAACCGCAGCGGCTGCTCCACCACCCAGTAGGTTGCTGCGGCCAATACAATGGCGAGTGCGACTGCGATGGAGCGCTCCCACGTGCCAAAACGCGCGTCCCATACAATGTACCCATAGGCGAGCAGCGGCCAATGCCAGAGATACAAGGGGTAGCTAATAACACCCAACGCAACCATAGGCCGGGTGCCAAGCATCCAGCGCTGCAGCACATCCGCCGGTCGGCCCGCCACGAGAACCATCGCGGCGATCGTCGGGACGAGTGCCGCCCAGCCGGGGTATGCCGTGCTTTTGTCATACCACAGCGTACCGATTCCCAGCGCCAGCACCGCCAGACTGCCCAGCACGAACCGCAGCGTGGCAGATTCTGTCACCCGCTGCCACCACCGGTGCGTGCGTGTCTGCCCGGGATTGAGTGATTGATATGCCAAAAATGCTCCACAGGCAAACTGCCATACCCGCATCATCGGCCAATAAAACGCAATCCCCGCAGGGTCGCCCACCGTCATCAGATTGCCCGCAAACGACACCCCGATAATCAGCGCAAACCCCGGCAACGCCCAGCGTTTGTTTCGACTGATCGCCAGCATGACAAACGGCCAGACGAAGTAGAACTGCTCTTCGATCCCCAGCGACCAGAGATGCAACAACGGTTTGCGCACCGATGCATCATCAAAGTAGCCCGCCTGTGCCGCATACAACAGATTGGCCACAAACCCCGCTCCCGCCGCCGTCTGCAGCCCAACGCTTTCGTACAGCGCATGCGGCAGAAACAGATGTGCCGTCGCCAGCACTGCCAGCAATACGACGATGAGCGCCGGGAAGATGCGCCGCACCCGTCGCATATAGAAATCGAGAATCGAATAGCGCCCGTCGGCCATGCGTTCTAGCAAAATCTGACTAATCAGAAAGCCCGAAATCACAAAAAACACATCCACCCCGATGAACCCGCCCGGGAACTGCGCGGGGAAGGCGTGGAACAGCACCACCACCCCCACGGCAATCGCCCGGATTCCATCAATATCCGCCCGGTATGCATGTGCCGCACCGCGGCGTGGTGCAATCGCATCTGACTGCCGCCGTCGTCCCCACCAGCACGCCACTGCGTGCCCCAGCCACGCCACCAGCATGACCGACGCGCCGCTCAGGTACCACAACGTGCGTAGCCCACTCAATTGACTCACGACCGACACAAACGCCAACGGCAGGAGTAACAGTGCCACCTGTGTGGAACCCTCGGCTGTTAGACTGCGTGCGAGCAGGAAACTCGCCATCACCAACAGAAGCACCAGCAATTGCGTGCTGGTCAGGGCAAAACGCGCCGGTAGCGCCGTCGGCACGAATTGGATGTGCCCATACGCCACGGTCAACGTGCGCGTACCATCGTCGAACTGCTGTGCGCTGTCCAGCGCGAGCGTACTGTGCGACTGCCAGCCCGTCGCTGGCAGTCGGGCGAGGATGGTGTAGACGCGGAACTGGTCGGGCTGCGCGGTGAACTGGCCAATTTGCGTCTCGTCCATGCGTAACGAGACCTGCGCGGCTGCATGCGGCACACTGAGCACGGCAGACATCAGGTAGTCGCCGCTCGGGAGCACCGGCATGCGCACGGCTGAGCCTGGGTAGCCCCAGCGGAACAGCAGTGCGTCGTCGCTACCGATCTCGATAGCACTGCTATTGGTCGGCGTGAATAACTCCTGGTTCCCACTGTCAACAAATTGCGCAACCGGTTGTATGCTCATCCACATGCACCAAACAAGCACACAAAACCACCCTGCACGCAGCCACGTGTGCCGGCTCGGGGTGGTGTTTGGTTGACACAATTCCGGCGAGGTCACGCCAGATACCTGAGGTCTTTGAGGGCAGGCAATACTGTCCCACCCAACAGGGTGATGCCGGCTGCAGGGTCGCTGAGCCCGTGTGGCGTGCCGAACTCAATCCGGTCGACCCCGGCTCCATACAAGCGTTCACACTGGCCGATGATATCGGCCGGATTGCCCGCAAAGGCGAAGCGGTCGAGCAGTTCATCGGATATCAACGCAGCTCCCGCACGGAAGTCGCCTCGGTCGGCGCACACCCGTAGCTGCGCGATGAGCTCGGGGTCTACCGATACACTCGGATCCAACGGCACGACCACCGGCAGGTACAGTACGGCCGCCTCGCGGGCGGCTTGGCGCGCACGGGCCCGGTCGGGGTCAATCACCGTGACGGCACCCAAGGCAATCCCGACCGTGCCCATAGCGCGCGCAGCGCGCTGTTCGCCGACGGCGATGTGCGCGCGGATATGCGCCACCACGTCTGGGTTGGCCGAGCCACCGACTTTGACCTCATCAGCCACTTCACCGGCCAGGGCACACAACTTGGCGCCCCACGAGCCAATCATAATCGGGATGGGCTGGGTCGGCAGCGGATAATCGGCCTTCACGTGCGCGGCGAGTTGATACACCTCACCCGCATACCCCGCCGGCTGACCGCTCCATAAGGCACGCACGATGGCGATGGTCTCGCGGATGGCCTGGATGGGTTTGCTGGGCTCGCAGATACCATAATCCTCCAACCAGGCGCCGCGGGCGATGCCCAAGTAGGTCCCAGCCTGGGCACAATCCGCCAGCAACGCGGCGTCGGCGGCGATGTCGATGGGGGCCATCCGCGCCGGCGAGATTGCCGCGCAGCCGAGTCGCGCCCGCGTGATGTGCGGAGCCATCAGCAGGAGTGGCCCATAGCTGGGATGATACGGGGCGTCGCAATAGACGCTGACGGCGTCGAACGCGTATTGGTCGACGTGTTTGGCCAGGTCGATATATGCCTGGGCGCGTTTGTTGGTTTGGAATGCGATGCTGACGGTGGGCATGGCGTCCTCTCAGGTCAAAGATTCACTGTCCATGCGCTGCTGGCGGATGCGTTCGATCTGCATAATCAGGCGCTCTTCGGGGTCAGGGCAGGCGACGAGGGTGTCACGCTCGAGCCAATCGTTTTCGGCCAGCATCCGCTGCTTGGCGGGCAACAACGGCATCACTGCTGCCATCGCGTACAAGCAGAAGTGTTTGCCGGCGGGGATGCGTACATGACTGCTGTTGGTCAGCTCAAAATAGTCGCCCACGGCCAAATCACACACCGAGCGACCCTCGATGGCGACCACGGTGATGCGCAAGTCGTAGATGTCGAATGGGAGCGGCATGATGACCTCGATTCAACATGAGGGACGGTGTCTGTCCAGGCGCTAGGATGGCTGCAAACCGCGCGGTGAGTGGTTTTCATACCCGATGGCGAGCCAGCAACCGTCCCACCAAGTGCGGTGGTCCTCCCGGTGCGCGCGGGCACACCCTTTTCGCATAAAAAAGCGACCTAACGGTGATTATACCAACGCCACCCCCAAACGGAGGTGGCGCGGTGTTGCAGTGGGATGCTTACCAGGAAGGGCCGGCTTCGCCTTTGCGCGATTTGTGGCCGTAGGCCAACTCGGCGCCGCCCGACAGATAGTGATCGACCCCGGTGGTGAAGGTCGCTTCGGATGCGATGAACAGGCACAGTTTGCCGGCTTCTTCGATGGTGCCCATGCGGCCCATCAGCTGCGCATTGTCGCCGTACGAGCGGGTCAGCACGGGATCGGGAGAGGCGTCGATACCGGCTTGCCAGAGCGGCGTAAAGACGTTGCCCGGCGACACACAGTTGACGCGCACGTCGTGGGCCGCCTCGTCGATGGCCAAGGCCTTGGTGAACGACGTGATGGCGCCTTTGGTGGCCACATAAGTGGTGGCATAGGGCTGCGCGATAGTGCCCACCAGGCTCGACATGTTAATGATGTTGCCTTGGACCGGGCGCATGTGGGGCAGGGCGTATTTGCAGGCAGCAAAAATGCTGACCAAGTTGAGCTCGAGCAAATCGCGAAAGTCTTGGACCGAAAATTGGTCAATCGTCCGTGTCGGTGGATGCCAGCCGGCGTTGTTGATGAGGCAGTCGATGCGGCCGAATTTGGCGACGACGGCGTTGATCATCTGCTCGATTTCTGCGGTTTTCGAGACGTCGCATTTGATGAACAGGACGCTGCCGGGTCGTTTGGCATTGAGTTCTGTCTCGAGTGCCTTGCCTTCGCTGACGTTGCGGGCACAGAATATGACGGTCGCGCCGGCGTCTGCAAACACGCGCACACAGCCCTCGCCGATCCCTTTACTGCCACCGGTAACGACGGTGATTTTGTTTTCGTAGCGCATCGGTGCTCCTACTATCGTTTACAGAGTCTGACTCTGTCAATAGTGTAGACGATACCGGCAAAAGTGCAACCAACCACGCCGGCATGCGTTGACGTTCATCGGCGCTCCATGCTACGATTGCACAACGCAACTCTGTGCAATGGAGCATCCTGCCATGATCGAAGCTATCCGTCAGATATATTGGAATATTGGTGAGCAACTGGGCAGCTTCACCGTCTACATCACGGCACTGGCAGCAATGCTCGTGCTTTTTTATGGCATTGTCCGTGACGCCAACACCTGGCGCAAAGGCAAACCCGATGGGCGCCTCGATGCCATCGGCAGTCGCGTCGCAACCGTGCTTGCCGAGACACTCGGTCAACAAAAAACCCTCCAGGATCGCAAGCCGGGCATGATGCACGCGCTGATTTTCTTCGGCTTCCTCGGCTTGTTCATCGGCACTGACATCATTGCCGTCGAAGAAGACTTCACCATTCCGTTGATGGGCAGCGACGCCGGTCGTATTTTGGTCGGCGATTTCTATCGCTACTACGAGACGATTCTCGACGCCGTCGGCCTGCTCTTTGTCGCCGGGCTGATCTGGGCCACCATCCGCCGCTACGGCTTCAAAAACCCCCGCCTTCACGATCGCAAATACGACCGCGAAGCGATGATTTCGCTCATTTTTGTGGGTGTCAGTGGCTACCTTATCGAGGGTCTGCGTATCGCCAATCAGACGATTCGTGGCGCGGTCGTCTTCGACCAGCCGTGGGCCATCCAATCGTTCGTGGGATACGGCCTCGCAGTGGTCTTTCGTGCCGTCGGTTGGGGCAACATCAGCAGCTTCGGCATGGATTTGCACTTTTTCTTGTGGATGGCGCACACCATCGTCGCCTTCGGGTTCATCGCTGCCATTCCCTATACCGGTTTGCGGCACTTGGTGTATACGCCGCTCAATACGTTTTTCAAGCGCACCCGGCCGCGTGGTGCGTTAGCTCCGATTGCAGATTTCGAAGCCGAGATCGAAAAGGACGAGCCGCAGCTGGGCGTGGCCACCCTCAATGATCTGACCTGGAAGCAACGGCTCGACCTCGATTCCTGTCTGGCCTGTGGTCGCTGCCAAGACGTCTGCCCGGCCCATGCCTCGGGGTCAAACCTGTCGCCTAAATTCCTCATCACCAAAATGGCTGATATGCAGCGTGGCGATCCCATTATGCTCAAATCCGGCAAAGAGATGGTGCTCGAGGGCAATGGTACTGGCCGCGGTGCGTTCGACGCCATTGGGCTGCTCGAGGCGGGCGTCTACGACGAAAACGAACTGTGGAGCTGCACCACTTGTGGTGCCTGCGTCGAAGAGTGCCCGGCCATGATCGACCACGTCGATTTGGTCGTCGACTTCCGCCGCAATCTCACCATGATCCAGAGCGAAGTACCCAGCGGCGTCAAAAAAGTCCTCGACGGCATCGAGCGTGCCAACAATCCATGGCGGTTGCCCCAAAAAGAGCGCTCTGCCTGGGCCGCCGGCCTCGATTTGCCCACCATGGCCGACAAGGGCAGCGCAGACGTCCTCTTTTGGGTCGGCTGCGCACCGAGTTACGATGACCGTTCCAAGCGCACCGCCCGCGCCATGGCGCAGCTGCTCAAGCAGGCCGATGTCGATTTTGCCATCCTCGGCGGCGAAGAATGCTGTACCGGCGATCCCGCCCGCCGCATGGGCGAGGAGTTATTGTTCAAGCAACAAGCCGAGACCAACGTCGGTACGCTGGGCCAGTACACCTTCAAAACCTTGGTCACCACCTGCGCCCACTGCTACAACTCGCACAAAAACGAATACAGTCAGTTCGGCGGTCGTGCCGGCATCGACTACCAGGTCGTCCACCACACCGAGTACCTGGCCGGCCTCGTCCGCGACGACAAACTCAAGCCGGTCACCGAAGTCAAACAAAAAGTCGCCTATCACGATCCCTGCTACATCGGCCGCTACAACGACGTCTACGACGCCCCGCGCGAGCTGCTGCAGTCGATCCCCGGCCTCGAGCTGGTCGAAGCGCCCGGCAAAAACCGCAACAAAGCCATGTGCTGTGGCGGCGGCGGCGGCAATGTCTGGATGGAAGGTTTCGGCGACCAAAAGACCAGCGTCATCCGCCTCGAGCAACTCCGCACCGAGCAGCCCGATACCATCGCCGTCGCCTGTCCGTTCTGCATGGTCATGTTCGAGGATGCCGCCAAAACCATGGGCATCGACGACACCGTCGCCCGCCAAGACGTCGCGGAATTGCTCCTGCAGTCGGTCACCGTCCACGAATAGGCGATTGGGTTTGGGGGAAAGACGCCGGGTAGACATCGTCTACCCGGCGTCTGTATCGAGCAGGGCGATTCGAGCGGGCCAATTTGAGCGGGCCATATTGCTATATCGCCCGCTCGATTATTGCAATCCAACCTACTTCGATGCGCACAACGACAACATATCCATATCAATTATTTAACATATCTGCGTGATAATAAGAATCTATTCTCTTTGCTGCTGCGTCTGTACTCAGTGTCACACGTTGGGGTTCAGCATGGAAGGATGCGAGTCATGGCGTTCCGCAACGAAATTGCCCTTGTGTCGACCGGGTATGGTCCAGGATGTCTGTCGCAGGCGGGAGCAGATCTCGTCAGTAACGTCTATCGGGTCGAATCATTTGGGCTCGATGCACAGACACGTGCAATCGTCAGCAAACTCAATGCACAGTCTACCCATGGACCACATGCTGCAGCCTGGAGCTCCGACGATATGCTGGCCACCGTTGCCCGTGCCCTGCGTTCTGCGCAGACAGACGGATGGGCCGCGTTAGTTACCCCATCGGGACCCATGACAAGCACACTGTGGCCCACCGTCCAGCACGCAGCCCAAGAACTCGGGGTACAGGTACGCTATGCGCATGGGCTGGGCATAGCCGAATCGTTGGCCACGTGTCTGCAACTGCCTACGCCGCCGACTACCGTAGTCCGGCCGAAATTGTGCGATTTTGTGGGGCAGAGCGACCTGCCGGAGTTTGCGCTTGCAATGCAGATCGGTAATCCCACCGACATCCATACGCTCTACGACGGCGCTGTCCGGTTGTATATGGTTGATTTGTACGCACAACGCAACAAAATTACGCCTATCGATCTACGTGTTTCTGTGCCGACGATTGCAGAGAACGCCTATGTGGTCGCTATTCGCGATACCCAGGTTGATGCACATTCGCGCTCGTCGGGAAATCAGCTTGGGGATTCTCTTGAATCCGCTTTGCTGTGGGTACAGGTACTCAACGGTTTGACGGAGACGTTCCATGGATAAGCAGCTGTCTGCACAGGCCATTTTGGCAGAGGTCAAATCTGTCCAGACAAACTCAAGTGCGCTCAGACGCAAGGCAGAATCGGCTATTGTATTTGTTGCTACTGCAGTAAGTTTGGTGTCAGGCATTGCAGGCTTTGTCAGTGCCTTTCAAAACCCAGATAAGAAGAATTTTATTTTAGGGTTGGTATTGTGTGCGGTGTTGCTCCTGGTAGTGCGCATCATGCGGTCGCGACGGCGTTTCGCTGCACACGTACCGTATATTGCTGCACAGCAGCAGATTCACCTCGGCGAAGCATTTGCGACCCGCCTCGCACCACGCGTCCGCATCACCCCGATAGGACATCTCGCTGCACGCCTGCTACGCACACTCGACAATATCGCCTGGGTGTTGCTTGTCGCCGGATTGACCGTGAGTGCCGGCGCCATTTTTATCCTCTCTGCATTCGGACTCTATCGTGCGGCGCAGAGCGAATTACATATGCTCGACCTGATCATGTTGATTGGGCTTGTGCGTCCGATTCGGAGTGCGTTCGCGGGCATAACCCACCTGCGCCGAAAGAAATCAGGCGAGCGGCAGCGTGTCGAAACATTCAGTAAATCATTTCACTACGCAGTAGATTCAGTCCATGAGTACATCGACAAACTGGGTCACTCGACCGCCGGGATGCTCCATGCGAGTGCCTCAGCAATGAACAAAGCCAGTGTCGGTATCGCCACTACTGCGTCGACCGTCGCAGTCAGTGTGGCGGTGTCGGGGATGGGGTTGGCGTCGGCACATGTTGCGCCACAGGCGGTCATCGCAACCGGCGAAGTCATCCCGCTCCCACCAGCCGTTGTCGAGTTCACCGGTCCCGAAGGACATGATGCAGCGCTCCGCGGAGCAGTATTCTATGGTTGCGTCGGAACACTCCTCGACAACGGGCAACACGCCGATGCACAATGTCATGCCGCAGTCCAACAATCAGACGAGCGCTGTGCGAGTTGGCAAGGTGGAGAGCTGCCGCCGGAGTGTGCAAACGCCCTTTCTGGTGTGCTCCCACAAGTCGTGGATTCGATGCAATCGCGTGCTGCCGGTGGCGAAGCTGATGAGCTCAGACCTGCAGAAGATGCAGGAGGTCAACAAAACGATGCCAATACCCCAGCAGGTACTCCACCACAAGACAATCAATCTGACACGACTGCCACACGCGCGACACCGGGACCCTGCGTTGCTCAGTCGCAGAACAAACCATGCCCGCCAGAACGTGTGACTGAGGTTTCAAAGTTAGGCGAACGCGCCACGCTGACACCTCCTAGTTCTGATAATCGACCCCTGCTGGATGGCACACAGGGACCACCGCCGCCGCTGGATGGCACACAGGGTCCACTGCCGCCACGGGATGGAACCAAGGGTCCCCAGCCACCTCCTCTGGAAGGGACGCAAGGACCTCCACCACCTCCACTGGAAGGGACGCAAGGTCTCCCGCCACCTCCACTGGAAGGGACGCCAGGACCTCCGCCACCTCCACTGGAAGGGACGCAAGGACCTCCGCCACCTCCACTGGAAGGGACGCAAGGACCTCCACCACCTCCACTGGAAGGGACGCAAGGACCTCCGCCGCCGCGACCGACGGACGGATTGCCACCGCCGCGACCGACGGATGTACCACCGCCACAACCGACGGACGGACTGCCACCGCCGCGACCAACGGATGTGCCACCACCACGACCAACGGATGTGCCACCGCCACGACCGACGGATGTGCCACCGCCACGACCGACGGGAGTGCCACCGCCGCGCCCCACAGATCGGCCGAAGCCAGTACGCTGACCGTCAGTACAGCGCGGAAAGAACAAGAACAATCAAGCGGGTCAGAGTGTACTCTGCCCACTGATGATGCAACTTGTCCGTAACGCTATCGCTCAATCAGCACGCCCCGGCTATTTGACAACCGTGCCATAGACCATCAGCGAACGTATTGCCGGTTGTGCAGATGCATGCGTGATGCGTACACGCACTGATGTGACCTGCGTCGCCGCGAACCGGATAAGTCTGCGATTGCCGATGGATTGCCCGGTAGCAACTGTTTGCCACTCCGCAGCACAATAGATGTCTACCGCCCATGCATCGATGCGCTGCCCCAATGTCAGCTGCTCACGGATGTCGATCAGTGCAATGGTCTGTGGTTGCGCAAATGTGATGGTGAGGGTCGGGGTAGTGTCGTTCGCAGCCGCGACCCAGGAGGTTTGTGTCGCATCGGCTGCCTGTTCTGCGCGGTAATCGGGCAGTGCCGACGACGCAGTTATCTGTTTTGGAGTGAGCGGTAGGGAGTACCTTTGCTCCCTCTGTACCTGGAATGCGAGCAACGCTGCCCTGTCGAGTGGATGTACCTGGCCTGTGGGTGCAACGGGCAGATTCACGAGCAGATTGGCTCCACGTCCCACCGATGCGAAATAGAGCTCCATCAACTGTTCGGGGGTCCGCACCTTGTCGTCTTCGTGCGCATGGTAGAACCACCCCGGTCGAATCGACACATCACATTCGGCTGGGAGCCATGTTGTGCCTTCGCGTTGGCCAGAGTTCAAAAGGGCTGGGTCTGCCAATCCTGGGAACAAGCCTGCGCTGTTGATGGTCGCCCAACAGGGGTCACCAGCGATGCCGTGTTCGTTGCCCACCCAGCGCACATCTGGACCAGCATCGCTAAAGATACAGGCTTCGGGCTGGAGTTCACGCACCAGTTTGAATGTTTCTTCCCAATCGTAGTAGGTTGTTGCATCGATCTTGCGTACTTCGTTCGCGCCGCCATAATACCCATCACCACCGTTGGCACCATCGAACCAAATCTCAAATAACGGTCCGTAGTTGGTCAGTAACTCGCGCAGTTGGTTGCGGTAGTAGGTAATGTAGGCAGGGCGACCGTATTCTGCGTGATTGCGGTCCCAGGGTGACAGATAGATGCCGAAAGGCATGCCCACGGCAGCACAGGCAGTTGCCAGTGCACCGACCACATCTCCCTGGCCGTTTTGCCAGCGACTCTGCGCCACCGTGTGCGTGCTATAGCGAGATGGCCACAGACAAAAGCCGTCGTGATGCTTGGCCGTCAAAATAAGCCCACGCATCCCGCCTAGTCGTGCCGTATCGACGATTTGGTCCGTATCAAATGCCGTGGGATAGAATGTATCGGGGGATTCGTCGCCGTAGCCCCATTCGCGATCGGTGAACGTATTCACCGTGAAGTGGAGGAATCCATAGAACTCCCGTTCGTGCCAGGCACGTTGACGTGCGGACGGCGTTGGACCAAAGGGGTGGAGTGCGTTTTGCATAGCGATCCTCCGATAGACGTGGAATGTTGCCATTCTACGGCATACCTGTGGGGAGGCGTGAGGGTATAGAGAAAAGCCAGGGTGTAATCCCTGGCTCGGAGTGAGTGTTGTTGTGTGTGAAAACTACCTGTTGCTGAGTTTCATCTGGCGATCGATATCGCGTTTAACATCTCGTTCGGCTATTGCTTCGCGTTTGTCGTGTTGTTTTTTGCCTTTGGCGACGCCCACTTCGACTTTGACATATTGATTGTCAAAGAAGATACGCAGTGGCACAAACGTGTAGCCGCGCCGGGTGATGAGTTGGTAAATTTCGTGTATTTCGCGCCGCTTGAGCAGCAGTTTGCGCTTGCGGGTTGGCTCGTGATTAAACACCACGCCGGATTGGGTATAGGGCGAAATATGTGCATCGAACAACCAGGCCTCACCGTTTTCGATACGGGCATATGAGCCGCGTAATTGGCATTTGCCGGCTCGGATGGATTTGACCTCGGTGCCAGTCAAGGCAACGCCAGCGGTGAAGCGCTGTTCGATGAAGAATTCGTGGAAGGCATTGCGATTGTCTGCCATCGTTTTGCCCGAGAGGGATTTTCTGTCTGTACCCATGTGTCGTACCTGTCTGCAGTGGAATAAACGCTGCGTCGGTGGGACGTGGCTAGCTGCGGTGTTGTTGCACGCGCGTCTCGATGGTCAAGCGATCGGGGATGGCCGATATGCCTAGTCCTTCGACACTGGCGGCGGCAACCACCGCGGCAAAGTACCCTGCCACGATTGCATCGCGTGTCTCTTGATATCGCACGAGCAATGCCGCCGCAAATACATCGCCGGCACCAGTGGGATCGACCTCGACCGCAGGGTAGGCGGGGATGTGATTTGGGGTACCGTTGATGAAAATATCAGCACCTTTTGCACCATAGGTCAGTGCCACAATGCCGCAGTGTTGGGCGTAGCGTTCGGCTACCGAACGGTCGCCGTGGACGTCTTCGATGCTCATCACCAAAATGTTGACGCGTGCCAGCAATGCTGGGGCCGGCTCGAAGGGAATGTACTCGATCTTGCAGGGGAAAGGAGCGTGCCAGCGACGCATCATTCCTTGGGGGGTCATGCCGATGAGCGCATCGGGGAATGCGTCGACCAAAGAGAGGGGTGTCTCTGCGAGAATTGGACCGAAGTGGACGATAGGTGCGCCGCGCCATGCCGATGGGATGTCGCTGGCTGCGAGCGGGAGTGCATCACCATGCAGGAACTGGATGCGCCCATTTGGCGTGTAGCGATTCTCGAAAATAGGTGCCGAGCTGTGGTTCACCGTTGCAACGGGGACGTCTGTTGGCCAATCGGCCGGCAGTGTCGCTTTGGCCGAGACGATGGCAGGACGGCGGTCGAGACGCTGGGCCGTACGTGCGGCGTACAACGAAGTGCCGCCGGGGATGGTTGTGCCATCGGGGAGGAGGTCGCTGGTGATATGCCCGAGCATTAAGTAATCTGGGTTCATGGTATCCACCTAAATATGCGGCGCGGTCAGTCGCATACGCTCCTGACCGCGCTCTGCCGTATCGGGGGTCGCGTCAGCTGGATGCTTTGGCGGGGAAGATGACAATCTTGCGGGTTTCGCCTTCGCCTTCGGACTCGGTGTAGACCGTGGGGTCATCACGCAGGGCCAAGTGGATGTAGCGCCGGTCCGCACCGGACATTGGTTCGAAGTAGTGTGGTGTCTTGCTCTGGTGGACACGTTCAGCCATGCGGCGCGCCATGCTCTCGAGCATTTCTTGCCGACGCTGGCGGTAATTGCCGACATCGACGACAATCTGGGGCCACTTGCGGCTGGTGCGACCGGAGAGCAGATTGACCATGAATTGGATGGAGCGTAGCGTGTCGCCGCGGCGGCCGATCAACAGTCCCATGGCTTCTTCGTCTGCGCCTTCGACGTGGAGTGTAATGGTCTCTTCGACTCCACCGTCTTGGGCAGGAGCAGTGGTTTTGACGGCCGACACAAAGCCTTCGACGCCCATGTGTTCGAGCATCGTTTCGAGGACGTGGCGTGCTTGCTTTGCCAAGTCTTCGTGGCTGGCTGGTTCACTTGGTTCGTCGTCGACCACACTGACACGCACGAGGGCTTCTTCTTCGTCGTTGCCGCTTATCAGGATTTCGATGGCGACTTCGTCGCGATCACGACCCAATTGGGCAAGCGCGAGGTCGACGGCATCGGCGACGGTGCGTGCGCTTATTTCGATCGAGGGCTTCTGCTTTGACATGTGCATCTCCTCGGAACAAGACGTAGGGACTACTTGTTGGTGTTCGTGTTGCTGTCCGGATCTGTCAACGGTTTGAGCACGTCCCAAAATTCTGCGGTCGTCTTGGTGTGGGCATGACTCGCTTCGATTTCGTGTTTGCTGACACCGACAACGACCGGAGGTGGGAAGAACCCAGCATCTGTTGGCAGAAACTTGAGGTAATTGGCCAACGATCCCCAACCGCCGATGACATACTGTTGCACCATCGAGAGAATGCTCCCGACGACCCAATACAACACCGCACCAGATGGGAAGGTAAAGCCGATATAGCCGAACATCAAAGGCATGAACAACAGCGTCTGCGTCATGGCCTTTTGTTGTGGGTCTTGGACACGCGGAGTCGACATCAGCTGTACGATCAACTGAAAAATAACCGACATCACGGGCAAGATATAGTATGGGTCTGTTTTGCCCAGGTCAATCAACCAGAGGAATCCACCGGACAACGGGGGCTGGTCGAGGGTAGTGGTAACAATTGCGGTGCCCATATTGCCGGCGGTCTGCAACACTGCCAACATTTTGGCAGCAGCATATTCTGCGGGGGCAACGCTGGTCAAATGGAACACCGCTTGGTAAATCCCCAAGAACAACGGCAGTTGGAAGACCATCGGCAAACAGCCCGTCACGGGGTTTGCTTTGTTTTCTTTGTAGAGTGCCATCGTCTCTTGTTGGAGACGTGCTTGATCTTTGCCATGCTTCCGTTGCAGCTCTTGTAATGCAGGCTGAAGGGCCTGAATCTTGCGGCTCGACTGCAGCTGGCGAATCGTTAATGGGAGCAGAATCAACCGGGCGATGATGGTAAAAATAATGACTGCGACACCACCATTGCCGGTCCAGTTGTAGAAGGTCAGCAACACTGCTTCGAGGAACGAGACGAGTGAGGTCCATAGAGCCATGGGAATCACCTTTTTTACGTGGGCGTGATCTCGGGCTGGGAATACACGCCGGCACGACGCAGAAGAGTAGCAACGAGTTCGATGAGTTTGGGGAAAGGGGTCAACAAAAGGGAACGGGAGCGTGCAATAAAGACAATGTCCACATTCCCACGGATATATTGATATTGGAGACGAATAGCTTCGCGGACGCGGCGCTTGATACGATTACGCGTGACCGCTCCACCATGACGGCGAGCGACCACTATGCCGCAGCGTGCGGTACGTTGACGAGCGGGCAAAACGCTGATAGACAGCCTTGCATCGTCATGGTGATTACCATGAGAGCGCACTCGTTGGAAGTGTGCCGGTCGACGCAAGCGATACTGCCGTTTCATCGTTCAGCCCGCTCTCTCTACGATACTTAGCGGCTCGTCCGCTGTACTGCTCGCCGCTCATCGCTCACCGTCAAGCGCCAGCGCCCGGACAACCGGCGTCGCTTCAATACGGCACGACCGTCTTTGGTTTTCATTCGTTCCAAAAAGCCGTGTTTGCGGCGGCGTGGAATACGCTTTGGTTGCCATGTACGTTTGGGCATTATCTAACCCCTTCAATAGCCAGGAACCTGGCCACATGATGATATGTTGTGTTGGTCGCAACACGGTGGACACAGTATGCCATTATACCGGTTTGGGCGCGTGTATGTCAAATGGAGATGCCGTAGCGATCTGCTTGTCATCGTGACGCAATCCCCGCCTACAGCTGTGGTGCAGGCGGGGACGCATCGATATTATTCGACGTTGAGTGTGCGCTTGATGACGTCGCTGGGCAGTGTGTTGGCGCCACGTGATGCACCCGGACGACCAGACTTCTCACGAGTTTCAGCGCCGAAGCGTGCTGCCAAGTCGGCCAGTGTTGCATCGCCTTCAAAGCCGGCTTCGGCATTTGAGGCCGACGTGTAGGTCTCTGGCTTGCGATTGTCATCGCGCTTTGGGCGACGCTCGCCGGCGGGCCGGTCTTCACGTGGCTGACGGGCAGCACGATCTGGGCGGTCGCTGGCGGGGCGGTCTTCAAGGTAGGCGCTCAAGCTGATACGGTTATTGGCCGTGTCGACGTTGAGGACGCGAACCTGCAGCTCGGAGCCGATTTCTGGCTTTTTGCCGCCGGGGATTTCGCTGCTGTGGACCAGGCCATCGCGACCGACGCCGATGTTCACAAAGACGCCGAAGGGTGAATGCCCGCTGACCTTGCCCTGGAGGATTTGGCCTTGGGTAATGGCGTCCAACTTGGGGTCAGTGCTGGCACGGCGCAGGCTCAGGCTGATGCGACCTTGGGTTGGGTCGATTTCGATGATTTTGAAGGTGTATGACTGACCGATGGTGACCGCGTCTTCGACCTTGGCGACACGGGTGTCGGCGAGCTCAGAGATGTGGACCAGGCCGTCTTTGCCGACGCCGATATCGACGAATGCGCCGATGGCGGTCGTGCTCTTGACGACACCTTCGATGGAATCACCGGCCTTGAGGGCGTTGATGGCATCGTTGTTGACTTCAGGTCGGCGACGGCGCTCGGTGCGGGCTGGGCGTTCCTGGGTGCGCATCGTCAGGCTGATGCGGTTCTTGGACTGATCGATTTCGAGGACCTTGACGGTTACGTCTTGGCCGACGACGACCACGTCTTCGACTTTTTCGACGCGGGCATCGGCGAGTTCAGAGATGTGGACCAAGCCGTCACGGCCGACGCCGATGCTGATGAAGGCACCGTATGGGGTGATGGACTTGACTTTGCCCTGGAGGATCTGTCCTGCTACCAACTCTTGCATACCTTTTTTGGCGCGCTTTTCGGCGACGTCGGTGCTCACTTCGGTCGTCTCGGCGCTGACCGCTGGGGTTTCGGCGCTGACCGCTGGGGTTTCGGCGCTGACCACTGGGGTTTCGGCGCTGACCGCTGGGGTTTCGGCGCTGACCACTGGGGTTTCGGCGCTGATTGGGGTGGGATTCTGTGTCTCTTCGGTCATATTAGGTAATCCTCCTAGAATACTGCACTACAATATGGAACCAACATTAGCGGTTCAGTTCCGACCGGACCAAATCGACGAGGCCACCCTCGCGCAAGTCATCAAGCCGGTAGTAGTTTCCTTTTAAGTGGTGAGCCAATTGTTTGGCTAACCCGCGCTCGAACACCGGATGTTCGGTGTCGATAACCACCGAGCGAATTTCTTCGCTGGCGATGAAGTCTGCAATCGAGTAACTCTCGGATTGCGGGGGCAAATCGGTCATAGCGACGTTTGCTTGACCGTCCGTCAACAGCACCATCAGCGGGACCACTTCTTCGTCCTGCCGGCGCGCCCGTTTAAGGACTTCGTAGCCCATCATGAGGCCGCGTGAAAGCGGTGTCCGGCCGCCGGTGGGCATGGTCTGCAACATCTTTTGGGCCAGCTCGACACTACTCGTCAGCGGCAACAACAGCGTTGCATAGTCACGCTGAAACGACACTAAGCCAACCCGATCGCGGCGTTGATACGCATCACGGAGCAGAGACAACACGGCGTTTTTGGTGGCGCGCATCCGCTCATCAGCTGCCATCGACCAACTTGCGTCGACGACAAAGCAGACTGCGTTGCGCGTCTTGCGGACGCGGACCTTTTGGCGTAGGTCACTGCGTCTGAGCATCACTGCCCGGACGGGTTTCCCTTCGGCCAAGGCATCGGCGCGGCGCTTTGGTTGCAGATGAGCTGCATACCGGAGCGTTGCGTCAAAAGCCAGGTCGGTAACGCGGTGGGCTGCACGACTGCTGACATAGCGACCCTGCTTGCGTGTGGTACGAGTCTTGCTGCGGCGCCCGGGCGATTTGCGTTCTTGGCGGTCGCGTTGACCTTCGAGCCGCTTGGGCTTGAACATCTCGCCTGCCTTGAACGCTTTTTCGCCACCGCCTTGTTCTTTATTGGCATTGGACCCCTGGTCCGTTGCCCCTGCGCTGGCATTTGCGCCTGCGCCGCCTTCACTCTCTTCTTGACCCTCACTGGACTCGCCGTCGTCACTCGTGTTTAGAGGGTCTTTTTTTTTACGCCGTCCGCACTGGCTTGAGCTGATTCGTCACCTTCGGCTGATTGGACGCGATCGAGGATTTCGCCCACGCGAGCCTCGTCGAGTTTGACCTCGGTGAATGGTTGGCGGCGCATACGGTGCGGCAGTGCCAGTTCGGCAGCCACCCGGATGTCTTCGGCAGCCAATGTGGTGCGACCGGCCCATGCTGCGTGGGTGCGGGCCGTCTCGAGGATGGCCAGGTCGGCACGATGGCCGTCCACACCCAGTTCCATCGAAAGGGTCGCAACCGCAGCCATGTCACGGCGCGTTATCTGAACCATCGGCAACAAGGCCCGGGCACGGACGATGCGTTCGGCCAGTTCTTGTTCGGTGGGCAACCATTCTTTGGAGAAGCCGTCCGGGTCGCCATCGTAGCGCATGCGCCGCGAGATGACTTCGACGCGGCCTTCGACGTCGTGGATACCGCCTATTTCGACGACCAGACCGAAGCGGTCGAGCAACTGCGGACGCAGTTCGCCTTCTTCGGGGTTCATGGTGCCGACCAGGATGAAGCGGGCTGGGTGGGTAATGCTGATGCCTTCGCGCTCGACCGTGTTGATGCCCATGGCAGCGGCGTCGAGGAGGATATCGACCAAATGGTCGTCGAGAAGGTTGATTTCGTCGACGTACAACAACCCGCGGTTGGCCTGCGCCAACAAGCCGGGTTCGTAGCGACGCTGTCCTTCTGTCAATGCATGTTCGAGGTCGAGTGAGCCGACCACACGGTCTTCGGAGGCTGCCACTGGTAAGTCAACCAAACGCGTGGCGCGCTCGGACACCGGCAAATCAGGGTTGACTTCGTAGCGCGCGCGGCAGGATGGGCACATCGCAGATGGCTGATCGGGCGGACACCCATAGGGACAGTCGGCAACGACCCGGATGTGCGGAAGAATCCGCGCCAGGCCACGTACCGCCGTCGATTTGGCCGTACCTTTTTCACCGCGAATCAACACGCCACCGATGCGGGCATTGATTGCATTCAAAATAAGCGCCCGTTTCAGTCGATCTTGACTGACAATGGCACTGAAGGGGTAGACCGGACGTGCTGTGGTCATGGGTATCTCTTTTCCAAACCAACCATCGTCGTATGCAAGCATACAACGGACGAATGCCGAAGCAGTGTGTACACAGAAAGCGCGAACGCCGTCAATGCAAAAAGACTGCATATATCCTCATTATCACATCCTTGGCCATGACTGTCAAATCTAGGGCGTTCAGATGCGTTGACAGCACTCTATGGCACTCATACAATTGAGTATGTGTGCCGCGGCACAACGTCGCACGGAGGGAATGATGACTCGGCAAACCCGCGTACTATCTGAGGGATGGCAGATGCGTCCCGTCCACCGCTTCACACAGGGCGATTATCCAGCGCCCGCCGTGCCCGGTTGGTTCCCCACCAGCATCCCCTCACAATGGCAATCACACCCCGATTTGGCGCGCTACGTCGGGCCGATGGTCTACCGTACCGTATTTGCCGGCGCTGCCGACAGCGCAGAGCGGACATTCTTGCGCCTCAACGGCGTTTTCTATTACTGCCGACCATGGCTGAATGGGGTCGATCTGGGCCTCCATGAAGGCTACTTCAGCCCTCACACCATCGATATCAGTCGTTTTCTCACTGCCCAAAACGACCTCGTCCTCGAAGTCCGCTGCCCCGAGGAACACGACAAAATCGACAAACGACTCATCACCGGTGTTTTTTCACACTGGGATAGTCTCGACAAAACCACCAATCCCGGCGGCGTCTGGTTGCCGGTAGAGCTCATCCAAACTGGTCCCGTGCACCTCGTACAGGTGTTGCTCGGGACGACGCGCATCGGCACCGATCATGCCGATGTGCGCTATCGGATAACCACCGATGCGCTACGAGCGACCGATGCAGTGATTCTCTGGCGGATTGCCCCCAAGAACTTCGGCGGCAAAATACACCAACTCGAGAGTCGCATCACCATTGCTGCCGGCCAGCACGAAGCCAGCGGGATGGTACGCATCCCCGACCCCGAGCTCTGGTGGAGCCACGACCTCGGCCACCCCGCGTTGTACGAAATCACTGCGACCATTGTGGTACGCGGTGTGGCCAGCGATAGTGTGACCTTCGATTATGGGATTCGGATGTTCGAATTTCGCAATTGGATACCGTACTTGAATGGCAAACGCTTTCTCATGAAGGGCAATAATTACCCACCGACGGACACGCGCCTCGCCACGGTTACGGCTGAACGCTGTGCGACCGACATGCAATTGGCGCGGGAATGTCACATGAATGTGTTGCGCGTGCATGCGCACGTGGGGCACCCGGCATTGTACGCGGCGGCCGATGCGCACGGGGTGTTGCTCTGGCAAGACTTCCCGTTGCAGTGGTTGTATGCCCGTACGGTGCTCGGCCCGGCCGTACGTCAGGTACGCCAAATGGTGCGGCTGCTCCATAACCACCCGTCGATTGTGGTCTGGTGTATGCACAACGAGGCGGTGTATGTTGCCGATACGAGCGACGAACGGCTGGTGAGCAAACTGCGGACGTATCTGTCGGTATTTGGCTGGAACTGGAATCGCAATGTGCTCGACGTCGCCCTGCAACAGGTGGTAAACAGTGAGGACGAGCAGCGTCAGAGCGTCCGGTCTTCGGGCGAATACGCCGTACCATTGCTGGCACGCGGCACCGACACGCACTTCTACTATGGCTGGTATGGCATCTATGGCAAGCTGTCTGCGTGGGAGCAGATTATCGCGCGCTTCCCCAACAATACCCGCTTTGTGACGGAATTTGGTGCCCAGAGCTTCCCCAACTACGAAAGTGCCGTGCGCTTTATGGATGCCGATGTGCGCCGATTGGATGTGGCCCGCTTGGTGCAACAGCACAGCTTCCAACCAGACATTCTGGCGCATTGGATGGACTGGCGTAGCGCCCCTGACCTGCGGACGCTGATTACGATGACCCAGGAGTATCAATCCGAGATCAACCGCTTCTATGTCGACCGCTTGCGCGTGCGTAAATATCGCCCGACGGGAGGGATTGTGCCGTTTATGTTTAGCGACGCCAACCCGGCCGTTTCGTGGGCGATTATCGACTATTGGCGCGTGCCCAAAGCGTCGTACTATGCACTCCAACGCGCCTTCCGACCCACCTATGCCTGTACGATTTTGGCGGCGAGCCCGTCACCGATAGGCCAAACGGTGGACGTACCGCTGTATGTAATCAACGATCTGCGCGAGGCAATTGCTGTCACTGTCACCTTGACGATCCGCGACCCTGATGGCACGACACTAGCGGAGGTGGTGCATCAGCGTCATGTGCCGGCAGATGCCATGGCCTTCCAGCTCGATGAATTACGTCTGACATCCACAATGACCGGCACCTACCGGATTGCCATTGTGCTACGCGATGCCAACGGGGTGCTCGAGCAGACATACCCATTACGGGTGGTGTCGGCTGCGACGATGCAGTAACCGTGGCGCTCTGCCACGTATAATGAGCCACAGAAAACCCCAACAAGGAGCGCTGCAATGACCGAAATGCTGAAGCGAGCCGTGGCCATGCAGGAAGAATTGTCGCGACTGCGGCGTGACATCCATATGCACCCCGAATTGGCCTTCCAAGAAGTACGTACTGCGGCTTTGGTGGCCGATACCCTGCGTGAAATCGGTGGCATACGCATCCGAACCCAGGTCGGCGTCACCGGTGTGGTCGGTGATTTGGGGAACGGCGATGGACCGACGATTGCCATCCGTGCCGACATGGATGCGTTGCCCATCCACGAGACGACAGGACTCGGCTATGTATCTCGCCAAGACGGCACGATGCATGCCTGCGGTCATGATGCGCACACGGCGATCCTGCTGGGTGCTGCACATCTGCTCAAAGCGGAATTTGCCAGCGGCGCACTCAAAGGGAACGTGCGCTTTCTGTTCCAACCCGCCGAAGAAATCGGCGGCGACGGGGTGTCTGGCGCGCCCAAGATGATCGCCGACGGTGCCATGGTAGGCGTGGATCATGTGATTGCGTTGCATGTCGACTCGGGTACCCCGGTAGGGACGGTCAAAATGGTCCAAGGCCCGGTGACGGCGGCAGCAGATGCATTCAAAGCGTGGGTGCGTGGCACGGGTGGCCATGGTGCCTACCCGCATCACGGTACCGACCCACTCTGGATGGCGGCGCCGATTATCACGGCGATACACGGCATCGTGGCGCGGCGGATTAATCCCAAAGAGCCAGCGGTGGTGAGTTTGGGAATCGTCCAAGCGGGGACAGCGTTCAACATCATTCCCTCAGAAGTCTACTTCGCCGGCACGATACGGAGCTTCAAAGAATCCACCCGCGAGACATTGTTTGCCGAGTTGGACCGTGCCTTGGCACTTGCCAATGGCCTGGGTGGCAGTTACGAGCTCGAGATTATCCGCGGCTACCCGGCGGGTATCAACGATGCCACTGTTGCACAGTGGATGGATGATGTGGCCAGTGACTTCCTCGGGAGCGACCAGGTCGACCGCAAGACGGTCGGGATGGCCGGCGAGGACTTTGCTTATATGCAGCAGTGCGCACCGGGCGCGATGCTGATGCTCGGTGCTGCGCTCGGCGACATGCCGCGCCCGCATCACACGCCGGTCTTCGATATCGACGAGCGATCGATGCCCATCGGGGCAGCAATTTTGGCCGAAACCGTGCGCCGCTATTTGTCACGCTGAGTATTTTCTACAGAAAAAAGGTGTAAACGATGTCGATGTTAACCCGTGCTGAGGCCATGAGTGCCGAACTGTCGCGTCTGCGCCGCGAAATACATATGCATCCCGAATTGGGCTTCCAAGAAGTGCGCACTGCTGCGCTGGTAGCCGACAGCCTCAAAGAAATCGGTGGCATCGGCATTCGTACCCAGGTTGGCGTCACCGGCGTGGTGGGCGATTTGGGGACGGGTGATGGCCCGACCATTGCCATTCGGGCCGACATGGATGCCCTGCCCGTACTCGAAAACACCGGACTCGGCCACGCCTCCCGAGATGCTGGCAAAATGCACGCCTGCGGTCACGACGCCCACACGGCGATTCTGCTGGGTGCAGCCCATCTGCTCAAACAAGAATTCGCGACGGGCAAACTCAAGGGCAATGTGCGCTTCTTGTTCCAACCAGCCGAAGAAGTCGGCGGCGACGGCGTATCGGGCGCCCCCAAGATGATTGCCGATGGTGCCATGGATGGGGTCGACCATGTGATTGCACTGCACGTTGCCTCCGAAATCCCATTGGGCCAGGTGGGGTTGACCCGCGGTCCCGTGACGGCTGCTGCAGACGGATTCAAAGGGTGGATTCGCGGTACCGGCGGTCATGGTGCGTACCCGCACGGCGGCACAGACCCGGTCATGATGATGGCAGCGGTGGTGCAAGCCATCAACGGCATTGTGTCGCGCCGCATCGATCCGATGAAGTCGGCCGTCATCAGCGTGGGCATTGTGCAGACGGGTACGGCGTTCAACATCATCCCCAACGAGGTCTACATCGGCGGCACGATTCGTAGCTTCGACCCCGAGGTGCGCGAGCAGTTGTATGTCGAACTCGACCGAGCCTTCTCGGTAGCCAAAGCATTGGGCGGCGATTATACGCTCGAAATCATCCGCGGCTATCCGGCCGGCATCAACGATGCTACGGTGACCCAGTGGATGGACGACGTCGCCAGCGAATACCTGGGCGCAGCCAACGTCGACCGCGTGACGGCCGGCATGGGCGGCGAGGACTTTGCCTATATGCAGCAGAAAGCACCCGGTACGATGATGATGCTCGGCGCCGCAGTGGGTGATATGAACCGGCCACACCACACGCCGGTCTTCGACATCGACGAGCGCTCATTCCCCATCGGTGCAGCGATTTTGGCCGAGACCGTGCGCCGTTATTTGACGCGCTAAGTGCTTTTTTGTAGAGAGAAAACGGAGATGTATATGCCGATGCGAGCCCGTGCCGAAGCACTCAGTAGCGAACTTTCACGCTTGCGCCGTGATATTCATACCCATCCCGAATTAGGCTTCCAAGAGGTGCGTACTGCCGCTCTCGTGTCAGAAACACTGCGCGAAATTGGCGGCATCACGGTCCGTACCAACGTCGGTATCACCGGCGTGGTGGGGGATTTGGGCACGGGTAATGGACCGACTATCGGCATCCGTGCCGACATGGATGCGCTGCCCATCCACGAAGCCACTGGTCTGCCGCATGGTTCGGTCGACGATGGCAAAATGCACGCCTGTGGGCACGACGCACATACAGCTATATTGCTGGGTGTGGCGCATCTGCTCAAAGAAGAATTTGCCACGGGCAAGCTCAAAGGGAACGTGCGCTTCTTGTTCCAACCCGCCGAAGAAATCGGTGGCGACGGTGTCTCGGGCGCCCCCAAGATGATTGCCGATGGCGCATTGACTGGGGTCGACCATGTGATTGCGCTGCATGTGCTGTCGACGTTGCCGTATGGCGAAGTGATGTTGCCGCGAGGGCCCAATACCGCTGCCTCGGATGCATTCCGCGGCGTGGTGCGGGGCACCGGTGGGCATGGTGCTGCGCCGCACAATGGCACCGACCCCGTGTGGATGGCCAACATCGTGATGAGTGCGCTGTACGGCATCTGTGCCCGCAAAATCGATCCCATGCATCCGGCGGTTATCAGCATTGGAATTTTGCAGGCGGGTGGGGCGACCAATGTGATTCCATCGGAAGTGGTCATCTCAGGCACCATCCGGAGCTTCGACCCGACTATCCGCGAACTGCTCCACAGCGAGGTCGATCGTGCCTTTGCAACCGCCAAACTGCTCGGCGGTGACTACAGCCTGGACATCGTGCGCGGCTACCCTGCCGGTAACAACGACGAGACCGTCACGCAGTGGATGGACGACGTCGCCACCGAATACCTGGGCAGTGACAAGATTGATCGGCTGACGACGGGTATGGGTGCCGAGGATTTTGCCTATATGCAGCAAATAGTTCCCGGGACGATGATGATGATCGGTGCCGCAGTGGGTGATATGACGAGGCCACACCACACGCCGGTGTTCGATATCGACGAGCGGGCCATGCCGTTGGGTGCGGCCATTTTGGCCGAGACCGTACGTCGCTACCTCAGCAAATAATCCCTCCGGAACGCACGACCGCTCTGGTGCAACGCACCAGAGCGGTTTTCTCTGTACCAAAAATCCTAGATCGGTTGGACGCGATCACGGGCAACGATGCCGGTCAGGCAGCCGATGCCACCGGCGGCTTTGGCGAGTTCATTGACGGGGGTCTCGATGCAGGTGATGCCCAGACTTTTGTAAAAACCGAGCGAGACCGGGTTGTTGGCGGCGACGAGGATGGTATTGGGTGCCACGACGACGAAATTCATCGCCATGCCGCCGCGGAGCTCGTCGGTGTCGGGTGCGAATTGGACAGTCATGCCACGGGCACGCAGTGCTTCGACGCCGCGGTGGACCAGCCGCGTCGGCCAAGCGATCGCCAAGGTCGGTGAGATGATGCGGAGCATGCCCATCAGATGCATCGTGCCGTACGGCAGGTCGACGACGATGGCGGTGCGACCGCTCTGGGCCAGGTATTGGGTGAGTTGGGCTGCGCCGTCGTCGTTGGTACGCAGACCACGACCGATGATGGCCGTATCGGGATCGAGCCACATCAGGTCAGCACCTTCGAAGGTACCGCGGCCCGAAATGCTGCGTACAATGGGGACGCCCAAATCGGCCAAGCGACGGGCTGCCTGGCGTTCTTCACCGGCACGCACGGAGGATGCCGGCCGCCCGAGTATTGCACCCTCGGGCGTCATCACATAGACATCCGCCATGAACATTTGATTGGCAAGGGGCAGTCCTTGCGGCGCGAGTTCGGTCACGGTGACGCCCAAACGCCGGTAGGCGTTGGCCATCTCGGTGTGTTGGGCACGTGCGCGGGAGAGATCGAGCGGGGCAATCATGTTGACGGCATCGGGGTCGAGTGACGCAGCCAGTTCGTCGCCAGGTGTATGCAGGATGACGTGGCGGAGCGGCGCGTATTCGCTGTCGATGCCGCACGGTGCCCAGAGGCTGCCTAACTCTTGGGCGAGTGTCGTCGGGCGTGGGCGCCAGCCGCTGCCGCCTTGAGACGAGTGGCTGATGTCGGGATTATGCGTCATTGCGACCTCATTGCAGAATGGAGTTAGGGCAATTATACGAGGGCGCGTGGTATCATGTACCTGAGAATAGCCTGCGATTTGGAAAGAGGACTCCCATGTCGATGCTCGATCGCGCACAGACGTTATTGCCCGAAATGTCCCGCATTCGTCGTGACATCCATACACATCCCGAACTGGCCTTCCAAGAAGTACGTACCTCTGCACTCGTCGCCGATACCCTCCGCGAAATCGGTGGTATCGACGTCAAAACCCAAGTGGGTATCACCGGTGTCCTCGGCAGCATTGGTACGGGTGATGGTCCGACCATCGGTATTCGCGCTGACATGGATGCACTGCCTATCCTCGAAGCCAGCGGCGATGCATTCTCATCGGTCAATGCAGGGTTGATGCATGCCTGTGGTCACGACTCACACACCGCGATGCTCCTCGGGGTGGCCCATCTGCTCAAGCAAGAATTCGCGAAGGGCAACCTGAAGGGCAATGTGCGCTTCATCTTTCAACCTGCCGAAGAAGCCACCGGCGGCAAGCACCAGTCCGGTGCGCCGATGATGATGGACGACGGCGCGCTCGACGGCGTCGACCATATGATCGCCCTGCACGTCGATTCGACCATGCCCGCCGGCAAAATCGGCTTGCGTGCCGGTCCGACCAGTGCTGCGGTCGACAGCTTCAAAGCTTGGATTACCGCCAGCGGCGGCCACGGCGCCTACCCACACATCAGCGGCGACCCACTGTGGATGCTCATCCCCATCATGACGGCGTTGCATGGCATCGTGGCGCGCCGCGTCGATCCGATGCACCCAGCAGTGGTCAGCTTGGGCGTCGTGCGCGGTGGGACGGTGTCGAACGTGATTCCCGCTGAGGTCTACCTCGAGGGCACGTTGCGCAGCCTCGACGGCGACGTCCGCAAGCTGTTGGTACGCGAAGTCGAGAACTCGTGTGCGCTTGCCCGTAACTTTGGCGGCGATTACAAAATCGAATTCGAATACGGCTACCCCAATGGCTACAATGACCCTATGGTGACGGGCTGGATGGATCAAGTCATCACCGAATTCATCGGTGCCGACAATATCGTCCGCGACAAAGGCGGCATGGGCGCAGAAGACTTCGCCTATATGCAACAAAAAGCCCCCGGCACCATGTTTAATCTCGGTGCAGCGGTAGGTGACAAACCGCGTGGCCATCACACCCCCGTCTTTGCCATCGACGAGTCCGTCATGCCGTTGGGCGCTGCGGTGCTGGCCGAGACGGCGGTCCGCTTCTTGCGTGGCCAATTCAAAAAATAACCGTGTCTCCCGTTGACACAGGAAAAACGGGGCGTCTAAGACGCCCCGTTTGTGTGGAGGAATCTATGTCTCACCGACGTGTCGTCGTCACCGCCGCAGTACGAAGTCCCATTGGAAAATTCGGCGGCAGCCTGAAAGATATATCGACTATCGACCTCGGCGCACACATCGTGCGTGCCGCCGTCGCACAGGGCGGGATTGCCGCTGCCGACGTACAACAGGTCTTTTTGGGCAATGTCATCCACAGTGACCTACGCGACATGTACCTGTCTCGTGCGGTGACGCTGAGGGCAGGGCTGGCCATTGATACCCCTGCGATGTCAGTCAATCGGGTCTGCGGCAGCGGCTTGCAGGCAATTATCAGCGCCGCCCAAGCGATTCTGCTTGGCGACGTCGATATCGCCGTCGCCGGCGGCGTCGAGTCAATGAGCCGCGCACCCTATTGGCTGCCGACGATGCGCTGGGGTCAACGGCTGAACGATAGTGCCGTCCTGGATGCCATGGCTGGCGCGCTGACGGATCCGTTTGACGGCTGTGCCATGGGCGTCACCGCCGAACGGGTGGCGAGCAGGTATGGTATCAGCCGCGCCGACCAAGACGAAATGGCACTCGCCAGCCAACAGCGCGCCGCTGCTGCGACCGCAGCTGGGTATTTTGCTGGGCAAATCGTGCCCATCGACGTGCCTGTCAAGGGCGGGACGCAGACATTCGCCAGCGACGAGGGCATCCGCCCCGAGACGACGTTGGCGGGGCTGGCCAAACTCAAAACGATTTTTGCCGCCGATGGCACGGTCACTGCGGGAAACTCCTCGACCATTAATGACGGCGCTGCAGCCTTGGTGCTGATGGATGAGGCGACGGCCATTGCCCGAGGCATCCCGATTTTGGCGACGTTGGTCGGCTATAGCCACGCTGGTGTTGATCCTGCGCTGATGGGCATCGGGCCGATTCCGGCCATCCAGAAGCTCTGGGCCAAAACCGGCGTCGGCCGCGACGCGGTGGGTATCTACGAAGTCAATGAGGCATTTGCGGCGCAGGCCATCGCGGTGACGCGCGAACTGGGGTTGGATCCGGCCCGCGTCAATCCCGATGGCAGCGGCATATCGCTCGGGCACCCGTTGGGCGCGTCGGGGGCTATTCTTTCGGTCAAAGCCATTCATGCGCTGGCGCGCACCAAGCAGCAGTATGCCGTGACGTCGCTCTGTATCGGTGGTGGTCAGGGGATTGCGGCGTTGTGGCAGAAATCATAGCCCCACAGCATGCTGTGGGGCTATGGGGAAAACATGCTGTGGGGCTATGGGGAATACAAAAAGCAGTCGGCGCAAACGAAAGTTTGCGCCGACTGCTTGGTAACGGTGAATTAATCGTTGAAGTGGTCGGAGATGTAGGCGGTGAGGTCGGCGACGCGGTTCGAGTAGCCGAACTCGTTGTCGTACCATGACACGACCTTGAACAGGTTGTCGCCCAAGCCCAGGGTCAACGGGAGGTCGACAGTGCTCGAAGCCGGGTTGCCCAAGAAGTCGGTCGATACCAACTCTTCTTCGCTGACACCCAAGAAATCGCCCATCTCTTCGCTTTCGGCGGCCTTCTTGAAGGCCTTGTTGATGGCGTCGACCGACGTGCCCTTTTCGAGCTCGACGACGAAATCGACCATCGACACCGTCGAAGTCGGGACACGGACTGCAAAGCCAGTGAACTTGCCCTTCAACTCGGGGATGACCAAGGCAACAGCCTGGGCAGCACCGGTCGTGGTTGGGACCATGTTCATGGCAGCAGCACGGGCACGGCGCAGGTCGGTGTGGACGTTGTCCTGCAAATTCTGGTCCATCGTGTATGCATGGATGGTGGTCATCATGCCGCGCTTGATGCCGAAGTTGTCGTTCAACACCTTGGCGACCGGTGCAAGACAGTTGGTCGTGCACGATGCGTTCGAGATGATGTGGTGATTGGCGTGGTCGTACTTGCCTTCGTTGACGCCCAGACAGATGGTGATGTCTTCACCCTTGGCTGGTGCCGAGATGATGACCTTCTTGGCGCCGGCGGTGATGTGTGCCTTGGCCTTTTCGGCTTCGGTGAAGCGACCGGTCGACTCGATGACAATGTCAACGCCCAACTTGGCCCATGGCAAAGCAGCTGGATCGCGCTCGGCGAGGACCTTGAGCTTCATCTCGCGCTCGTTGCCTTCTTCGTCGTAGTAGGTGATTTCGATGATATCGCCGTTTGCCTTGACGTCACCGTCGAACTGACCGTAATTGGAGTCGTATTTCAACAAATGGGCCAACGTCGCGACGTTGGACAAGTCGTTGACTGCTACAATTTCGAGTTCGTCGCCGTAGTTGGCCAACAATGCCTTGAAGCTTTGGCGCCCAATGCGTCCAAATCCGTTGATTGCTACACGCGTCATGTTCGCTCCATTCCTGATGATAAACAGTTATGTTCTATCGCGTCGGCGGGCGTCATTGCCTATATCCGTTCACGTTCCGGGCGCCATTATACCATACGAAAACGCCGTCCTGTTGGCGCACCAACGGGACGGCGTAGCGGAGCTTCTAAGAGAAAGAGATGCTCTGCTTGGTGAGTGTCGTACCGGGCCAAATGCGTGCGCCACGATCGAGAGCATTGTCGCCTTCGATGACCGTATCGTCGCTAATAATCGTCCCGCTGTGGATTTTGACACCGGCGGCGATGCGATTCCGATGGCCGATGACGCTGTGCGAGACGACGACTTCTGCACTGAGTTGATTTTCTTGCCAGATGACACTGGCGCTAATCGCAGATCCTGCGCCTATATGGGTGTGTGCCCCAATAATCGTCGGTCCCGTGATGACGCAGCCGGATGCGATATGCGCCCCGTCACCGACCACGACCGGACCACTAAACGTGACGTCTGCTGCGATGGTCACGTTGTTGCCGATCCACAGCTTAGGTTTGACTTCGGTGCCGGGTAATGCAAAACGGACTTTGCCGTTGATGATGTCGTGATGGACGTCGAGGTATGTCTGCGGTTTGCCGATATCAGTCCAATATGCGTCGCTGGCAAAGCCGTACATGGGGTGGTTTTTCTGCAGGGTCGAGGGGAACAAGCCACGCTCGAACATATAGTGCTGATTAGCCGGGATATCGTCGAACAGATGCGGCTCGATGATGTAGGTACCGGCGTTGATCATATTGGTGGTGACTTCTTCGGGTTTGGGTTTTTCGAGGAAGCGCGTAATCCGCCCATCGGCAGTGGTCTCGACCAAGCCGAAGGCAGTCGGATCTTCGACCGGCGTCAAGGCAATCGTCAACTGGCTCTTTTTGGCGCGATGGTACGCCAACATCGACTGCAAATCGAGGTCGGTCATCACGTCGCCGTTGAAGACAAACGTCGTGTCGTCCAACAGATGGGCCACATGTTTGACGGCGCCGGCGGTACCCCGTGGCTCGGGCTCTTCGACGATATGCACCTTCATGCCCAAGCGCGAGCCGTCGCCCAACGCGGTGCGGAAGCGGTCGGCCAAGTATTGCACACACAAAATCGCCTCATCAATGCCCTGATCACGCAGATTGGTCAACATCCATTCGATGAATGGCGTCCCCACCAGCGGGAGCATCGGTTTGGGGGTGTTGACGGTCAGGGGGCGCAAACGTGTCCCAAAGCCGCCGACGAGGATGACTGCTTTCATGCGTGTGACTCCTTGATTGCGTGCCGCCAGTGGTCTAGCATGTCACGTAGCGTGGTTGAAAGGGGGGTCGTTGGCTGCCAGCCTGTCGCCTTCGTCAACGCCCGATTGTCGCAGACGACATCGGGGACATCGACCGGTCGTAATCGGGCCGGATCGACTTCGACCGTAATGGGCACGGTGCTCATGGCAACGAGTTGGTCGAGCAGGTCGCGGATTTGGTACGAACGGCCAGAGCCCACATTGTAGGCTGCCCCTGCGTCACCGCGCGTCAACAGCGCTTCGTAGGCAGCAGCCACATCGCGTACATCGGTGATGTCGCGGCGTGCGGACAGATTACCGACCTTGAGGATGGGTTCTTGCAGGCCTGCTTCGATTTTGGCGATTTGGGCCGCAAAAGCCGAGACCGCATACCCATCACTCTGGCGCGGCCCGATGTGACTGAACAAGCGCAGCCGAATGGTGCGCAGGCGGTGCGACACGTGCCACTGGTAGGCGGCCATGTCAACGGCAGCTTTGCTGACGCCGTAGGGGGTCAGCGGCCGGAACGGCTCGTCTTCGCTGATGGGCATGCGTTCCGGGGGCACGGTGCCGTAGATTTCGTTGCTGCCGGCGCAGACAATCAGTGGGTCGAGCTGTAATTCGCTGCTGTACTGCATCAGTGCCACACTGGGCAAGATGTTGTCGTGCATCGTGTTGACTGCATCGGTGAATGACTTGGCCACACTCGCCTGGGCTGCGAGATGCAGAATCGCATCGGGGCGGATGTCTGCCAAGGCGCTCCGCAACGCATGCTCGTCACGCAAATCGAGTGTCACCAGTTGCACTCGACTAGCGAGCGACGGTACTGCGATGTGTGCCGAGCGGGCGATGCCCCACAGGGTGTATGCCGGATTGCGGGCAAGGCGCTCGGCGAGATGCCCTGCGACGAATCCATTGATGCCAGTTATCAGAATATTCATGCACCTACTATACCAGATAGCAGATAATTTTTGCAGTCACTTGACCATGATTTTCGTTGCGATTCACACAAAAAAACCCTGGACTGCACCGCAGTCCAGGGGCGGAGAAGGTGCGACTACGCGATAGGGTCACGCTCGTACGAGACAGCGCCTTCGCTCAACGGCGAGGTGTGAATCGCCCCTTCGACGGGGACAAAAGTGTCGGTGATGACCTCGACCGGTACTGCTTCACGCAATGCGCGCGGGGCTTCGTCGATTGTTTTGACGAATGGGTGGGTTGCCTCGACACGATGCAGGATGTCGTTGACGTCGATATCGGTCAGTTCGTTGCGCAGAATCAATGCTTCGGCAATGGCAATCACTGCCTCACGGTTTTGTTCGATCATGCGACGCACTTTGCGGAATTCTTCTGCCAGGATTGCCTCGACCTGCTTCTTGATGTCGGCACTCTTCATCGCCTCTTGGCCAAACGCCAAGTACGAATAGAGGGACGTATCCATCCCATAGGCGCCCACCATGAAGGTCGCAATGCTGGTGGCCGAGATGAGGTCGCCGGTCACACCGCTCATCTGGATATCGAGGAACAACTCCTCAGCGGCGCGGCTGGCCAACGCAATCTGCAGACGATGTAATAATTCGGTCTTGGTGCTGGTGTGGATTTCTTCTTCGGGCTTCCAGGCGGCAAATCCAAGCGCGTTGCCATGCCGGATAATCGTCACCTTGGTCAAGCGTTGTTTGCGCAACAGTTTGACCATTGCATAGGCGTGACCGGCCTCGTGGTAGGCGATGCGGCGGCGTTCTTCGAAAGACATACCACGGATGGGTTGGCGCAGGCCGTGTTCGTGCATTTCGCGCGCACGGGTGAAGTCCCAGTAGTTGATGGCTTGGCGATTATCGAAGTGGGCATGGATGACCGCTTCGTTGATGACGAAGCGTATCGCCACCGGCGTGTAGTTAATCGTGTCGGACATCATCCGGTCGATGGGCAATGGCTCGTGCTTGACCTTGGCCAAGTAGTATTCGAGGATGTCGCGCCGACCTTCGGCATCGGGGTATTCGACGACGATTTTGCGGTCGAAGCGACCCGGGCGCAGCAACGCTGCGTCGAGCGTTTCGGCCAAATTGGTCGCCCCGATGGTCAACACCGGCGGCATGTCGGGTTTTTTGCGACGCAAGCCGAGGGTGCGCATGACTTTGCCGTACCAGGTGGTATCTTCGGGTGGCGGGTCCATTTGGAGTAACAGTTCGTTCAAGAGACCCGAGCCGCCACCGCCCATGCCCATCATCATCTGGGCAACACCGCCGGCATTGGCGGCCGGCGTCATGCCAGTCATTGCACCAGCGCCCATCAACGAGCTACTGCGGGCACCGCCGATGGCGTCGATTTCGTCAATAAACAAAATACATGCGCCGTATTCTTTGGCCAACTTGCGTGCTTTGCGATAGAGCATCATCACCTTGATGCTGCCCATGCCCATGAAGGCCGATGTCAATGACGGTGCACTCAGATACCCGAATGGTACGCCAGCCTCGGTCGAAATTGCTTGGGCGAGATAGCTTTTGCCAGTGCCTGGAGGGCCGATGAGCAACACACCACGGGTGATTTCGCCACCCATTTGTTTGAAGTTTTTGGCACCTTGGAGCAGTGTCACGATCCGCCGCGCTGCCTCGAGTACCTCGGGATTACCGCGGTAGTCGGCGAAGCTGATGCCGGTTTCGCCTGGACGTACCCAATAAATCCGGGTACGTGCCATAAAGAAATACATCATCGAAAACTGGAAGCCGATGAAGATAAACAAATACCCCATCGTCCCCAAGAGTTGTAGAATCAGTGGTCCTAACTCCTGGGTCGTGACGAATTGCCACGCCGACGGGATGATATTCATCAACAGCCATACTGCAGCGATGGCGATCACCACATACTTCACACCCCGGCTCAGTTTGTACTGCCAGCGGTCGAATAGGCGCGTCATACGCTGATCAAATGCTTTTTCGGAGTCAGTAGGCTCGCCGTTTGGGCGATATGGTTCGATTGCCATAGTACACTCCAGTGATCAGATTGCGGGAAGGGGGGGATTGGTTTATAACAAACAAATACACATGTGCGACGGGAGTCGCATGTGTTGAGTATAAAAAAGACCGTACGGGTTGGCAAGTCAGAGAGATGAGCATCAGGTGAGAGTAGCCCGCTATCTAGCACGTGCAATTCTGCTTCTCTATGCTCTCGCCGTCGTGTTCACCGAATGCGCGCCGACGACTGCCGTGGCAGATCCCATTTTGGCAGGTATCAAAACGCGTGGCCAATTGCGGGTGGGCTACGACCCCGGGTCATTCCCATTTACCACTACCATCGACGGCCAACCCGCCGGCTACGATATCGACCTCAGCCGCGCACTGGGGCAGTCCCTCGGCGTACCGGTCGTTTTTGTCCCCACTGGTCTTGACGCTGCCTACGACGAGCTCCAGCAAGGACGGTACGATATCATCGCCTCGGCGATGCCGTACGCGCCAGAGCAAGGCTGGCGGGCGCGTTTTTCGACCCCCTACTACAACAATGGCCTGATCCCACTCGCCCGCACGACGCGCTACGACCCGACGATCACCAGCACCGTGCCCGTAGGTGTGGTGTTGGGGTCTGATGGCGATAGCTATCTGCGCAGTCGCGCCCGGGCCGGTAAAGCGAGTGTGGTGCGCTACTACGACACGACAGCGCAGCTGTGGGAGGCACTGCAGTGTGGTTTTGTCGAACGCATCATCACCGAACGAAGCACCACCGACGCCATGCAACGCGCCGATCAGTCGTTAATTGCAGGACCGCCACTGTCCGATGCACCATATGTCGTCGTTTTGCCGTATGATGCTCTTTATCTGACTGATATTGTCAATACGACCCTGGCGGCGTTGCAGACCGATGGGCGCAGGGCACGCATTGCGGACCGCTGGTTGACCATTGATCCGGTAATCTGCCCGCAGCCAGAATGACTGGGCACCACACATCGTTGTGAAAGGAGCGCACATGTCTCGCATTCGCTATGGAATCGTCGGTCTGGGCGGTATGGGGCGTCAACACGCCACCTACCTCAACGCCGGCACCATCAAAGGGGCAGAGCTTGCTGCCGTGAGTGACACCTTCCCCGAGGCACAGCTCTGGGCCCAGACCAATTTGTCAACCAGTGTCGTGTTCTTCGAATCCTACACCGCGATGCTCGATTCTGGGCTCGTCGATGCGGTCATTGTTGCCACCCCGCATTACTTCCACCCCGATCTGGCAGTCCAAGCCCTCCACAAACAACTCCACGTGCTTATCGAAAAGCCTGCTGGCGTCTATACCCAGCAAGTACGCCAGATGAACGAGGTCGCACTTGCCAGCGGCAAAACCTTCGGCATCATGTACAACCAGCGCACCAACCCCGTGTTTGCCAAAGTCCGCGACATGATTGCAACGGGCGAGTTGGGTGTCATCAAACGCTTCAACTGGATTATCACTGATTGGTACCGCAGCCAAGCCTACTACGCTTCTGGCTCGTGGCGCGCCACCTGGGCGCACGAAGGCGGCGGCGTGTTGATGAATCAATCCCCCCACAACATCGACCTGATGCTGTGGACATTGGGCATGATGCCGTCTCGCGTCCGCGCCTTCTGCCACTTCGGCAAGCACCACACCATCGAGGTCGAGGACGACGTCACCGCCTACATGGAGTGCGAAAACGGCGCAACCGGCGTCTACATTACCACCACCGGCGATGCACCCGGCACCAATCGCTACGAAGTGAGCGGTGACCGCGGCAAAATCGTCGTCGAAGACAACGCCATCACATTCTGGCGCCTGCGCCAGAGCGAACCCGAATTCAATGCCACCAATACCCAACCCTTCGGTGCACCTGAGGTCTGGAAGATTCCCATCCCTGTTGCCGGCGGTGCAGGTCCACAGCATCCCGGCATTACCCAAAACTTCACCGACGCCATCCTGCACGGCACCCCACTCCTCGCCCCCGGCATCGAGGGCATCAACGGGCTGACCTTGGTCAACGCCATGTATTTATCGACCTGGACCGACAATTGGGTCGACGTTCCCTTTGACGAACATGCCTTTTTGGCTCAGCTCAATCAGCGCCGAGCCCCACGTGAACGGAGCAACTGATGTTCATTCGCAAATGTGCTGCCCAGCTTTATACCGTGCGCGATGCCCTCAAAGAAGACTACAATCTGGTCTTGCGCCGTCTCAAAGAACAAGGTTGGCACGCGGTGCAGGTATCTGGCACACACGGCTACACCGCCCAACAAATCGGTAGCTTCCTACGTGAGAATCAACTCCAAACCGCCGGCATGCACGTCTCGATTAGTGAGCTGACCGACGACATGGCCGGCGTCCTCAGCCAGGCGCGAATTTTCAACACACGCGACATCGTGGTGCCGTACCTGCCCCAAGAGTATCAGAACGCCCTCGGCTACCAGATGTTCAAAAGCCACATGAATGCCCTCGCCAAAAAACTCACGGCGGTCGGCTATCGGCTTAGTTACCATAATCACGCGTTCGAATTTGCGACCACCATCAACGAGATGGACGCGCTGTCGTATCTGCTGTACCCCACCCCAGACAACGCATTACTGGCCGAAATCGACGTCTACTGGGTCAAAAAGGGCGGCCAAGATCCGCTCAGCTTCATCCAGACGTATGCCAACCGCATGCCCATCATCCACCTCAAAGACATGGCCGACGATGCCCAACAATCCTTCGCCGAAGTTGGCACGGGCACGATTGATTTTCTGCCCATCCTGCGTTGGGGTGAGGCAAACGGGGTCGAGTGGTATGCGGTCGAGCAAGACACCTGCCCGCGCGACCCGCTCGACTGCCTCAACACCAGTTTGGAACATCTGCGTGGCTACGCAGCCAACATGAGCGGCAAGTAGCGCGTTGCGTTTTCGCAGAAAAAAAAGGAACACGCATGTCTGAAGGCATGACATATGCACCAAAGGGCAACGTCGCCGCCGTCGTCGCACCCGGCGAGTTCCGCTTCGCCGCCATCGGCCTCGACCATGGGCACATCTATGGTCAGTGCAATGGGCTCATCGAAGCGGGCGCGACCCTCGATTGGGTCTATGATCCTGATCCGCACAAGGTCGCGGCTTTTGTGAAAACGTACCCCCACGCACAGATCGCCCGCAGCGAGCAAGAAATCCTGCAGCGTGCGGATGTGGCCCTGGTGACCGGCGCAGCCATCCCCAGCGACCGCTGTGCCCTCGGCCTGCGGGTGATGCACCACGGCAAAGATTACTTTACGGACAAATGCCCCTTTACCACCCTCGACCAACTCGCCACGGCCCGACAGGCGGCGGCACAGACGACCCAAAAATACATGGTCTACTACTCTGAGCGCCTGCATGTCGAGAGTGCCGTCTATGCCGGCCAACTCATCGCCGACGGTGCCATCGGCAAGGTCCTCCAGGTGATTGGGCTCGGACCGCATCAACTACGGGCCCAGAATCGGCCCAGTTGGTTCTTCAACAAAGCCCAATACGGCGGCATTTTGTGTGACATCGGCAGCCACCAGGTCGAACAGTATCTGTTCTACAGCGGCGCAACGGGGGGCACCGTCCAGGCCAGTAGCGTGGCCAATCATGCGCATCCCGACTATCCCGAGCTCGAGGACTTCGGCGACTGTACGATTGTGGGCAATAACGGGACGAGCAATTACTTCCGCGTCGACTGGTTCACGCCCGATGGCTTGGGCACCTGGGGCGACGGCCGCACCATCATCCTGGGCACCAAAGGCTATATCGAATTGCGCAAGTACATCGACGTCGCCCGCGAGCAGAGCGGTGATCATGTGTACCTGGTCGACCAGTCAAAGGAACACCACTTCGCCGTCCACGGCCAGGTGGGCTACCCGTTTTTTGCGGCGTTCATCCGCGATTGCCTCGACCGTACCGAACACGCGATGACGCAGACGCATGCCTTCCTCGCCGCCGAACTCGCCCTCAATGCACAACTGCAGGCGCAACGCATCGGTTGATTGCGTCCACAAATAGGGATTTCTCGTACACACGTCCACATTTGTGGACGTGTTTATTTGTATCCTAGACCATCGATGGAATGCAATGGGTGGCATCGCTGAGCAGAGGAGTGTGTCATGCGTCGAAAGAGCATGTTGGTGCTGATGGTAGTGCTGTTGAGCAGTTGCAGTCAGGTGACGGATGCGCTGGGGAGTATTGGCGAGACAAAACTCCAAACCGCGATGAAGTCGTGTGCCGATACATATTCGGGGTACATCGATGTGCTGGACAATGGCAAAACGTTGTCGATTGATGGTGACGGAGACGAAGACCAGGGTGCACCCGTCAAAGAAATCGCCTGTGTGCTGTATGCGATCCCCGTGCCGAGCTATGTCATTTCGCGCATGGATCAAACCCGGGCATTGGATGGGGTGCAGCGTGAAGAATTCGACACGTTTAATATCTCGTGGTCGTATCATCCCGATAACGGTTTGGATATTGTGATTCACGAAAAATAATCCACCCCACTCCGTTGTCTGTTGCCCCGAGATAGCGTAGGATAGCGGATATCTGCCGATAGGAAGGTACCGCTATGCCACCTGTGCTCGTACAGCCGATCGATTATCTCGCTACCCTGATGCAACGTCCCAGCACACGGCTGCTCATCGGGCTGGTCGGCGTTCCGGGTGCCGGCAAAACGACGTTGGCAGCGCAGTGGACGAGCGACCTCAATCACGAGCACGGCGCGGGGACTGCGGTGGCACTGGGGATGGACGGATTCCATCTGACCAAAGCGCAACTCGCACAATTCCCCGACCCTGTTGCAGCATTTGCCCGCCGCGGCGCGCCATGGACCTTCGACGCAGCCGGATTTGTGAGCGCGCTCCAGCGCGTGCGACAGGCTGCAGGCGTGGCGCACGTCGGCTGGCCAGGATTCGAGCATAGCATCGGTGATCCGATTGCAGATGAAGCGCTGGTGCCTATGGCGACGAAGCTGGTCATCGTCGAAGGATTGTATCTGCTCCACGATGCCGACGGGTGGGAGCACGTGCGTGGCCAATTGGACGAATGCTGGTACCTCGATACACCGCTGCCCGTCGCCATGGATCGGTTGGCACAGCGCCACATGCAGGCGTGGGGATTCACGCGCCAGCAAGCAGACGCACGTATTGCGACGAATGATGGCCTGAATGCGCAGTTGGTGGCGGATTCCGCGGCACGTGCGGATTTTTTGATTTGCCCATAGCCCCACGGCATGCCGTGGGGCTATGGGGGCATGCCGTGGGGCTATGGGGATGCGTGACGGTGTGGCATGCTGCTGACTGTTTATACAGAACGGGGTTGGTAGGCGCGTGAGCAGTTGCATCGTTTTTTCGAATACTACCGAAACAACCATCGTATGCACAGCGCCTTGGCGCTATCGGGCTGACTATGGCGTGTGAGGGATGCAACGGATTCGTTGTATCTCTATTTGCTTCCCTTTCCAGTAGAGTTCTTCGTGTAATTTCATTCCAAAATGCTCGTTGCAATAGATATTGATTCTTTTTCGGTACACAGGCAAATACGAAATCAGTACCCCGCCTTCAGAACGTAATGCGGTATTGAAGTCAAATCCTTGCGTCCGTTGTGCATATGGGACCGATTGAGGCTGGATGGTGGCGAGCGCCAACGTATGCATATCTAAGGGGGCTGCATCAGTCCGCATGGCGTGCAGCGGATAGAGTGCATTGTAATTAAATGGTTTTGCTCCCCAAACGACGATTGACTGTGTGGGCATCCGTTGTAGATCGTCTATGAGAGCAGCAGATTTTTTTGCAGATGCTGTAGCACTCTGGAACGACGATTGTGCCTGCAGAGCGAGCGCAACGAGGAGCCACAAACCACATGTAATGGTGACTGCGAGATTCTTCCAGGCTTTTGCATCAAAATGAACAATCAAGAGTATCAGAATCACCACCACCATGCTGTATACCACACGACCAAAGACGATTCTGCCTGTGAAGGTAATGACCATGGTTGTCAGTGCAAGCAGCCCGAGTGCATAAAGCGACTTTGTGTTGCGTTGCCACAACATCCCAATCGCAATACTGGAGAGAATGATTGCAATAGATTCTGTCGTGTATATTGAAACATTGCGCTCAAGAAGCGCTTTGAGCGTGGTGCTGCTTATTCCCCATACCGAATACTGCTCCATCAGTGTGCGCAGCGTGATGGGATCAGTGAGCCTGCCTGGCACAAAAAAACGTTGTGACATCAAATAAATGTCATTGAGGCTATACCCAGAGGACGAGAGGATTGTTGGGTTTTGTCTGAAAAACTGTCCCGCAGAATTGTTGAACAGTGGTTGGTACAAACGGTATTGTTCATGGAAAAGAGCCATATCAGGACTTTGCTGGTATGCCCACCAGTTCGCCACCAACGAAAAAAGACCGAATGCAACTATTCCTACGACCACTGTACGCAAAGGGGGGCGAGTGACTGTGCTGAGAACAGATTTTTCAAAAAATGGGATAGCAACGATGAACACGAGTGGCAGCATAACAACCCGTATCAGGATTGCTCCGATTGCCCCCAATATGACCACCGCCAAAAGCCAGCGAGAAGGATGATTGAGGTAACGGTGTACTGCGAGTACGGAGACAACTGCACAGTATCCAGCGGTGACGGTAAATTGAGGATGGAGTACCGGGTTGATTACCACCAATGTGCTCAGGAGTACGGCGAACAGTGGAGGTATAGCGGCACGAATCAAAAAATAGGTAATCCCCCATGAACAACAGGCCATGATGAACATTGTCATCCACGCATAGGCCAAATACCCAGCAATGCTCGGCAATGTATAAAGGAGTAATCCCCATAGGATATTTGAGTAAACAATATACGGGGTTGGAGTGACAAATTGTCCAAATCCATGGACACGCATTGCCATTACCACATCGTCGTTTGTTTGGAACTCTGGATTGAACGCTCCGTAGCAAAAAGCAACCAGGCCAAATGACCATAAAAACGAAAAAACAAGCTGCCAATGTTGAAGGATGAGAGCGTACACATTGCGCCAATGCAACTGCGTGGTCATTTTGCTGTTTCCCTCAAGCACATAGTTACACGTAATCCATCATAGCAGTATAGTTGTGCCAAAAATATACTGCGACCTATGGTAGGGAACAACCTAACAGTCGCCAATTCGGACTAATGGCATGAGAAAAGCGCAACATGCAAAGAATTGGCTCCGAAATATCAAAGTTCACCCGGATCTTTTGATACCGCATGACGGGATTGGTGGGCCAGCGTGACGTCAGTCACTACCGTAGTAGCCATCGTGTGGTGCATCTCCGTCGCGATAGGCGGCAGGTAGCGCCAAACGCAGCACATACACCGAACAAACGGGGCGGACTCTCAATGGCGGTAGATGGCTAGTAGTCGCAACTCAAGAACCGTTCTTGGGCTGCATTGCCACGAGAACGGGCACCGTGATGCTGATCTCGTTCGGTAGCGCACACTGCACATCAACGCTTGCCTACAGCCTCGGTATCGCTATCACCCCACCACCCTGATCTGCCGATTGCAGTGCGCAGATGAGTGGCACAATCGACTCTGCGGCTTCGCGCGCGTGGATGTCGGCCAGGCGTTGTTGTTGGATGGCCAAGAGGAAGCGCTGGGCTTGTTCGACCTCCATCGTGCCATGGCCCAGCATCATCGTGCGAGGCATACGCGGGTTGTACCAGTTGGGCACGGTAGCAGGGATGAGCCGGCGGGCGCCGCTGAGTTTGCGGTGGCTATAGTAATTGGTCGTCTCGGCCATCGGGCTGCCTTGGTCGCGACTGCGTTCGAACGACCCATCGCTACCATAGACACTGTAGTAGAGGCAATAGGGGCGTTGCATCCCGTACGAGACGGTGATTTTGCTAACGGCTCCGCTATCGGCTTTGAGGAGCGCCACGGTCGTGTGTGTGGTATGCCATTCGGATGGGATGCTGACATGATACGCCTGTGCCTCGACAAAGCGTACGCCCATCAGCCAACGGAGCGTGTCGAGCGCATGCGGACCACCGCCGAGCAACGTGGTCTGTGGTGTGGCCGGATCGATACGCCAGTGGGTGGCGGGGCGTTCGTCGACGATGTCGTGGTAATCGTGCAGGTATTCGCCTTCACCATAGAAAATCGGCCCCAAATCCCCGGCACGTAGCAGCCCCGCGATGTCTTGCAGACAGGCCGCGTAGCGCACCTGATTGCCCATCTGGTACGTCAACCCGTGGCGTTCCGACAGGGTGATGATGCGCTGGCATTCGTCTATCGTCAGCGCCATGGGAATTTCGCTCAGGACATGTTTGCCGGCCTGCAATGCCATGATGGCGTGTTGACCGTGCAGATGATCCGGAGTGGCGATAACGACGGCGTCGATGGACGTGTCCGCCAGCACCGCCTCGATGTCTGTGTAGATTGTGGTGACCTGATACCGTTGGGCAGTCTGGGCAGCCAGATGCGCGTCGACGTCGCACACGGCGACCACCCGACAGTCAGGCAACATCTGGAACGCCTGCAGATGTGACAGTCCTTGGCCCAGACCGATGATGGCGAGTGTCGTCATGTGCTCCCTTTGTTGCACATGCCATGACCCGGATTTCTTTGTGCCTGCGCATGCGTATCGTCATCATACGGGGAACGGAAACGCAAATCAATAGCTGTTATTGGTCACGTTAGCTACGGCGTATCAGAGGAGCCGCAGCGGATTCGCAGAAGCGTAATTGCCTTCCCTTTCCAAAATACTTCTTCTTGTAACGGACCCCCGTAGTGTTCTCTGCAAAATGTATCCAATCCGTTCCGAAATGACTTCGGATATGAAATCAAGACACCCTCCGGAGAACGCAATGCCTGTGCGATATCAAACCCCGCGGCACGCTGTTCGTACGCCACGGATTGCGGTTGGATTGATGAAAGCGCCAGCGTGTATATTCCTAATGGAACTGCAGTGTCACGCATTGCCTTGAGTGGATAGATCTGTTGAAACGCAAACGCTGACGCACCCCAGACAACAAACGATTGAGTCGGTATGTTTTTCAGATCCTTCACGAATATCGAATGGATTTTCGACGCCTTCTGATTAATCGCAGTACGTGTTGTCCCTTGACTCCAGACGAGGGCCAGCACGAGTGCACCGATGGAGCTCCACGCATATATTTTTTTCCAATTCGGTGCCAGTACGTGAGTCACCGCAAAAAGCAACAATGCACTCATCATGCTGTACGATACGCGGTCGTGAACGATACGACCCGTCAGACATATACACACAATCACGAGTGCCAGGAGTACATATCCAAACACCGCATTCAGATCCCTGTTGAGCGCAATACACATAAGTGCAATAGCAAAGAAGAATGGATATGGCTGGTACGACAACTGATTGATGTTACTGGTAAACACTTGCGTGAAATTGGCAAATTCGCCGTTGACTGGTGTATAGCTGCTCATCAGGTTGCGAAGAGGCACAGCGTCGGTCAGACTCCCCGGCACAAAAAACCGCTGCGCCATCAACGCGAGATCGTTCATGCTATATCCGCTGCGCTCGACCAACTCGGGATAGAGGCGGAAAAAGTTCATGGCACCATTATTAAACAGCGGCTGATAGAGACGATACAGTTCATGGAACCGGGCTACCTCGGGTTGCTGCTGATATGCCACAGCGTTGGCCACGAGCGTACATGTTCCAAAGACGATGATTCCGATTACCGCACGGACAAGCGCCACCTGACGTATCAGCGCGCGACCATGCAACCAAAAATATGGCGCAACCAAAACGACGACCAGCGGGAGCATCACTATACGTACAAGAATCGCTGCCAACGCACTCAGGACGATGACGCCAATGAGCCACGGAGATGGTGCGGTGCGATAGCGTTGTACTGCAAGCATGCAGACGACGGCGCAGAGGCCTGCGGTGACCGTAAACTGCGGAGAAAGCAGCGGCTCGATGAGCACAGCAGTGCACAATAGGAGAGCAATACCTGCGGGGACTGGACTGCGCAACAGAAAATACGTTATTCCCCATGAAATACAAAACATTAGCATCATGGTTACCCACGCATATGCCAAGTAGCCGGCAATGCTCGGCAACGCATACAACAGGACACCCCAAAGAATATTTGAATACACGATATATGGCGTAGCAGATGCAAACTGACCGAACCCGTGGACACGCATTGCCATGGTGACATCATCATTTGTTTGGAATACCGGTGAATACACAATGTAGGCTGTCGCGATAAGACCAATGGCCCATAGCATCGAAAGGATGAGCTGCCAATGCTGTCTGAGCGCGACAATACTGTTGCGTGGGCGAAACCCTGAAATAAAGTGCATTTTTTGTATCTTTCGGCCAGTTTGTCTATTAACTTCTATTATAATCGAAATAATGCAATTGTCTCTATATTTGAGGTGTATTTGTTCTGTAGATTGAATGAAATACTCTCGTTTAGTGTAAACAATTCAGTGAACAATGACCGCGCTAGACAAAGCGAGTGCGTCATTGTCCAATGCAAGGCACATCATCCCCCGGCCAAGAGCACTGCAGCATGTCGCGTGTCGTTGCAATGTTATGGACGCGAATCATGAACGCAGCCGTCACGCAACGCGACAGCACAAACCGCTCCGAGCGCTCTGGGAAGCGGAACGGCCAAAGAGATAGTGAGAATGGTGACCCTACACGCGTTGTGCGATGGCGGTGAAATTCCCAGATGCACAGACAGGAGCGCCCAGTGCTGACCGTTGTGCCCTATTGGCAACGATCAGCTCCCGCATGAAAGCATCGTACAAAACGTCCATACACTGACAACAATATGCGTACAAACGACGTGTAAGGCAAACATCGGCGCCGAAATGCCCCACAAAAGGTCACGCCGCGCATGTGGTCGTCGCTCAATGTGCGTATCGAAGAGTATGACTGATATGGGCAGGACCATGCTGCGTGGCAAAGATCTGTGCGCTGACTCGGTGATCGACGTATACCCGTGGTGTGTTGCAAAAAAACGTACCCCCGACGGCACTGCCGTCGGGGGTACGAAGTGTCACCGGAGCGTCGGATTATGGGCGCTTGCGTGGTCGTGGGCGATCACCGGCGTCGCCGCGTGGTGCATCGTCGTCACGACGTGGTGGGCGGTCGCCGCCGAACGACGGGCGGTCGCCCCGTGGGGCGTCACCGTCACGACGGAACCCACCACCGGCCGGGCGGTCCCCGCCGAAGCTGGGACGTGGCGGACGGTCACCGAACGGTCGGGTAGCATCGCCATCGCGGCGGAAGTTGCCGCTCGGGCGGTCGTTGTCGCGGCGGAATCCACCGCCAGCAGGACGGTCACCGAACGGCCGTGCCGGACGATCACCGAAGGCTGGGCGTGGCCGGTCGCCGCCGAATGACGGGCGGTCGCCGCGTGGTGCATCACCGTCACGGCGGAATCCACCACCGCTTGGGCGGTCACCGAAGGCTGGGCGTGGCCGATCGCCGCCGAATGATGGGCGGTCGCCGCGGGGTGCATCACCATCTCGGCGGAATCCACCACCGCTTGGGCGATCACCATAGGCTGGACGTGGGGGCCGGTCGCCGCCGAATGACGGACGGTCGCCACGGGGTGCATCACCATCACGGCGGAATCCACCACCGCTTGGGCGATCACCATAGGCTGGACGTGGGGGACGATCGCCACCGAAAGACGGACGGTCGCCACG
>CANJHS010000021.1 GCA_947474225.1 Roseiflexaceae bacterium | reverse complement strand
GCGAGATGTGGTGGGCTCAACAACAGCGTGATGCCTGCCTCGAATCCGTAGTTTGTATGCCACCACAAATCTGCCACGCCAGCCATACCAAAGCCTGGTGCTGCCAAAATGGCAATACGGTAGGGCAGTGCAAGTGCGCTCTGCCACTGTTCACCACGCATCCAACTGCTCCACACCAGCAACCCCAATGCGAGCGCTACTCCGAGGTACCCACTGTAGAACACCGCGTGCCATGGGGTGAAAAATGTATTGTCGACTCTGCCGTGGTTATGGGCCCATCCGTCCAAAAATAATCCACCGACAAACCACACAAATGACGGCATCAATATCCAATGACGCACGCTTGGTTGCGCCATTGCCAGTGCCAGGCGGCGCAAGAAAAATGGTGGTTGAGATAATGGTAACGGTGTCATTTGGATCCCCTTTGCGCACGAAAACCAACCGAACTCAACGCTCCACAGAGACATGCACTGAGTATACAGACGCCAAACCATGTGGTCATGTCCCAGGCGACAATTGTGGTGGAGCGAAGGGTGACAAAATATCCCGTGACGCAGATCATGGTTGGGACGATGACACGCAGTCGGTGTGCATGTGGCCACTTCCACCGCAGTGCGTCAAATATTCCTCCACAGAGAAGCAAGAGGGGGATGAAACGCAGATTCTGACTGAGCAGTGCCTGAGTCAACCCAAAAACAAACATGCCTATGGTTGCCAGTCCTGGTGTGCCGGTTTGCGTGGTGCTGCGACGCAGCGTGAGCGTCAAACTTGCAACAAATGCCAGCATGCAGGTTGTGCCATGACCGACCAGGGTGTCGCCACCACCGTAACTTTCTGCATATACTGCGACAAACGGTGACCAGGTTGCGATAACCCCCCACAACAATACGAGTGGAGCAAAAAGGGCGATACTGTGTGCGAGGACCGCATCTGCGGAATGTGCTGTCCTCGAACCGATAATCCAGGCAATTGTTGTAATACTGATTACATGAAATGGTTGCATCATATTCAAGATGAGATAATCTGTCCCTTGGACCCATTGCATCCCGACATCCAAAAACGCCACGCTCACCATGAGGAGTGTGACACTCCACGCGGCAACAGGTTTTGATGCATGTGCCGTATTCCAGAAAAGCACTGCGGCAATGCACAGTGCAACTGCACTCAACAGATGGAATGAAGATGCCCACTGCAGGAGTGCATCAGGTTGGAGGAGTGCAAAGCTTTCGTATACCGGTAATGACAGACAGAGAATCGCAATCCCTATGCGAAATCGCGAATCAATCGTTTTCATAATTCACCACAGTAGCGCAAAATCCGATTATACCAGCCATCTATGCAGACTACGATTCGCGCCGCATGAACGGGTATGGTCTATGCCAACCGGCATCACGGCATACTTTGATGAGCGTCGTTTCGTCGCATTCCAGTGCAGCATATATTTTACGAACGCCAGAACGTACCGTATCGACACTGATGTACAAAGATTTTGCGATTTCGGCATACGGCATGCCACTCAATAGGCAGTCCAATATCTCGTGGCTGCGGACGTCCATCGACGGCGCATACCCCGTATGAATCACATGTAATCGACGCATCACTGACTCGATATAGGGGTCATCGCTCGAAAATGGTGGTTCGTTTTCCAAATCTTCCGGCTGGCGTCGGTTTCTCATTGCTGTTCCTTTCGGTTTTTGGTTTTGAATGGCACAAATATAGCAAGATAAGACAAAAAAATCAATACCAGTTGTACGCATCACGTACAACGTTCATTCGTTTTATAAGGTGACTGTCATACAGGTTTTTTGCCCAATGAAAGCGCCACGTGGTAAAATTATCTATCGAGCGTTTTCATACGCATCACCTAATATGGCGACGACGCCACTGCGCATCAATGAGGAGCGAAATGAACACACCGACTGCATTTGAACAGACTGCTATATGGGCGGTATTCGGCATGGCACTTCTCGGCATCGGCTATGCATTTATCCTCCGTGCGCAGATCCTTTCCCAAGACAAAGGTACTGCACGAATGCAGGAGGTCTGGGGCTTTATTCGTGCCGGAGCAAATGCATATTTATCACGTCAATTCCGCACCATCGCACTGCTCATTGGGATTTTGACCATCGTACTCGGTGCGAGCGTCTTGATTATTCCGCCATCACACGAAGCAGTCATACGCTTCGGTTCAATAGAAGCTGCCACCCAATGGGTCGCCATTGGACGCGCGCTGGCCTTTCTCATGGGATCTCTCTTCTCATACACCGTCGGGTATGTGGGGATGAATGTCGCCGTCGAAGGGAACGTCCGCGTCGCGGCAGCGTCACGCATCGGCTATAACCCAGCGTTGCAAGTCGCATATCGATCAGGCAGTGTCACTGGGATGCTGACCGTCGGGCTGGGCTTGCTCGGCGGCACGATTATCTTTATGATTTTCGGCATTAGTGCACCAGATGCATTACTCGGCTATGGGTTCGGCGGCTCGTTAATCGCATTGTTTATGCGTGTTGGCGGTGGCATTTACACCAAGGCTGCCGATGTCGGTGCTGACCTGGTAGGTAAGGTCGAAGCAGGTATCCCGGAGGACGATCCACGCAATGCAGCGGTGATTGCTGACCTCGTCGGCGATAACGTCGGCGATTGCGCAGGTATGGCTGCTGACGTCTTTGAGAGCTTTGAAGTCACGACTGTGTCGGCACTCATTCTTGGTTTGGTCTTGGGCGATGCAACCTTGGGGACCATCGGTGATGGTCAATATGATCTGCGTTTTGTCCTCTTCCCACTTATCCTCCGTGGCATCGGCGTATTTGCCTCAGCCATTGGAAATCTCATTGTCCGGACGGACGAGAAAAAACGCGATGCGCTGGGTGCAATGGACCGTGGTCTGTATCTCTCGGCTGCAATTGCAGTGGCTGGCTTCGCCGCCATTACACAGGTGTATATGATAGACCCTGCAACCGGCAGCGTCGATTGGAAGCCCTTCCTCGCCACCGTCTCTGGCATCGCGTTGGCAATCGGACTTGGCAAGCTCACGGAATACTATACCTCGACCAAATTTGCTCCCGTCAAAGAAGTCAGTGCTGCTTCCGAGACTGGTGCAGCCACCAATATTCTGTCTGGGACAGCGCTCGGTATGGAATCGAGCACATACTCGGCAATTGTGATTGCTGGGGCTATTTTTGTATCCATTCTGATTTATGGCAGCGCAACCACTGATCTCATCCACGTGCTGTATGGTGTCGCATTGACCGGCATCGGTATGTTGACACTGACAGGCAATACGATTTCGATGGATTCATTCGGCCCCATATCGGATAATGCAAATGGGATCGGCGAGATGGCGCATCTGGAGAAATCTGCTCGTGATGTCATGGACGATCTCGACGCCGTTGGGAACACCACAAAAGCAGTTACCAAGGGCATCGCAATCGGTTCTGCAGTGATAGCAGCAGTCGCATTGTTTGGCTCGTACATCAGCGATGTCGGCAAAGTCCAGCTCTCTTTGGGCTATGCGCAGTTGACGGCGATCAACGTTGCTTCTCCAGCGGTATTCATTGGGTTGCTTATCGGTGGGTCGGTACCGATGCTCTTTTCTTCGTTGATGATCCGCGCCGTGGCTCGTGCAGCAGCAGAGATTGTCAACGAGGTACGCCGTCAATTCAAAATCCCAGGCATCATGGAAGGCACCGTCGTTCCGGACTACGCACGGGCAGTCAGCATTTCGACGAGTGCAGCGCAACGAGAATTGTTGGGAATCGGCATAATGGCGGTGGCTATCCCCATCCTGGTGGGCTTCGGACTGGGTATCGAGGCATTAGGCGGATTTTTGGCTGGAGTTATATTGTCGGGTCAACTCCTGGCAGTCTATCAATCTAACGCCGGTGGCGCATGGGACAATGCCAAGAAACACATCGAAGAAGGCAACCATGGTGGCAAGCATTCAGAACCACACAAAGCAGCCGTCGTCGGAGACACCGTCGGTGACCCACTCAAAGACACCGCCGGTCCTGCACTCAATCCGATGGTCAAGGTGATGAATCTTGTCTCGCTCATCATTGCGCCGATTATCGTATCGATGCGCCCGGTTGATGCACCGTTGACTCCCTCCCTCATTGCGCTTCTTGGCCTGAGTATGGTTGGTTTGGTCTGGTCTATTTGGCGCTCAAAACAACCAACGACATAATATCTCCACAGACAAATCCCGGTCGACAGAGTCGACCGGGATAAAGTTCTCCCCAAGCACATCGCGCAATCTGCTTGGGGAGAGTTTTTGAACGAAAACACGCGTCGGGTTATACCCTAGGCGCGTGATCCACGGCGCTGATTCTGAAAGCAGTCATCGCAGTAGACGGGCTTGTTATTGCGGGGTACGAATGGAACGGTTGCTTCTTTGCCACAACCTGCGCAAACGGTTGCGTATTGTTCGCGAGGTCCGCTACTAGCGGAACGATCGCGATACCCGCCACCCATGCTGTCGCCGCGCCCATTCATCTGGGACTTGCGTGACTGCCGGCATGGCAGACAACGAGTTGGCTCGTTGGTGAAGCCCTTCTGGGCGTAGAATTCTTGTTCGCCGGCGGTGAATACAAATGGTTCACCACAATCGCGACAATTCAGTGTCTTGTCAGCGTAGCTCATCGCTAGCTCTCCTCTTGTCTCCAAGGTTGGTACTTCCAATGGGATGTCTGGTATGCGCGGACCAGGGAGTGGTTTGTCCTGTACGCAACAAATGAAGCCCCGAGGGGATAAACACTTGGACGTATTGAGTAACACCCAGCTCATGTGAGCAGTGTAGCATAGCTTTTAATGTTTTGCAATAGTGTCTTTGTTCATACGCACAATTGGTGCATTGTGACAAAAGATACATAGCGTTAATTGTTTACATCCTGTTTGTTTTCAACACAATCATCCCAAACGCATCGTGTACCCGGGCGAGATTACACAGATTCATTGTGGACACAGAGCAACAATCCATCACGAATGGTGACGAGGGCACTCGTCGCAGTCAGCACATTGCTTACGCCGCGAGAGCGCTCGAAGAAGAGCGTTGCATCAGCCAATGGATATGCAAGTCCTGTTGTCGTAATACCGTTTACTGTTGGAGTCATCGGGAGCAACGACACCACATCTCCGACTTGCCCATGGATAATTGCGGTCGAGCGGATTAATTCTATTGTTTGCTGTTCTGCATAGATGCGCACCCGTATGTCGGCCAGCATCGGCATGCTGAGCATGGCAATTGTTGCAAATGTGTGATCCCAACGGCCGCCAAGCACACAAAACAAATCAATGGTGTGCGCACCTCGAGACACTGCCGCTTGGAGCGCGAGCTCGAGGTCGGTCTCGTCTTTTTCAGGCGGGTAGCGATGAACTTCTGTTCCGGACGCTTCAAAAAATGTCAGGCTTTGGCTGTCGATCGAATCGAGATCACCGATTAATAAATGAGGCGCTCGCCCAAGTCCACTCAATACTACCCCACCACCGTCGGCAGCGATGAGGTAATCGGCGTCATCTATGCACGCACCGAGGCGATGGTCTGCCACCACAGGGGCGTTGGCTACAATCACTATGCGCACGGGCTACTCCTCAGCTTTGTATGTATTGTACCGGTGGATTGAGATTGCAACAGTCATACTGTCGGTGCGTATGCTTTTGAATACGCAGAAAATGAAACAAAATTGGTTTTTCAACTTACAATAGAGAGATAATCTGACCACAAAGGATTTGGGATGAATCACGCAGTCGGGACGTGGGAAGAGCGTTGGCATCCACTTCGTCAGGAATGGGTGGTTATCGCAGCACATCGTCAACATCGGCCATGGGTAGGTCAAACGGTGACAGCGCAGGTGCCCGATGTACCAGTCTATGACCCTACCTGTTATCTCTGTCCAGGGAATGCACGCATTAGTGGCGCAGCAAATCCTGCATATACAGGGGTATTTGTGTTTGATAATGATCATCCATGTGTAGGACCTTTGGCCCCTGAACCAATTGCACCAGGCTCTCCATACAAAACGCGGCGGGCCGATGGGATTGCCCGGGTAATCTGCTTTAGTCCCGTCCACCGTATGACGCTGGCCGAATTGTCACCAGAGCATATTCAGCATGTTGTAGCAGCCTGGCAACAGCAAACATTTGACCTTGGTGCACTCGCACAAGTTAATCATGTGCTGTGCTTTGAAAACAAAGGTGCGGTGGTTGGGGTGTCAAATCCTCATCCGCATGGACAAGTATATGCAACCAACTTTGTGTTCAAAACAGTCGAAACCGCTCTCGGGGCAATGCAACAGTATGAACGCAGCGAAGGGCGTGCGTTGATGGCTGATATTATCAAAGCCGAACAAAAAGATGCGCGGCGGATCCTCTACGAAGATGCCTACACGATTGCGTTTGTGCCGTATTTTGCCCGCTATGCGTATGAGGTATATATCGTTCCCAAACGGCAAGTTGCACATTTGTATGCGTTGAATGATGCGGAGTCTGCTTCCCTTGCCGGCGCAATCAAGGCCGTTACGGTCCGTTACGATAATCTGTGGCAGCAGTCTTTTCCGTATGTCATGCCGCTCCATCAAGCGCCGACCGATGGCAGTGAGTATGCTGATTTCCATGCCTATATTACGTTTCATCCGCCGTTACGACAGCCAGCGTTGCTCAAATATTTGGCTGGGCCAGAGATCGGCGGCGGCAACTTTCTCAATGACACCTCTCCCGAGGCCAGTGCGCAGGCATTGCGTGCAGTAGATGCGCGCCATTATCTGACGGTAGGAGGGACTTCATGACGCAGCTTGCATACATGCTTTCGACCATTCAACAGATCCATGTGCGTATCCGTGATGCCGTCGTCAGCGCCTGCGAAGCGAGTGCTGTTGAGCACCTTGCGCGGGTCGATGCTGAGGAGGGTGGCGATACGATTTTCGCCATTGATCGTGTCTCCGAGGAGGTTCTGATCGAGCAATTTGCCATCCTCGGTGCCTCTGTGCGATTCCGTCTGGTAGCCGAAGGATTGGGTACGACGGGCGTCCGTGACTTTCCTGCTGGTGTAGCTCCTGAGGAGTTGCAGTACATCATCATTGTTGATCCCATCGATGGAACGCGTGGCTTGATGTATCAAAAGCGATCAGCGTGGATTTTGACGGGGGTAGCACCATATCAGGGCGCAAAAACTAATGTGAGCGATATCGCATTGGCGGTGATGACCGAGATTCCTATGGTCAAGCAACATTTGTGTGACCAATACTGGGCAATCCGTGGGTCAGGGGTCAAAGCGATCCGGGTGAATCGTCTGACCGGTCAGTCTACTCCACTCCCCGTACGCCCTTCGCAGGCAGCGACTATTGCCCAGGGTTTTGGCAACATCGCACGATTCTTCCCTGGTGAACGTGCGCGTTTGGCTGCGGTGGATGATATGGTGGTGACCACATTGCTCGGAGCTCCTCCAGAGGGACGGGCGCTCTGCTTCGAAGACCAGTACATTTCTACTGGCGGTCAATTCGCTGAACTCTTGGCTGGTCATGACCGTTGGCTTGCCGATGTGCGACCGCTCCTGTTGCCACCCGCCGCACGCGAGACCAATACCACCATGCTCTGTTGTCATCCCTACGATGTATGCACCGAACTTATTGCCCGTGAAGCAGGTATTATTGTCTGTCAAGCAAATGGGTTGCCAATCAATGCCCCGCTCGATGTGACATCCCCTGTCTCGTGGGTTGCCTTCGCCAATCCCATGCTCGCCGCATCGGTGTTGCCAGCGCTCCAAGCAGCGTTGAAGCACCATGACATGCCACTGGAGGATCACCATGACTTGGCGTAATGTAACCTTGTTATCCCCTGATATCGACGTCCCAGCAGTTCTTTCTACCCTTGCTACGACGTTTGATCCTGGCGCGCCCGTGTGGGTTGGCCGTGCACCGGGTCGTCTCGATGTCATGGGCGGCATCGCGGATTATTCCGGCTCATTGGTGCTCCAGCTCCCACTGGCACTCGCTGCAGTCGCCTACGTTCAACACCGCAACGATGGCCGAGTTCTCATTGAAAGCCGTGCGGATGCCACGTTACTGGGCAATCAGCGCGCAGCATATGCTACCCGTGATGTATGTGAACTCGGAGTCGACAGTGTGACAGTACGCGCGATTGTCAATCAAGACCCTGCGAGCGCGTGGGCAGCGTACATCGTTGGCGCATTGACTATTTTGGTGCAGCAAACAGGGGTCAATTTAAGCGGCGGGGTGACCATAGTCGTCGACTCGGATGTACCACTCGGCAAAGGTGTCAGTTCTTCTGCTGCTATTGAGGTCGCTACGATGCGTGCTGTTGCAGCGTCCTGTGGCCGCGAGGTCGAAGGGACCACGCTCGCGCTGTGGTGCCAAATGGTCGAAAATCTGATTGTTGGTGCACCATGCGGAATTATGGACCAAATGACTGCTGCATGTGGCACCGCCGACACACTGTTGGCACTGCGCTGTCAGCCAGCACAATTGCTCCCCGGCATCGTACTTCCCGCCGATCTATCAGTGTGGGGCATTGATTCTGGTGTCCGTCACTCCGTCGGTGGAACTGACTACACATCAGTCCGTGTGGCAGCGTTCATGGGGCTACGTATCCTCGAGGCACATGCGCACGAACATGGGTTTTCAAACACACACTGGAATGGGTACCTCGCAAATATCACGCCGTCAGAATACCAACACGCATATGCAGACGTTCTCCCGTTGGCAATGACCGGCGCGGACTTCATTCGTCGGTACGGTTCACATGGCGACAGCATTACCGTCATTGACCCTGCGCGTGACTATTCGGTAAGGCAATCAGCCATCCATCCCATTTTTGAACATCACCGCGTGCAGATCTATGCGCACCTTGTGCACGGATACCGCGATACCGCAACGGCAGTGGTGCTCGGCGAATTGATGTACCAGTCACATCAAAGCTACAGTGCCTCTGGGCTCGGCTCAGATGCCACCGATGCCATCGTCGCAGCGGTGCGTCACGCAGGTCCGAGTATGGGACTGTACGGTGCGAAAATTACCGGTGGTGGCAGTGGGGGCACGGTGGCAATCCTCGGTCATCCCGATGCAACCACAATCATCACAGAAATTGCACAAACATATGGCAGCGGGCTCGTTATCCGGGGTTCGAGCAATGGAGCTGTCCATACCCCGGTCACGCGCTGGGAATTCGCTCGTCGCTAATGTGTCACTGCTGGACGTACCAGCCAGAAGGAGAACTCCTGATGTTTCGGTCATTGTGGATGCGTATTGTAGCCGGTATCCTGCTGGTTTTGATTGTTGTCGGGGTATACTTTCGGGAGGAAGTCATATTCAATGTTCGCCTGCTTAACGTTGCACGGGTAGGGAATGCGTATTACGCAGAATATCCCTTCTTGACGAAAAACATTGCCTATGGCACCAAAGCGCACCAAGTGCTCGATGTGTATCGACCAGATGACGACGCAACACATCCAGTGGTTGTGTATATCTATGGCGGGGGCTGGAATTCCGGCAACAAAGAATTGTATGCGCTGGTTGCCCAAAAACTCGTTCCACTCGGGATGATTGTCGTTGTGCCCGCCTACCAACTGCACCCGGATGCCACGTATCCAACAATGGTCGACGACGTCGCACGTGCTATTGCATGGACGAAACAAAACATTGAAGACTACCATGGTGATCCAACACGCATTATCGTGGGTGGGCAATCAGCCGGTGCACAATTAAGTGCAATGGCATTGCTCGATCCTGCGGTCAGCGGGCTCACCACTGCTGCCCCCCCCATCTGTGGGTACTACGGAATTAGTGGTGTCTACGACATCGCCGAACAGTATGCGTATGAATATGACCATGGCCGAACAGCGCCGGTCATGAATGCCGTGATGGGTGGCGAGGCACACTTTCGTGAGACGTCCCCACAGTTGCAGATGCTCGCATCATTCCCACGGACGTTGTTGATTCACGGCGATGCAGATGAAACCGTTGATATCAGCATGTCACAGCACTTCCAAGAAGCACTCACTGTTGCGGGAGTCCAGGCGACGTTCCATACGTACCCGGGACGCGGGCATTCTGAACTATTGTTCCATGCACTCACAGAAAATCCTGGGCAACTCATTACCGATGTCACTGCATTCGCAAATGCGTGCCCATAACGGTTCACCATTCCCACTGCTGCGCTGCAGTTGGCATTCTCCGTGCGATGCTTCCTAATTGCCCCAACTCGTTTGTTCGTGCGAGCACGTTGGCATCGACGCGATGGACGGACACTCGCCGCCAGTGTGTGCTTGCGATGACGGGATCGAGCAGGTGGAGGTCCGTGACTGCTATAACCCAATAGCGTTCTGCGGCACGCGGATGTAGGGATTCTTCGGGGATGTACGCAGCACGGGTCATCAGATTCGCACTGTAAATCGTCGCCTGGTAGCGCAGCGACCAAGGGGTCTGGGGGTGCCACGATGGCACGTACCAGGCAATGTGTGACGCACCGAGCAGGTGCTTCGATTGCCTAATGGGGATGTGATAGGTCTGTTGTTGCAGGAGACGAGCCTCATCACTGGGGCGTTTCAAGAGCGCAAGGACGAGAGGTTCAGTGGTGGTGTGATTCGGCATAGGTACTCCCTTTGGGGTGGATTTGTGTGGCGTACATGCGGGCTGGGATGACACGTCCCATTGCTTCGCGGAGCTGATGATAGGCGATTAATCCTCCGGCAGCCTCGATTTCAATGTCTGCAGAGCGCTCGGCATCAAGAATCGAGCGGATCAACCACAGTGTATGTGTGGTGTCGAGGACATCGCTGTGGGTACCGCGCTGCGGAGCTATCCGCTGGTGGCGCAATGCGGTAGCCTGACTACTGACGTGGATGAGTGGTGTCCGATCACGCCAACTGTCCATGCAGGCAAAAAGTGCAGTTATAGGGTCATACGGCCATGGGAACTGTGCATCGTAGTGCAGCGAATCAAAAATAACGGGGAGTGCATAAGTCTCGATGTCGGCAAGCAGTTGCATCGTCGGTTGATGCGTCAATTCGATGGCGAGGTGTCGCAACACCCATGCGGGTAAGCGGGCAAACATTGCCCGGTCGGCATTGCTCAAACTGGGGAGGTGACAGACGATGACTGCATCGGTGGCATCGAGGAGCGCATAGAATTCGATGATGGTTGCAAACAACTCCTCCAAATGGTGTGGGGTGACGATAGGCGCATGCACGACCAAACGGAGTCCGTGGTGCCGAATCATATCACGCAATGGCGCAGCGCTGGCTTCAGGTAACGGTGCAACGTATACTAAAGGAATGCGGCAGACACGAAGACCGTGCAGTACCGCATGCATGCACAACGCATGGAGCGACATTGCGGGTGTTAGCCGCGGTTGGTGTTCAACAGTACTGACCCCAAATCGAATCATAACCACCTCGTCCGTGCACATGCGCGGTTCTACGAAGGATTATACTACAATTTAGAACATATGTTCTATTTTAATTATTCAATCCATAGTTCAAGTTGCTGACTGCGTTGGGGAGGTCCCCAAACAATTGTTTTTTGACGTGGTAATGCAATGATTGACCGATATTTTGTGTCACATTTGTGGAATTTCAATACCGCCGTCACACTGCGGACTGCAACCGTTGCAGTGTTGGCTTCTTGCGAGAGGTGTGCGAGCCACGCAGTGCGGGATTTTCCATCTGCTGCCACAGTGGCCAAAAAAGTACCGGCTTGTACATTGTCCAAATGACCAGTACGGCTTGCAATACGTTGTTTGAGTGTCGCAGAATACCCACATTGCATCAAATGCTCGCGTTCGTGATTCGATTCGATCACGACTAATTCTGCGTCCCGACATGCTGCGACTAACGCATCATCCCAGTCGCCTAAATCCGTTGCAATGGTAATCGTACGGCCCCCATAAGTCAGGGACATCCCAACAGGTTCTTGGGCATCATGACTTACTCCGATGGGTAAAATGCTTAGTGCCCCAAACTGTAGCCGTTGCCCTGCGCTGATAACCAACGATTCGACCCCGGCCGGGATTTTCAACGCACGCAATGTGCCGGCAGTTGCAATAATGGGGATCTGGTAGCGACGTGCCAACGAGACCGCACTCGTGATGTGATCAGTATGTTCGTGCGAGACAAACACCGCGCGGATTTCGGTCATCGCGATACCTAGACTTTTGCACTGTGCAACAATCGTCCGCTGCGGTAACCCTGCATCGTACAACAGTGTTCCTTCGGGGGTCGAGATGACAGTAGCGTTCCCCGTACTGCCCGATGCTAATGCAGCTACTTGCATCAAGATGCCTCAAGCAAGTGCATGGTCGAAATCAGCAATGATGTCATCTGCAGCTTCGATGCCTATCGACACTCGTATCAGCTGGTCCGATATCCCCCGGACGGCCCGCTCCTGCGGTGTGAGGCCGCGGTGCGATGCCAATGCAGGAATGCTGATCATGGTATAAATATCACCCAATGTGCTTACCATCAAAATCATCTGTAAACGGTCAATAAAGCGCTCCAACGAGACAGACTCAGCAAGCTCGAATGCAAACATCGCTCCCATCCGTGCGCCGAGTGTACGCTTTGCCGTGGCGTAATCGGGGTGGGACGGCAGGCCAGGGTAGTACACACGAGCCACGTTTTTGTGTGCCTCGAGCCACTCTGCAACGACGATTGCACTCGCATTTTGGCGCTCTACACGCAGTGGCATGGTTTTGATGCCACGTAGAATTTGTTGCGCCTCGTAGGGTCCGAGCACCATGCCTACTGTTGCATTGTTGTGCGCTAAGGCTGCGTATGATGAGTGCTCGCGGACGACAACCACGCCACCCGAGACATCGCCGTGCCCTGCGAAGTACTTCGTCGCACTATGACAGACAAAATCTGCTCCCAACAGCAATGGCTTTTGTACCAGCGGGGTAGCAATGGTATTGTCTACCACCGTGCGTGCACCATGGGCTTGTGCCCGTGCACAGATGGCAGCCATGTCGACCACGCGAAAGAGCGGGTTCGAGAGTTGCTCTATATAAATAACATCGACTTTGTGTGCTGCCAATAATGCATCCAACGCATGCAAATCCGTCATGTCACAGGTCAGTATGGTTACGCCGTAGGGTGCAAAAAAATCACGTAACATCACGGTCGTTGCACCGTATACATCGCGTGGCGCGATGATGGTATGCAGCGGACGACCGAGGGTACGTCCCGCTGCCAGCAATGCAGAGTATATGGCAGCCATGCCAGATGCAGTACTCATTGCCGCAGTACCACCCTCAGCGGTTGCACAGGCTTGTTCATAGGCGACATTGGTTGGATTCCCATTGCGGCCATAGGCATATCCATGACCACCGAGTGCATCGTTGAATGAGTCCAACGTGTCATGATAATACGTCGAAGAGGAGTAGAGGGGTGTCGTCGTCGGACGGCCCGGAGGATGCGAAAGCCGCTCACCTGCGTGCACTAATTGCGTGCTATAGTCCCAAGTAGTACTGAATTTCGGTGGCATGGGCACAGTCCCCCTCAAATTAATGCGAAAATAGTATAGCATGCGGCGGTTACGCCTCTGCGCGTCATCGTACAGGAAGGAGGTTGGGCCAACATGGGACACATACCATATCATCAGGGCAGACGGCTTTTTCTGAGGCGTTGCGCCTTTTTTGGATCGAGCTCGTTGTTGGCCGCGTGTTCTGTTCCGGCACCAATCGCGCCTTCGGTCGCCCCCACAATCGCCCTACTCGATACATTGTTGCGTACTCCGCAAGTGCAAGTAGCCACGATGACACCGACTGTTGACGCGGTCATACAACCCACTACCGCTGCACTATTGCCTGTTGCGCCCGTTCCCGGTCCGAATTCACTGCTCAATTGCGGCGGCAGACAATCCCTCATACAGCAAGCACAGGCCGAAGGAGAGCTCACCGTTATTGGGCTCCCACACGACTGGCTGAATTATGGCGCTATTATTGAATCGTTTAAATCTCAATACGGGATCAATGTAACAGAACTCTCGCCTGATAGTACGTCTGATGGTGTTTTAGCAGCAGTAAGTCTTGCAGCATCCTCTCGAGAAGCGATTGCACCGGATGTCGTCGATATCGGATATGCCTTCGGTCAACATGCTCATGATATTGGACTCTTACAACCATATTTCGTCGAGCATTGGGATCAAGTTGCTGACCTGCTCAAGGATAATCGTGGGTACTGGACCGCTGGATACTATGGCGTAATAGCCTTTGCGGTAAACAAGGCAGCCGTTGCACAGACTCCACAGGATTGGGGTGATTTAACCAAATCACTCTATGCGCAGCAGTTCGCTTTTACTGGTGACCCACACAGCGCCAATCAAACCATACAGTCCATCTATGCAGCGAGCCTCGCCAACGGTGGCTCACTCGACGATGCAGCTCCAGGTTTGGCGATGATTGCCAAAATTCGTGATGCGGGGTCGTTGACGGCAACGATGGCTAACGCTGCATTATTTATGCAAGGTGATACGCCTATCATGCCTGTCTGGTCGTACATTGCCCATGCACTCCGACTCCAAGCGGGAAGTAATCCGCTCGTAGAAGTTGTTATCCCCAAGTCACCACTCGCGGGTGCGTTTGTGCAGGCTATCAGCGCCTATGCACCACACCCCTTCGCAGCTCGATTATGGCTCGAACATCTCTATTCAGACGATGTCCAGATGCAATTGGCCAATGCATATGCCATTCCATCACGGGCGTCAACGCTACTCGCGGATGCAACACGAATGCCGATTCTCAACGCATTAGGAGTGAATGACGCTCTGCTGTCGGCCATACAAATCCCATCACTCAGTCAGTTGACCAGTGCGAAAGCCTTAATCACAGAACAATGGGATTCGGTTGTTTCAGTTGTGATTAAATCACCGGAATAGTTTTGTTGTACGTACTCGTGGAGGAGGAAATGTGTTGTTACCTCGTCGGCCCAAACTCGTCATTTTTGATAAAGATGGCACGCTGATTGATTTTGTTGCGATGTGGGGTAATTGGGCGGAGGAGTATATCGCGCGGATGTGCACCACAGTATCTGATGACTTGCATGACCCACTCTATGAACTTTTTGGGGTAGATCCAGTAACCCATCGCATTTTTCCCGATGGTGCACTTGCGATTGCTCCTGAAGCCGTGACGCAACGACGAATCGAAGCGCTTCTGCAAAACAACGGAATACCTGCCACTGACGCAACGACCCTTGTCCAGCAACTCTGGCAGCCCCCAGACCCTGCAAAGACAGCACACCCGTGTGCCGACCTAGTGGCACTCTGCGCGTGGCTGTGGCAAAACGGTGCAATTATCGCAGTTGCGACTGCCGATAATCGTGCTCCTACACTATCTACGATGCAGAGCCTTGGTATCGCATCCTACGTTGGTACAATGGCATGCGCTGATGACCCTGGAATCGCACCAAAGCCAGCCCCAGATAAGGTCTATGCAATCTGTGCGACATTAGGGATTGATCCTGCGGACGCAATTATGATTGGTGACACACCGAGCGACATGCTGATGGGCAGGGCCGCAGGGGTCATGGCATGTATTGCCGTCTTGACTGGCGTCAGCAGTGCCGAAGAACTTGCTGTGCATGCAGATGTGGTGCTGGCGAACGTTGGCCATCTTGCTGAAGTATGGCCGTTTGCGTAATGTGAATTGGCAAACAATGGGTGTTATTTTTTGGGAGTCACTGTCCGCGTCACGGTGGCGGGTACCGTGCTCGCTACATTTACCGTTGGTGTTCGCACCGAGCCTGTTGCTGTCGCGCCTTTCATTTCTGATGTTGTTGGAATTACAGTGGCAACAGGGATTTCAGTCGGAGCCTTGGGAAGTGTGGCCGCCGCAATCGCAACCGCGGTTGCGATTGCGGCGGGAGAAGTAGGTGTCAGAACCGGCGCTGGCCGAAGCAGTGAACTCCGCATCTGCGTGAAAAATTCTACGATGCGCTGTTCCTCAAAAATCCAAAGTCCATACCCGATGCCAAACAGAATCAAGATGGACAATATGGTGCGAATAATTCCAGCGTACCGAATGACGACTAAATTTGCTGCACCGTATTCAGTAATTGGTTCTACAGGTTCACTGTATTGGAATGAACGATATTGCAACAGGGCAGCCGCTACATCGAGGTTGAGATAATTGACATATTTGGTAATCATTTCTTCGGCCATGCGCCCTCGGGGTAGGTGCGAGAAGCGGTCTTCTTCCATCGCCTGCAAATACGCCATATGGACACCGATAGCCAAATCAACTTGGTTGAGCGGTATATTTCGTTTAAGGCGTTGGGCACGCATTTGCAGACCCAGTGAATCTTGTTTGTCGGGCGTTTTTGTTTCGGTGTAGGACGTTGTAGGGAGTCCCGCCAGGAGGCGATCGTCCTCGATAGTGTCTCCCAATCCGAGCGGGTCGGTGAGTTGCCCAGGGTCAGACGTGCCTGTATCAGGAGTAGAAGGCGACTGGATTAGCGGTTGTTTGTTGCGTTCGCGTGCAGCACGGCGCTCAGCGGCGGTCGGATTGACCGAACGACGTGGGCTAGATGGGGTAGACGAATCGGGCGCAACTGCGGTACTGCTCGGCTCGGCTTGTGCAGGTTGTGCCGCACCCATATAGGGCATGATGGCATCTATCAGTTCACGGACCAGGAGCGGTTTGCGCAATATGGCACGGACGCCCAGCATCTGCGAGCGAAGCTCTGTTGCATCGGTCGTATCATGACTTATCACAATGGTGGGGATAGTGGTGCTCCACTGTTCAATGAGTGACCAGCCTGATTGTTCCGAAACAGTCGGATCAATCACAATGACGTCCGGTATGTGTTCGTTGTATGCAGCCTTCGCTTGCGCAACCGTACTTACTCGGCGGACGGAATGTCCGACGTGGCCGAGTTGAAGGTCCAGACTCATAGTGAGGACGACATCTTCGTCGATTGCGAGGATCAGCGCCATAGTAACTCCGATACGTGTGGTAAGAAATTATTATAACATTTTTGTGTTTGCTGCGCCGGATAAATGTGTCAGAAAAGCCAAAAATCGATGCAATTGTGTCTCAGGGATAATCAATACAACAAGCTCCAACACAGCCGCAGCACAGATGAGCCCCCAAAATGCATACGTAACGATCTGTGGGTCCGCTACCGACAACCGCACACCATTGATGCTCCAAAGGACCCCAAGACACCCTATACCGATTGCACCGAGTGAAAACCAGTGGAATCGCTTTGGACCGAAATACGCTGTGATGTACTGTAAATGTCCGGGGAGCCATGCACCACTAAAGTTTGCTACGCCGAAATATATTGCCAGTTTGGACAACATATGCAACACATAGAACAAGATGATGCAGCCGAATCCTGCTTGATTGCCTGCTCCCCATGAAAACCAAGCTGACCCCGCTACTAATGCGACTGAGGTCGCTTCGTGATAGAGCGATCGAATCATTGCATGGCGAAAACGCTCTGCGTCTGTAAGAGTCCCGTCGTTAGTCGGTTCTTTTGGCCCGGTAATAAATCCCGTGTAGTAACAGGCCAAGTTCCATCCCCAGACGAGCGTCCCGGCAGAGAAACTCGCGTAAATAGCCCAGAGCTCAGTATTTTGCCGTAATATCACTAACCAAACCGTACTCACCGCTGCCACAACGGTATATAGCCCGACGGTGGCGTCATACGTCCACGGTGCTCGGCGATACATCACAATAATAGCACCTGTGCTCACCCACCACAGCACAATGGCAAATATCACTGCCGTAAAAATCAGCATGTTCTTCCTTGCCAGCATCTATCTGAGATTTGCTAGAACAATAATTGATCGGCAGGGATGTTCTGGAGTCCATTCCACGGCGATTGAATTTCACCATTTGTCAGCCGTGCATTAATCCGGAAGAATAACATGAACAGAACCATAATCAGCAAAAACACACTCGCAGCAGCGTAGACCGCCACATAGCCCCACAGGACGTTGCCCGTTGCTGCGCCAACCATGTCGCGAGCGACGCCACCGCCAATTGTCCCGAATCCTTGCGCGAGTGATTGGACCAATCCCCAGATTCCCATGAATAGGCCCGTATGCGCCCGGTCTGCAAGGCTCATCACGGTGGCGATACTCCCGACGATAAATAAGCCGCGTCCAAAGCCTATCGCGGCCACACCAACTTCAAAAAGGAACGCAGAACCTATATATCCTCCATAGGCAATCGTCAAAAATCCGAGCATTCCCACAAACGCGCCACTCATCAGCAAACGACCACTCTGGCCACGATTCCACAACCACCAGCCCGAGGTGATGACCGCGATAATCATTGCCACACCCCAGAGTGCAGTTAAAAACGTCGTTGCTGTTATTGACATTCCCAATATTTGTGCGCCGTATGGCTCAAGCAACACGTCATGCGTACCGAATCCCAACGTCGCGATGAAAAAAACAAAAAACATAGACCGCAAGGCAGGGGTGTTCCAGACAATTTTCAACGACTCACCGAGCGACTGTCGGGCTACCTGCTCTATTTCGCGTACGAGACGTCCGTCGGGGCGCAGCTTTTCTTGACGAATAAGCGACAAAACCATACACACGACAAAGATGAACGCACTCATTTGCATCGCACTAATCAATGCACCGAGCGAATAGTTGATCAGCGAAAGTCCGATAAACAACGAGCCCGTCACCGTGCCGATTACGAGCATCAGCCAGAGAATTGCAAGGATTTTGCCACGCTCTTCTGGTTCGGTGTTGTCGCTGACCATTGCCAAATACGTTGTCTCGACGATGTTCACCCCGACGCCGTACAGCAAAAAAATCAGAAACGCAACAACATACACAATCGGACCTTGTGTCATGCTATCTGCATCAAACAAAATCAACGAAAACGGCGCAGTCGAGAGCCCACCATAGGTTAACATTGCACCGAGTACGATGTATGGAGTTCGCCAGAAGCCTTTGCTGCGTCGCACATCCGAATGGTGCCCTACGACAGTACGTATGGGTGAGACAAAAAAATGAATCGACATCAACAGTGCAACAAAACCAGCAGAAATTTTGAGATCGCTGATTAGCACACGATTGAGGGTGCCAGTAATCGGGGCCAGAGAAATACCCATCCCAAATTGAAAGAGCCCCAACCGTAATATACGGACACGACGTTGCCAAACGGGGTATTGTGCGAGCCATTGATTTATGCGTTCAATGTACGCCGAAATCATTCCCCAAATGTTTTTTTCTGCATTCATCGATGGCTCCTGAAGTCCACTTCACAGAGATAGTATCATAGTTCAGATTACTGTGAGGCAAGATATCGCCTCATATCCTTCTACGACATATACGCATTTACTCACCACGTACACGCTCGTATAATAATGGCATGCAATACACAGACACCATCGTCGCACCTTTGACCCCCCCCGGTCGGAGCGCCATCAGTCTGCTCCGTCTGAGCGGTCCTCTGTCACGAACCATCCTCGAGACAGTGATGAATCCGCGACGACCAGGCCAATGGCGATCGAGGAGCGTCCGCTACGGAAATATCGTCGATCATGACGGCACCGTCATTGATGAGGTACTCGCAGTGTGGATGCGGGGACCGACGACATATACTGGCGAAGATGTCGTTGAAATCTCGTGCCATGGAGGGTATGTTGCACTCGAGCTTGTCATAGCCCGTTGCGTCGCAGCAGGTGCGCGTCTCGCCAACCCTGGGGAGTTCACCATGCGTGCCTATGCTGCCGGCAGAATCGATTTGACACAGGCCGAAGCCGTGATGGATGTCATCCAGGCGCAGACACCACAATCGCTCCATCAAGCCCAGCAGCAACTCCAAGGATGGGTGGGCACTGCAGTCGCTGAACTCCGCGCAGCCTTGCTCTACGAGCTTGCAGCGGTCATCGCGCAAATCGACTTCCCCGACGATGTCAGCGAAGATGCCCTCAATCGCGATGCATTGGTCGATGTGGTTGCTAGGATACAGACATATATTGACACTGCACATACGGGAATATTGCTACGCGATGGAGCGCAAATCGCACTGCTCGGCCGTCCAAATGTGGGTAAATCGAGTTTACTGAATACGTTGTTACGTACGAATCGCGCATTGGTTTCGCCAATTGCAGGCACAACGCGAGATTCCCTCGAAGAGAGTGCAGACATCGCCGGTATCCCTGTGCGATTTGTCGACACCGCAGGCATTCGGGGGCATACAACCGACGACGTTGAACTGATGGGCATCGTTCGCAGTCGTGCTATTGCTGCACAGGCCGATTTGGCGTTGATATTACGGGATAGTTCGGCGCCACTCAGCCCCGAAGACGCCGAGGTGCTCGAAGCACGCGGTTCTGGACCCGCCCTCCTGGTCTACACCAAAAACGATCTGCCTGCGCATGCGCATGTCCTTACTACAGAAGCGTCACTACAACAGCAGCATCAATTCGTCGCAGTTGTCTCGGTGTCAACGAAAACCGGCGAAGGTATGGAGCAGCTTCGTGCCTGCATTGCCGCAGCCCTGCGGGCGGGCGGGCCGGCGAGTAGTCAGCGTATCAGTAATACGCGCCACCTAGATGCATTGAAGCGCGCCAAACAGTCTGTCGAAGATGCGTTAGCTGGGATTGCAGGCCACCTCTCAGCAGAGTTACTCGCGATTGACTTACAAGAAGCAGTATCGGCACTCGGTGAAATAACTGGTCAAGACGCGACCGAAGCGTTGTTGGATGTTGTTTTTGCACGATTTTGTATAGGAAAATAACGCCACCATGGATTTGATTCAGTCAGGACACACGAGGCAGCGTACGCAGTTTTAGGAAAAGTAATAAAAAAACACCACCCTCCTGCAGCGCAAGAGGGTGGTGGAGTGAATCATTCAAACAAAGAGATTGCCCGTGTAATGCGGGCCAAACTGACATCACGGCCCAGCGCTACCAGCATCTCGAACAGTGGTGGCGCGACATTCCGTGCCGATACGGCGACACGAATTGCCCCAAATAATTGGCCAGGCTTTTTGTCCATTGCGGTACATATATTACGGAGCGCGGCTTCGAGCGTTGCTTCGTTCCCAGCCCAGATCGGGACGGCAGCAAGTGCACCGTGCAGAGCAATCAATGCGTCCTTGGTCTCGGCGGCTTCCATCTTTTTGGGGATGAGCAGCTCGAGAGCCGGGGCTTCGATCTCATTGAAGAAGAAATCGAGCAATTCCGGTGCCTCGCCTAATTCCTTCAAGCGCTCGTGCACCAGCGGTACCAAGGCGCGGATCTTGTCTGCTTCTGCGGGAGTCACCGGTTTTGCAACGAGATCGGCTTTTTGCAGAAACGGGGTGATTGCCTCAGCGACAGCGTCAGTGCTCATCGCACGAATGTAGATGCCGTTCATGTCGAGTAGTTTGACCGGATTCCAGCGTGCAGGGGAGGAAAGGACACGATCGATGGTGAATCGCTCGACCACTTCAGCGCGTGTCATTATTTCGGTGTGATCATCGAAGCTCCACCCTTGCAACGTCAAATAGTTGAACATCGCATCTGCCATGTAGCCACGCTCCCAAAAGCGATTGGCAGAGACATCGTCCTTCCGTTTGGACAACTTGCCATGGCCGTCTTGGCGCAGAATAGGCGGCAAATGGGCGAATGTCGGCCGTTGCCAGCTGAAGTAGTCATACATGATGCAATGATAGGGTGTCGATGGGACCCACTCATCACTGCGGAGTACATGCGTAATGTTCATCATGTGGTCGTCAATGAGATGTGCCATATGATAGACTGGCATTCCGGTTGACTTGATGAGGACAATATCGTACAAATCTGCATTATTGATGCGGATTCCGTCACCACCGCGCACAAGGTCAGTGAAGAACGTCGAGCCTTCGGTAGGAGTCTTGAGTCGGATGGTATATTGTTTGCCGGTTGCTGCGACTTCGCGTTGCTTCTCGAGTGTCCATTCACGCTCAGGACCACGGAATCGGAATGCTTTGACCCCACGCGCTTCGGCGTCTGCGCGCATCTGTGTCAGTTCGTCCTCAGTGGTGAAAGACATGTAGGCATGTCCCGCCGCCAATAATTGTTCTACATGCGGCTTGTAGATGCCCTGTTCGTGGCGTACTGATTGAACATATGGACCGCACGGTCCCCCGATATCAGGACCTTCGTCCCAATTAATCCCTACCCAGCGCATCGATGTCATCAAATCGTCCGCTGCACCTACGACAAATCGCTTTTCGTCCGTGTCCTCGATGCGCAACAAAAACTGACCGCCGTAATGACGTGCAAACAGCCAGTTAAACAACGCAGTGCGTACGCCGCCAATATGCAGAAAACCAGTCGGACTGGGTGCAAAACGGACCCGGACTGGGCCTTTTATCTCAATCATAACGCTCGCAACCTCGTGCTATATATCACCATGCAGTATACCAATTCGCCATCGTTGTCCGCAACAGATTCCCCGTCAGCGGGCAACTTCGACGATGAGCTCGACCTCGGTCGCAAATGCATACGGGATTACCATTCCCACGGCGCTGCGCGCATGTCTGCCTGCTTCACCAAATACTTCGAGCAACAAATCACTGCAGCCATGGATGACCGCTGGCGTATTGTCGAACCCGGTGGCAACATTCACCATGCCGAGTACCTTGACGATCCTGACGACGGTGTCGAGACCGACCAAGGAATGCACTGCCTGAAGCGCATTCAATGTACTCAGACGCGCGGCCAAATACCCCTGTTCGACGGTCAAATCAGCGCCAATGTGACCTTTTATTTCCTGCTCTTGGAAGCGCGATACCGCACCCGAACTATAGACCAAACTACCGACTTGCACTGCACTCATGAAGCGGCCGGTATTCAGCTCACCCTTTTGTAAGACGTATCCCATCGTTGTAAGCTTGTTTACATAACTCATTTTTGAAAACTTTCTGCTGATGCACGGAGTTGTGCACGGTACGTACTCATATCGATGACTTCGCGGCTCATGCGTGCGTCTTCAGCGGCGAAAGCCAAAAGATGCGATTCGAGAGATTCTTGGGCTGTGCTGCGCGGGGTCCCACCATCACGGATGGCAGCAACAAAGTTCCGCATGATACCAGTGTCACCACCGCCATGACCAGCACGACCATCGACTTCAAAGACCTCTGGAGTTCCACGATGAGGATGGATTTCTATGCGGCCACCATTTGCATTAAAGACCCCCGTTAAGGTGCCGAGCGTACCATCGTAGCGCATCGTGCGGTCTTCTTCGAACCCCATACCGTGCATCGTCAGGCTCGCTGTGACCCCATTGGCAAACTCCATGGTGACGACTTGGTGATCGACGACATCGTTGTCGCAATGATACACACAGCGTCCATACGGGCCATTTTGGACTGCTGCGAGTCGTGAGGCATAGCTTGTGTCTGTGCTTAGTACATTAAATGGCCAGACATTGGGAAGTGGCTCGTTTTTGGCGATGTTCTGAGTGAGGTGTGCAAAGGGCTCGAGGTCGAGGTAAATGCGTTTTGCCGACCATGCGCAGGTTGCTTCAACAGGGCATCCGTCTAGGCACCGGGCAGGCGCACCGGCGGGTGCGCGTTCAGCACGGTAGTTAGACAAATTACCGAATGAACCTACTTTGATGATGTCTTGACCCAAATTCCAGACCATAATATCGAGGTCGTGGCAACATTTGGCAAGAATCATCGGTGTCGATTCGGCTTTGTTCCGCCAGTTCCCACGCACAAAGCTGTGTGCCATGTGCCAATGCGCGACGTTCTCGCGGTGTGCGACCGTAATGACGTCGCCGATTTTTCCAGCGCTGATGAGTTCATGGAGCAAATGAAAAAAGTCTGTATACCGCAACACGTGCCCAATAACCAACAAACGATTGGCTGCCTCTGCGGCCATCACCAAGCGCGTGCAGTCGAGCGGTGTTGTCGCCATGGGCTTTTCGAGCAGCACATGATACCCATGTGCCAAGGCAGCCAGTGTCGGTTCGACATGCATGGCATCTTGGGTACAGATGAGTGCTGCTTGAGCAAGTTGCCCTTGTGCAAATAATTCTTCGTACGAGCCAAAACAGCGATCTGCGGGGATATCATGCAACTCGGCAATTTTGGCACGCCGTGCTGCATCTGGTTCTGCGACGGCGATTATCCGTGCTTCGTCAGGGTGATGTTGTGCATACGGGGCATATGCATCTGCGCCACGAGATCCTGCCCCAATGAGAACGAATCCAACAGGGTTCATCACGTCCTTCTTTCTGCCACTCCGTGTTGTATGTATTCTAATCCGAATCGGCTTTCAAAGCTCAACCCCCACGCGACTCTCGTGAAGCGGGGCTTGGATTACACATCGGCGCAATAGGCGCTGCACGCTGCATTCCTTGCGAACACGTTGATGGCATTCATTTGCGCTCTCCCGATGCTCTTTGCAAAGACATTGGGCAGGTAGTCAGTCATGAGCGAATTTTGGCTGCTGTATGGGGCGATCGCTATGAGCAAGCCACACAGTATGTGTGGGTGCATGTTTCGCATCTGCGCAGAAAACTCTTGGCTGCGGGGGCAATTGGTTTGAATATCGAGACCGTGCGCGGTGTGGGGTATCGGTTCGTCATTATGTATTAATGGTGAATATCGGTACAAAAGCAACCGGAAATGTACTCATCTGGTATACTCAGTTGTAATCTGACCATTACAGACACTCACGTTCAGCACTGAGGACTACATCTATGCAGGTACCTTTCGGTGACTTTAAGCGCCAATATATGGAACTCCAGCGTGAGATTGATGATGCAATGCACCGTGTGCTACAGAGTGGTGCATATGTTCTTGGCCCATCCGTAAAGTCGTTTGAAGCAGAGTTCGCTGGCTATTGCCAAGTACCTTTTTGTGTCGGCGTAGGGAATGGTACGGATGCAATCCAGTTGGGTCTGACTGCACTCGGCGTTGGTCAAGGTGATGAAGTTATTACGGTAGCCAACACCGGCGTACCGGGTACCGCAGCGATTGTCGCAATCGGCGCAATTCCCGTCTTTGTTGATGTTGACGCGACGACACGAAATATGAATCCGCGCCTTATTGAGCAGGCAATTACCCCACGAACAAAGGCAATCATGCCTGTCCATTTATATGGTTTGATGGCAGATATGCCGGCTATTATCGCGGTAGCACAGGGTCATGGAATCCCAGTTATCGAAGATGTCGCACAGGCGCACGGTGCTCGTGCCCATGGTTCACGCGCAGGAAGTATTGGCGCTGTTGCAGCGTTTAGCTTTTATCCGAGCAAAAATCTCGGGGCAATCGGTGATGGCGGCGCAATAACGACGAATGACCAAACCATCGATACACATTTGCGCAAGTTACGTGTCTATGGTTGGGAGCGGAAATATTACTCCATAGAAGAATTCGGCATGAATTCACGACTCGACGAAATCCAAGCAGCAATCCTGGCAGTGAAACTACGACACCTCGATGCAAGTACTGCGCGACGTGTGCAAATCGCACGCTATTATGCTGAACAATTAGCACATACGGGTTTGATTCTGCCGACGACACCAACAGGGTACGAGGCCGTCTATCATCTGTATGTAGTGGAATCTGCCCATCGTGAAGCCTATATGACCGGCTTGAAAACTGCTGGTGTCACGACAGATATCCATTATCCTATGCCGACACACTACCAGCCGATATATCAGCGCTATGCACCGGTGTGGAAGCTCGAAAACACTGTGCGTCAATCCGAAACAGTATTTTCGTTACCAAACTTCCCTGAATTATCAGACGCTGAAGTCGAGTATGTCGCACATGCTACACGGCAGGTCGCCAAGACAATAAAGGGGACGTAATGTCACTTTTTAAGCGGTTGTTTGGCCGCGGCATCGATGCTCCACGTACAGCAGCCGAGGCGAATACCGATGTTGTGAAACTCTCGACTGCCACAGAACGGACCCGCAAAAGTTTTTTTGGGCAAATTGCTGCATTATTTGAGAGTGCAGCACTATCGGCCGAATTATGGGACGACATCGAAGCGCTCCTCGTACAAGCAGATGTGGGTGTCACGACTACCACAAACCTCGTCAAGCGCGTCAAGGAGCAGGTCCGTCGAGCGGGAATCAAAGAACCAGCTGAAGCACGGCAAATGCTCCACGACGAGATGGTGCGTATCTTGCAAGAGCACGAACTACCAATAAACCAAACTGCCAAACCACATGTGGTATTGGTTGTGGGAGTCAATGGCGCAGGCAAGACCACATTGATTGCAAAGTTGGCACATCGCTATCTTGACCGTGGACAAAAGGTGGTCCTCGCTGCGGGGGATACATTTCGTGCGGCAGCCGCAGAACAACTCGAAACGTGGGGCCAGCGGGTCGGCGTGCCGGTCGTGTCCCGCGGCCAAGGTGGCGACCCTGGGGCAGTCGTGTATGAAGCGATGGAAGTTGCCACGACGACCGATTGTGACGTCATCATTATCGATACTGCGGGCCGTTTGCACGCAAAAGTAAACTTAATGCAAGAGCTCACCAAACTACGCAATATTATCCGTCGTAAGATGGCTGATGCGCCGCATGAAGTTATTTTGGTGATTGACGCTACTACTGGCCAAAATGGTGTCTTGCAGGCAAAAGCGTTTGCAGCGGCATCAGACGTCACATCCGTTGCAATCACCAAAATGGATGGGACTGCGAAGGGTGGGATTGCATTTGCAATCGCCCAAGAAATACAACGCCCAGTCCGCTATGTCGGCACCGGAGAGAAGATGACTGACCTCGCTCTCTTCGATGCAACGACGTTCGTCGATGCCCTTTTTGGACGGGAATAAAAGCCCGCGAACGAATCAGAAAGGCCAACCTGAATATGAATAGTGACGAAGTCATACAGCAGATACAGCGGAACAATGTCGAATTTGTCAGTTTGCAGTTCACCGACATCGCTGGCATGCTGAAAAATGTGACCATACCCGCTACGATGATTGCAGATTGCCTCGATCATGGGGTTTGGTTCGACGGCTCGGCACTCGACGGACCAGCACGCGTAGCCGAGACTGACATGTACCTTATCCCCGATCAATCGACATTTGCCATTGTGCCGAGTGCAGGCGGCTCTGATATCCCGACCGCAAGGCTTATTTGTGATGTCCATTCACCCGATGGTCGGCCGTATGCAGGAGATCCACGTCGTGTTCTGCGCCGTGCAATAGACCAAGCAGCGGCGATGGGCTTTGTCTATCGCCTGAGTGCTGAAGTCGAATTTTTTCTTTTTAAGGCTGATGCTGATGGTCGTCCAGTCCTAGTGCCAAATGATTCTGTCGGCTACTTTGATGCGACGAATGATTCATATACCCATTTTCGCCGTCAAGTTGTCCGAGCATTGGGGTCATTCCACATTGGAGTCGATGCAACGCATCACGAGGGTGCGGTCGGGCAGCACGAAATTGACTTGCAACTCGAATCTGGTTTGGCAGCGGCGGATGCCGTCATGACCTTGCGCCAAGTATTACGTTCGCTGGCATTACAGCAGGGAATGTACGCATCGTTTATGCCGAAGCCGATGTTCGGCGTGAACGGCAGCGGCATGCATGTCCATCAGAGTCTGGTCGACAGTGTCACTGGAGCGAATCTGTTTGCCGATGCAGACGATCATTACGGCCTGAGTACGCTCGCAAAACACTTCATGGCAGGGTTGCTTGCACATGCACCCGGTATGGTGGCAGTGCTTGCGCCGTTAGTGAATTCATACAAGCGACTGGTACCCGGCTACGAGGCACCAGTCTATGCAAGTTGGGGAAGGACGAATCGTGGCGCGTTGGTGCGAGTCCCGCGCGTCTTGGGGAATCGTCCTCAAACGACTCGCATCGAACTACGAAGCCCTGACCCTTCATGCAATCCCTACCTTGCGTATGCGGTTATGCTGAACGCAGGTATTGATGGCATACGGCATGAACTCCCGCTCCCACCTGCAGCAGAGGAAGATCTCGTCACCATGAATGCACGCACTCGCATGCATCCGATGTTGCCCATGACACTCGGCGATGCAGTGGCTGCACTTCAAAAAGACGAACTCATCGCTGATACATTGGGACCGCTGATTTATGAGCGGTTTGTCGAATCTCGTCTGCAGGAGTGGGAGTCCTACCGCCAACATGTCAGCAGTTGGGAACTCGACCGCTACCTCCCTATCTACTAGTGCACGTGCAGCAGCGTCACCAAATCCGAGAGAACTGATGAACGACACCTCGTCACAGAAGCAATTACCCAAACCATGGATATCAACTGAGTTAAGCGCTTGGTTGGTGCTCTCTGTGTTTTTTGTTGCATCTCTGATCGTCATGGGGATGCTCGGACGGCTCGCATGGGCTAATTACAATGCTGCAATGAAGACACTCGATAATGCTCAGTTGCGTAGTCATGTTGCTACCGGTGTCTTCTATCAGGAGCCGCGCAGCATGAGTAGTCGGACACTCGAGCGTTTACCTGCGGCCGTGGACCCTTGCCACGGCGAGCCCGACATCTGTATGCCACTCAAGCCGGGATATCGCATCAAAACATTGCCAGCAGCAGGGTATGGACCAGTGGCATCGTTGGTATTGCCCGATGCGACACATATTCAGCTCTGGGCTCAAGACTCTGGTACTGACATAGTCTTTCAGACGTACCAAGTATCTCGCTGGACACACCGTAAACAGGTAGTAAATCTCATTCAAAATGCGGGATATGCACGTTACGACATCGCAAATTTTCAGCCGTACGCAGTGGTTGAGTATAGTGTCACCCTCCCTGATGGCAACAAAGTCTGGATGACGCCAGGTGGAAGTTACAGCATTCGGGTCGTGCCAGTGACTAAAGCTCCCCAGTCCCCTGCGCAAACACGGATTGAAATTGCTGTTAGGACCGGGAGTGCAACTGCCACTAATGGTGTACGCACGGTGAGTATCGCCGAGCGTCAGATGGTCATTATCAATGGAAACGAACGAATCCCTTCGCCTCAAGAGGCGACGTGGCAAATCGTCCGCGACCCTGATTGGAGTGCTATCACGATAGGCAAAGACGATCCCAACGCTCCTACCCAATGGGATTCTTATACACGCGACGGCTCACCAAACATGGCCATTACGGAGCGCAATGGCACAGCGTCAGTCGTATTGGGATGTAACCCGAAAACACCAGATTTTTGCCAAAAGGACAAACAACTCAAGATTTTGCGTCTGACGCGCTCTGGGTTGCAGTTCCATGAATATGCAGTAGGGGTCGAGCAATATCTGGATGCCGACGTATCTGAATTTACATCGTTACGATTGACCGCATGGGTCCGATTGCTCGCACAACAAAGTGCGAGTGGTACGATTGAGAGTGCCTCGTGCCCTATCAAATTCCAGCTCGTATATAAGTTCATCAGCCCCGACGACCAACAACAAGAACGTACGATTTGTCTTTACCCGACTACGGCAAAGAATGTCACACAACAAGAATCCGGTGATACGTTATATCGGGCATTGCCACTGTATCGCTGGTACAAACTTGATCTCGATTTGCGCCAAGATGGCTTTCTGAAAGTTGCACGGTACCTACAGGTGATTCGGATTGAGGCGAATGGGTTGAATTACCTCGCCGAAATAACGGACCTTTCGCTCACGGGAAGACAATAATGCGAATCGTGGTGCGCACCGGGATTGATTTGTTACAAATTAGCCGATTCGAAGCAGTTTATCTGCGCTATGGCGCCAGACTGCTGAAACGCATTTATACCCTCCGTGAACAAGGCTACTGTGAAATGCGCATGAACGCCTATGCGACCCGATGGGCAGCGAAGGAAGCGACCGCCAAAATGCTAGGTGTTGGATTACGTGGGCTCGGGAGTGGTGCACACGCGGTTGCCTGGACTGCTATTGAATTAGTCCATGATGATTTGCACAAACCATGCCTCGTGCTTCACGATGCAGCACGAGAACGCGCTTGCAGATTAGGAATTGACACGTTCGACGTAAGTGTCAGCCATGATGCAGGGTTGGTGGTGGTGAGTGTTGTCGGTGTAGGCTTGGTCAGCGATACGTCTGAAGCATAACGGTACGGGCAGGGTAATACTTGAGCAAAAGTGCCCAGATTTCGCTGAACGCTTCTTCGTGGGGAATGTGACCGCACAGCGGGATAATTGCGATATCACATCTTGGCATTCGATCGACCATTGCGAGCCCATCTGTCGGAGCGAACACAGGATCATTCTGACCCCAAATAAGATGTACCGGTACAGCGATATGTCGATAATGCGTCGGAACGGGCATGTCCCCATCTTTAGGAGCACTCGATTGAACCATTTGTCCTGCGAGGTGGCCACGTACCGAGAGCGGCGCTGCATATGATGCGATGCGTTCAACAGTCAGCCACTGTTTGCGGGCACTGACCGACCGAAGGCCAGCCTTTATCAGACGCGGTGCCGTCGACCAGAATGCCAATGCATAGCCGAGTATAGGAATGGTCAGAAGTTTTGCAATTGGTGGTCGTGTGGTAGCGTGTACCTCAGGCGCAATTGCAACGATGTCTTGAATACGTTCTGGTGCAAAAATAGCCATCTGAAGTGCAATCCGCCCGCCGTAGGAATGCCCCATCAGACTACATTGTTGGATTCCAATGGTGTCAAGGACATCGAGCACCATTCGGGCTTGCGCCGCGGTTGTGTAATGTAAGGGATTTGTGGATCGCGCCGATGCGCCTGCGCCGATCATATCGATAGCAATCACGCGATACCCTGCTCCTACCAGAGATTTTTGGAGTGTTGCCCAGCTGTCGAGCCAACTCCCGAATCCATGGATAAGGACAATCACCGGACCATTGCCACATTCACGGATTGCAATAGGCATGCTATTCCACTGCACGTGACGCATATCAGTGCTCAATAACACTTCAGGTGCACGTGTCTCTCGTTGCGTGATGAGGAGGTATGGTGCAATCAGGAGCAGGACAAAGGCGATAAAACCGATCAACATGGGAGTTCCTCAGCATAGGTTGCGGTTATGAAAGCATTTAATTGGATTGAGGAGCACGCAACGATCCGGATATTGTAAGCGCTACGGTACTCCATACTGCTGCAACAATGAATGTCACGGGATACCCCGCTTGACTAACCAATATACCACCCACAACGGGCACTACCGCGCCGACTCCGAGCAAGGTGTTGGCGAGCCCCATGTACAGCGGCCGTTGTTCCGGCGGCGAGACTTCGAGCAAAAATGTCATGCTTGCAATACCAACACCATCTGCCGAGATCCCTCCGACCAGGCTCGAAACAAGGAGCCAGGCCACCAACACATAACTCCCCAAAACCGCAACATATGGCGCGCCAAAGAGCATCAACGGTGGAATAATGGCCAACGAGCCAGTCACCCGCAACAGCCATACCATCCCTCGACTGTCCCCGAGACGACCCCACAACACATTGGAGGATGCTGCTGCAACCGCAGATACGGCAATGAGAAGTCCTGCAATGCTTTTCGGCAGGTGGAGTTGCTCGGTCACAAAGATAATCGCGAATGGTTCCGCGAGTCTTCCAATCAGGAGACATAGGCGAACGATAATGAAGTTTCGATAGCGCCGGTTCCCACGCAGAATTGCCGGTGCAGAACGCAATGCGTCCAAAAACCCTTGCCGTGGTATGACCTGTACTGCAGCAGGTTCTGTTACGCGGGCAAAAAACAGCATCCCAGTTGCATAACAGATGAGACTGACCAAGCTGATGAGCGCGAAATTGCTCGGGAACGTCAATGGGCTGGCATCACTCAACATCCAACGAACAAACGGACCACCCACCGCAAATGCCAAAAGTCCACCATAGAACTGTCGTGTGCCGAAAAACCTCCCGCGTTTGGTTGGTGGGACTATTTTGGCAACTATGTCTTGGAAGCTCAGAGTCGTCACCCCGCCACCCAAGTTAAATAACGCATAACAGAACAAAATAGTCCCCAAAGCCCATGTTGGCGAAATATCTGTCGAGAAGTAGCACGCCAGCACCACTGCAAATTGTGCTGCAATGCGCAATGCAGCAAATGTGCGATAAATGGGGAGTTTATGCGGGAGTACTTGGACATATCCGCCGACCAAGAGTTGTGGGAGCAGGTATCCGGTGCTTTGAATAACGGGTATAAGGCTCACCAGTGTCAATGATCCACCGAGCTGCCGGATGAGCAGTGACAATACCAATCCAGGATTGCTGACTGCTTCACCCAACGTGAAGACCGCGCCGTTGACTACCCCGCGGAAGTAGTTAGCCCGCATGACTGCAGGGGGGAGATTACCGTGTTCGTTCATGGGGCCGTCGCACCGCGCATCGTATGTACCAATGATTTCGGCAGTTTACCAGTCACGATTGCGCCATCAGCATCGTATTCTTCTGACGTGATGACACCGCGTTGCCGCCAGGTTTGGAGCAAATCGCCACGGCGATAGGGAATGTATGCACGGAGGTCTACCATCTCTTGTTCGAGCATGAGTTCAATACGCGCTGACAGGGCTTGGAGTCCCCAATGTTCTTGGGCAGACACTGCGATAAAGTCTTTGGGGAGTCCAAGTGCTTCCGCCATGTTCGCCACCGTTTGTTCATCGACCCCAGCGAGCTTATCGATTTTGTTTAAAACAACAAGGGTTGGTGTATCAGAGCACTCGAGTTGTTTGAGCGTATCGTTGACTGTTGCTGCCTGTTGTTCCGCATTGCCGTGCGTAATATCTAGTACGTGCAGAATCAAATCTGCATCTTTTATTTCTTCGAGGGTTGCGCGAAAGGCGACAACGAGCTCCGTTGGCAGTTTTTGGATGAAACCTACCGTGTCGGTCAACAAATACTGCGTTCCGTGAGGAGTAGTCACCTGCCGTGTCGTTGGGTCGAGTGTCGCAAACAGTCGATCCTCAGCACGGACAGTCGCATGCGAAATTGCGTTCAGCAGCGTCGATTTGCCGGCATTGGTATAGCCCACAATAGCAACCACTTGCACACCGGTTTTGCGACGGCGTTCGCGATATACTTCGCGTTGGGAGTGAATGTCTCGTGCTTGCGCTTCGAGGACGGTGATACGTTTGTTAACGAGCCGTCGGTCGACCTCGAGCTGTGTTTCGCCTGGTCCTCGGAGGCCGACGACACCGCCAGCCGATCCACCACCGCCGCCCGCTTGGCGTTCCAAATGGGACCATTGACGACGTAAACGAGGCAAAAGATATTTGTATTGCGCCAGTTCAACCTGAATTGCACCTTCGCGCGTGCGTGCATGACTCGCAAAAATGTCCAAAATGATTGTTGTTCGGTCGAGTACAGGGGTGTCGAGCGTTTCTTCGAGGTTTCGGGTTTGCCCAGGAGTGAGCTCATCATCAAAGATAACAATATCGTAGCCGAGTGTTTCTTTCAGGGCTTTGATTTCTTCCACTTTACCGGGTCCAATGAAGTATTGAGAAAAGGTATGTTTGAGCCGTTGGTACATCGTACCAACCACGTCGATGTCGGCAGTATCGGCAAGGAGTGCAAGTTCTGCGAGTGAATCTGCAGCTGGCCATTGACTCCGCCCACCGGTCAGTTCACTGCCGACGAGGAAGGCTTTGTCACGTGGTGGTTTTGTGGTGTGGAGCTTTGTGCCACGCGCTGTTTCGGTTGTGCCATAGAGCGCTTCCTTTGGAATTTCACTCAATGTTTGGTTCCTCTACGCCGCGGCGTTCCGCGACAATATATAATGGGCGGCGTTTTACTTCATCATAGATACGTCCGAGGTACTCACCGATCACACCTAAGAAAATTAATTGGATGCCACCTAAAAACAGCACACTGACCAATGTGGTTGCTTGCCCGTAGAAAATATTAGAGTTCATTAAACGGAGCACGATCGCAATAACCATGGCCACGGCACTCACCCCGGCAACGGCAAATCCGACGTATGTGGCGAGTTGGAGGGGTAGGTACGAAAAGCTGGTGATTGCGTCGAGGGCGAACCGCAGCATCTTACGAAAAGGGTATTTGGTCACACCTGCGGTACGTGCATCACGGTTGTACTGTACCCCTGTTTGCTTGAATCCGACCCATACAGACAAACCACGCATAAAGCGATGATGTTCACGCATTTTCGTCATTGCCGCGACAACGCGCTTGTCCATGAGACGGAAGTCACCCGTGTCGAGCGGTAAATTGATACTGGTAATTCTGCGAATAAGCCGATAAAACATACTCGCAGTAAATCGCTTGAATGCAGTCTCTCCTACACGTTGGGCGCGTACTCCATAGATGACTTGATAGCCTTCTTGCCATTTCCGAAACATCTCGATGATGACTTCAGGTGGATCTTGAAGGTCAGAATCAATTACTGCGACGGCACTGCCAGTAGCGTGGTCTGTTCCAGCGGTTATGGCAATCTGATGTCCAAAATTCCGTGAGAAATGTATTACTTTGACGCGAGGATCTGCGTCATGGAGGCTATCCATAATAGAACCAGATGAATCATGCGAACCATCATTCACGAGTATTAATTCAAATGGTACCTGCAGTTGTTCTAATGCTGCGGTTGCACGTTGATAGAATTGGGGTAGGAGAATTTCTTCGTCATATACCGGTGCGACAACCGATAAAAGTGGGGCTGTGTTCGCGCTGGTCATCAACGGTCCCCGTTCCAAACTAAACTCACTCATCACCTGCAGATTGTAGCACACCATTTCAGGGGGTTTTGAGCGCAGGAATGCCGTCGAGTACATAATAAAGCAAGATAGTTTCACCGTTTTGGCGAAAAACACGATTTTCTGTGCCACCAGGATAGTACTCGCGAATTAATGCGAGTTCACTGCTCCGTTGCGGTGCAAATAGAAAAATCTGCTTGGGACCTTCAAGCACCCACGGTGGTGGACTTTTGAGCGGTTGGGCGATATCAACACTATGGACTTGTGGCGCTTGAAAGACCAGAATGGGATTCCCGTTATAGCGCATAAATGGTTCCGTGAATACGTACGCTGTTGATCCCTCGGGGAATGATGCAATCGTGGTGCCGATTGCACTTGCGATAGCATCGGCAGGCTGTATTGCTGCATTGCGATTATTGATCAAGTAATTGTTCGCGTCATAGCCAGCAATCCCGATTGCGAGGACAATGCCTATCGCTTGAATCAACCAATTCGGGAGGCTCCAGTCAGATTGAATCCATTCCAATCGTAACCAACGACTCGATTGCGCCAGACCGATTCCAACCACAATAGCAACAAAAGGTGTGATGTAGATCATTCGTTGTGCTGCAGGTGTGTTTATCGTCATACTCGCAACAGCAACAGCAGTCATGAGCCCCAAAAAGAGGAGCCAGTAGCGTGGGTCGTCGTATTCACGTATCATCAAGAGTATCCCGATGATAAACAACACTGCACTCGGTAACGTCAAAATAGCAAGACCGACATCGTAGCCATCACGTACTGGAATAGCAATGAATGAAGCGGCAGCATCGCGAACGAAGTAGATCATCGTCAGCCAAACTGGCATTTTCTGTGTTTCTGCAATCCGATGGAGCCAGTCTATGCCTGCTGTGTCACTCTGCTGAAAAAGACTCACTGCACGTATTGAAGTGGTATAGGACTCCCAATGGTTGGCAATGGTCCACCACATCGGGAGCGCTACGATCAACGCGATTCCCCACATCATCGTGAGTGTAGAGAGACGTTGTTTGACTAATTCCCAATTTTGCAACGCGACCATGCACAACCAAATGGCAAAAATAACCGGGATGATTTTGCCCGTGTGGTACGAATACTGGCATAATCCCAAGGTAACACCTGCCAGTATATAACCGCGTCTTCGTCCGGTGTCCCAACCGATAGCAAGAAACGCCAAAACTGCACAAATCAGGAATGCATCCAATACGGGGCTTGTGGCGATGCGACTAAATTCTAAATGTATTGCCATTGCGACAAATGTAAGCGAGGCAAGCCAGGCGGTACGAACATCGAAAAACCGTCTGGTCGCGACGTACAACAAAACGACTGTCAAACTCCCAATAAGTGCTGACGCTGTGCGTATGGCGACAAATGAATCACCAAAAAGCTTCATTCCAATGCTAAGAAGAACGCTGTAAAGGTGAGACTGGTTATCAAACGTCAGTGCAATAGGGTTCCAGGCGTTTTGGTGGAGGACTGCTCGAGCGTCGAGACCGTACCGTGCCTCTAACACATGTGTCGCAGGTAACACATCGATTTGGTATAAACGTAGTGCAAGCGCAAGCAGCGAAAGTAGCACAACGCCCAGAATTTCTGCCGGTGTGAGCGCATGTGTCGCTTCACTCCCTTCATGCGGGGGAATCCAACAGCTGATGATGATCCCGATAGTGCTTGAAGCACATACAAAACCTGCCACTGCAATCAAAGACGCAATGATCTGAATCTCGGTACCGAGACTCCGAATTCCGATCGTTGTATAGCAGAGAGTCAAAATAATCATCGACGGAAGAAAAGCTGCTGCAGTGTTTTGGTTAATGCTTATGACCAGATACGCACTGATTGCACAGGTTACCAGACAGAGCGCAAGCGCAATCCAGTCAAAGCTCCGCAAGAAGCCGTCGAATAGGAGGATCGTCGGTAGCAGCGTCGAAAAGATAATCAACAGGCTTCTGATGATTTTGGTCTGCGTTGTTTCAGATTCGAATACCTGTGTAAAGGCAGGTGGATAGACAACCCCAGCGCCCATTGACATACTACGCTCCTCGTTTACCTCCTTGCATTATACCTGTTCAGTCACTACTGTGAGTGGACTGTGTGGTACCGCATGGCGCTTCAGCGATGCATTGCGAACACGGAGTTCCATTGCTGTGGCAAGCGTCAAGAGTGTCGTCTCGCCAGCATTCCACCAAAAATGCACATCCAGACGTACGGCAGTCGTAAATCCAGGTACCCGGCATACAAAACTCGATCGGGTCACGTCACTCGTGGCGAGCCAGCCATCACGACCGAAAAATCCTGGCAGTCCTTGTGCAGAGACATTTTGGACACCTAAGCTTGCCAACGCTGATAATGCCTGAAGGTACCGCATCATCAAAAATGTGTGCTCTGCGGTATGCGCAACGGTCCAGAGCAACATTAGCCAGGCGTAGCGATTCCTCAAGCCACCTTTGACTAATATTGACATAATAATTAACACCATCCAGTTCCACCCAAAGTGTACCCACTCGGCATTCGCAGCCGATATGATTCCGCTCGCTTTGAAGAATGGCCACCTCAACACGTGGTATTGCACCCACTGCACGAGATGTTCGACCCCATGAAATCCTTGGGCAGCAACTAAGAGCATCAACAGTGTGAACCACCACCCGTACAACCGAAAAATCCGCAACGCGTGCACACTATAGGCAGGAATCACGCCCGCGATCACGCATGCTGCTTGGATCCACAGCGGCATTTTGAGCGTGGCTGCGTATACCGCAACAACACAGCCAATCAACACTCCCACGGTCAATGTGGTCGACACGTCGCGCAAATCGATGATAGTACGCATGCGGAAGGGAGGAATCGTCGTCATTGTGTCGCCTTTCGCGTGATGGTATAGATGCGATTCGCCAAGATAGCGCGTAGTTCAGAATGTGCACCATCAGGCCAGATAATATCGAGACTATCGATACCGCTAGAAGTGCCAAGTCCAAAGTGAACGCTTGTCGATTGTCCGGACAAATACCCGCTGCCAACTTGAATGGTGCGTGTTTGTTGCTGTGATCCCGTATGAATGGTCAGCACTGATCCGACTGCGTCGCGATTTGCGGTTGTAGGATCAATGAGCACAATCTCGATACTCGGTGTAGGACATAGCTCATTTCGATATATTTGGGCATACCCATCGATGGGATTGACGACGACATCCAAATCTCCATCGCCATCGAGGTCTACCATACTCGCTGCACGACCGCTTCCCGTGTCAGACAATCCACGATTGGCAATGGTATACGAAGTTGCATTGTCAGTCATGAAGAGCATGTCTTTTTCTTTGAGTTCACCCAGTGGCAGATACGAAAGGAGGTCGTTGGCTTTCATGCCATTGACGACATACAAATCTTGCCAGCCGTTGTTGTCGAGGTCAGCGAATTTTGCTGACCAACTCCAGCCGGTAGCATCAAGCTGGAGATCGTACGCCGTGTTATGCCAGGCACTCCCATCCCAAGATTGCAACGTATTTTCGGTATATTGCGGGTCATCGGCACTCAATGGACGGGTGAGTTTGAGCATCGCAGGCAACCAGCGTGCCATGGTGGTGACGCTTTGATCATAGGGCTTCATGTCTGTGGCATAGATATCGAGAGTGCCATTATTGTCATAATCCGCAACATCAAGCGACATGGTATTTTCTGTGGTCTGCGAAAATGGTGTGACAGGTGTGTAGCCTGCGGGAGTGACGGTCCACGCTGCATCGGGCTCGTTGAAGTCGTTCCCCACTAAAATATCAGGCTGCCCATCGTGATTCAGATCAGGGAAGACAATAGCGAGGGCCTGCGCAGTTGCATTGAGTCGTTGTCCAATATAGTGTCCTGCATTTTGTGTATACACAAATACGCCACCGCCACCACGTGTTTGAAAAATGATGCCTTGGTGCTGCAGCTGTTCGTTGTCATATGTTCCAAACACCGCGTCGAGCTGGCCATCGCGATTCACATCCTGCCAACCCATCGCATAAAACGCAGTAAAGACATCGGGGAACACCGTATACGAAAACACGTTGTTCTTGATTGTACCGATAATTGGCGGAGCAAAGCGGCGTGTCGCAACGAGCTCGCGCTGCCCATCCCCGGAGATATCAACCACGGCCAAGCTTCGTACATCCGTCAATGTTGTTTGGACCGGATGGAAAACGAAATCGCCATCGTTTATATAAATTGTGACCGTCCCGACGATGTTGCCAAAGGCAATATCCGGTCGTCCATCACCGGTCAAGTCGCCTATTGCAAGACCACTGCCATTGCTTGCATACAACGCGCTCCCTGCGTTTCCGCCGCTGGTGTAGTGCGCGAGATCTGTGCGCGTAAAGCGTGGTCCACACGGTTGCTGTGGCACTGCGAAAGGTATACTGCTGCTACTAATGGCGGTCTGTATTGCAGTTGCAGTAGGTATATGCAACGCACTCCCACATGCCGTGAGCATGAGGAGTGCGCCGAGTATCAGGGATCGAAGCGATAGCGTATGCATATGGCCCTGAGTTATTTCACTGCACCTGCAGTTAGTCCGGCCATAAATTGGCGCGATGCGAGAATAAACACAATCAAGATAGGGATAATTGCGATACTAGACCCCAGAATCTGAACGCCAATCTCAGTACCGCGCAAAGATCGCAGAGTGCTCAAAGCAACGGGCAGGGTATACGTCTCTTGTGCTTTGAGAATCAGGAGCGGGAATTGGAATTCGTTCCACTTGCCCATGAAAGTCAAGATGGCTAACGCGCCGAGCGCCGGCGTAATGACGGGGACAACAATGCCCCAGTAGATACGGAATTCATCTGCGCCGTCGATGCGGGCCGCATCCATCATATCGTTGGGTATCGCACTTTCGATGTATTGACGCATCCAAAAGATACCAAATGCGTTTGCCATGCCTGGGATGATGAGTGGGTACCACGTCTCGATCCAACCGAGGGAGCGCATCACGATGAATGATGGGATCAGACCGAGCGCCCCCGGGACCATCAGGGTGGCGATCAGGAACGCAAACATTGCATCGCGGCCGGGGAAGCGGAATTTGGCAAATCCGTAGCCAGCCAGTGAGCAAAAGAAGAGCACCGCGACGGTATGCAACGAGGCAATCGATAGGCTATTGGTGACTGCAGTCCAAAAGTAGGGCAGACTGCCTTTATCAAGCAACTGCGTGTAATTCTCCATCCAGGAATTGCCAAACCAAATAGGTGGAGGAATAACCAGAATGTCTTTGGTGCGGTACGTTGAAGTGACAAGCATGTAGTAAAAAGGGAATGCTGATACTGCTGCAAACAGCGCCAAAAACGAATACATGAAGGTCATTGTGAGAGGACCGGCCAAACGATCGCGGTTCCTACGGTTTCGAGCTAGCGTGGTAGTTGCCATTTTAGTTCTCCGTCGGGTTCTGACCGTTCGCACGGTTGTAGGTAAACGAGAATACCACGATGATCAGAAAGAGGATGAAGGACATTGCTGATGCATAGCCAAACCCGCTTTTCGAACCAGTGTTGTATTTGAATGCTGACCAGTAAAGCTGCATCATAGCAGTCAGCCCTGCGTGGTCGGTACCACCTGGGGCAGAAGACTGTGTGCCGCCTGCTAGCATCACAGGAATGTCAAAATTCTGCATTGCACCGATAATCGACGTGACAACCTGGAACAAAATCACACCTTGCATCAATGGCATGGTGATTTTGACGAAAATGTCCCACGTACTTGCGCCGTCGACACGGGCAGCCTCGTAGAGTTCAAGGTTAATCGACTGAAGTCCGGCAAGGAAGATAATCATCGAATATCCGGTCCATTGCCAAATGATGATGAGTGCAATTGAAGGTTTGAGCCAAAGCGCAGACTGTAGCCAATCGATGACACAGCCCATATTGTTGCTCATGAATGCCCATTTGTAGCATTCACCAGCTTCAGTGCCAAAGTATTTCGCGAGGCCTGTTGCCGTGAAGACAAAATTGATCATGCCATATTGGCTACCGAACAGTGACGTAAAGAGAATACCTACGGCAACTGCAGATGCAACAAAGGGCATGAAGTATGCGGCACGGAAGAAATCTTTGAAGCGCACATAGCCACTGTTGATAATAAATGCGAGTGAGAGTGCCAATGACAACTGTGGAATGGTTGCAACAACAAACAACCAGATGGTGTTGTAGATTGCTTGCCACCAGAGCTCATCGACGGTGATTAATTTTATGTAGTTATTGAAACCGACAAATACCATCGGAGAGATACCGTCCCACGTATGGAGCGATAACCACAGCCCGTATACGAGTGGGAAGAAGCCAAAAATTGCATACAGCAAATAAAAGGGGCTGACGAACACGTATGCCCAAGCATTGCGTTTTACTTCTTTTTGCCGTGTGCGTCTGTCCTGTAACGCACGCTCCGCAGTCGAGAATGTCGAAGAAGCCATGTGCACCTCTCGTGTTGTATGGGGTTCATCGAATGACACACCGGAGCGGCAAAACTTGCCACTCCGGTGTCGGTGAGCCGTGGATTACGGGGTTGCGCCTTCGATTGCCTTGAGGGCTGCGGATTCTGCGTCCTTCATGGCTTGGACTGGGTCCTTGCCTTCCTTCAACACCTTGGCCATCTCGGCATTGACAATGTCGTCTGCCTGAAGGTCATATGGGCTGCGGGAGATTGAAGCAACGTTGTCGGCGATGTTGGCCCAGGTGCGGAATGCACGCTGACCACCGAAGAAGTCCTGTGGTTCGTCGTACAGTGGGTCAGCCCATGCTGGCTTGTACGCTGGGAACACACCGGTTGGCTTGAACATTGCGTTCTGGCCTTCTGCTGAACAGCAGGCCCACTGCACAAAGTCCCATGCCATTTCGATGTTTTTGCCCTGCTCAGGAATGGCACAGAACGAGCCACCCCAGTTGTAGCTGGCTTCTGGTGCCGGCACAACGCGCCACTTCCCAATGGTCTGTGGCTGGTCCTTGGTCAATCCACCTTGCATCCAGCATGCAATGACCATGGCTGCGAATGCATCGTTCTTGACGCCTGCGGCCCAGTCAGCACCCCACCAACCGATGTTGGCGTCGAGCTCTTGCTTGCGGAAGTCTGCAGCCAGTTGGGCTGGGCGCGTTGCCTTCTCTTCGATGAGCACCTTCATGCCGTCGAAGTAGCCTTCGCCGCCTTGGCGGAGTGCACCACCATAGACGTCGGTGCCTGCATCGGAGACCAGCTTGACTTTCCCACCGCTCTTTTCCTTGACGGTCTGAGCGAAAGCGAAGAAGTCTTCCCACTTTTTGCCCTTGGTGTGTGAAATCAGCTCTTCGATGGCCTCTGGTTCGGTTGGCAGGCCCAACTTCTCCATGATGTCGGTGCGGTACCACACGCCGGCAGGACCAATGTCCCAAGGCATGGCGACCAAACGACCGTCTGCCGTTGAACCCTGCGTCCACTTGTACTTGACCATGTCCTTCTCATACTTGCCACCATCAAATGGGGCAGCTTTGAGGTCGGCCAAGCCACCTTTGGCGGTGAAACCGCCGACGCGACCGATTTCGAGGGAAGCGATGTCCGGTGCACCAGAACCCGATGCAAAAGACGTCAACAACTTGTCGTGTGAGTCTGCAAATGGGGTGTTCACAAAGGTCACCTTGGCTCCACGGTTCAACTTGTTGTACGCGTCAGCCCAGATTTGACCGTTGCCATCCCACCACCAGAACGTCAAGTCGACGACAACTTTGTTGCCTTCGGCTGGTGCTTCTGCGGCTGGCTTGTCGCCAGATGCAGCGCCACCACAAGCAGCCAATACGCCGGCTGCACCTGCCGCACCGAGGCCTGCGGCTGCAAGCCGCAAGAACCGACGACGCGAAAGGGATTTGTCATTCATCGCCATGATGGATCCTCCTACATTGGAAGAAACAACCCCGGAGAGTTGCCGGTATGGATAGGCCATACCTACGATAGAATTGTCACCACAAAGAAGCCAGTAAGGCACGAGTGCACAGTATGTACTTCCATCGTTGGTGATAGATACGATTATAGTGAAGTATTTTTCTTTGTCAAATATGTGAAAAAATTCCCGTGATTCTCCATATGAGTCACATCATTCATTATTCATTGAAAACAGATTTGATGACTTTGGAGCTTTCCTTTTGGGTGTGTTACGGTGAAATATCAACTGCTTTCAAAATCATATATTCTGCCGATAAACGTTTTGACGGATTAGATGCAAAAAGGAACGAAGTGAGAAATATGATAAAAGTTACGTACATAATTTTGTAATCGCACTGGATGTAATAGTGTTTTTTGAGCTGATGACAATAAAAACTGAAGAATTTGGGAATAAATAACCTTTGTACTTATGCGCAAACTGCTTAGGAGGTAGAAAATGCATTCACCAATGTATTTTGCAGCTCGTTTCGCCTCTTTATAACCATCGTAGTGAGTGGGACTCCCGTCAACGTGGCTGCAGCTGCGCACCAGATTTGTCCAATAGATTGGCCGCCGCAAAAAGAATCACTGCCAACAAAAGGCGCATCCTGATGGGCAGCCAAGAGACTCGGTACGAGACCTCCTGCATCGCTTACGAGAAGCTGCAATTCGGTATTATTGGCAAGGTCGGTGGCAAGAGCGATAGCCTGTTCGGGATGATTGGATGCTTCAGGTACAGCACACAAGAGGCTCGGTCCAGCAATATACCCTCCTGCAGGTGCGCAGAGGCGCCAATCACTTATCGGTGCATCAATCACGCGCCTGAGGGCTTGTTGCATCCATCGGCCTGCAATGATGATGCCGGTGTGTTCGTGGCTTATGCCCTGATACCAATTCCCTGAATAATGACGTTCTGCTGCAACTAACCTCTGCTGCTGTGCGTTACGGGCAGCTGTGATCAGTGATTCTTGCCAGTCAGATCCGATATCTATGCCGTGCATTACTGCGTTGTCGAGTTGCGGTAACACATAGTCATCGAGGGTACTGCTGAGCAACGGCCCGCGGGGGTTTGCCGTGGCCGCACGACCCAGAAAATCGGTGAACGACTGCGCTGTTGGCCCGAAAGCTGCTTCTACCTGCTCTGGATGGGAGCCTGGCATAAAACCGCCCAGAATGCTGCGTGAGTACCATGCACCCAAAGGATTGACAGCGATGGGGATTGCGAACCGTGCACCCGTAGCGTCAGTTGCTTGCATCCGTCCATTCGGGACATGAAGCGCATCTGTCTGAGCATCCGTTTGCAGATGCCGCCAAAAAGACTGCATATTCCATGCAGCGATTGTGGATGCGTCGGTAATGACGAGGTCAGGAATTGGGCGTTCGCCACGGAGGCATTCGGTAATCCATGTGCCGAGTTGAGCTGGCTGGGCTACTTTCCGCGTAACCGACTGACGACTATGCGTACCACGCCAGCGTGCAAGCGCAGCATCAATGGTATAACTTGTTGTCCAAATTGTTAGTGTAGTGGTACCGAGTACTCCGGGGGCATCGCTAGACGGCAGTACACCAGCCAAACTCCCACATCCTGCCAAGGCAGTTGCGGTGGCAGCTACGAAACTACGCAAGAATGTACGTCGGGTTACAGGCACCGTTGTTCGATGACCTCACACACATAATGGACGATTTGAATATGCATCTCTTGGGTACGGCCTGAGTCAAGAGAAGGCACGATGACTTGTGCATCTGCCATCCCCCGTGCTTGGCCACCCCCTTTGCCCAGCAAAGCGATTGTCTGCATCCCACACGCACGGGCGGCAGTCAGCGCATTGACAATGCTAGCCGAATTTCCACTTGTGCTGAATACAACAAGTACATCCCCTGGTTTGCCATGTGCCTCGATTTGGCGTGCAAATACCTGGTCGTAGCCAAAATCGTTGGCGATGCAACTCATCGCAAGTGCATCGATACTCAAAGATAATGCCGGCAGGGCGCGACGATTGCTCCGGTACCGTCCGGACAATTCTTCGGCAAAGTGGCCGGCGTCAGCTGCACTCCCACCGTTCCCACAGGTATAGAGTGTGTGTTGCGACAAAACAGCGTCTGCAATACGTTGGGCAATCTGTTCAATTGCATCAGAATGCACGAGCATATCGGTCATCAACTGTTGGGTCGCAATTATTTGCTGTCGGTAGCTGGTGCTCATGAAGACGGTTCCTCATGATAAAGCTTCATTACTTTGAAACTCTCGGCGAGGGGGATGTTTGCCGCTTTGCCATCCTCAGCTGCCCATTGTCGAATGAAGGCACCATCACCGACCTCGACTTGACTCTTGTGATGGCGCAAGGCATCGAGCTTGGTCTCAAAATCTTGGCTGATATCGACCCATGTGTCTGGTGATGCAGCGCCAGTTATCCAAATCTGATGCACCTTATGCGGTTCTAACCCTTCGTCGAGAAGCTCACGGAATATCGGTCGTGTCTCTGCACTCGGGAACACCGCCTCGAGCGCTGCGACTGCAGCAGCACGATGGTCAGCGTGGTTGAGGTAGCTGTTGCCGTAGTACCATGCAGTTGGATCACCGCAGACGACGATGGTTGGTTTGTAGCGGCGAATCAGACGTGTCAGCTCACGACGCAATTCAATGGTGGGGAGAAGCATACCATCTTGGTACCCCAGAAAGACCAAATCAGAGACACCGGCGACGTCGCAAGCACCGCGTTGTTCTGCCTGCCGTATCGACACTAGTGCTTCACGCGTCATGGCGGGGTCATTACTACCAGCGCTTCCATCCGTAATAATTACATAGTCAGCACGTGCACCTTCGCGCGTCCACTTGGCAATGGTGCCACCCACCATGAACTCTGGGTCATCGGGATGCGCAAAAATCACCAAAATGCGCTGATTCTTCATATCCATTAGGAACCTCATTGCTACGAGTACGTGTAGTATACTAGAATATTGCAACTGCCACACATGTTCGTCCGTCTGTCTGATGAAACGTGTGTAAAACGAAAGGCTCCTCAATGAATGCACCCAAAAACATCCCCACCCCAGTGTTAGTCCTGTCCATTTTGTTGAGTGTGGTGTACATCATCAACCCAACTGCCGGATTTATCGAATTCATCCCTGACAACATCCCGTTTATCGGGAACTTGGATGAAGCCGGTGCAACGGCATTGCTGATTTGGGCAATCAATGAATGGCGCAAAAATCGGGATAGCCGATTTGTCCCGCCACGTGATGTCACTCCGGAATCGTAGCGTTCGTCACAAATCCCCCCGACGCCGTAGCGTCGGGGGGATTTGTTTTGCGAGTTAGAGCGTTGCATAGCTTTTGACGGCTATGGTAGCCTCGGGATGCGGCAAGAGGACGTTGGCGAGTACTTCATCGATGGTGTCGACGGGGATAATCGTTAACTGCGCGCGGACTTCGGCTGGGACTTCCTCAACATCGATTGCATTCCGACGAGGAAGGACGATGGTGGTGATACCAGCACGGAATGCTCCGAGTACCTTCTCGCGAATTCCCCCCACCGGTAGGACCCTGCCGCGCAAGGTAATTTCGCCGGTCATTGCAATGTCGTCACGCACGATACGTCCAGTTGCTGCCGATGCGAGCGCAGAGGCCATGGTAATCCCTGCAGAAGGGCCATCTTTGGGTACAGCTCCACCAGGGACATGGATATGGAGCGAGCGTGTGTCAAAGAAATTCGCTTCTATGCCCAAGGCCTGACTGCGTGTCCGGATACAGGTGAGGGCTGCCTCGGCACTCTCACGCATGACATCACCCAATTGCCCGGTTATACGTAATTCTTTGCTCCCGAGCATCATCGCAGCTTCGACATAGATGATGTCACCACCCACGGATGTCCACACCAACCCGGTTGAAATACCTGGCTGTGCGATGTGTTCACGGTCTTCGGCGAAGAAGCGGGGCTGTCCAATTGCCTTTGTCAGCCAATCGCGGTCGACGGAAATAGGTCGCTCCGCGTCGGGTGTTTCTTCCAGCAAACGGGCGACTTTGCGCATGGCATTACCCACTTGACGCTCAAGGCCACGTACACCGGATTCGCGTGTGTACTGTTGAATCAGCGCTTTCAGTGCGTCGTCAGTAATGGTGACGTCCTCAGCGAGGAGTGCGTTTGCACGCATCTGTTTGGGGACGAGATGTTGCTGGGCTATCGCTAATTTCTCGTCTTCGACATAACTACTGAGTTCGATGATTTCGAGCCGATCACGCAGCGGCGCTGGGATGGTGTCGATGGTGTTTGCAGTTGCGATAAAGAACACATTGCTCAAATCGAAAGGTACGTTGAGATAGTGATCAGTGAAGGTATTGTTCTGTTCCGGATCCAAAATTTCGAGCAGAGCCGAAGCAGGGTCGCCACGGTAATCGTTGCCCAATTTGTCGATTTCGTCCAGCAAAACCACAGGGTCCGCGCTGCCGGCACGGCGCAGTTCTTGGATGATACGGCCTGGTGCCGACCCGATATATGTCCGGCGGAAGCCGCGCAATTCGGCCTCATCACGGACTCCGCCCAAGCTCATCCGGACGAAACTGCGGCCGAGTGCTTTTGCAATAGACTGGCCCAAGCTTGTTTTGCCGACACCCGGAGGGCCGACTAAGGCAAGAATGGGCTCGCGACTGCGTTCGCCCGCCGCGATGGGTTGCAGACTGCGCCGTCGACGCACGGCAAGGTACTCCAGGATGCGATCTTTGACTTTGGTGAGGCCATAGTGATCACCGTCGAGCACGGTTCGGGTATGGGCAACATCAATTGTTTCGCCACTCAACTTGCCCCACGGGAGATCTGCCATCCACTCAAGGTAGGTGCGGATAACCTGATGTTCGGGAGAACTATTGCTTATCCGTTGCAATCGAATGAGCTCACGGTCGACTTCCTTCCGCGCGGCTTCAGGCAAAAGAACCTCAGCAAGTCGCGTGCGTAATTCTTCGATGTCGTCGAGGCTGTCAGTATCTTCGCCGAGTTCTTTTTGGATGGCGCGTAGTTGCTGACGCAGGTAGAACTCGCGCTGCTGCTTTGCCGTGCCGTCTTCGACCTCTGCCCGTATGCGTTGTTGGACTTCGAGGAGGGTAATTTGCTTGCGGTAGAAATCACGGACAAACCGTAGACGATCAGCCACGTCAATGGTGGTAAGCAGGCTGATGCGTTCTTCGAGTGTATATTCTGGTGCGTACCCGGTATTGTCGGCGAGCTGACGCGGGTCTTCGATGTTACGCACGAAGTTACGGATTTCTTGGGGAATATCGCCACGTAACTCGAGCACTGCATCAATTGCGGCATGGACCTCGAGTTTGAGTGCAGTGAATTCGTCAGACTCTGTGAAAGGTTCTTCGACGGGCGTGTGGGTAGACCATACGATTTCATCGACGACTTCGAGGTTCGACAGGGTCGAACGGCCAATCCCACGCAGAATGATACCGTTGCTGCCACCGGGCAAGCGCCCGACCTGTTCGATTTTGGCATAGGTGGCAATGGGGATGAGATGTTCTTCGTCGTCGCAGTCTGGCTGTTCTGGATCGCGGATGGCCACCAAAACATGTCGGTCATGTGCTTTGCTGGCTTCGGCGACAGCCGTAAATTCGTCATTGAGCGGTATTGATATTACGGTGAATGGCAAAATAACCGTCGCATTGAGACGAAAGACAGGGAGTTTGTCTGCGACTGACTTCGGTGTTTCTAGAGGCGTGGTAGGGACATTTATCGGCGGCACAAAATGCATCGGTTCACTCATATGATTGCTCTTTCTGTAGTGCGCGAGAATCGCTCTTCTCAGATCGCAACTTCACTACAAGGGGTATTATCCTGACCTGTGTTAGCACTGTCAATGCAAGAGTGATAACTCTAACACTCTGCTAACAGAAAGTGGTATCGGCATGCCTATTTCTTTGAATCAATCCGATTCACCCTTACAACTGATAACTGATAACTGATAACTGATAACTGATAACTGATAACTGATCATTTTGTCGTACCCTTCACATATTGAAAAAAGGAGATCTACGATGGACAACACGCTCCGGAGATTATTTGCACTCTGTGGTTTTGCTCTCGTTTTTGCATTCGTACCGACACAAGGTCGTGCAGCCGAAACTCCGATGCTCCCTCGAGGCGACCTGATGGCAAGGCCTATCACCGTGATGATCGATAATCACAGCGATGCGCGGCCACAGAGTGGGTTTGAGCAGGCAGCAGTGGTGTTTGAAGCACTCGCTGAGGGTGGCATTACCCGGTTCATGTTTGTCTACAACGGTGATTCGGCAATGCCAGAAGTCATTGGGCCGTACGAAGCACACGTCGCTATTTCGCAGAATGGGCAGCGGGATTCTCTGCGGTGCATGTGCATGCTGGTGGTTCGCCAGAGGGCTTCGCAATAGCGCAGTCGGATGCAAAAATCGTAAATGTCGATGGGTTGCGACATGGCACCTGGTCTACGTTTTATCGTAGCAGGGCGAAGGCTGTCCCACATAATTTGTACACCAGCGGGGCGCAGCTACAAAACTATATCGTTGCCAAAGAACCTCAGCCTATTCGCGAGCGACAATCAGACGGCACGCGCACGCCAATCCTCGATGGCGGTGATGCGATAGGTTTTCGCTATCGACAACCTATCGAACCCACAGAACGAGGGGCAGGTCAGCGCATCCATTATTCATTCCTGTCGCGTCGTACCAATGCTGACTGGTCATATGATGCAAACAAAAATATCTATGTTCGCTCAGTTGATGGCAAGATTGCCCGTGACGGTACAACAAAGAATCCCATCACCGTGACGAATCTCGTGGTGATGGAAGCTGCGAGTGATTTGATAGCAGGCGACGCAAAAGGTCGAATTGAACTGGGCTCTATCGGGAGCGGGCGTGCAAAAGTATTCCAACAAGGACACGAGTACGACGTTACCTGGCAGAAGGAAGCATCACAGGGTAATTTACGTTTTTATTTCCTCGATGGTGTGACAGAAGTCCCGTTTGTGCTGGGGAATACCTGGATTGCGGTGGTTCCGTGGCTCGAGAATGTGCACGTGCAGTAACCCATGGACCTGCGTCCATGGGTCTGGCGTGATTTCGTGCATGGGTTTGGGGTGATTTCTCAGATAGATGCATAGAGCGGGGAGTATGAGACGCCGGGCAAGTGGTTGGGGAGGCAGGCGAGGCATACCTCG
>CANJHS010000020.1 GCA_947474225.1 Roseiflexaceae bacterium | reverse complement strand
CCACCACTGTCAGTATTTTCAAAACAAAACCAAAGCGCATAAAGATGAATGAGTTGGTAATTGGCAAGACGAATATCTGAAACTGGCAAAATGACGAATGCCCCATTGACCAACAGGCTGGTGAGAGTTGCGCTGAGTGGTGTTATCTATTACCTGGTTTCGCGCAGCAATTCAGCCATGAGGATGGACCGTATCTAAAGACACAGTGGCTAGTGCAACGTATCGAGAGATGATGGATATTTTTACCTGTACCTATGCGGCTCGGAACCAGATTCGCGTGCAGCACCCACGTTTACCCCGGGTATCGGGCTAGGGGTAAGGAGAATCTCAAGACGAAAGAACTTACGTATGGCTGATGTGGTCTGAGGTTGAGCGTCCTCGTGGTGCGAGTTACTGCTAAAGTGGGAGCCACTATCCGTGCTGCGCATGTGATTTGTGCTGCAACATTGATTCTTTTACCGTCCATTGCATAGGAATGGCGCTTACCGTTGGAGTCGTGATTGGAGTGTGGTTTGCTGAGTAGGTGGGCGACCGCTGCAACTGTGTTGGTCGCTGAGAATTCGCCACACATTGTGGTCTGCGTTGATTGTGGTGATACTGCGACCGCAGTGCATCTGGGCGCCTGTTCGCAGTCAGTTTCACGGGCTGAATGTGAAACTTGGCGGTTAAGGCGCGGTGCGCAGGCGGACAGTGAGTGTTTTGGGAAAGAGTGAGCAGGCAGCATAGCTTGGACTTTCTGTACACGGATTGTCCGGGTAGCCTATCCAATCCTTCATCACACCAAACGATACCGTGTATGTCCCAGGCCTCGTGAAGCGTACGCCACCGGTTACAACGTGTGTTCCCGATGGCCCAATTGTAGTTGTGCCGATACTCCAGCGCCACGGATGGTTTTCGGTAGTTGTGACTGGGCATGCACGTACACTTTTTGCAAAGCTCGCATCCCAGTTGCTTATTCCTGCCATAACACGGAAGCGTGCGGAACGATTACTCGATTGATTCGCCTTGGGGAATAGTGTGAGGCCATTTTTATCCTGCTTCGCCCAACATTCGTTCATCTGGTAAATATACCCAGTATCACTCATATGGAACGTAAACGCAGCTCCGCTTATTGGCAGATCTGCGTATGCATTGCTGATTGTCATCCGAAAGATGACGGGCTCACCTACCATCACATCCGCATCAACGACTTGCACGCCCGTGAGCCACGTCTGCGATGGTGCTTTGCCTACATTATTACGTGCAGCGGTGCGAATGCCAGGGAGCAAATCGTGTAATTTATTCCCGGGACAACCGGTTGACCGACCGGAAAGTTGGGCATCTCTGTGGCCCAAAATTGTGTTGAGTGTGACATTTTGATGTGCATAGAAGGCGGTTGTGGCAGGTCGGATGCGATAGGTCGTCATCAGGTATGCAATCAAGTTGTTGAGCGCAGTACTGGCTTTTGCAGATGGTTTTACTTTGTCGAATGTTCCTAGCATCGAAATACCGATGGTTCCACGGTTGAAGCCGTAATCGTGTGCTCCGTCGATGACTGTTCCATCGCTTCGTACGCCATTAAATCTCCCCTCATAAATGACACCGTTTGGATCGATGAGGAAGTGATATCCGATGTCGCCCCAATTGTTAGTAATCGTGTGATATCCCCAGATTTGGCGGACGCGTGCTGGCCAATCACTCCTCGGGCCATCATTAGGGGTTGCAGTGTGATGGATGATGAGATGTGTTGGCTTGGCTATCTCGGCATCAGTCGGCATCCAGGTTGCATTCGCGGTCATCCCAGCCAATCCACGCGCATCCCACGCGTTGACTGTCGCATCTCCCCATTTTTTACGGGCGACGATGGCAGGTTTGCTCCCCCCTGCTCGTGGTTCCAATCCGTTGGGCAGCACGATTGAGCTTTCTGACGCTATGCGCGTGTCCATTGTGGTGACACGAATGGAGGTCACACTTCCTTTTGTATTGGAGTTTGGTGTTATACGAATCTGCCAGGCTTCGGCGACAGGTTCGAGCGCGAATATGGTACTCGTCTGCGTGCCGGGAGGCGCATCAGGCAGAAGGAATTCATCGACGTGTGTGAGCACGGTAAATTCGCTCCAGAGACCGGCTTGTTGGGTAGCCAAACTCAGACTGATTGCTTCGGGATTTCCCGTGGTGGTCCATGTGATTTGGATTCCATTAAAGGGCTTGGGAGCAGTATGTGGGCCAAGATATTGCGTTCCTGCAGTCATTCCTGAGGTGTCTGCTACTGATTGAACGATGGGATATGTCTCGGATATCACCGGTGACGTCTCCGGTGCGGCATTCACCGGTGCATTGCCCAGTGGAACAATCCACAACCAAACTATGAATATGAGAATAGGCCAGCCACGTAAATGTGTCACATTCATACGAGTCCCTCTGGTTGATAGACGTCCGCCACTGCGTTATGTTCCTCTATTATACTTATGGGTGTAGTATAGACCGTTACCCAACAAAGAGGCTGCTCGTGACAATGCCCTATCACACAATTCTCGCCATTGAGACGTCTTGTGACGAGACAGCAGCGGCCGTGGTGCAAAATGGCACACAACTGCTGGCGAATGTCGTCGCGTCGCAAATAGATATCCATCGTCGGTACGGCGGGGTTGTTCCCGAAATTGCGTCGCGGCAACACATTCTGGCAATCGAATCAGTTGTCCGTGAAGCAGTTGCGAAGACACCGGGCGGCTGGTCCGCTATAGATGCAATTGCAGCAACCTACGGCCCGGGGTTGTCGGGGGCGTTATTGACCGGACTGAATACTGCCAAAACGCTCGCTTGGGCCCGCGGGTTACCATTTTTGCAGGTGAATCATGTCGAAGCGCATATGTATGCGACGTGGATTGACACAACAGTGCCTCCGCAATTCCCGGCGATTGCACTTATCGTTTCGGGTGGGCATACAGTACTGGCAGTCATTCATACTCATGGCCAGGCCGAGCGATTGGGTGGGACACTCGATGATGCAGCGGGCGAAGCATTCGATAAAGTAGCGCGTTTGCTTGTCCTAGGATATCCAGGTGGCCCTGCAATACAAACACACGCACGTGCACCGAAATCCGTGCAGCGATTGCCGAGAGCATGGTTGCACGGTACCTACGATTTTTCGTTCAGTGGGCTCAAAACTGCAGTCAGTACTGACGCACAACTCGTCAGTGCACAACTCGTCAGTGCACAACTCAACGGCGATGAGACGGCTCTTCTGGAGCGCAGGGCAGAACTCGCATATCTCTTCCAAGAGTCTGTCGTCGATATTCTCGTGCGCAAAACAGCAGCGGCCGTCGCAGCAATTGATGCGAAGTCGGTCATTGTGGCCGGCGGAGTCGCTGCAAATGGACGACTGCGCGAAGCGTTACAAAAAAAGATTCGCGTTCCGCTGCACATTCCGCCTATTCCTTTGTGTACCGATAATGCTGCAATGATTGCCGCCTGTGCCTACTGGCATCCGATAGACGGCAATTTAGCAGTCGCAGTAGACCCTAATTTGCCTTTTGTTGGATAACCTTCGTGGTTAGATCAGGAGCGTTTCGGCCAACATAAAAAGAGAAACGCAGGTCACAAAAATAGCAAAGCCACGACGGAGTTTCAATTGGTCGATAGCTCCTCCATAGCGATTTGCAAGGGTCATCGCAGGTATTGCACCACCCAACAACGATGCAATCAACGTCCAATCAAATGCGGTTTCGAGATGGCCAAGCAGACTCGACACGCTGTTGATGGTTATGACCAGCAATGAAGTCCCGACTGCTTTGCGCATCGGCATTCCCACCAAAAGGACCATCGACGGCACAATTACAAAGCCACCGCCGACACCGAGAATGCCGGTTACGAGGCCGACGAGTGCGCCGATCCCTACAATATGCCAACGTGGTCGGATCACCGCGGTGCGTTCTGCGGCAGAGCCCATAGTGCCGCGAAACATCACCACCGCGATGACCAAAAGGAGGCAGCTGAATGCGACGAGGAGGTATGTACCAGGGATGTGCTTCGAAATCAAGGCTCCACCATACGCGGTTACCATACCAGATCCACCAAACAAGAGTGCGGTGCGCATATCTGCGCGGCCATCACGCCAGGCTAACCCGCCGCCGATGGCGGCATTCACTGCGACGATAATCAGTGCAGTGGCCAGTGCAACATGCTCATCGGCATGCAGAACGTACACCATGGCAGGAACAATCAGTATTGCGCCACCACCACCAAGTAATCCCAGCAATAATCCGACGATGCAGCCGATGAGTATCGGTGCTGCAATACTCATGATCTCAAATCATCCGATGCAGTGATTGATGGGTCTGATTCATCGTCATTTGCACCGAGTGCATCGTCGTTGTCGAGGGTCATATCAGCACTGAGATCGAGTTCTCGGAGGAGATCCTGTGCTGCGGTGACGTACATGGCGGGCACTACAATACGGACTTCGGCGAGGATTCCCGATTGCATGCCGAATACCGCCGCGCTTTCTGCCCCGATGATAGCCGCTGGTATTCCAGAATCATGGAGTTGGGACAACACCATACTCGCCTCGATAGAGCCGTTAAAGGTTGCCACCACCACGGGAGTATCGGCTACGTCTTCGTTTTGCGTGCTGCCGAGGAGACGCTTGAGTGCAGACCACATCGCGAACCTTCTTTCGTTAAATCAAAAAAACCGCTCCCCAACACCGTTGGGGAGCGGTAATCAGACGATGCATTAGGCTGCCTGTTTGCGGAACCAGGTACGCCATTCGTGGTTTTCCCAGACAACGAGGAGCTGTGATGCGTTGAAAATCGACGAATACGTGCCGCTCAACAACCCAATCAACAAAATCACGACCAGATTGCGGATGGTTGCTCCACCGAATAACAACAGGGCGGTCAGCGAAAAGACGCTGGTGAGCTGCGTGTTGATAGAACGTGGCAGAGTTTGTACGATGCTGTGATTGACGATGTCCTCGAAAGACTCGCCAGATCGTCGGTGGTTGACGTTCTCGCGGATGCGGTCGAATACCACGATCGTGTCATGCACCGAGAAGCTGATGACGGTGAGTAATGCAGTGAGGAAGTAGGCATCGATTTCGAGACCGATTACATATCCCAGAATTGCCGCCATACCGAGGACCACGAGCACGTCATGCAACATCGCAAGCAACGCGCATATCCCGTAGCGGATGGGGTTTGGTGCGGTTCTAAAGGCAATTGTGAGATAGAGCAAAATTGCGACACATGCGCCCAAAACCGCTATTGCTGCCGAGCGGGTTGCCTCGGCGCTGACGGTTGGTCCGACACTCTGGAGTGCTTCGCGTTCAACGGTGCCATAGATTGCCGTGAGCGCGTCGACGACGGCACGTTGTTGTGCCTCTGGATTGACTGCACTCAGTTCTTTCGTACGGATGACTGCAGACGATACATTCACCCCGTTGACTTTGACGGTGGACAATTGCACCTGCGCTGCGTCGAAGCCGTTCTTGGAAAACACCGCACCAATGGTCTCGGTGTTGAGCTCGCTGAGTTGCTTGGTGGGGAAGTGGAGGTCCCACAATGCACCACCAGCAAAGTCAATACCGGTTTTCAGACCGAACATCGCAAAGAAAACGGCACCTGGAACAATAACCAAGATAGATATCGCAAACCAAAGATAGCGTAGACGAACAATGTTTTTCATGCGTGAGAGCTCCGTTATGAGGCCGTACGCTGCTCGCGCAGGTCGGTATCGGTATCGATTTCGTAGAACCAGAGCGATTGTGCAGCTTTGGCGCGTACGACCAAGCGCAAGAATGTGCGGGTGACAACCACGGCAGTGAACAAGTTCAACAAGATACCAAGAGCCAAGGTCAGCGCGAAGCCTTTGATGAGGCTCACACCAAAGCTGTTGCCGAACACGAACAGAATAGCACTCGTAATCAACGTCGATGCACTCGAGTCACGAATGGCTGGCCACGCCTCGTCGAAGCCTGCTTCGACTGCCCGAGCCAGAGATCGCTTGTTGCGCAGTTCTTCTTTGAGTCGGGCAAAAATCAACACATTCGCGTCGACTGCCAACCCTATCGAGAGGATGAACCCAGCGATACCCGAAAGCGTCAAAGTAATGGGCACCAATTTATGCACGGCGAAAATAATCACGGTGTAGATCATCAATGCCAACGTGGCCAAAACACCCGGCAACCGGTAGTAGAACATCATGAACAAAGCGACCACAATCAGACCAACCATGCCAGCAACGATACTCGCAGCAACGGAATTCGCGCCGAGTGTTGCTGAGACCGTCCGGCTGGATTCGATGGTCAAGGTAATCGGTAATGAGCCGTATTTCAGCTGGTTGAGGATCTTCTCGGCTTCTTCGCGGGTTGCACTGGTAATCTCACCACTGCCACCGACAAGCGCGGATTGAATGACAGGACAGCTGACGATGACATTGTCCAGTGCAATACACATGGGCTTTTGTATATTAGCCGCCGAAAACGTGCCCAATCGCGTGCCGGATTCGCCCAAAAAGGCGAACGTGACCGCAGGTTTGGAATTGACTTTGTCGGAGGCAACACGGAGTGCAACTTGCTTGGTGTCGAGATCTTTGCCGTCGGTGATACTTTCGTAGACGGTATCATCCGTTTTGGGAGCAGGATTTGCAGGATCGACTTTTGCGTTGGGGTCGACAGCAGGCATCGCAGGGTTAGGATTGCCCGTCGTTTTGACGGTTGTTCCTTCTGCCAAAAACGCGCCCTTGGTGTCGATGAATTCGAGGCGACCGGTACCACGCAGGGTTTCGATAGCCTGTTCAGGATTCTTGACGCCTGGGAGTTCAACAATGATACGGTTGTCCCCCGAGAGTTGAACGATTGCTTCGCTGACACCGAGACCGTTGACACGGCGCTCAATGACCGTCGCTGCGGTTTTCATCAGCTCTTTGTCATTGGTACCGTCTGCCTTCATCAATACCTGTGTGCCACCTTGCAGATCGAGCCCGAGACGCACACTGACGTCGCGACCGAGCCACTTGTCATCGGGAGCAAACGCAATCCACGAACAGAGGGCGGTCAACAACAGAATAAAGAGCATTGGGGCTACTTCGCGATTACGCACGATATTTTTGCCTCCGTGTCGGGTAGCCGACTCATCTGAACGCTGTACTAAAGGATGATTATAACGGTGGAAGGGGGCTGATGTCAATTATGTTTGCGATAACAACAGCGGCATACTGCATTGCAATGCAGTATGCCGTGAATGCTCTTTAGTTCCCGAGGGTAGCGCTGATTGCGGTACGAACGAGTGCATCGATGTCATCGATACTCTTTGCACTGCTCGCATCGACAATTTTGCCTTGTACAGCAAAGGAAGGGGTGCCTGGCAAGCCGAGTGCATTCGACTTCTTCTGGAAGTCGCGCACGGTGCGTTCACTTTCTGGCACATCGATGCATGCAGCAAACGCAGTACTATCGAGACCCATTTGGGTTGCGTAGACGATGTTCTGTTGTTTGAACGCTACGGTCTCGAGCTCTTTCCATTGATTTTGGTTGGCGAATAGCACATCGTGGTACTGCCAAAATGCACCGACGCTCTGGTTCCCCGCACACCGTGCAGCGATCGCTGCATGGACGGAATTCACATGCATGGGCAGTGGGAAGTCTTGGTATATGAGGCGCACTTTGCCGGTTGCAACAAAGTCCTTTTCGAATGCTGCCGAAAGTGAGTTCGCGTAGAAGCCACAACCGGGGCACTGGTAATCTGCATATTCGACCACAGTTACCGGTGCGTCTGCCTTGCCGATGTAATATCTGCCGTCGTCGGTTTTGCCCATTGCAATGTCGGCACTCCGCAACGCAGGTATTGTCGCGACGACTGTTTTGGCGGTTTCTGCTGGTTTACCATAGATGTTGTAGACAACACCGATTACAATCAGCACGGCGATAACCGCAAATGCGATGTAAAACGTCCGCAACCGGGCGACTGGGGCAGCGGTTTGTACTGCACGTCCACGTGGTTTGGGATTTCGCATAAAATTTCCTTATACTGTTACGTCTGCCGACATTATAGTATGTTCATTGCGGGATTGTCGGATAGCAATCCTGATTTCGATTGCTTGCTGATGTTTTCATCGTTTACTCACCTGACCCACAGATCGAAGATTGAGGATAGTTTGCAGATGCCTATTGAATTGACGAACCAACAGGTACGTAGACTGATGATTTATGCGCAGGGACTCGACAGGAGTCGTCGCGCTCGCACTGCAACAGATATCATCAAGAGTATTCAGCGCATGGGTATGCTGCAAATCGACACACTATCGGTTGTTAATCGTAGCCATTACTTCGTGCTGTGGAGCAGGCATGGCAGCTATCCACCACAATGGGTTGATGCGCTCCTCGAAGACAAATCACTCTTTGAGTGCTGGACGCACGAAGCATGCATGGCACCTGCGAGTTGGTTCCCGTATCATCGCCGTCTGATTCTCGACCGCGCTCGTTCAACCAAGATGCATTGGGCAGAGAAATATTTGCTCGAGCATCGTGCCGCAGCAGATGCGATGAAAGCGTACATCGGTGACCATGGTACGGTACGGAGCAACGAGTTTGCACGCCCAACGACGATTCGCAAAGATTGGTGGGATTGGTCCCACGAAAAACAGCTCCTCGAGGCTTTGTTTGCAAGTGGCGAGGTGATGATTGCCCGGCGCGAAGGATTCCAACGTGTCTATGCGCTCGCTGAAGCGGTGCGCCCCGATTGGGATGCAAAGCAACTGCCGAGTGCAGACGATACTGCAACATATCAAATCCTTGCCACAGCGCGCATGTTGGGCGTCGTCCATACCCGCTGGTTGGGGGATTACTTCCGCATGAAGACGACGTTACATCGTCATCTTGAACGACTCTGTGCAGAAAAAAAACTCGTTGAAGTCCAGATTGCAGCATTGCCAGGACAGGCATATATGCTCCCCGAGCTCGTCGCAGACCTTGCAACAGCGACCCGCAAACCGACGCACACAACCCTGTTGTCGCCTTTTGATCCCTTGGTCTGGGATCGCACACGTGCGTTGGATGTGTTTGGTTTTGATTACCGCATCGAGTGCTACACCTCTGCACACAAACGAATCTATGGCTACTTTACCTTGCCGATATTGATGGACGATGCACTCATCGGTCGTGTCGACTGCAAAGTAGAGCGGAAAGCGGGAGTATTTGCCATCCGAGCGCTCCACTTCGAACAGGGGTATGTGCTGAGTCCGCCTGCGTCAATCCGGTTGGCACAGACATTCCGGGATTGTGCGGACTGGCATGGTGCAGAGGTCATTGATGGTGCCGCCATAGCTGATGATGCAAATGGCGTTCTGATGCGCACGGCCTTGGCCGCGTTGTTGCCCACTTGATGGGGATAGATTACAATAATATCTAACGCCATTTTACGTGCGTTTCTTTCTGTCTATTTTGGGGGAACTCATGCCGACGTATGTATACGCGTGTGACACTTGTCAGGTGCAGTTCGAGAAATTTCAATCGTTCAACGATGAACCGCTCCGCAGTTGTCCTACCTGTCAAAACGGAGTACGGCGTGTGATTCAGCCCACTGGCGTTGTCTTCAAGGGAACGGGCTGGCATATCAACGATTATCGTGCCCACAAAGGCAAAGAGTCCACATCTGATACCCCCGCTGCTGAAGCCACTACCCCGGCACCCGCACCAGCTGCTGATGCACCCACTCCTGCGGCGCAACCAGCGGTAGCACCTGCACCAACCCCTGCAGCTCCTGCTGCGCCCGCACCAAGTACAGTTTCTAGTAAAACGGATGCGTGATGGCCCGATTTTCTGATTTGGTTCGTGCTGACATCGCTGCAATATTTCGGAACGATCCTGCGGCCACGAGCCTGGCAGAGGTATTGCTCTACCCCGGTTTGCATGCAATCGTGAATCATCGCATTGCGCATGCACTCTGGAACGCACGTGTTCCGTTTGTGCCGCGATTGCTGTCGCAATGGTCACGATTTCTGACGGGGATTGAGATTCATCCTGGGGCAACGATAGGCAGCGGATTTTTCATTGATCATGGTATGGGTACGGTGATTGGCGAAACAGCCGAAATCGGCGATAACGTGATGCTCTATCAGGGTGTTACTCTCGGTGGAACAGGCAAACAACTGGGTAAGCGACACCCTACCCTCAATGACAACGTCATCGTGGGTGTCGGTGCGAGTGTCCTGGGTGCCATTACTATCGGCGCTGGTGCACGGATTGGCGGCGGAGCCGTGGTCGTCAAAGACGTCCCAGCCTACAGCACTGCAATCGGCATCCCTGCCCGTATTGTGGCCACGCGTGATCCCATTACGGGTGAGTCACGCCGTGTCGAGGAGTTGCCGGACCCCGAAGGCGACATGCTGCGTAACCTGCGTGATCGGCTCCTCGAAATGGAGCAGCGTATCGATAATCTGTCTGAGCAGACATCTGCCCATACCCATCATCATCACGCCCTCCCCGATACCCTCCAGTCCGATATTTGGAAGCAGCTCGAGCATCCTGACGATACAGTATTAACTGATCCAGAGAAGAGAAAGGATCGATCTCTTGACAATTCAGCTCTATAACACCATGTCCCGCACCACCGATACACTCAATCCGATTACGCCCGGATTGGTGCGTATGTATGTCTGCGGCGTCACGGTCTATGACCGTGCGCATATCGGGCATGCTATGTCGGCTATGGTTTTCGACGTCCTGCGTCGCTATCTCGAATTCCGCGGACTGCAGGTCATGCACGTTGTGAATTTCACCGATGTCGATGACAAAATCATTAATCGCGCCAACGCTCTCGGCCGTGACCCTGTCGAATTGGCAACAAGCTACGTCAACGAATTCCGTGAAGACTTAGAATCGTTGCATATTTTGCCAGCGACGGTCTATCCACGGGTGACCGAATCGATGCCGCAGATTATTGGCTTTATTGAGAACCTTATTGCCAACGGCTATGCATATGCCGCAGACGGCGACGTCTACTTCCGTGTCGCCAAAGACGCAGATTATGGCCGTTTGTCGGGACGAAACCTGACCGAAATGGTGTCCGGCACGCGCTTTGACGTCGATGCACGCAAAGAACATCCCGGTGACTTTGCGCTCTGGAAGGGTGCGAAACCCGGCGAACCAGCCTGGCCGAGCCCGTGGGGCGGTGGCCGTCCCGGCTGGCATATTGAATGTTCGGCGATGTCGCTCGATCACCTCGGTGAAGAAATCGACATCCATGGCGGCGGCAATGATTTGGTTTTCCCGCATCATGAAAACGAAATCGCCCAGAGTGAAAGTCTGACGGGCAAGACGTTTGCACGCCACTGGATCCACAACGGGATGTTGCAAATTCAGACAAAACTCGAGGATGGCACGTACAAGCTCGAAAAGATGTCCAAATCGCTCGGCAATGTCGTCACGATCAGAGAATTTCTCGCCGACCATCCCGCCGACGCTCTGCGACTCGTCGTCCTTTCGAGCTATTATCGCAACCCATTAGCGTATGGAATAGACATCGTCGCCGATCAAGAACGCAAACTCGAACGCATCCGCGGCGCCTTAGCACCCGCCACAGGGAGCGTATCGGGAGGCGATGCAGTCGAACGACTCACCACCGCTGTCGCAGCTGCACGGCCGGCATTCGTCGCAGCAATGGACGATGATTTGAATACGTCTGTGGCGTTGGCAACGATTTTCGAATTGACCCGCAACATTAACGTTGCTCGCGATGCAGGCGTCTGCGGCAATGCCTTTGAAGGGGCGCAGGCCGAACTCCGTGCCCTGTGTGGCGTGCTGGGGTTGACACTCGAATCCGGCCCGAGCAAGGTTGCAGGCGCAGCGCCTTTCATCGAATTGCTCATCGAACTGCGTGCCGAATTGCGCAAAGCAAAACAATACCAGTTGTCTGATCTCGTCCGTAATCGTCTCACCGACCTCGGGGTGACGCTCGAAGATAGTGCGCAGGGTACGCGCTGGAAGGCATAAATCCATGGCATGGCTCGAATGTAGCGTCGAAGTCGAGGCGGAAGCCGTCGAATCGGTCAGTGAACTGATGGCCTCTTATGGGTACAACAACGGGGTCGCCGTCGATCAGCCCGTGATTCACGGTGCTGATGGCCCAGATTACCGCTACGATACGGAACGCCCGGTCACCGTCCGGACTTGGATCCCCGTCGACCACAAATGCGAAGACGCACGGGCCAAGCTCGAGCAGGCACTCTGGCATCTGAGCCTGCTCCGCAACGTGGGAACACTCAAAGTCAGCCAACTCGAAGAACAACTGTGGGCCGAAGCCTGGAAGAAGCACTATACCGTCCAGCGCATCGGGAAGCGCTCCGTCATCGTTCCCTCATGGCTTGAATATACCCCACAACCAAACGATATCATCTTGAAACTCGATCCCGGGATGGCATTTGGAACTGGACTGCATCCCACCACGCGCATGTGTACGCAATTGCTCGAAGAGTACATGCCTGCCAATACCCGTGTGATGGATTTGGGCTGTGGCTCAGGCATTTTGGCGATTGTTGCTGCCCATCTCGGAGCGAGAGAAATCCTGGCTATCGATACAGACCCCATTGCAGTCGAAGCAACCATTGCCAATGCAGCAATGAATGATGTCGCTGCTGCGATGAAAATCTTTGAAGGTAGCTTGGGCAAAGGGAATTCACTCGGCCATTGGCTGAGCTGGGACGCTCCCGATGTGCCGAGTGGCACCGCAGTCAATCCTGAATCGCTGCAATGCGATGTAATCGCCGCAAATCTCATTGCAAAAGTACTGGTGTTTTTGGCAGACGACATGTATGCCGCACTCAAGCCCGGTGGACTGTTGATTAGCTCTGGCATTATCGCCGACCGCGAAGACGAAGTCGCACTCGCATTTACTGCGGCTGGACTCGAACGACTCGACCGTCGCAGCGAAGGTGACTGGGTCGCGCTGTACCATCGCCGTCCACTGGTCTAGTCACTCCATTGCGCGAGGGACATCATGGAAACAACCCCACGTCTGAGCAACACGGTACGCTTTTTTGTCAACGCAGCGAGCATCGCCACTGGGTCAACGACTGACGCTGAACTCATCCACCAGTGGCTCCGCGTATTACGGCTACGCGTTGGTGCGCAATTGCTTTTGCTTGATGGTGCTGGCACCCAGTATCACGTCGTCTGTACCGAACTCACTCCCAAAGTAGCTCGTTGGGAGACACAAACTACAGCTCCTGCTGGTGGAGAACCTGACCAACACATAACCATGTGTGCAGCACTGATACGCCCAGAACGATTCGAATGGCTGCTCCAAAAAAGCGTCGAATTAGGCGTTTCGCGCATTATTCCCCTCCAGTGTGAACGAACACGCACAGAATCGTCAGGCTCGGCCAGCAAACAAGCACGTTGGCAGCGTATTGTGACGGAGGCTGCCGAACAGTCGTGCCGTGGGGTATTGCCCGTATTGAACGCGCCAATGCGATTAATCGACCTTTCACCTCCTTCCACAGATCAAATTTTTTGGCTCCACGAAGGGCAAGGAACGCAGCCACTGCGTCAGATTATTCCACTAGATCTCGCGCCAGTGTGGGTGCTCTCTGGTCCCGAAGGGGGCTTTAGCCCCAACGAACAGCAGTGGATGAGTTCCCACGGGTGGCATGCCGCTGGCTTGGGTTCGCGTATTCTCCGTGCCGAAACTGCTCCTCTCGTGGCAGCGACCTTGATTCTTGCAGCCCGTGGTGCGTTTGATGATGGTGCACGATGAAGCGCTACAGTAGAATAATTGCCGCCTTCATCGGCGGTTGGCTCGTGGCCATGCTCACTGCTGGTACGCCGTACGCAGGAGATATTCTCCGTGTTGTCGGTCCGGGGACGTTAGTACAGCTCCAGACCCCGTGGGGGATGCGGGCTGCATTTGCACCCTTTTGGGAGAGCTGGCAGCTTGTCGATGCAATTTTTTTTGACCGGGTGCGTATAGACCACAATAAGATGATCCGCGGCGCCATCGACGGTATGTTGGCAACGCTGAACGACAAATACACTTTTTATCAAGAGCCCGATAAAGCAGCGCAGACAAGCGATGATATGGCCGGCCGGACTGCAGGCATTGGTATTTTCTTGCGTATCACCGATGGTCATGCATTTGTCTGGAAGCCGATCCCAAATGCACCTGCCATCAAAAACGGTATCCTCCACAACGACGAAATCTTGCAAGTGGATACTTTCGTCGTCACGGAACTCATCGCCGGCAAAACGGTCGATGATGCTGCCACGACACTCGGCGCAATCATCCGTGGCAAAAAAGATACCATCGTCACACTCGTCGTCCAGACAGCAGAGCAGCAACCGAGAACGGTGGTCATCGTTCGCGCAGACTTCATTCTGCCGAGTGTTGAATGGCAACGTTTGCCTCGCAACATCGGGTACATCCACATCAGTGAATTCAAACATAACACGCCAGACGTGCTCGCCGAAGGTATGCGTGCATTCGCCCAAGAACCCGTCAACGCGATAATCCTCGACTTGCGGCACAACCCTGGCGGGTTACTCGACAGCGCGCAACGCATCCTCGGGTACTTCTATAGCGGGACTGCCCTCTGGGAGGAGCGGCAGGCGGGGTCACTCATTGAACTGCCAACGACCCAGATGAATCTTGGGATCCCCTTGGTCACCGTGCCGCTGTATATATTGGTCGATGAGCGCTCCGCGAGTGCCAGCGAAGTCGTGGCAGGCGCATTGCGTGACTGCTACCCTGGGACAATTGTGGTTGGTCACCAGACATTCGGCAAAGGGATTGTGCAAAATATCTACCCATTGAGTAATGGCGGCACGATTCGTCTGACGATTAGCCAATGGCTCACTCCGAATAAATTACATATCCACGGCGTCGGATTATTACCGGATTACGTGGTGCCCGACGACCCAAATGCCGCTGCCAATACATTCTGTGTCGCAGATCGTGTGCCACGTACCGGTGAATCACTCTGCAGTGACCCGCAACTCGCCACCGTCCTCGGCTTGATTCCATAAGGACAGATGGGCACGAATGTTTCTCGAAAGATGGGATGCGCCTGTTCCAAACAGTCCTCTTGCATGTACCCGTATGCCAAAAACGTGAATCCGCTTGCTGTGTAGCGTGATAGAGGTAAAGCGGTTCGCACGTGATGCTCGACTTTTTGCAGTGTATATCTACGATAGTGTAACGAGGGGGACGGGATGGGGCAGTCAGATCGAGTCGTTGTCATCGGTGCAGGAGTCGGTGGCTTGGCAAGTGCAATTCGGTGTGCAGTTGCGGGCAAGCAAACAACGCTGCTCGAAGCAAGTGCGCAGGTCGGGGGCAAGCTAAACAGTTTGCAGGATTCTGGGTACACCTGGGACACCGGCCCGTCTTTATTGACCATGCCCTGGGTGTTGGATGAGCTTCTGCAGTATGCAGGGAGCTCATTAGCTGAAGAGCTCGAGGTTATCAGATTGCCGTCTGCCTGCCGATATATCTGGCAAGACGGGACGGTTTTTGATGCGCATGCATCACTACCCGAATTACTCGACGGTATTCACCGCATTTCGCCTGATGATGTCCATTCCTTTATGCAGTTCATTACCTATGCAGGAAATATCTGGAATCTCACGGCAGATCCATTTTTGTACAAACCGTTCGACGGACTCAAAAGCTTCAACAATGGCAAAATGCTGCAACGCACATGGCAACTCGATGGTCTGCGCACCATGGACAAAGCGGTCAGATCATATTTGCATCACCCGTATTTGCAACAGGTCATGAACCGCTTTGCCACCTATAACGGTTCGTCGCCGTACCGGACCCCCGCAACCTTCAACACGATTGCATGGGCAGAGTTTGCGTTGGGTGCGTTTTATCCCCGCGGCGGGATGTATGGAATAACACAGCTACTAGAGCGAACAGCTCGGCGTGTCGGGGTCGAGATTGTCGTGAATGCCCCTGTTGCAGAGATTTCGCACCACAACGGTGCAGTCCGTGGGGTTTGTACGAGTGCAGGGCAGTATTATGATGCAACCGCTGTCATCTGCAATGTGGATCCACAAATTGCCTACGAGCACTTCATCACCGGTGCAAAGGCACGGGCAGAGCGTCTCAAAAAACAAGAACTTTCGATGAGTGGGATGGCAATCTTGTGGGGTGTTGACCGTGCATACGATCATCTTGACCATCACACGGTCTGTTTTTCTCCTGACTATCGTGCCGAATTCGCCGACATCGATGCTGGCAGGTTGCATGACGCACCGACGATATATCTCAACCACACGATACAGTATGATCCGTCGCATGCACCTGCCGGTGGACAAAATCTGTTTGCGTTGGTCAATGTACCCGCTCAGCGCGGTGAGATAGATTGGGAGTCGGCTGCGCCTGTCTATATTGAACGCGTGATGGATCGCCTCGCTGCATTTGGCATGGCGGATATCCGCGATCGTATTGTCGTGCAGCATGTCTATACACCAGACGATTTTGCGCGTCGGTACAACGCCCCAGGAGGAGCAATCTATGGACTTGCATCGAATACTCGGATGAGTGCATTCATGCGCCCACCGCAACGTGACCGTGAAATCCGTGGATTGGTCTTCTGTGGCACCGGTACACATCCTGGTGGTGGGGTACCGCTGGCTCTTTTGTCAGGCAAACACGCTGCGGGGTATGTGCTTTCGTAGCGGGCTTGCATCGAATATTGTCCTTATGTTATACTAATCCAGTAGATTTAATGGATTTAGTAGATGTAAGAGTAAACACATGAATGAAAAAGTGCCACGCACGCGCATTGTGGTCGCGCTCGGCGCGGGGTTGGTGATTATTGCGGTGTATGTAACATTTTTGCGCTGGCAGGGCGCAGGATACGTTGTCAACACGGACGCGTTACTTGCAGGATTTCTGGTAGGGATGTTAGCACAGTTTGTTGATGGCGCCCTAGGAATGGCGTATGGTGTGACTGCGTCGACGTTTTTATTGTCGACTGGAGCATCACCGGCAGTTGCAACTGCCGCGGTCCACATGGCAGAGATATTTACAACAGGGGCATCGGGACTAAGTCATTGGAGATTGGGCAATATCGATCGAAATCTCTTCCGGCGTTTGGTGGTTCCCGGTATTATTGGGGCTATTGTCGGGGTATATATTGTGACCGGGCTGGATGGTGCTGTGGTCAAACCGTATATCGGCACCTACCTCGCTGTGATGGGTGCATACTTGATTGTTCGTGCTGTGTGGCGCGTGCATGTTGACGTCAACATGAAGTGGGGAACACCAATCGTTGGTTTTGTTGGCGCATTTGTAGACACAATCGGTGGTGGCGGTTGGGGACCTGTGGTCACGACGACATTGCTGGGAACGGGGCATGAACCCAAGGAAGTCATCGGTTCGGTCAATGCCGCAGAATTCTTCGTCACCGTTGTCAGTGGCGTTGCGTTGGCATTCCTGGTAACAGTCCAAGCGTGGGAGACAGTAGCCGGGCTCATCGCCGGTGGGATGGTTGTTGCACCATTCGCAGCGTATGTCGCGGGGAAACTCCCTAAACGTATCCTGATGGCCGTCGTCGGCTGTCTGATTATTGCGCTCAACTACGGGAATATTCTGAAGGTTATCGGGCTCTTGTAGCATTCCCAAAGCAAACCGCCCGCGCACATTGCGCGGGCGGTTTTTTCTATCTGCTAAGCGAATAACTCTCGGATGCGTAAGTGTTGCCATTCGATGATATCTGCCAGCGGGTGATACGGGGTATTGGTGTGTGGGTCAACAGCTTGATATGGTGGTGGACCATATTCAGCAGTGACCGTTAACGCTGCTTCGTTGCGTGCTTGACGGGCCATGTAGATCATGCGCCACCAGTGCTCGTGCGCACTCACCTCTTGATTGAATCGTGGCATCCGTGGATCGATGACTTGCGGACCCTGACTATGACCAACACGTGAGTGAAGGTGAATGGTGCGTTGCGCAACCTGAGCGATGATTTCTTCGCAGTCAGGTAAGAGACGCTCAGCGACTGCGACCCAATGGCTCAAATCGGCGCATATGTGCATATCTGGGTATCGGGTCAGAAAGGCTGCTGTGGTCCACGGATTGAACAAGAGCCTACCGCGATGTGTCTCGTGGCCACAGCGAATGCCATACGATTGCTCGAGTTGCATGACGCCTTCAATGAATCGACAGCCATCGTCAAAGTCTGAGCTATCACGCCAACCGTGCAGGGTTATCTGCCGCGCACCACATGCTAACGCAGCTTCAATTTGGAGACGTACACTGTCGAGATGGTCGCGCAGCGTATCCCCGTCCGAAAAGACCATCGCAACAAATTCGATTCGGTGCTCTTCGAGAAGGCGACGCAACGTGTGTTGCTCGGTCTGATCTAACGAGACGCCGGTCTCGATACCCCGATATCCCTGGCTGACAAACGTCGGTAATACGACTTCGAGTGGGGCATCAACGCCCCATAAACTGCGAAACATGTCTACGCGCATCAAGTACTCCTTTGTATAAATGCTGCGATTATACCCCATCCCTGTGGGCTCGGCGATTCAGCGTGCCGAGCGACGATAGCCTGCAAGTATTGCATCAGATTCGCTATCGAACAGACCACCGAATTGTGCGTTACTGCATAATATGCCCCGCTCGGGACATGATAAATCTTTGAGCGCGTGTTGCCCTTCACTTGACCCACGACACAGGGTGCAGATGCCGCACTCACAAACCCTATCCGAGTCGGCGTCGTGGTACGAGTGGATGTCAGAGTTTTGCTAGCTGTGCGCGTGTTTGTCGCCGAGACGACGCCGGCACACATCGATGGTGACCAGAGGCCACGCTGCGCAGTCCGTGCATCTCTCTGTGCGCTTTTGTAGGATTGCTGAAAGATATATGGGACTGCATAGGTATACTCGAAGGCGAACCCCCGTGGATAAGCAGGAGATTGTTATCTGTGCCGTCCGCCAACCACACGTACCGCAACAGGCGACCATATTTGTCACGATCACCCTGTGTAGCATCTGACTGAAGGAAGATGGTTTGTTGATCAACGAGTGCTTTGGTGCGCGCACTTGCCTCACGTCCGTAGCACTGCACGGGCTTGCGTGGATCAAAAACCTCGGGCGTGTCGATGCCAATGAGACGCACGGTGGCATTCGTGATGCCGATGCGAACATGAATGGTATCGCCGTCTACCACGCCGGTAACTAACGCACGCGTGGTCTTGTCAGGGAGTATGTCTCGCACAGACTCTGTCGCAGTAGCACTCGGAGTATGGAGAAAGGGTGGAGATAAAGACTAGATGAGCAGCAGCATGCCAGCATGTGTCAAGAATGACGTTTTGTGCGTGCTCATGGTGTCGGTGTGACCGGGCTCGCGACGCCATTACAGCTTGTGGGTGCCCACAACCCACGTGCTGCGATGCGCGCATCGGCCTGTGCCGCCTTGAATTCTGCTTGATAGAGATACGGTTTGTTGTACGTGTATTCGAATGCGTATCCCTCGGAAATAAGGAGCTTGTTGAATAACGTACCGTCTGGAAGCCAGATATATAGGAGGAGACGATTATATTTGTCTCTGGTGCCCTGTGTCTCGTCGAACGAAATGGTGACATCCTGATTGAGCAAGGTTTCTTTGGTGAAGCGACTTGCCTCGGCACCAAAACATTGCACCGGTTTCCGTGGATCTTTCGTCTCGGGGGTGTCTACCCCTAGCATGCGGATATACTCTGTGGTCCCCAAGTAAGAGAGCTTGACCGTATCCCCGTCGACTACTGCTGATATGTGCGCGGCAACCCGGTCCCCCCCTGCAGCAACTGGTGTCACCACTGCAGCGCTCAGCGTCGTCTCTGTTGCAACCATCACGGGAATTGCAGTCGCAGTGTCGGCAATCGGTACCACGGTTGCAACGACAACGGTCTTGACCGCGGCAGTCGCAATGGATTCTGTGGGAGCGACTAAGGGCTGCGTTGCTGCAACGGGAGTGGCTGTAGATGGTGTGTCTGTAGCGGCCTGAGTCGCATGCGCTGTTGCAGTTGCACTCACAACGACGGGCGAGCGTGCAGGTTTCGGCGGCGATACGATGTACGAAACCAGTGCCAGTAGAAACACACTACCTGCAACCACCAACAAAATCGGCCGCCACAGTCCGCCCCTGCGCCACAGATACTCGAAAATCAAGAACGGTGCCGCTATCGCATAGTACATACCGATTGCTGAGTATTTGAGCATCCACATAAAGGCGCGGAATGCATACTTGAGGACGTACCAGGCAGCGGCGAATATTGCGACGATGATGCCGAACAGGCAACACCCATAGGCACCATTGCGAGAATTGCCGAATTGATTCTGATTTGAAAAATTAACCATTGCTACCTCAGGGAGGCTTCCAAATTTCATTATAACGAAACAGGACACCACAATTGTGGTGCCCTGGATGCGGTTTGTCAGCGCTGGTGTCAACGGAATTGCGGCAAGTGAGGCAGTGCCTGCTCAAACATTGTATCTACCATCTGTTTTATTTCTGCGAGGGACAATCGCGCCGCACACAGCGGATCGTGGTAGCTTGCCAGATAGATGGGCGTACGGTCGCCGGTGAGGCAGCCGGTAATCGCGAGCTCCTCAATTTGACTGCTCAGATTGGTCAGCAGCGTTACCGCTGCAGGCAAAGCACCTACGGCAATTGGATGAAGCCCGGCAGCATCGGCGCGGATGGGCACCTCGACACAAGCACCCTGCGGCAGATTGTGTATATAGCCCATATTGCTGACATTGCCATTAAAGGTAAAGGCTTCTCCGCCCGCAAGTGCGTTGATAATCGCAGCGGCGTATTCGTTGCTCGGAGTCAAATCGACAGTTTGCGGATCTGCACGCTCACGGAGCGCCTCGTCACGCCATTGATGCATGTGGGTTGCGTACCAGCGGAGTGCGGCTTGGCTCGCGCCGGGATTCCACCCGGTACCAAGGTCACAGTATTTGGCAATCAATTCGGGCCGTTTGCGGAACCACCAGTTGTATTCGGAGTGATGCCCACTCGATTCAGTGGTATAAAAACCGAGCGCCAGAAAGAGTTCGTTGCGGACGATTTCTTCATGATAAATCTCAGGTCGTTCCATAGCAGCATGCAACTTTGGATACATGTCCGCACCCTGATGAGTGAGTTTGGTATACCACGCCATGTGATTTATGCCTGCGCACTGGTAGCTAAGTTCTGCGAAGGGAATCTGCAGCCAGCGTGCCAGCATTTCGGCCGTCCCTTGGACACTGTGGCACAACCCCACTACCCGGATGGACGTGTCTCGACTCAGGGCTCCGCACAGCATTGCCATGGGGTTCGTATAGTTGAGGAGAACCGCATGTGGTGCGAGTCGTTCCATCGCCCGTGCAATATGGAGCATGGCAGGATAGGTACGCAAAAAGCGGAATATTCCCGACGGCCCACGGGTGTCGCCGATATTGATATCAACACCGTAGGTGGCCGGGATTTCGATGTCGTGGCGCCACTGATCAAATGGTCCAGCAATCGTGCAGATGACATAATCCGCACCACTGATGGCGAGGTCGATGTCCTTTGTTGCCACGACCTGTGCAGCAAACGAGCCCGCAGCCACGATGCGACGAACGCTGTATTCCACATGGTCGAGGCGTTCTTGGTCGATGTCGTACAATACGATAGACGCGTCCGAAAGCCGCGGGAAGCACAGGATGTCGCGCACCAATCGTCGGGTAAAGATGTGACTCCCCGCTCCCACAAAGACAATCTTGGTCATTTCGTTACCTCACTTCAGTGTGATTGCCAACGTTTTCTCTTCACCACCCTACGAGGCGTTGTATGAACGAGTTCATCCCCTACCTAGCATGTGAGCCAGCGCGTGCGGCCATTGGTTGGTATTGCCATGTGTTTGATGCAGTCTGTAGCGAATTCATCGCCGATGGGCCGATACTGGTTGCGCACGCAGAGCTCATGACGAGTCAGACCCGATTCTTTGTCTCTTCGGTCTATGCTGACCATCATCTCCACGATGCCCGCAACCAGACGTCGGTCTCCAGCGCAGTTGTGGTCGTTTGCACCAGCATCGCAGAGCCGCTCGCACGTGCGCTGGCGAGCGGTGCCACGCTCCTCCGGCCGGTAGAAGCGCAGCGTACCGCCAAATTGCGCGATCCGTACGGGCACGTTTGGTTCCTTAGGCAAGCATCGCTGACAGACTAGAATGCGCAGGGCAACGCGGTCGCACGGGTAATCAACGCAATTACGCGATCTAAATCGAGGTGGGTGGTGATGTATGCATTGGCCGGTTTGCCGGCGAACCCACGTGGGTCAATGGCGGTCATGCCACGGCCGATGCTCGTGCCGCAGTCGACCGCCATATAGACATGCTGGACCGTTGCGCACGATGGGTCAAGTGCCACCGCCATGGCTTTGGGATCTGCCATAATCATACCTATCCGATTGCGCTCTTTGCCCCAGTTCATCAGATTCGTGCACATCGGTCGAACAAAGCGTTTCCCCATATCGCCCGCGTCGAGGAGCTTCTCCCAGGCATCCCACAAGATGACGTGGTCGAGGGCGTTTTCCCAGGTAATCCATGTCGATTGCAGGTTGCCCCGTTGCAAGACCAGTTCGGCAGCTTCGGGGTCGACATAGATATTGAATTCTGCGGTAGCTGTGATATTTCCCGATGCTTTGGGGGCCCCACCCATTACATACGTGTGAGCAATATAGTCACCCAATTTGGGCTCGAGCGACAAGGCAATAGCCAGATTGGTGAGTGGTCCGAGGGTGACCAGCGTGCAGCCTGGGTTGGCTTTGGCCAAATCGATAATTGCCTGCGCGCCGTGTGTCGATTCGAGTGGTCGTGGTTCGCGAAACCCGGCATCCCCGAGGCCATCGCTGCCGTGTATGTTCGAGGCATCGGGGGCATCTACCAACAACGGACGCTCGGCACCACGATAGATTGGAATGTGACCGGCCCCATATGCATTCAAAATCGTGCCGACATTTCGTTCGACATTCGGCAATGAGACATTGCCATTGAGGGTGGTGATTCCCACAATAGTAACAGTGGGATCAGCAAGTGCCATCAAAATCGCAATGGCGTCGTCGACACCTGCATCGGTGTCAATAATCATTGGTCGCGGTTGCATAGCGCATCCTTCGTGTAGCAGCAAAGAGCATCACCGCTATTATACCTACAGGTTCCCGCCTCAACGGGCAAGGTTGTCCCCCACAATCCCGCCTCCTGCACAGCCGACACGAGTAGTTGCATGACGTTGACGCGCCGATTTTTGCAATCCCTACAACACCCCCGTCATTGGCGCTGGGGATACCTCCCGCTGTCTTATGCACTGCTGTTGGTACCGTTTATTGCAAACACATTTGGCCAGTGGGGCAGCGCGATTGCCACTGGTTGCGTCGACCGTTGCGATACTGGCTGGCACAACGTCTGGTCGCTGAGGCGGGTCGCACATGCCATCAGTCATGGAACATCGCTGACCCACACGGATCTGCTCATTCATCAAGCTGGAGTTGATTTGTTTTGGCAGACCGTGATGCTGGCCAAGCCTCTGGTGATGGCGCCCATTCCCCCGCTGTTTGGACGCATTGTTGCATGAAACACGCTCACGTATGAGACCTGTGTTGCATCGGCCTGGTCGGCTGCGGTATTGGCAGATGTCATTGTGAAGTACCGCTCTGCAGCCTGGATTGCCGGTGCGCTCTATACCTGTGCACCTTTCACATATGGCTTTCGTATGCGGGATTTGTCGAGCGCGTCTCGATTCAGTATTTCCCCATCATGTTGCTGGCACTGTGGCGCATCAGTCAATCTGCGCAGTGGCGCTGGGTGGTACTCGCGGTAGTGGCTGTGCTGGGGTCATTTTTCTCGAGCTTGTATTATGGGCTTTTTTCGCTGACCTATGTCGTCGTCTGGGCAGTCTTCCTGACGGCACACGCCACATCGAATGCCACTGCTGCGATGCCTGTGGGTGCGTCTCACGGTTATCGCACTCGCTGTCGCACTGCCGGTCATACCTTTTGCCATGCAGATTCTGATTCCTCCCAAACAGCCGCCCTCGGCACATGCAGCAGGAGATGCGCTGGCGGATTTTCTGGAGCGACAGGACAACTTTTCGGCATCGCTGCTGACATTCGTGACGCCGAATCTGGTCCATCCCTGGTGGGGCTACGCGGTCGTTGCCTGGTATCGCGGCTATTAACTGACGAAGGGACGTTCAGGTCGGCGACGCGTGCATATTGGTGGCATGTCGATACCCTGCAGCAGACTGCCGATCGGGCGGTAGTTATTGCCTTGACCGCAATATCTGCCACCCAAACCACGCTCAGCGGACGTTAACAGATGCTGGGTGATGCTTTTTTGGGGAAAGCCGCCCGCTACGCGGTCGAGATGCGCACCTTCACTCCGCGCTGCTTGCACTCCCTGCGCCCTTCCACCCCCATGCAAAACCCCACGCAACAGGGTACTGCGTACCCAGTGCGTGGGGTCCTGTGCGGCGTATGTTACCCGCGAATGCTCTCCGGTGTGCCGATTGATGTCACGATTGCATGGGGAGCGATGCGTTTAATCAATCCCGCCAATACGGTGCCAGGGCCTATTTCGACAAATTCGGTCACCCCATGGGCAACCATGTAGCTGATGGTATCGACCCAGCGTACCGCCGATGTGACTTGGGCCGGCAATTCACTGCCTACAGCAGTAACGTCGACCAACGGTTTTGCATGAATATTGCCAATGACGGTCACTTTGGGCATATTGATGGTCGTCCGTGCGACCACATGTGCAAGCTGTTGCGCAGCCTCGCGCATCAGAGGAGAGTGGAAGGCAGCGCTGACATTCAGCGGCAAGACTCGCTTGGCCCCTGCTTCCTTGAGGAGTATCGATGCTTGTTCAATGGCAGTTGTGTGTCCGGAAATGACTGTTTGACCAGGGGAATTGTAGTTTGCGACGACGACGCTACTGTCCGGATGACTCACCGAGGCACAGATCTCGTCGATGCGTGCATCGTCGAGGCCAATAACTGCTGCCATCCCGCCCGCATTGGCAGCAGCCATCAGCTGACCGCGCGTACGTACCAGACTAATGGCATCTTCGATGCTGAGACTGCCTGCGGCGCACAACGCACTGTATTCGCCCAGACTGTGGCCAGCCACTGCTGTGGCCTGCGCCATCGTGTAGCTGACGATGTGCTCAGTACCGCCTGCCAGCGCCGCCAAGATAGCGAGCTCGGTGGTGACCAACGCAGGTTGGGTGTGTTCCGTTGCGGTGAGTGTTGCTTCGGGTCCATAAAAGCAAATATCGCTGATTGCATATCCCAATGCGGCATCTGCGCGACGATACACGTCGGCTGCGGCAGGGAATGCCTGGGCCACCGCGAGACCCATACCAACGACGTGCGCACCTTGGCCAGGGAAGACAAATGCACGGGTCACAGGTATTCCTTTCTGTGTGTCTACTGCGTGATAGGCAGGCGTGTGCTGGGGATCCCCCAGCGGACGACCGCAGAGGCCCATGTCAACCCACCGCCGAACGCCGTCAACAATATATACGTGTCGTTGTGGATGACTCCCTCGGCAACAGCCTCGGTCAGTGCCATCGGGATCGTCGCAGCAGAGGTATTGCCGTAGCGTTCCAAATTCATGTAGAACTTTTGGATCGGCACACCCAACCGCTCAGCGATGGCCTCGATGATGCGTTGATTTGCTTGGTGCGGGACGACCACTGCCATATCGGCGAGGGTCAAATTGGCTTTATTGAGGGCAGCGTGGGAGGATTCTTCCATGCCACGAACGGCGAGTTTGAATATTTCGCGCCCATTCATACTCAAAAACCGTCGATCACTAGCAGCGACTTCGGCGGTCAATGGAAGGCACGTCCCGCCTGCTTCGACCATCAACAAATCTTCGCGGTCACCCGCAGCACCCATGTCGGACGACAACAGGCCATAGGGTTGATCGGTTGCCTCGAGGACGACCGCGCCAGCACCGTCTCCGAACAACACGCATGTGTTGCGGTCATTCCAGTTCACATAATGACTGACGACATCTGCCGCACAAAAGAGAATTCGTTTGGCTACTCCCGACTGAATCAAACTCGTAGCCACGGTGAGCCCATAGACGAAGCCACTACACGCCGCGGCGATGTCGAATGCTGCTGCATTGGTGATACCAAGCGCTGCCTGTACACGACATGCGGTAGCGGGCATCGGCCGATCGGGGCTGAAGGTCGCCACAATTACCATGTCGATATCTGCTGCCTGAACTCCCGCCATGGCCATCGCAGCACGACTTGCTGCAGTTGCCAACGTAGACGTCGACTCGCCGTTCGAGATAATGCGGCGTTCTTTGATGCCTGTGCGTGATTGAATCCATTCATCCGATGTGTCAACCATCGTGCTGAGTTCAGCATTGGTGACGACTCTGGTCGGGACCGACATGCCCCAACCAACGATGGCAGCGTGTAAAGCCATGGGTATGCGCTTTCTAACACAAACCGGTGTTCGTCAGCATATGCAACGAACACCGGGTGTACACTCTCAGCAGCTGATGCTTAGGCCTCGGCGTTTTTGGCGACCATGACCACAACTTGACGCTGACGGTAAAAGCCACAGGATTTGCAGACGTGATGCGCACGCATCAACAATCCACAGTTGTTGCACAACACCAGCGTTGGTGCGGTCAAACGCTGGTTCTGGCGGCGATTGCCGCGACGATGACGGGATACTTTGGTCTTCGGTGCTGCTCCCACGGGTTGGCTCCATTCTCTTGATTACTGCTGTGGAGTTCGATCTAACAACGCTTGCAGCGCTGCAAACCGGTCGTCCACAGGAGCTTCACTACAACGACAAGACTCTTGGTTGAGATCGACACCGCAACCGGCGCATAGTCCCAGACAGTCTGGTTTGCACAACGGGCGCATCGGCATCTCGAGGATTGCATACTCACGCAAAGCCGCGCCAATATCCAAGAAGTGACGTTCGTCAATGATGAACGCATCGTCGTCTTCTTCGGTATCGACAGCGATACTTGCCCCAGTCGATACATCCACCGTCGCACGGTACTGCTCTGCAAAAGTCACTTCAACAGCAACCAGAGCCGGCTGCAGACAGCGCATACAGGTGGTAGACACTATGCCAGACGCACTCGCGTCGACATAAATACCCGATTCGGTGCGGGTCAATTGTGCCTCACCGCTAATGTCACGCAGTACTTCGCCTTCGTGCAATTGCAACGCAGATTCAGTATACGCGTACTCGCGGCGTGAGCCTGGTTCTTCACGTAATAACTGCGACACATTGTAGGTGAGTGGAGAGTGTTTTTGCGTCGCCATACTAGCACCTATGTGAAGCGTTCCGAATGTATAGTATAGGTGATTCGGCGGGGAATGTCAAAACTACCATGGGTGACGACTTAGCGATTGAGTTCGTCTAAACCGCTGTTCACACTGCCCAGCAATCGTTCGAGTCGACTCTGTACATCTGAGAGCACCGCACGTGCATATGCATCTGCGTTGGTACGAATTTCTTCGGCATCCTGACGTGCGATCCGCACGACGTTTTCGTATTCGGGTGCACTCGACTGGGTAGCATCACTCGGATCAGTGTAGGCAGTCGGCAGCGGTTGGAATGCCGCCGCCACCTGTAGGTGCGCAGCGCTCCCTACGACCATTAATTCGCGGATGCGGTCGATGTATTCAAACAGTTTCGTCTCGTCTATGACGACAAGTTTGGTCATAGGAATGTGTTGTGATGCGGTGATAAAGTCTTCGAGCTCATAGAGCAAATCGTCTGCAGTCATCTGCTTATCCTCCGTGTCGCCGGTCTGCATATACCCGCTGCAACGCCGTAGCGACATGTGCAGGTACTAGCCAGGAGACGTCAGCACCGAGTGACGCCAATTCCCTGACCCGCGTCGAACTATAATACGTATACTCGTGACTTGCCATAAAGTAGACCAGATCAATATCAGGGGCAAGCCGTTGATTTACCTGCGCCATTTGGAATTCCGATTCAAAGTCGTTTGCTGCACGTAACCCGCGCACCACAACTTTCGCACCCACCGTGCGGGCATATTCCACCGTCAATGAGCTATATGTCTCTACTTTGATGCGGGGCATGTGAGCGGTAGCTTTGCGCAAAAATGCCACCCGGTCGGCCGTAGGGAACAACAATCGTTTGTCGGGACGATCAAAAACGGCCATGATGATCGTCTCAAAGATATGCGAAGCACGCTCGGCAATATCGAGATGACCATTGGTGACCGGATCAAAGCTCCCGGGATATACTGCAATACTCACGCATCTGCTCCTTCGCGTGGACGTTCGTAGAGCGTCACACAAGATCCCCCAAAACGACGAAATTCGATGCGCTGGAGCGGTCCGCAGGTCTCATTGAATCCTACATGTATTTCATGGCCAATGATGAAGATACCTCCAGGGATGAGTAAATCTGCATTGGCGACCAGTGTTTGCGTATCATGAATGGTTGGGTCAGCATACGGAGGGTCCATCATGATGAGTGCGTATTGGGCACTCCCGCGGTGTTGGCTCACAAACCGACTGACGGGTTGCTGGTAGATTTTGGCTTTGGCAGTCAACTTGGTGTGGGCCAAATTATCGCGAATGACATCGCACACTGCCGACTTCTGCTCCACAAAATCACACCATGAGGCCCCGCGTGATAATGCTTCGATGCCAATCGAACCCGTGCCTGCATACAGATCGAGCATCTTGCCATAGATAGCTCCGTAGCCGTTGAGCACAGAAAACAAGGATTCCTTCACACTGTCCAACATGGGGCGCGTGCCATCGCCCTTTGGTCCTTTGAGGTGGTGCCCCTTAGCTGATCCCGTGATTACGCGCATCGGTCACCGCCCATACTGTAGACGACGAACCAACATGTCAGGCAACCGATGTTCTTGCATCTGCCGCTGGGTCAATGCAATATCATACTTGACGCGCCCGAATTCGATGTGCTGATTGTCGGTGTCGAGAATGGCGTAGGCAGCACGGGCATCACCATCACGCGGTTGGCCCACTGAGCCGGGATTGATGAAGTACCGTTCACCTGGTTTGATTGGCAACGGTTCGGCGCGAGCAGGCACCAGCGGGCCTTCGACGGTTTGTGCGATATTTTGTCGCAAAAAAATCTGCACATGGGAATGACCAATAAAGCAAATCTGCTGGCTTATCGCCTGCCAATTGTCATGTGCTTGCTGCGGCGCCAATAGGTACTCCCACACCGGATCGAGTGGGCTGCCGTGGACAATATAGTGGTTGACCGGGTCTACGGGGATTGCGGTCGGGAGGGTATCGAGGTACGTCAAATACTGCTTTTCGAGCTGTTTGCCGTTCCAGATGTTTGCGGTACGTGCATCTTGATTGAATTCGTTGATATCCACTTTGCGGCTGCCGATGCACGCCAAATCGTGGTTGCCGGCTATCCATTCGGTGCTGATACGTTGCATAGTTGCCATGCACTCATTGGGACGCGGCCCATATCCGATGGTGTCACCCAAATTCCACACCGCGTCATACGCGCCGGCTGCTTCCTGGAGCACCGCATCGAGCGCTAGGATGTTTGAGTGAATATCAGATAGTACGAGTACCCGCATCGTTACGTTCAATTCTCTCAGCTATTGCGAAAAAGATGTACTATAGAGTATAGTACGTATACCGTGCTCATATTATTGACTGGAGTTCTGTATGTCGGAAGTTGCCACGCACTGCCCATACATTGGTCTCAAACAAAACCGAGCAATCCGATTCTCAACAGCAACCGCAGAACATCGGTGTCATATCAGTGGCGATGCCATGGATATCCCTGTTGATCAGGCAAGTTATTGCCTTACACAGTTCCACACACAATGTCCATTATACATGGGAAGTGTTGCATCGCAAAACCGAAGTGCGACGAATTCGCCGTCGCCTCGAAAGGCTGCACAACGCGAGCGTGACTCGGGAGCGGTATTCCCACCAGCTGAGGCATATACGTCTTCGCCTGATGTCTACGAAGAAGACTGGTCGAATGCGCAACGTGCACGTCGGGCAGCAGCAATAACACCACGACGCCAAGGTGGTGTCCCTACCTCGGTGTATGGTCTCGTCATCGGGCTGTTGGTGGTCGGTGTGGTGATTTACTTCTATACGGGGACGTTGCTCCGGCCGGCGAATCCTTCTGTTTCGTCAGGAGCCGTAGCGACGCAAGCACCGTTCGATCCCCTGCCTACCGCTGCGCCGACCTTGGCAGCGGTGGTTCCTCCCGTCATGGATTCGCCCGTACCCACGGTGGCAGAGGCTACGGCCACCGCTGCAGCTGCGATCATACCGCCGGTCGCGAGTCCTACCATGCGCCAGCGGGCAACCGATGTCCCTGTCCCTGTCTCGGCAAACGGAACAGTCACCGCCGTAGTCGGAGCAGCCGCGACGCCCGAATCCCAAAACATGACCGTCAAACTCTACTACGCAGATGCTACCGGGCAACTCCTCGTCCCCGTTATGCGCAGTATCTCTGTGCCAGGCAAAAAGGTCGCAACAGCAGCACTGGCTGCCATGTTTACCGATCCACGTAATGGATTAACGCGGATTCTTCTTCCCGACACACAAATCCTCTCTATAGCAATTACCGATGGGACGGCAGTCCTCGACTTTAATAAGCGACCAACAGGTGCTGGTGATGTGCGTGGCTTTGCGGCAATTGCCTTGACGATGTACCAATTCGACACCATCAACAGAGTAAAGTTCCTTATCAATGGTACAGAGATGCCAGCCGAAAACGGCATTCCATATGTCCGCTCGGGAGTGACAAATATCTGGAACCCAACGAATCTCAGCGTTGCTGGCAGTACCGCCGTTACCGTCTCATTTGTGGCAGCTGACGGCAAACATGATATTGCAATTACCAAACTCATCGACAAGACTGCCAATGTCGCAGAGGCTACAGCGCGCACCCTGCTCGAGGGCCCAGGGCAGTACGCCGCGGTACTCAAGCGAGTTATCCCTGAAGGGACGCAATTACGTGGAATCCGCATCGAAAACGGTATCGTGACGGTAGACTTTACGCAGCAGTTTGCTTCTGCACCCGACAAGAATGCTGCGGTACGTACCGTCGCGAGTACCATGACAACGATCAACGGCATCAAAGCAGTACAAATCCTTGTCGAAGGCGCACCATTATCCGCTGCTTGGGGCAATGAGTACAACAAGAATTTCGAGCGGTCTGCAGTCAACGCAGAGTAACGTTTGAAAGAGAACCGCCCCGTGGCAATGTCCACGGGGCGGTTTGTTTGTGTATTTGGTTCAGCGCGTGAGTTGGGTAACCATTGTTGCAAGGTCGGTATGTGTCGGAGCGAATTCGGCTGCATCTGCAAACATCAGCGTGTCAAGTATCTGTTGGATGAGTGCATCGTCGCCTTCCAATGAATCGCTCGCTTCGTTGTCGTCAGCATCAATGTCTTCATCTTCTAGATTGACGTCATTTTGGTCGTCACTGTGCATGGAATGGAATGCTTTGAGTGACCACGCGGCGAGGACTTCGATACTGACTGTTCCATGGAGATGTGCCTCAATTGCCCGTGCGATGAGGGCTTTTTGTTCTATCGTATCTCGATTCCCTAAAGATGAGGTTGGTAACATATATCCCTCCACATATCCGTATTGAGGCAATCAGAACAATAGGGTTATTTACCAAATACGGAGGTGCCATTCACCCAGCCTTGTACATCGCTGACGGTGACAATCACCATCAACAACATCAGCAACGCAAATCCTGCGAAGTGCACACGTGATTCGTACTCGAGGGGGATCCGCTTGCGGCGTACAAACTCCACAACAGCGAAGAGAATATGGCTGCCGTCGAGTGCAGGTATGGGTAACAGATTGAATACTGCCAGATTGAGACTGATAATTGCCATCCAGTTGAAGTATCCCAACCAGCCATCGCGTGCGATGATTTCACCCGTCCCACGCGCCATCCCGACAATCCCGGTCATCCCTGCGCTGTCGATTTTGGGGGCGAGTCCGAGCAATCCTTTGAGCCAGGTTGATAGGCCTTCAAGCATTGAGCCTGCGACAAGCACGGTTGTTTTGAGCCCATGCGTGAGGGCACTGCCAACGGAGGCTGCTTCGATATGTGAATTATTGCCGTACCCAAAGCCAAACCCGGCTTTGCTCGAGGATTTTTGGTAGCTCCAGGGTCCCGGTGTAATCGTCAGTGTTTGTTCGGTGCCATTGCGAAGGATAACCATGGGGATTGCCACCCCGAGATTTTGTTGGGCAATCGGACCAATTTTGTCATCGTGTGTGATGACACCGCTATTGCCGATTTGGAGGACGATGTCCTGAACTACCAGCCCAGCCCGTTGGGCTGGTGAATCCGGGAATACTTGATTCACCACCAGGCCATTGTCGTACACCGGGATTCCGATGCTGAGTGCTATGGCAGTATAAATAACCGCTGCGACGACGAAGTTCATAAATGGCCCGGCTGCCAACACCAAAATGCGTTGGTAGATAGGGGCTTCGCGGAGGCTGCCGATGCCATAATTGGCATTGTCACCAGCGTTGCTACTAAAACGCACAAAGCCACCGATGGGCAACCAGTTGAGGGTATATTTCACCCCATTGCGTGTCCCGAGGACTTTGGCCTGTGGGGGGAATCCGATGCCGAATTCATCGATGGGGATACGAAAAAACCGACCCGTCAAGAAATGCCCTAATTCATGAGCAATAACCAGAATGCCGAGCAGAATCAAAAATCCAAAAATAGACAGTATACCGTTCATATGCACCCTTTTCTCTGTACTCTCATGATTGTAGTAGCGCTGCGAGAGGCATGGGTGAAAACAAGATGAGGGTTTGTGTATTTAAAAAAGCGCTGTGATGATGTAATACATGACTGGCACCATGAACAGTATTGAGTCGATGCGGTCGAGCATGCCGCCATGCCCGGGGAGGATGGCTCCTGCATCTTTGATGCCGAGCTGGCGTTTGATGTGTGACTCGGCGAGGTCCCCGACCGGTCCAAGCACTCCGGCGAGTGCGCCGAGGCAGATGGTGACGGTGAGGGTCATCGGGAGACCAAACAACGCCGCGACTGCGATTGCTGTAGCGATTGCACCAAAGAAGCCGCCGATACTCCCTTCCCAGGTTTTTTTGGGGCTCAGCCGTGGTGCAAGTGGAGTTTTGCCAAAACGACGTCCGGTAAAGAAGGCAAAGGTGTCCGCCAGCCAGGTGGTCGCGAGTGTAAAGACAATCCAGGCGAATCCCGGGCTGACGAGATGACTCAACGGTGCAGAAGTCAACGGAGTGTCGATGGTACGCATCAGGATGAGGTGAGAAAGAAAAAACGGAATGTATATCATTGCAGCCAGGCTGAACGCCCACGAATAGAGTGGTTGTTCCTCTTCTGCGCGTAAGACAGCTATGCAGAGTGACACGATCGTGCCTATTGCGATGACCGGTGCGTAGGTCGCAACCGTATGTGGTGCGCGAAACGCAGCGCCTACCAGAGCGCCCGTAAAGATATACCACAACGGGGCATAGGGACGGAGATTTCGTTCTGCCATACTCGAAAAAACTTCGCCCAAACAAATGAACGATGTTATTAATACCAATACAGCTACCGTGGTGACAGACCACCAGAGCAGCGCAATGAGAATTGGGAGCAACGGCACGACTGTGAGTATCCGTTGTAAAACGGGATTACGTTTTGGTTCCGACTCCACCATACCTGCGGTCTCTTTTGCCATAATCGTCTATTGCCTGCTGTAACAATTGCGGGGTAAAGTCTGGCCAAAAAACCTGCGTCGGCCAGTATTCGCTGTAGGCTGCTTCCCATATCATGAAGTTTGACAGGCGCCATTCGCCGCTGGTTCGGATGATGAGATCAAGATCAGGCACGCCGTTGCTCGATAACTGTTGGCTAATGAGTTGTTCTGTCACTTCGTTCGCCGGTACTCCACTGGTGACAATCGATTTTACAGCGTTGACAATGTCTTGGCGGCCGCTGTAATTGAATGCAACGCACAAGGTGATGCGTGTGCAATGCGCGGTGCGTGCAACGGAGTGTCGGATTTTGTCTGCTAAGTGTGGTGCAATCCCCGTGAGTGACCCGAGATGCTGAATGCGGACGTTCTCTTTGACGAGGGTGTCGACCTCACGGTCGAGGAACTCACCGAGGAGGAGCATCAGTCCTTGTACTTCGAGTGACGGCCGGCGCCAGTTTTCGGTTGAAAAAGCATATAAAGAAAGATACTTGATACCAAAGTCAGCAGCAGCACGGATGATGGGCTGGATATTTTCGACGCCAGCCCGATGCCCTGCGTGCCGTGAACGACCGTGTTGCGCAGCCCAGCGGCCATTGCCATCCATGATGATGCCAATGTGACGAGGGAGCCTCTTACTGTCGGAAGATGCTGCGGTATCTGTCATGCTCTACCTAGATTTCCAGCACTTCTGCCTCTTTGTGGGCTGCGATGAGCTCGAGTTCTTTGGTTGCTTTGTCGACGAGTTCTTGGAGCCTTTCGCCGCCGCGACGCTGTTCGTCTTCCGAAATCATTTTTTCGGATTCGAGTTCTTTGAGTGATTCCATTCCTTCACGGCGAACATTACGCAACGCAACTTTGCTCTCTTCAAGGCGAGATTTGACCTGCTTGACGAGTTCACGGCGGCGGTCCTCAGTGAGGGGAGGCAGATTGAGACGGATAATCCGGCCATCATTGTTTGGATTGAGTCCCAAATCTGATACTTTGATGGCTTTTTCTATGGACTTAATCATGCTGGCGTCAAACGGTTGAATGACAATCATGCGCGGATCAGGTGTGGTAATCGAAGCCATTTGATTGAGGGGCAACACATCGCCATAGGCTTCGACCTGCATATGTTCGACCAATGCGGGAGTCGCACGACCCGTGCGAATGCTGACAAGCGAATGTCGCAACGCTTCTGCAGTCTTTTTGAGGCGCGCTTCGGCGTCTTTGAGCACTTCGTTAATCATGATTGAATTACCTTTCGTTGCTCACCAGTGTACCGACGTGTTCGCCCATCAGGATACGACGAATGGTGCCGGGGTCGTTGGGATTGAAAACGACAATGGGGATGTTGTTGTCCATACAGAAGGTCAGCGCAGTACTGTCCATGACGGTTAACCCTTGTTGGATTGCATCCATGTAGGTCAATTTGTCATAACGTGTGGCGTCAGGATTGCGGCGAGGATCAGCGGTATACACCCCATCGACACCGTTTTTTGCCATCAGGATGACTTCACAGTGCATTTCGGCGGCGCGTAACGCTGCGGCGGAGTCCGTACTGAAGTAGGGATTCCCAGTACCAGCCGCCAAGACGACCACTCGACGCTTTTCGAGGTGACGAGCGGCCCGGCGGCGCAGGTATGGTTCGGTGACTTCGTCCATTTTGATGGCGGTCATGGTACGGGTGTGCATGCCGTGACGTTCGAGCGCATCTTGGAGTGCGAGCGCATTGATGATGGTTGCAAGCATACCCATGTAGTGTGACTGTGCAGGATCCATACCGAGCGCAATGGCTTTCTGGCCACCACGCCAAATATTGCCGCCACCGACGACCACTGCGATTTCGACCCCGAGCTCATGAATTGCGTGGATTTCCCTTGCATAGAATTCCAGGACGCTCTGGTCGATGGTCTGTTCTTGTGCACCAGCGAGTGCTTCGCCGCTGAGCTTGAGGAGGATGCGTTTGAACTTTGCAGTTGTCATGATTCATCCATTCAATGAACAGCGGAGGCAATTGCCTCCGCTGTTCATTTGGTTTAGTTGCCGATTTCGTAGCGAGTGAATCGTCGGACGACAACGTTTTCACGCAGTTTGGCTACTGCAGCCTGAATCATATCTTCGATGGTCAGCGATGGGTTGCGGACATATGGCTGTTTTAGCAAGACGACTTCTTCGTAGTACTTTGCAGCGGTCAGTCCACTCGCAGTGACTTCTGCCTCAGGGACTTCGTCGGTATTCACGTACTTTGGGTTGACTGCGGCGACATGCATGGCGATGCTTTTGCAGAGTTCCAAGAAGTCAGGAGTGCGGGCCACGAAGTCGGTTTCGCAGTTGATTTCGACCAATGCAGCCATTTTGGAGCCGTTATGGACATAGGATTCGATGCGGCCTTCGTTGGCGTCGCGCCCTTTGACCTTGTCACTGACCTTGAGGCCGCGCTCGCGTAGCATTTCAATGGCTTTTGCCATATTGCCATCGGCCTGTCCCAAGATATCTTTGCATTCTTTGATGCCGGCGCCGGTGCGCTCACGGAGTTCTTTGACCATTTGTGCGGTAACTTCAGCCACGGGGTAGCTCCTTTGTCGGTGATGAGACAACGGGGAATGGCGTTGTGTACGCATTCCCCGTGATCAGCAGATTATTCTTTGTCGGCGACAACGTCGGATACAGCGTCTGCAGCTGCGTTCATCATTGCAGCCTGTGTGTGGCCATGGTCGCCACGAGCGGACTCACGGCGGGTCATGCCTTCGATGGCGGCATCAGCGATGCGTGACGTCACCAAACGGATGCTGCGGATTGCATCGTCGTTGCTGGGGATAATGTAGTCAATGTTGTCTGGGTCGCAGTTTGTGTCTACCATGGCGACGACGGGAATGCCGACTTTGATGGCTTCTGCAAGTGCTAGTGATTCTTTGTGTGGGTCGACAATGAAGATGGCGCCGGGGACGCGGTCCATTGTTTTGATGCCGCTGAATACCTTGTAGAGCTTCTCGATTTCTTCGAGGCGCTTACCGGCTTCTGCTTTGGTCAAACGGCTGAAGTCACCACGGTCGCGTTGTGCTTCGAGGTCTGCCAGATAGCGCAGACGACGCCGAATGGTCGAAAAATTGGTCATCGTGCCGCCCAACCAGCGCTGCGTAATGTAGTGCTGACCGGCGCGATTTGCTTCTTGCTGGATGGTCTCTTGGGCTTGCTTCTTGGTGCCAACAAACAACACCTTGCCGCCTGCGGCTACCATGTCGGTGATGAAGTTGTACGCGCCATTGAGTCCATCGACGGTCTGTTGCAGGTCGAGGACGTGGATGCCGTTGCGTGCACCGAAGATAAACGGCTTCATTTTGGGATTCCAACGGCGGGTCTGGTGACCGAAATGGGCGCCTGCTTCGAGCAGTGCGCGCAGGGACGCAATCCGGCTGTTGCCTTCTGTCATGGGGAGCTCCTTATAGTACTTACTTGCGTAACCGCCACCCCCGTCTACCCGAGTGAGACGCCATACAGCGCAGGATTCACTGGTCAGGAGGTGTGTGAAATAGGACACCATGGAAATTATATCATAGTTGGGACAGGGTACGCCTACGAATCTTTTTCTGACGTGTGCTTTTGATAGCGAAAGTCGCAGAACGGTGCGCCTTCCATAATAGTTTGGGTGCGCGTTAACGTGATGTCCGCAGCGTAGCCTTCGATGAGCGCTGCATCACGATTACACGAAAAAACCGCACCGAGTTCTGCCATACCGAGATCTTTATAGAGCTCTGCATAGCGGCAGCGTGTCACATTAAAGCCAAACGAAGTGGGGCTTTTTTCGACGACATCGATCACCAACGCGTCGTCTTTGGTCCAGAGTTTGAGTGAGTCAGCGAAATTTTCCAGTGTCGCTTCGCCGTACGCCTTGGCCATGTCGGCACCTTGGCTGCGGGCAATTGCTGCTATGGTGTCGCGTATGGTTGCAATGACGGCTGCGCGGTCATTCGTTTGGGCAAATGCGTCGATGAGCGGCGCGAGCAGGCGGGCTTCTATCTCGCGGCGAGTCAGGACGCCGATGCTGTTGAGTGTGTCGGGTGGTGTCATGTGTCCTCCTGATGGGAATTAGGCTATACTGCCGGCAGTACTGTATGACAGAGGTTTCTCATGGCGAATACTACACCAGAACAGCGTGCCCGGCGTGGCTGTCACTTCATTATCCTCTTATTTGGCGTATTGACGGTGCTGAACTTCATGGACGGAGGAACAGCGAGTCTCTTGTTCCGTATTTTTGGTGTGTGTTTGCTCGTGGCGGTTGTCTCACGGATTGTGATAGCGACAGACCGACAAACGGTCGAAACTCCCGAGGTGAAGAAATGACGACGGAACGCTTTTATCATATCGGCTACGGCCGCGGAGATTTCGGCACTGCACAGCCAACCATGGCGCTTCTGTCGGGTGATCCCGAACGAGCAGCCATGATTGCGCAGAAATATCTCACCAACGTGACGGTTTTGTCGGACCATCGCGGGCTCCATAGTTCGCTGGGGTATCTGCCCAGCGGTGTGCCGGTCATCTCGGCGACGAGTGGCATGGGAGCGCCGTCGTTGAGCATTGTGGTAAATGAGTTGGTCCAGGTCGGTATTCGGTCGATTATCCGTGTGGGCACCTGTGGGTCTATCCAACCGCAGGTGTTACCAGGGCATGTGGTTGTCTCGCAGGCGGCGCTCTGTCGTCAGGGTGCAGCCACAGATATCGCCCCGCTCGAATACCCGGCAGCTGCTGATCCGTACATCACCATCGCACTGATGGATGCAGCCCGACAGGCGGGAATTCCCGCTCATATGGGCGTGACTGCGTCTGTGGATACCTTCTACGAAGGGCAAGAACGGCATGTGTCGGCCAATCCGCACTTGTTGCGACGTCACATCGGCGCTACCGAGGAATATCAACATTTGAATGTGCTGAACTACGAAATGGAAGCAGGCACATTGTTCAAAATGGGACTGGTCTACGGTTTTGCGGCGGGATGCGTCTGTGCGGCAGTTGCCCAGCGCACTACTGCTGAAACAATCGTATTGGACCAAAAGGCCGAGGGTGTGGACCGGGCAATCCGCACGGCGATTCGTGCGTTGAATAGCCTATCGTTGGCCTAGGGCATGTCGCGGGCGAGCACGCCGAGGTATGCGGCTATGTTGACCACATCGGCGTTTTCGTAGTTGCTGAGCACCACGACCGTGATGTCGGGATCGGGGAAGTTGCCCAAAAAAGTCCGGATGCCACTGGCCATGCCATCGTGGTGGACCGATGTCATCCCTGCGAGCGGGTTACGCATCACGCCGAGGGCGTAGTTGCGTAGTTGTGGTGTACGCATCAGCGTTAGGGTATCGGGTTTGAGGACCTGCCCGTCGTGGAGCGCACGGTCCCATCGGTAGAGATCGTCAATGGTCGAATAGAGTGCACCTGCCGAATTTAGCGTTGAGGAATCGATGGGCGCAGCTGGTACTCCCATGGCGTAGAGTCCGAGCGCGAGTGTTGGGTCGTTGCCGGCAATGCTGTGGTCATAGTCGGTGTCGTTGAGTCCGAGGGGAATACATAATTCATTTTTGAGCAGATCGGCATACGGCATGCCCGTGATGTACTCGAGTATCTGCCCGAGCAGCACATAGCCGGAATTCGAATATTTGTACATACTCCCCGGTGTGAATATCAGTGGCTGATCGCGGAATCGTGCAATCAGCTGATCACGCGTGGTGGGGGTAGCTTGACGTTTGTCGAAGTCGAGAAAATCGGTATAGTCGGGGATTCCTGAGCTGTGTGACAGCAACTCGCGGATCGTAATCGGCGCCCAATGAGCAGGGCAAAACTCGAGATAGCTACAAATACCATCGTCGATGTTGAGTTTGCCTTGTTCGTGCAGGCGAAGAATCAACACAGCGGTGAATTGCTTGGTCAGCGAAGCGAGGCGAAATTTGGTCGTCGCAGTATTGCGAATGGTACGACTGGCCATGCCATAGCCGTGGCGAAGCAGAATTTCGCCACGACGGGCAACGAGCACGCTACCACTGAAGAGACCGGCTTCTTCGAGGCTGCGCATGTGCTGACCAAGGACGGTATCTGCACCGACCGAACCGACTTCCAAGGGGTCGAGGTTCATCGGAATTGGTTCGATGTTGGCTGCCGCAGGAGGTTCTGGTGCTGGGACGAAAGACGCATCAGTAGCGGCGATTGTGGGTGTCACGTCAGTGCTGGATTGCACGGTTGGAATGGTGACGAAGCCGCCTTCAACCGTAACCGTAGGGAGTATCGGCAGGATCGCCTGGGTGCTCGGCGAAGCATTCGATCCACTACATGCAACGAGGATTGTGGCGACCGTGAGGGCGATTAGCAGGCGCATGCGTGGCTTACCGTGGCGGTGCGGATGAGTGAGCGATAGACATCGAGGATGTCGCAGCCGATATTGCTCCAGCCATAGCGTTCGGCTCGTGCGCGACCGGCAATCCCGAGTTGATGTGCCAGGTGGGCATCAGTCAGAATGCGGGAAAGATTGTCGGCGAGCTGCTGTGTATCGTCTGGAGGAGTCAATAAGCCATCAACACCGTGAGTGATGATCGTTGCTGGTCCGCCGGCATTGGTGGCGATGACTGGTCTGCCACTGGCAAGGGCTTCGAGGGCAGCCATCCCGAATGACTCGTAGTGCGATGGCATGGTGACGACATCACAGGCTGCATGAAAAAGTGAAAGCTGGCTTTGGGGCCGTGCGCCGACAAAGCGGATAGCATGTTTGATGCCCAATGCGTTACGGAGGGAATCGAGGCGTTGTTGCTCGGTGTTCCACAGGTGGGGTTGGTCGTCACTTGCCCCGCCAACGATGACCGCCTCGAGTGTGGCCAAACTGGGAGAGTTTGCACGGAGTTGGGCAACGGCTCGGATGAGCGCGTCTATACCTTTGAGCGGTTCGATTCGCCCAATCAGTAACGCCAGTGGTGTCGGTTGCGGTGGAAGGCCGAGCTGGCAGCGGGCATCTGCCATGTCTGCAGGGTGAAAGCGCTGCAAATCGACCCCGCACGGGATTATCCGGATACGTTCTGGATTGGCGTCGTAATGCCAGACCATCTGACTCAGATCAATGGTAGTTGCGGCAACAATACTATCCGCATTACGGAGGATATAACCTTCGTGTGCGATGCGTTGCCCTGTTTCGCGCTCTTCGGCACTCCGTGCAACGATGTTCTTCATCGCACCGAGCGTATGGAACATGTGCACCAACGGGATGCCCAGGCGATCGCGCAGCGCCAAGCCAATCATGCCAGATACAAAGTAGTGACTGTGAATAATATCGTAGGTCAAATGATGTTCGTCAGCATAGCGCATGATGCCATCGACGAATGCATCGGTATGGTCAAGGATGAGATTTTTGTCGTATGCTGCTTCGGGACCAGCAGGCAACGTGATGAGTGTCACGTTACGGGTGACTGGCGTGATGCGTTCGCTGTCAGGGTCTTGACTGCGGGTATAGATGTCGACTGCGACGCCACGGCGGCCCAACTCACGACTGAGCTCGCGGACGTATACATTCATCCCGCCTGCTTCTTTGCCGCCGAGGCCAGCTAATGGACTCGAGTGCACACACAACATGGCTACGCGCATACTGGACTCCCAATGGGTGGCTTGAACTGAATACAACTACGCACAACTCGGTCATTCGGATGCACCAGAGGATTCCACCAAGAAATGTCATTAGTATAGTCCGAGTTCGTGAACCAGTGATGAGAAGGTCCTAGCAGAGACGGACACCGGCAATAGTAGTGCGGACTTTGTAGACTGAGGTGCGCGCAGTAATGTAGAGCGTTTTGCGGTCGGCATCACCCCACGCACAATTCGCCGGCAGCTCTGGCAGGGCGATGACGCCGAGGCAGGTGCCGTCGGGTTCGAATACCCAGATCCCCGTTGCCCCGGCGACATAGAGGTGGCCCGCTTCGTCGACCTTCATCCCGTCGGGCGAACCAAGCTGTGGATGATCCATGTCACACAAGATACGGCCGTTGCTGAGGCTGCAGTCTGCACCGAGGTCAAAGGAACGCACATGACGGCGTCGCGAATCGTCGATGTAGAGGGTGCGTTCGTCTGGAGAAAGTGCCAAGCCATTCGGCCGGATGAAGTCTTCGGCGATGCGCAGTACTGTGCCATTGGGATGGACAGCATATACTCCGTTGACCGGTTGTTCTTGGTCTGCAGGATCAATGCCATACGGAGGGTCGGTGAAGAACACAACCCCGTCGGAACGAACAATGACGTCATTGGGACTGTTGAGTCGTTTGCCGTCGTAGTGGTCGATCAACGCATGCGGATTGCCCTGTGCGTCGCTGATGCTCACACGTCGATTGCCGTGTTCACAGGCAATCAGTGCACCAGTTCGACTGCGTGTCAATCCGTTCGAATTCCCACTGGGTTCACGCCAGCGCGTCACCACCCCATCGGGTCGCCAGGCATAGATGATGCCAGCAGGGATGTCAGAGAAGCGCAATTCGGTGTCACACCAGACCGGACCTTCGGTGAATTGGAAGCCGGTAGCGATGCGTTCGGGATGCCCGCCTTCGAAGAGCGTGCGAAGCTTCATTTAGTCCTCGATCCAGTTGAGGGTGCGGTCGACGGCCTTTTGCCAGCGGGCGTAGTCTCGATCGCGTTGGTTAGCATCCATCTGTGGCGTCCAACGAGTGTCTTCACGCCATTTGGATTGCACTTCCGCGAGGTCGCGCCAATAACCGACCGCTATGCCGGCAGCATAGACTGCGCCGAGCACGGTGGTTTCGCGGATGACGGGTCGGATAACGGGTACGTCGACGACGTCGGCTTGGAACTGCATCAACAAGGCATTAGCAGTCATACCGCCGTCTACCTTGAGGAGCGCGATAGGCACGCCACTGTCTTGTTCCATGGCGTCGAGGACTTCACGCGTTTGCCAGGCGACGGCTTCGAGTGCTGCCCGGGCGATATGTGCTTTGGTGGCAAAGCGGGTCAGGCCGACGATGACCCCACGGGCATCGCTGCGCCAATGCGGTGCGAAGAGCCCCGAAAAGGCTGGCACGACCGCCACCCCGCCATTGTCTGGTACGGATGCTGCGAGTGCCTCGATATCGCTGCTGTGGGCGATGATGCCCAGGTTGTCACGCAACCACTGTACGAGTGCGCCCGCAATGGCAATCGAACCTTCGAGGGCGTAGACCGGAGGGTGACCGTTGAATTGATAGGCCAGTGTGGTCAACAGCCCATGGGTCGAAGGGACAATCGTGCTGCCGGTGTTGAGCAACATAAAACAGCCGGTGCCGTAGGTGTTTTTTACATTGCCAGGGGCAACGCACGCTTGCCCGACCATGGCGGCGTGTTGGTCGCCGAGGGCAGCTGCGACGGGCACACCAGCCAAGATCCCGACGGCAGTACCGTAGACTTCGCTCGAAGAGCGAATGCCGGGGAGCATCTGGGCGGGGATGTCCATGGCAGCCAGGATGTCAGGGTCCCACTGGAGGGTGTGGAGATTCATAAGCATGGTACGACCGGCATTGGTCACGTCGGTGACGTGGATGCCACCGTCTACACCACCGGTGAGGTGCCAGATAAGGAACGTATCGATGGTGCCAAAGATGGCATCACCGGTGCTGGCAGCAGCGCGGAGCCCCGGTGTGTGGTCGAGCAGCCAGCGCACTTTGGGGCCAGAGAAGTACGTCGCCAGGGGTAAGCCCGTTTTGGCGCGGAAGCGGTCTGCGCCATGGCTCCCTGCCAGGTCGCGACAGAGGCTGTCGGTACGCATGTCTTGCCAGACGATGGCATTGGCATACGGCGCGCCGGTGCGGCGATCCCATACCACGGTTGTTTCGCGCTGGTTGGTGATGCCGATAGCAGCAATGTCGGCCCGGGTCAGTTGCGCCTGGGCGAGTGCGTCGGTGACGACTTCGAGGGTGCGCTGCCATATTTCGAGCGGGTCGTGTTCGACCCACCCCGGTTGCGGAAAAATCTGCGTGTGTTCGAGTTGCGCAATGGCCCGGGGCGTGCTTTCGTGATCAAAGATCATGCAGCGTGTGCTGGTTGTGCCCTGGTCGATAGCGAGGATATAGCGTGTCATTGCGTCCTCCAATGCATGTATGTGGCCATTATACTTGGCTGATGAGAAGTGTTGCACAGTGCTTGACTTCTGTAAAAGACGTGATATATTCGCGGTAGGATTCTTTTAGCATTTTTGCCGTCCAGGCATAAAGGGGGTGGTGCTCATGGGTTGTAGTCATAAGCGCATGGGTGTCGCCGGAGCGGTGACCCTCTAGTCTTCCGTTCGGAGACACCCGACTTGCACCGTCGCTGATTCGTCAGCGACGGTGATTTTTTGCGACCGTTCCTGCTCTGCCAAACGCTGCGTCACCGTGACCGAGGAGTTACAAAACAAAACCGGCGTGTGGCAATTGCCACACGCCGGTAGATTTGGAATGATTATGGTTTGGGTTGGCGGGCGGTGATGACTTCGGGAGCGATAGGACCATCCGTCGCTGCGACTTCGACACGACCGGTTGGGACCAGACCGACGACCAAATCACTCCCATGACCGATGATGGCTGCACCAGCGGGAAGGGTGATATCACTGACGTGGATTGCTTTCTCGAGGGAGTTGAGGACACTGATGTCGACCGTCAACGATGATGGCAGGTTGGTAGGCAGTGCCTTGACACGCAACGACGTGACATTGTTGAGCAATGCGTCGCCACGGGTAACCAACAACGATGTGCCGATCATGTGGACTGGGACATCGACTTCAACGGTTTCGTTGAGGTCTACTGCATGGAAGTCGACGTGGATGATTGCACGTGACACCGGGTGGCGCTGGTAGGTGTGGACAAAGGCTGCAATTGGCTCTTCGCCGGTGATGTGCAACGTTACCAGGTTGGTGCGACCGGCGGCCTTCATCAACGGCATGAACGTGCGCAATTCGGTCTGGACGGAGATGGGGGCCAAGTGCTTGCCATAGACGGTGGCTGGCAAAATGCCGGCCTTGCGGAGGTTATTGACTTTCTTGCCAATAACGTCGCGCTTCTGGAGCTTGATTTCGATAGACATTGGTAGACTCCTTGTGTCAGTACCTTCGCATGTGCTGCTACGGGACGACCCCGGCACAAGTCAACAGTATAGCATAGTGTGAACAAAATGTCAGCTCGCCCGCGATGATATCGACGGTCGGGGTGCGAACCATATGAATGAGGGAGCAGGCGCGCTCTGCCATGACGGCATATTGGCGGGTGCCGACGGGAGCTGCGTTCACCGGAGCTCCCCGCCAGGACACGCAACGCTGTTGCCGCAAATGGCTTAGATCCAGCGGGGCACGACTGCAGCGGACGAAGTTTTCCCATACTGCAGTGGAAAAGCGCTCAATGACCTGGCCGACGGAAGTACGTCGGGGACTCCTGCGTTGCCGGTACGAGGACATCGCGGCTAAATCCCGTGGTATAGCAGCCGGACGGTAATTGGCAGTCGGCAACTGTCGCAACGAGGGATTCTGCAGCTGGGACTACCCGTATGGAGGGTGGCACGGTTGTACGGCAGACGACTGGCAGGTCGATGCTGAGGGGATGGTGGTCGACGGAATAGAGCGGCACGGCATGGAGTTGTGTTGGGGTGTACGCAATGGCGATGACGTGGATGACTTCGTGGCTGACCGGGCAGTAGCGGAACGCGGTGACTGCACAGGTTAGTGGTTCGGGACTGAGGCCGTGTACCGCGAACGGCTGATATGCGTGGCGTGTGCGCCAGCTTGTCACAAAAGCATGATGGTCGACGATAGCCGGGAGTTGGGCGAGCGCGCGGCGCGAGAGGTCGGTAATGGTGAACGGCATGCTCCCAGCAGCGCGGACACGGGCGAGTTCACCGGCACTGGCGGCACGGGGACGGGCATTGAGAATGGCTACGGTCATGCAGTCGTTGCTCCTGTTTTGTCGGGGGCTATACGAATCGTGGATTCGGCGTGGTAGCTGACGAGTCCTGGCGGTCCGCCCTTGATGCGGCGTACTCCCGTGCGTCGACAGACATCGATATCGACCGCTGCCTCGTCGCGTGCACTGCTGTAGTAGGCAGCCAATGCCGCTGCCCTACGCAGGACAGCGGGATCGACGGGTCGGCCAGCGGACTTGATGATGACGTGCCCGCCCGGGATACCGCGGGCGTGCAGCCAGGTATCCTGCGATTCGCCGATCGTAAAGGTGACGTGTTGATTCTGAAAGGCGTTGCGACCGACATAGATGCTCGTTGTTGCGTCGATGGCGAAGCGGAGCGGTGGCTGTGCTTTGACACGGGCTTGGCGTGGGATGTCGCTCGACTTGAGCCAGCCCAAACTGAGTGCGTCGCGGGCGACAGATTCGATGGCGTCGAATGAATCGGCCATTGCCAAAAAGGCGATGGTCTCGTCGATGCCTTGGAGTTCTTCGGTGGTCTTTTGGATGCGTTCTGGCAAACCGGCGAGGGCAGCTTTGGCTTTGTCGTAGGTCTTGAAGCGTTCTTGTGCCTGCAGGGACGGGGCGACCCGAGGTTCGAGGGTGATGGTCTGCCCATCTATGACCAACTCGGTCATCTGCGGCGTAATGGTGTGCATGTAGGCATAGATCATTTGGCCTTCCCAACGCAGGAGTTCCATGCGTTCGGCGCGGGTCATTTCGAGGGTCATATTGGCATGGACCCGGGCGATGCGGTCACGGTGCTCACCGATGCGGATGCGCAATATGTCGCGGCGGCGCTGGTAATCACCGAGTGATTCATGCACCAAGGCGTACGCAATGATAGCGTCGTTGATGGAATCACAGGCAACGGCTCCGGGACGGTGGGTCAGCGCATAGGCAGCATAGGCGATGGGTTGGTCGTGTTCGTCGCGCAGGATGCACGGTGCTGGTGGTGCTGCAAAGAGCGCTTGGATGGCACGTGCGGCCGTCGCTGGATCGTTCTCTGCGCGGAAGGCTGCCTCGCGAGCGAGTTGAGGCGATACACCGCGGTAGGTCGCGACGAGTGCTTTGGCGAGGTCATGCTCGGTGGTCAATGTTGCAAGGAGGGGGACGATGTCTGCGCTGCGCGGGTCTGCTTTGGTGGGGATGGGCGGGATAACATACGGGTGCTGGGGGAGCGCGACGCGTCGGCTCATCTGGGACGTGACGTGCTTGACGCACTCCATCACGGTGTCATTGGCGTCGACCATGAAAATATTGCTACGCTGATCCATGATTTCGATAATCAGGCGCACCGTGGTGTAGCTGATGGGAATGCTGGGATCGAAGGGTGGCGCGTCTACGTCGGTGTTGCGTGGTTCGGTCGGTTTGACTATACTGATGATAATGATGCGTTCGAGCGCTGGCTGTTCGACTGCGCTGATGCGCCCGCTTTCGATGTATTTGCGCATCAACAGCAAAAACGGGGTGGCCAATTCGACGCCACGGGGGACTTTTTTGTCGTGGATGGCGATACGTGCCAGCTTTGGGTGCACCGACAGGAGCAACCAGACGCGGCGGCGTTCGTGGTAGAGCTCGAGTGCGATGCTTTGCGGCGAAGCTACCACCGTATCTTGGATTTTGGCGCCGATGTAGCCCTGGAGTTCAGCACACAGCGCACTGACGGCAAGCGTGTCTATTGTCATAGGGCTAGTATACAGTGCAAGCGGACGGCGAGTTGGAGCAGATGATGGGGGCTGGAGCACGATGATCGAAAACGACCTTAATCCACTGTTGCACGGTGGTCAGGCATATCCATTGATGGTGGTCATTTCTGGCCCCTCCGGCGTCGGCAAAGACGCGTTGTTATTGCGTTTGCGTGAGCTCAACGAAGCATTTCACTTTGTAGTGACCGCCACTAGCCGCCCGCCACGACCGACCGAACAGCACGGTGTTGATTATTTTTTCTATGACAAAGCCGGCTTCGAAGCGCTCATAGACCAGCAAGAATTGGTCGAATGGGCCGAGGTTTATGGCCACTATAAAGGTATCCCCAAGCAGAGTATCCGCGAGGGACTCGATTCGCAACGCAATGTCATTATGCGCATAGATGTGCAGGGGGCGGCGACACTCAAGGGGCTGATCCCCGCGGCGGTGCAGATTTTCTTGGCGCCCGGCAGTATGGAAGAGCTAAAAGTACGCTTGGCCGGTCGTGGGACCGAGACGCCCGAGCAGTTTGCCCGGCGGATTCAACACGCCGAGCGTGAAATGGCACAAGTGACGGCATTTGACTATGTCGTGTTTAACCACGAAGAACGACTCGATGATGCAGTCCAACAAATCCGGGCTATTATTATGGCAGAACAACAACGCGTCAGACCGCGACACGTGAGCGTCTAAGGAGTCATCATGGCGAATCTCTATGACCAGTTCCAAATCGATATGAAGGAAGCGATGAAGGCACGTGACAGCGTCCGTGTCAATGTATTGCGCATGGCGATGAGTGCAATCAAAACGTCGTTGTCGAATCAGGTCAAACAGGCCTACGACGCAGCCGGTGGTGAAGCAAACTTGGGAGCTGCCGAGGCTGCGACGCGCGCAGTCGTCCTCAGTGACGTCCAAATCCAAGAGATTGTCGCCAAAGAAGTCAAACGGCGCCGCGAAGCTGTGGAGATGTTCCGCAAAGGTAACCGCCTCGATTTGGTCGAAACAGAGGAAGCCGAGGCTGCGATTTTGGAGCAGTACCTGCCCAAGATGCTGAGTGCAGACGAACTCCGACCGCAGATTGTCGCACTTTTGGCAGAGATCAATGCCACCGGTGTGGCCGATATGAACAAAGCCATGCCAGTCGTGATGCAACGCTATAAAGGGCTTGCAGAAGGGCGTGTGTTGAATCAATTGGTCCGCGAGATATTGGGCGCATGAACAGTTACACCACCCGCATCCGCACATTCTTAGATGCACTTGCACGACACTGGTTTTGGCTGGTCAGTGCGAGTGTGGTGCTTTGCTATTGGGTGGTTTTGGCATTTCAACCGGGTAATGTACAGGGTATCGTGATTGGTCAACCGAGTAGCATGACCATTTATGCACCGCGCACGATTACCTATACCAGTCAAATTTTGACGGACCAGGTGCGTGATGCAGCGGCGAGTGCACCGAACCTCGCCGTCATTACTGTCGATCCGACGGTGCTTGTGCGTGCACGCGTCGATTTGGTACGTATCCTCGATCACATAACGACTATACGTACGAACGGTCGGCCATACGCCGAACGACTACCGCAGATTGACGCGCTCGATGCGTCCTTAGATTTCGCCTTGATCCCGACCGAAACGGCACGCGTCCTGATCGATTTGCCCGATTCGCAGTGGGATGCTCTGCAGCTGGTTGTGCTGGCGGTCTATGACGAATCGGTGCGCGAGGTGTCGCAACAAATTGACACTGCTGCCCGTGATCGGCTCAAAAGCAGCATCGTCCCGTTGGCCATCGATCACCATATTGGGCAATTGAAAAAACCAGACGATGTGCTGCGGGGGTTAATCGAACGATTTGTTACCCCGTATCTCAAAGTGAATGTGACCGTAGACCAGGTTGCGACTGCTGCAGCCCGTCAGAAAGCCCGCGCTGAGATTCCACCACAGACAAGCAGTCTGCAGATGGGACAGACGATTGTCAGCAAAGGTGACATCCTCGACGCGATGCAATACGAAAAACTCAATGTGTCGGGGCTGCTCGAAAGTCGGACGAATTGGAATCAAGTGGCCGGTCAGTTGCTGCTGGCGGTGGGATTGGCCTTGCTCATGTCCTATACGCTCTGGCGCAACGAAAAGCGTTCGGGGCGGCAACCGCGCGAGCTGTTTGCCGTGACGTTGGTGGTCATTGCCGTGGTTATCTCCACGCGACTGTTGGCCTGGTTCAGCGCAGGCTACATCCTGGCGACCCCCATTGTCATGCTGATGATGATCTTCAGCGCATTGTTTGGGATTCGTACGGCCACACTGATGACCGTCAACGTCGCCTTGATGGTGTTGGTCATTGCCAATGGGTCGCTCCTCTATAGCTTGCCGCCGTTGGTTGCAGCACTGGTCGCAGGGCTGCTGATACGGCAGGTGAATCGCTCGCGGGTATTTGTGGTGGCGGGTGTCGGTGCCGGTGCTGCGAGTGCGGTAACCGTTATTGGTGTGATGTTGCTCACTACGGTAACAATCGAGTGGAATGACGTCGTGCCGTTGTTGCTGTATGCAGTGGGTGGTGCGTTGTTGTCTGCACTGCTCGCTTTGAGTCTGTATAACGTGGTGGGACGGATGGCGGGTATTTTGACCCCGTTGCTGTTGCTCGAATTAGCACACCCCGCTGAACCATTGTTGCGGCGCTTGATGCGCGAAGCACCGGGGACCTATGCGCACAGCATCGCAGTAGGGAATTTGGCCGAAAGTGCAGCCGAGGCTATTGGTGCCGATGGGTTGCT
>CANJHS010000019.1 GCA_947474225.1 Roseiflexaceae bacterium | reverse complement strand
TGCGTCACGTGACCTTTCGGGCGCGTGCCCCTGCTTGCTTTTTCGCAGGGCAACCTCTGATGCCGAAGCACCACGAAGAGTCGGGAAGTTCCTCTGGCCGAAGCCAGCGATGATTTGTGAAGTGCCGTTGGGTATTGTAGCACGCCGTTACGCGTTGAGGCCGTCCAGCATGGCTTTTGCTCCCGTCGACAAGAAGCGCAACTCACTGCCACAGAGCATCATCTGCATGCCCTTGTCGCGCCAGCCTCGCAACACTGCCGGGTCGGATGCATGGGTACCGGTGGCGACATGGTGGCGTTTGCCGGCGGCAACTACTTTGTCCATGGCAGCGACAACCACAGGGTCTGTCGTGCTGGCCGCACCGAGGGCGATGGCCAGGTCATAGGGGCCGACCAAGAGTACGTCGACATCGGGCACGCTGGCGATGGCGTCGAGGTTGGCAATTGATTGGGCACGTTCGATTTGGATGATGACCAGGGTCTCTTGATTCATCTCGCGGATCAGGGTCTGTGGCGGGACTTCGCGGTAGTCGGTCGCGCCGCGCACCGAGGCTGCACCGCGATCGCCCCGGGGCGGGTACTTCATGTGGCGGATGGCTTCTTCGACCTGCGCGGCGGTGTCGATACGGGGGAACATGACGCCCTGCGCGCCGGAATCGAGCAAGCGAGCGATGTCGCCATACCGCAGATCGGGCACACGCACGATGGGAGTGATGCCGATCAAGCGGGTCGTGCCGATCAGGTCGGCGACCATGGGTAGGTCATAGACACCGTGTTCGAGGTCAAAAAAGATGCTGTCGAAGCCGGCATCTGCGAGCAGGCGCACATATGCCGGCGCGCGTAGGTCCATGGCGAGGGTGCCGGTCACGGTTGCGCCGTTACGTAGCTTTGCTTTGAGGGTGTTGGGTGGTATCACCAGAATGGCCTTTCGTATGGGCGTGGATTGGGTGCCACGAAGCGACCCCAGCCGGGTTCGCCGACGACTGCGCCGTTGAGCGCGACCGTTTTGCCACGCACGAGGGTGCGCACGATGGCCCCACGTGTCTGACGGCCATGCCAGAGCCGTGCAGTGACGCGCGATTTACTTTGCCATTGATTGACGTCGATGCGTCCCTCGGCAGCCAGGTCGACCAAGATGAGGTCAGCATCTGCCCCGACGGCGATGACGCCTTTGCGGCCACGCAAGCCAAACATGTTGGCGGTGTTGGTGCTGACCACACTCACCATGCGTTCGAGCGTGATGCGGCCATAGGCGACGGCGGTGAGGAGGAGTGGAACCAGGATCTCGATGCCGGGCGCACCGGGAGGGGCGGCGAACATGTTGTTCCAGCCGGGTTCCTTTTCGGATGCCAAAAACGGCGAATGATCGGTGCCGATGATGTCGATGTCGCCACGTGCGACCCGCTCCCACATCCCTTCGACGAATGATTCATCGCGGATGGGTGGGTTGGTTTTGGCATAGGGACCGTGCAGTTCGATATCGGCATCGGTCAGGAACAAATAGGGCGGGCATGTCTCGCAGGTCACTTTGACGCCGTTTGCACGCGCTTGGGTAATCAGGTCAATGGAATAGGGACTCGAGACGTGCACCACATGGAGCCACGCACCCGCCGCCCGTGCCAAGGCGATGGACTGGGCGACCGAGGCTTCTTCGACCACGGGTGGTCGGGCTTTGGTGTGGCTGATGGGACCGAGGTCGCCGGTGCGCTTATAGTCTTCTGCCAAGCGGCTGAGGATGTATTCGTCCTCGGCGTGGATGGCGTGGGGCAGGCCGGTTTTGGCAGTCTCTTTGAGGACGGTGAAAAAAGCACCAGGGTCGGGGCAACAGAGACCAATGAATTCCTTCTCGCGGCCCGGGGGCACGGCGGTGCGGAATGTCTTGAACGCGATGATACCGGCGTTGCCGAGGGCAGCGATGTGTTCGCGGTTATCGTCGGCGGCGCCGCCGTAGAGGGCATAATCGGTATAGAGCCGGTCGCGCACAGTGTCGATGCGATCGGCCAGGGTCTGGGCGCTGTGAGTCGATACCGCCGCGATGGGCATTTCGCACAGCATGGTGACACCCGACACGGCTGCAGCCCGGGTCGCCGACGCGAAGTCTTCGCGGTCGGAGCGGCCAGGGTCACGCACATGGGTGTGCGAGTCGATTGCCCCGGGCAGGAGGTGGAGCCCACCGGCGTCGATGACCTCGTGTGCATCGGGGAAGCTGCTGGCCATTCCGATTGCGACAATGATGCCGTCTTTGATAGCGACATCGACCTGGCGGCGGCCGTCGGCATTGACCACGGTGGCGTTTTTGATAATCACATCGAGCATAGCAGTGCCTCTTCTGACGAAAAAGCCGGCAGCGTGACTGCCGGCTTTCGGTGGGGGTCTTATCGTTAGGGCAGGGCGTTTGACGCAGCACCGTCGACCAGGGTCGCCGTGCCGTTCATGTAGCTGGCGGCGCTGGACGCCAAAAAGACGATGAAGTTGGCGAATTCCTCGGGCTCGCCCAGTCGTCCAGCCGGGATGCTCGCCAATGATGCTTTGCGGACGTCTTCGACGCTGGCGCCTGTGCGCTGGGCCATGGCGTTGTCGAGCTCTTCGATGCGCTCGGTGCCGATGCGACCGGGTCCGACCACGTGGACGTTGATGTTGTGCGGTGCCACTTCGCGGGCCAGGCTCTTGGCCAAGCCGTTGATGCCGGCGCGCATGACATTCGACAGAATCAGATTGGGGATGGGCTGGCGGATCGAAGAAGAAGCAATGGTCAGCAAGCGACCGTATTTGGCCGTCTTCATGTGGGGGATGGATGCGCGGGCGACCCATACCAAACTCATCAGATTTTGGTTAAAGGCGGCCAGCCACTGGGCATCTGTGATGGCGTCGAAGCCGCCGGCTGGGGGTCCACCGGCGTTGTGCAGGGCAATCTCGAGGCCACCGTAGGTTTTGACGCAAGTGTCAATGACCTTTTGGACGTCGGCTTCGGTGTTGACATCGGCGGCCACGCCGATGACGCGCGTGCCGGTTTCGGCTTGGATTTTTGCAGCGGCTTCGTCGATGCGACCCTGGTCGCGGCTGGCGATGACCAGCTGGACGCCTTCGCGGGCGAGTCCGAGGGCACTGGCGTATCCGAGGCCGCGGCTAGCAGCGAAAACAACCGCACGTTTGCCTGTGAGTCCGAGGTTCATGTTAGGCTCCTTTGGTTTTCATATGATGACCAAAACCCAAACGGGTAATGATGTCGTGCAAATCGGCGATGACATCTGCTGCCAACGGGCTGGACGGTGCACGCACATGGGCGTGGCTGATTGCCCCGCGTTGGGCATAGATGTATTTGCGGATGGCCATGTTAATGCCCGGCTGGTTTTCGTAGCGGATGAGCGGGCAGGCATGATAAAAGGTCTGGGTAGCGCCGTCGATGTCGCCGGCGGCGTGCTGGGCGCAGATTTTGACCAATATTTCGGGGAATCCAAAGCCGGTCATGGTGCCATCGGCGCCGTGTTTGAGCTCTTCAAGCAGCATATTGGCACCCATGCCGCCAAAGATAATCATGTCTGGCGCAGCAGCACGCATACGCGTGGTTTTGGCGGGGGTCGGTTCTTCTTCGAGTTTGAGGTAGTTGCAGCCCGGGGCTTCGCGGGCGAGATTCGCGAGAAAGTCGACCGACATCAGGACACCGCTACTGACGGGGTGGTCTTGGACCACGATGGGGACGGTAACTGCGGCTGCGATGGCGTGATAGTGGGCACGCAAAGCAGCGTCGTTGGGTTTGGCCAGCTTGGGTGGGGCTACCATCAGGGCATCGGCACCGAGTTCGGCGGCGCGTTTGCTATAGGCAACTGAGCGGTCGGTGCCGACGTGACTCGTGCCAATGCAGATTTTGACACGGCCGCGGTTGGCCGTCACGACCTCGTCGATGATGAGGTCCCGCTCGGCGTCGCCGAGTTTGTCGACCTCACCCATGACACCCAGCATGGTGATGCCTTGGACGCCTAATCCAATCAGGAATTCAACCATGGTTGCAATGCTTGGCCGGTCGATGCTGCCGTCGGGCAAGAACGGGGTGGGCGCAATCGTGTAACTGCTGTGGAGGAAGGGGTGACGTGGCATCCAGACTCCTTTGTCTAGGTCGTGACGTGACGGAGCATGTCAGTGATGACTTTGCCCAAGTCGAGGACCGGAATAGAGAGTGCGTTCTCGAGCGCGCTGATTTTTTCGATCGGATGGCCAACATAGTCCACGACGAGGTATTCGGCGGAACTATAGTGGAGCTGCTCGCGCATCCACACACCTAATTCTTGATTGGGCAGGCCTGGATCAATAAAGACTGATGGGACATAGCCGCGCGACAGCCACTTCTTGTGGATTGCATTCGCTTGTTCTTGCGATGGACTGAGCACGGCGATTTTGGTGATACCGCGTGTCTTGAGGATTGTGTCTACCATCGCGGTGGGCCGATAGAGCGGCTGCGCGCAGTTCAATCCGTCGAACGGTCCCGCGCAGAGCAGGACGCTCATCAGCGCACCTTGGCGTTCGGCGTTGGCAACGGCTTTTTGGAGGAGCGGGAACAAATACGATTCGTCGACGCGGACAACCGTCCCATTGTTGAGGCGCGTCGTAAGGATGTAGGCACTTGTTGGCTCTGGAATATCAGCCGGATTGACGAAGTCAAGGGCGCCAGATTCGATGTACTGGAAGTTAGGGTTCGCTTTGATAAGCGGCTTCACGAGGTCGGGTCGGGGCGACTGACCAATCAAAATGGCTCCGATACGTGGCATCACGACGCTCCGATTGCAGGCAGTGCACGGTGGCAACACCGTGCACTAAAAATGACTAGCCTTCTAATGTCGAGATGTCGCCGAGATCTTGGCCGAGCGCCTGGGCCTTGAGGACGCGACGCATGATTTTGCCCGAACGTGTCTTTGGCAATGCTGCCATGAAGCTGACGGCTTCGGGTTTGGTAATGGGACCGAGTTCTTTGGCGACATGCGTACGCAGTTCTTCGGAGAGTTTGTCGCTGCCTTCGATGCCTGACCGCAGAATAACAAAGCAGTGAATGCCGGTGCCCTTGATTTCGTGTGGCAACCCAATGGCTGCTGCTTCGGCGACGGCTGGATGCGATACCAGGGCACTCTCTATCTCTGCCGTGCCCAAGCGATAGCCCGACACCTTGATGACATCGTCGATGCGACCAATAACCCAGAAGTAGCCGTCTTTGTCGCGGCGGGCCGAGTCGCCGGCGGTGTACAAACCGACGGGTTCGTTGTTCCAATACGAATTCGCATAACGCTCCGCGTCGTGCAAAATCGTCCGCATGATGGATGGCCAGGGACGTTTGGCGACGAGCAGGCCATCTGCGTTGTCGGCGGTGCGGTTGCCGTGTTCGTCGACGACGTCCATTTCGATTCCCAGGAATGCCTTGGTCCCCGATCCTGGTTTGAGCGGTGTGGTGGGGTTAGGGGTAATCATGAAGCCGCCGGTCTCGGTCTGCCACCACGTATCCATGATGGGGCAATTGCCGCCACCGATGATGTCGTAGTACCAGCGCCAGGCCTCGGGATTGATCGGTTCACCGACCGAGCCGAGCAGACGCAGACTCGACAAATCGTGGCGTTTGGGCCAGGCATCGCCAAAGCGCATCAGGCCGCGGATGGCGGTCGGCGCCGTATAGAGGATGCTGATTTTGTAGCGCTCGACGATCTGCCACCAGCGATTGGGGTAGGGGTAATTGGGTGCGCCTTCATAAATGAATGATGTAGCGCCCTCAATCAGTGGCGCATAGACAATGTACGAATGACCGGTGATCCAACCGGGGTCGGCGGCGCACCAATAAATATCGTGGTCTTTGATGTCAAAAGTGAAGTGGAAGGTGGTCGCGATACCCACTGAATAGCCGCCGTGGGTATGTACGACGCCCTTGGGCTTGCCGGTAGAGCCGGAGGTATACAGGATGAACAACGGGTGTTCGGCGTCGACGACCTCAGTCTCGCAACGTTCAGACGCAATCGGCAGGGCCATCAAATCGTGCCACCAGTAATCACGACCGACGTGCATGTCGACGGCATGACCGGTGCGTTTGAGCACAATGGCGGTCTGTATGGTGGGGGAAGAAGACATTGCGTCGTCGGCGATTTTCTTCAGTTCGATGACTTTGTTGCGCATGTATCCGCCGTCGGCGGTGATGAGCACTTTGGATTGGGCGTCGGCGATGCGGTCACGCAACGCCTCGTGCGAAAAGCCACCGTAGATGACCGAGTGCGCTGCCCCAATTTTGGCACAGGCCAGCATGGCAAAGGGGAGTTCGGGTACACGGGGAAGATAAATCGAAACGATGTCCCCTTTTTGGACGCCCATGGCTTTGAGGACGTTGGCGAGTTTGCTGACTTCGCGATTGACGTCGGCATACGAGAAGTTGCGCACCGTGCCGTCTTCACCCTCCCAGATGAAGGCTAGTTTGTTGCGCCGCCAGGTGCTCATGTGGCGATCGATGGCGTTGTGGACGATGTTGGTTTTGCCACCGGTGAACCATGTGAAAAAGGGTTTTTTGGAGTCGTCGAGAATCTGCGTGTACGGAGCATACCACCCAAGGCGCTGCGCCATTTCGTCCCAGAATGTATCGGACTGATCGAGGCTCCAGCGGTGCAGGTCATCCCAATTCGAGAAGCCTTTGCTGCGCATATAGGCGGTGATGTTGGCTTGTTCGACGATAGATTCAGTGGGGTAATAGACCTCTTGGGTCTGTTGCCGTGCATCATCGGTCATGTGCAACCTCCGTGTTACATATGGGACGGGGGAAAGTGATTTGTCCTATTATATAGGAATGCCCCTCGGCTCATGTCAGAAACGGACAAAATACATGCACCCCGTCATTGATGCACTCAAAACACAACTCCCTGCGCTCCTTGGAACGGAGCTGGTCGGCATCTATGTCTATGGGTCACTGGTGTGGGGTGATTTTGATCCTGATTGTAGCGATATCGACCTCATGGTTGTCCTCGCACAAGATATTAATGCCCAGCAGTATGGGGAGCTTGATGGTGTGCATCACAAACTCGAAGCCAAATTCCCCGAGTGGGCGGGCCGCATTGAGATTGCGTACATATCCGTTACGGCATTACAAACGTTTCGAACACAACGAAGTCCGATATCCGTCATCAGTCCTGGCGAACCATTCAACACCAAAGATGCTGGGCTGGATTGGCTCATCAACTGGTACACGATTCGCACACAGAGTGTGGTCGTGTACGGACCAGATGTAGAGGCTCTCTTTCCGACGATTTCGATGGAAGAATTTCGTACTGCTGTGCGCAATCAAATCGTCGAATGGGCAGACTGGGTTACCCACACGCGTGACTCACGGCCCTCCCAAGCGTATGTCATCCTGACAATGTGCCGCGCATTGTATGCAGTGCAAACCGGAGAGCAGACGTCGAAAATTCAAGCGGCAGCATGGGCGAAAGCGCACCATCCAACGCAAGCCGAACGCATCGCCAACGCCCTCCGCTGGCGCGTACAGCACCGTGAACCGGTGGAAAATCCTGCATTGACATATCCCGATGCTGTCGCGATGGTGGAATACGCGGCGCGGGTTCGATAAAACATAGCCCCACGGCATGCCGTGGGGCTATGGGTTTGCATGCCGTGGGGCTATGGGTTTGCGTGGGTGCTCTGTGGTGACTAGCGCAGATCGTAGCGATCTGCGTTCATGACTTTGTTCCATGCCGCGATGAAGTCGTGCACGAATTTGTCATGGTTGTCGTCTTGAGCATAGACCTCTGCGATCGCTCGCAGCTCGGAGTTAGATCCGAACACGAGATCAATGCGGGTGGCGGTGCGGACTGTGGCACCGGTCTTGCGGTTTTTGGCGACGTAGGAGTTATGGCCAGTTGTGTGCCACTTGACGTCCATGCTGAGCAGGGTTTTGAACCAGCTGTTGTCGAGTTTGCCCGTCGTGTTCCATACTCCTTCGCCGGATCGGCTGATGCCCATGGCGCGCATCCCGCCGATAAGGACGGTCAGTTCGACCGGGGTGAGGCCGAGGAGTTGGGCTTTGTCGAGCATCATTTCTTCTGGGCTGACGGCGAATTCCTTCTCGAGATAATTGCGGAACGCATCGGCGCGCAACTCGAGGTAGGCAAAGCTGTCGGCGTCGGTGGCTGCCTGCGTGGCATCGCCGCGGCCGCCGGTGAATGGGACTTTGGTTCCGGAGTTTGCCTCAATGGCGACTGCACCGGCCAACACAATGACATCGGCGACCGACACGCCGGTGTCGGCAGCGATTTTCTCATAGATGGGCAGAACGTTGTCGAGCAGGGCTGGATTGTTCACTGCCCAACCACGTTGTGGGGCAAGGCGGATGCGTGCGCCGTTGGCGCCACCGCGGTTATCTGAACCACGGAAGGTGGCAGCACTGGCCCAGGCTGCTTCGACCATCTGTGCATTGGTCAATCCACTGGCTTTGAGCGCAGCAGTCGCTTTGCTCAACTGATCTGCGCTGGGTGTTTTGCCAGCCGGGATGGGATCCTGCCAGGTGTAGGATGCGTCTTTAAAATCGCCGGATACATAGTTGCTCTTGGGACCGATATCGCGATGGAGCAGTTTGAACCAAGCGCGGGCGAATGCCTCGCCGAACGCAGCAGGATCCTTGACGAAGCGCTCGCCGATAGCACGGTAGATGGGGTCGAACTTGAGCGCCATGTCGGCGGTGGTCATCATCGGCATGACTTTTTTCCCGCTACCATCCACCTCTGGCGCTTTGTCCCCTTCGGCGATGTCAATGGGATGCCAGATATGTGCGCCAGCCGGGCTTTTGGTGAGCTTCCATTCGTAGTTGTACAGCAACTCGAGGTAGCCCATGTCCCACTGGGTGGGGTTGGCGGTCCATGGACCCTCGATGCCGCTAGTGATGGCATCGACGCCGACGCCACTCTTGTGTGAGCTCAGCCAGCCGAGGCCCTGGGCTTCGATGCCTGCGCCTTCGGGCTCAGGACCGACGCTCGTGGCTGGACCATTCCCGTGGGCTTTGCCGAAGGTGTGTCCACCGGCGACGAGGGCAAATGTCTCTTCGTCGTTCATCGCCATGCGCTTAAAGGTCTCACGCACGTCCTGGGCCGACAAAAGTGGGTCTGGATTGCCGTTGGGCCCTTCGGGATTGACATAAATCAAGCCCATTTGGACTGCGGCGAGGGGATTTTCGAGGTCTTGGCGGCTACTGCCGTAGCGCTTGTCGCCGAGCCAGGTGTCCTCAGAGCCCCAGTAGATGTCTTTTTCGGGGTGCCAAATATCGACACGACCGAGCGCGGTTCCATGATTAGGGCCACCCATGTCTTCGATTGCCACATTGCCGGCAATCACGAGCAGGTCAGCCCACGAAAGCTTGTTGCCATACTTTTGCTTGATGGGCCAGAGCAGGCGGCGTGCTTTGTCGAGATTGCCGTTGTCGGGCCAGCTATTGAGTGGTGCAAAACGCTGTGCGCCGGTGCTTGCGCCACCACGACCGTCGCCGACGCGATAGGTGCCGGCTGCGTGCCAGGTCATGCGGATGAAAAATGGACCGTAGTGACCATAGTCTGCTGGCCACCATTCTTGGCTGTCGCGCAGGACTGCACGAATATCCGTTTTGACTGCGGCAAAATTCAGTGTTTTGACTGCCTTGCGGTAATCGAAGTCACCGAGTGGGTTTGATTTGGTGTCGTGCTGGCGCAAAATGTCGAGATTGAGTGCATTGGGCCACCAATCTTTGTTTTGGGTGCCTGTTGTCTGGGTCGTCGTAGCGCCGTGGTACGGGCATTTCTCTGGTGCGTCTGCCATGTCTGCTCCTGTGTGTGAACTCAGATTCGGGCCAAAATGGCTCGTCAGGATTATCGTGAATGTGTTCTGCATTTCGTCGCAGGGGCATGCCTATAGCTGTCCCTGGCAGGTCAGATAACACATTAATCTGAATTATAGCGGTTTTTGTGATTGGAAAAACGAAATATACAATCTTAATAATTGCGTTTTTTCAGGGTTTACTCATGTGAGAAGGCAAAAGCAGGCGCAGTACTAACGTATGTGGCGCGCTCGTCAGTAGCGATTGGAGAGCGCTGCGCCTGCAACTGTAAATGATTGAGTGAATTGAGTATTCCAATCAAATCGTAGATGGTGCTGCTTTCGTCTGGGGCATCGACGGACTCTCTTACCCAAATAGGAAGTTTCGCGCGTTTGGCATTGACGAGTTGCTCGACGTATCCCATTCGCAACATCCCGTAGTCGTTACGCAGTTTGGTACACAAACAGCTGATTTGGTAAGCGCTTTCGTAGCGTTGTTGTCGATAGAGGATGAGACTGTAGATTTCTCCGACAAACAACATCTCTGGCACATTGCCGACACACCGGAGCACTTCGAACGATTGGACGATATGCAGGATTGCGTCGTCAATGTTGTACATGAGGGCACTAATGGCCGCAAGGCGCATCTCTAGGCACGCAACAAAATACGGTACATGGTAGGGTGCCAGGTTGCCCAGCAAGCCTCACTGCACTCACAGTCAACGCGAACGAAATCTCAGGCTTCTTCTCAGGAATCGTCGCGGCAAACAATGTTGCTCTCGATTCGTTCACGCTCAACAACAACATGATTACAGGAGGTGTGGTCAGCATCTACACGTCGGGTTCGGCACATGGAACATTGGTCATGCGAAACAACAGCATTTCTGGTGCGACCGGCTATCTCATCATGAATGAGGCAGTAGGTACCATCGACGCCCGACAGAATTGGTTCGGCACACAATTCCTCGAGTTCTTCGAACCACTGTTGCTTGGTCAAATCGACTACGATCCATCACTCGAAAGCGGCATCGACATAAGCACAGATACGGGATTCCAGAACTAACATCGTCAACAGGTACTCTTCCCCCATCACGCACACACGTGGTGGGGGATTTTTTTGTGGTAAATCGCTCTATAATTGAAACTACAGAACAGAGGAATAACACTCATGACCAGCTACGATGTACTCGTCCTTGGCGAAATTAATGCAGATTTGATCATGCGCGGCGATGTCGAGCCAAAGTGGAAACAACAAGAAAAAATCGTCGACGATATGGCGCTCGTCCTCGGCGGCTCCTCGGCGATATTTGCGTGTGGCATAGCGCGCCTCGGCCTGTCGGTTGCGTATGTAGGCGTCTGTGGTGACGATACGATCGGCCGCTTTTGCCTCGAAGCGCTCAATGGCGCAGGGGTCGATACGACGCACTGTGTCATCGATCCGGCGGTACGGAGCGGATTGACCTTGGTCTTGCAGAAGCCCAACGATCGCGCCATGTTGACGTACGAAGGCGGCATCCCACTGCTTTCAGCCCAAATGATTCCTGCATCATTGATTGCAGCAGCGCGACACATCCACATCGGCAGTTATTACCTCCAGCATGCGCTACGACCCGGGCTGCCCGGATTGTTCCAACAGATGCAGGCAAACGGTGGCACGACGTCTGTCGATACGAATTGGGACCCAAGCGAGCAGTGGACGGGCCTCGATACATTGTTCCCATGCACGAATTTGTTTCTTCCCAACGATGCCGAAGCCTGTGCCATTAGTCGTCAGCATACAGTCCCAGATGCGCTCTCTGCACTTGCCAAACGAGTGCAGAGTGTTGCCATTAAATGTGGTGCAGATGGTGCAGTTGCACAGCGCGGGGATGAATCCGTAACCACTGCTTCTCTCCAAACATCATTTGTCGATGCGGTCGGTGCGGGCGATTCGTTCAATGCCGGGATGGTCTATGGTATGTTGGCCGGGTGGTCGTTGCGTCGGTCGTTGCAATTAGGGGCGGTCTGTGGCTCGCTTTCGACACGCGCAGCCGGCGGCACTGCTGCACAAGCGACTCTGCCAGAAGCTCTCGCGTATGTGACGGAGGTCTGATATGCGCGATGTTATCGATGCCATCATCCTCTGGCAGGCGCGCGGCGAACGTGTTGCAGTTGCCACCGTCGTCCGCACACTGGGATCATCGCCACGCGGGCTGGCCGCCAAAATGGTTGTCTCGGACCGCGGCAATATCGCCGGCTCGGTCAGCGGTGGGTGTATAGAAGGTGCAGTCTACGATGCCTGCCAGCACGCGATTAGCACACAAACCGCCGCACTCCTACACTTCGGGGTCGCCGACGAACAAGCCTGGGAGGTCGGTTTGGCCTGCGGTGGGACTATCGATGTCTATGTTGCCCCCCTGCCGATAATCGATCGTAGCCATGGCAGTGACATCGCCAGCATGCTCATCCAGCGCGTTGCTACACAGCAGCCCGTCGCTGTGGCCACCATCATCGCAGGGGTAGGACTAGGGCAACAGCTCCTGATTGGCTCGTCCGACGAGGTTGGTCCCAGTGATATGCCCCCAGGACTTGTCAGCGATCGCATCCGCGCCGATGCTACTGCGATGCTCAGCGAAGGGTCACATGGCACGCGGCTCTATGATGATCGCGAAGTTTTTGTCGAAGCATACCCTCCGCCGCCGACGATTATCATGATTGGCGCGGTGCATATCTCGCTCGAATTGACCAGCTATGCCAAGCAATTGGGCTTTCGTACGGTCGTCGTCGATGCACGTGCTGCATTTGCGACAGCAGAACGCTTCGGGCATGCCGACGAGCTTATTCATGCGTGGCCAGACGAGGCACTCACGGGCAGATTGCACCAACATGTGGCAGTCGTCGTCCTCACGCACGACCCCAAACTCGACGACCCCGCCTTGATGGTGGCGTTACCCAGCAATGCCCGTTATGTGGGTGCACTCGGGAGTCGCAAAACGCACGCTGAGCGCCTCGAACGCCTCCAGAATGCAGGTCTGACGGCAGATCAGGTTGGCCGCATCCACGCGCCTATTGGGCTCAACATCGGTGGCCGCACCCCCGCAGAGATTGCACTGAGCATCATGGCGCAGATTATCGCCGTTTGGAATGGCAAAGCCGAGTGACCGTACCGCACGCCAGTGTAGACGGAAGCACCATCGCTGCTGTGGTGCTGGCGGCTGGACTTTCGCGGCGCTTGGGCCGTGCAAAGCAACTCCTGCCATGGCGAGGCACCACGCTCTTAGGCTATACGATTGCGGTTCTCCAGGCGACGGGGATTACTCACATAGCCGTCATTACTGGCCATGAGGCTTCCTTGGTCGCAAGTGCAGTCACAGATCCGCTGATCACCTGCATCATGAATCCGGAATATGCCACAGGGCAGGGCACATCGGTCGCTTGTGGTGCTCGCTGGGCGTTGACCACTGGGTGTCAGCGGGTCATCTTTCTCCCCTGTGATCAACCCCTGCTTACCACGACGCATTTGACGACACTCCTCAACGCATTCCCGGACGCTGACGCCTGTATGCCCCGTGTCGCTGATCAACCGACGAGCCCGGTTGTATGGTCTGCACGCACGTTGCCACTGCTCACACATCTCCAGGGTGCCCAAGGTGGACGTCAGTTGTTCGGCGCTGGAACCGTTATGCCGGTGTTTGTCGATTTCGATGCCCCTGAGTTGCTGCGCGATATCGATACTCCTGAGGACTATGCTGCACTATGCGCTATGTAACATGCACCCCCTCCGCAGCAATTGGCCAGATTGCGCGTGCCAACATCAGTAATCATGCCGGTCAGCGCATCGTTGCCAAAGGGCATCGCTTGACCGAATACGACGTGGAGCGGTTACAACGCGAGCAGGTCGTAGCGGTAGACATCGTCATTACCGAAGACGGCGAAGTCGATGAAAATCCGGCTGCAGCGCACGTCGCGCAGCACACCTGTGGCACAGGTATGACAGTTGCCTCAGCACGCCACGGTCGGGCCGATATGTATGCTTCCCATGCAGGTGTGGTGCGTATCGATTTGCCAGCCTTGATTACCGCAAATCGCAATCCGAGTGTGACATTGGCCACCATCCGTGATGGTAGTGTGGTTATTCCCGGGCAACGGATTGCATCTGTCAAAATTCTTCCGTTCGCCGTCCCACAGTACGTTCTGCCCACTGAGTCCCAGCCAGTGGTGCGGGTGCTTCCTTTTGTTCGTTGTGCGGTGGGCGTGTTGGTGGTCGGTGCCCCTGCGACCTATGAGCGTATTTGCCACAGCCACTTACCGCCATTGGTAGAGCGGCTCACCGTGTACGGTGCCCAAAAAACGTATGAACACACCTGCATCGCAGCGGCGGATGATATTGCGTCGGGGTTGCTGCTTCTGTCAAACATCTGCAATTTCGTTATATCAATATCCGAAACATCCGTCATGGGTGTGGCAGAGGCAATTCCATCCGGTGTCATCGCAGCGGGTGGCCACATTATTCGCCACGGCGCCCCGGTCGAACCCGGTAACATGATGCTGGTCGGGCGCATTGCTGCAGTCCCATTTATGGCAGCGCCGGGATGCATCCGCAATCGAGCGCGCAATGTCGTCGACCTCTTGTTGCCGCGCCTCATCGCAGACGACATTCCCGATGCCGATGACATCGCAGCGTGGGCTCATGGCGGTTTGTTAGGGGGGATTGATGACTGATCCGCTACAACATCCACACGTATTGGTCATAGATGACGAACCAGAGATGTGTCATATCTGTGCTCGTGCCCTGCAATCCCGTGGTTACCGTGTCACAACTACATCTGACCCGCAGTCGGTTACCGAGTTGTTGATGCGGGATACCTATGATGTCATTGTGACTGACCTCAAAATGCCGGGCGTCGATGGACTCGGTATTGCTGCTATGGTGCATGCGCGCGATCCGTCGGCGGCCATCGTCATGATGACTGCGTATGCATCATATGACCATCTTCATCAAGCGATGCAATTCGGCATTTCGGATTTCGTTCCCAAACCATTCGATCTGACACAGCTCTTGCTCGCAGTGGCCCAAGCACTCAATCGTCGTGAGGTCATCCGTGACAATGTCCGACTGCGTGCGCTCGAGGCACTCCGTATCGACAGCGAGGTTTTGTCTACCACATTGGACTATCACACCTTGGTGGCAACGATTTTGGGCTTGGCGGTGCGCTGGAGCAACTGGCAGGTTGCCGCGCTATTGGTAGGGAATGACAAAACCCCGCTGACCTCGGTGACGGTTGCTGATCCAAGCTGGACGCTGACGGTCGCCGCGGTTGAATTTGCGCATCATGTCCTCCATGATAATGCGTTGCAGATAGGCTATTTTGTCGCCTTTGAAGACCAAAAACGCACCACTACTGTGACCATTGGCGTCCCTCTGATTGCAAACGATATCCAAGGTATATTGCTAATCGGTACTGACGATCAAAACCCCAAGCTGCCTTCAGTCAAAGAGCTGATGACGTTGCTCGCAAAGCAGAGTGTCACCGCCCTCCAGAATGCAGATGTGTATGGTCATATGGCCGGGTTGTACCAAAAACAACGCCAAATAGAAGCAATGAAGGACGAATTTGTCGCGTTGGCCTCGCATGAGTTGCGTACGCCACTGACCATGGTGATTGGCTATACCGACTTACTGGTCAAGAAACTCAGCGGCGCAGAATTACTCCAAGTAAGCGAAATTCGTGCCAATGCGTCACGAATGAAGCAAATTGTCGATACTTTGTCTGAATTACGCACCGCGGGTACGCCCGAAGCAATTATCCTGCAGGACTTCGATGTGATGGCAATCGTCACGCAGATCATAGACCAGGTCAACGAACGCTACCCGCGCGTCAATATTCAAATCCAGGCTCATCAGCCGACAATGAGTATCACTGCGGACGTTCGTTGGGTGCGCGTTTTGATTTCGCAGCTGCTCTTGAATGCTGCTGAACACGCGCGCAATGAACGTGTCGACATCATTGTCCAAGACACCTTGCGCAGTGACATGCCCGAGCCGGTAGGGGTGGACCGGCGCCGCTGGCTCACCATGACCGTCATCGATCAGGGGATTGGCATTACCGACCAAGACCAACTGCATGTTTTTGCCCCGTTTGTGAAACTCGATGATTCATTGACGCGCTCGAGTACCGGTGCTGGGCTCGGCCTTGCATTGGTCTATGACATCATCCAGCGTATGGATGGGTATGTTTGGGTGTCGAGTAAGGTTGGCGAAGGTTCGGTCTTTGCCGTCATGATTCCCGTCTCGGTAGGATGACAATGTCTATTACGTGACAAAAAATCTCTATTCCCCATTCAATCTGACATGTGGTACTATGAAAGGGAATATATCTGTACCCAAAACGTGTTGCGCTTATCACGAATTGGATGTAGGTATAGTACTTTGTGAAAGCGTTCATTAAGTCAGAGGGGCGTGTTCATGCGAGTTCGCACAGGCGCACTGTTGGCCCTCGTAATTGGCGCTGCACTATTCTTTGGGTTGAACATGAAGTTCCCTACGTTCCCACCGGTATCTGTGAAAGCAGAAGCATTGGTGTGTTTGGGTGGTGAATTCAGCAACGCAGGGTCGTGTGCTAGCGGTACCCCAATTACCAACTCACTGCTCGCAACCATTGTCGTCGACGTTTTGTTGATGCTGGTGGTGGTTTTCGGAGTACGCAACCAAATGGTTCCGCGTGGCTTCCAAAACTTTGTCGAATTAGTAGTGGGTTCACTCCACGACTTTGCCGTGGGTGTCGACAAGAAGAACGTGGCCAAGTTCTTCCCATTTGTCGGGACAGCATTTCTGTTGATTTTGCTGTCGAATTTTGTCGGGTTGGTCCCCGGTGTTGGTTCCATTGGTTTCTGTCAAGTGCATCACGCAGAGAATGCAGTCGAAAAACCGCGTAACGTGACGTTTTTTGACAACCTGCCGTTGCAGTGTGATCACGAAGCCCACGAAGAATTGGTACCCGTCCTCCGCGCTCCTACTGCTGACCTCAATCTGACGTTGGCATTGGGGTTGATGTCGGTTATTCTCATCGAGTATTTCGGTCTCAAAGCGCTGGGGCTCGAGTATCTCGTGCGGTTCTTCAACTTCCGTGAAGGTCCGATGTTTACGGTCATTGGCTTTATCGAGCTGTTGTCCGAATTCATTCGTATCATCTCATTCGCCTTCCGTCTCTTCGGCAACATCTTCGCCGGTGAAGTGGTGCTCATCGTTATGGGATATTTGTTCCCATATATGCTGCCGCTGCCTTTCTACGCGTTCGAAGTGTTTGTCGCATTGATGCAGGCAGTGATCTTCGCGGTGTTGACGTTGGTATTCATGTCCATGGCCACACAGGCACATGGCGGTGGTCACGATGAGCATGAAGCGGCTGCTCATTAATCTTCGTTAATCTGTATCAGATGTGATGATGGAGGGTTTTGTAATGGAAACTGGTATTTCCAACGATGGGCTGCGTTTCATCGCCATGGCATTGGCAATCGGTTTGGGTGCTATCGGACCCGGTGCCGGTATCGGTGTCGTCTTCAGTGGTGCATTGCAAGCCATGGGCCGCAATCCAGAGGCTGAAGGTATGCTGCGCACATACATGTTCTTGGGCTTCGCCCTCGCAGAAGTGCCGTTCATCTTGTCGATGGTGTTCGGTCTGCTCATCGGCTTCAAAATTATCTAGTTCTGGCGCGGATGGGTGTTACCCATCCTCCAGCAAGGAGCATTGCTTTGGAAAAACTAGGCATTAATTACAGCCTGTTGGTGGCGCAGATCTTTAACGTCATCTTCTTGGTGTGGATGTTGTCGAAGTTCTTGTTTGCACCCGTTTTGAACCTCTTGAAAGAGCGCACCCAGCGCGTCGAAGACGGTCTCAAAGAGGCTGATAAGGTGCGCGAGCAGATGGCTGCCCAGCGCAAAGAAAACGAAGTCGAACTTGCCAAGGCTCGTCAAGAAGCCGGCGCAGTGATGGCTCAGGCGACGGAGCGTGCGCGCATCCAAGAGCAGGAACTCATCAATGCCGCCCGTGCCGAAGCCGAGCGAATCAAGAACGACGCCCGTGCCAACGCAGAACGCGAAGTCGATCGGCTGGCTGGCGAATTCAAGAACCAGGCCGCAGCATTGGTGACCGAAACGGCCGCCAAAGTGTTGGGCGCTGAGCTCAAAGGCAATCATTCACAATTGATCGACGAGTCGTTGAGCCGTTTAGGCCGCAACAACTAGTCCGGAGCATTGGTATGTGGCCGTGAGGTCACCACCGAGCGAGGTATTAACGTGACTACATCTGATGCACAGATGATTGCGCGCGCCATCCAAGAGGCGCTGAACAACTCCGCCCTCATAGCACTCAAGGCCGCTGCTGAAGCAGTCAAAGCCGGTGCCCAGAGCGCGGATGCGGTCACCGCCAAAATGGGGGCAGACGCTCCACGTGAAGTACGCAATGTCGTCGCAACGTTGGCCAACAGCGGCCAGTTGAACACCCTTCCTGCCGTTGCTGCAGCATATGAAAAGGCCACTCAACGTGCCAATCATGCGCTCGAAGCAAACATCACGAGTGCAGAAGCACTCAACGATGCCAAGCAGAAGGAAGTCATTGCGGATTTGCGTGGGAAGTATGGAGAGGGCCTGACGGTTCACTTCGATGTCGACGCGTCGCTTATTGGCGGCTTGATCGTACGCGTAGGTGATCAAGTGCTCGACAACAGTCTGCGGACGCGCCTCAGTGCCGTCAAAAACAGCATGATGACGAGCTAGTTCAGGTCACCACTAAGGAACGGCAGCAGACACTCATGGAAGCACGAGTGTCGCGACACAACGATTGAGGTGCCAGACTATGGCAGTAGCAGCAAACGATATTTACCAGCGTCTGCTAAAAAGCATTCAAGAGGGTGCCGACGTCCGACCACGGATGATGAATGTCGGTACCGTTATCTCCGTCGGCGACGGCGTGGCCCGCATCAGCGGCCTCGAACAGGTCATGGCAGCCGAACTCCTCGAGTTCCCCGTGCAAGCCGGTCGCAGCGAAGCTGTGTATGGTATTGCATTGAACCTCGAGAAAGATTCGGTCAGCGCCATCGTGTTGGGTGACTATCTTTCGATCCAAGAAGGCGATCAGGTCAACGCCACTGGCCGCATCATTTCGGTGCCGGTTGGTCAAGCGCTGGTCGGCCGTGTCATCAATGCCCTCGGTCAGCCGATCGACGGCAAAGGTGCCATTATCAGCGACGTCCTCCGCCCCGTCGAGCGTATCGCTCCCGGTGTAATGGACCGTCAGTCCGTCAACACTCCGGTGCAGACCGGCGTTATCGCCATCGACTCGATGATTCCCATCGGTCGTGGTCAACGTGAGCTCATCATCGGTGACCGCCAGACCGGCAAAACCGCGGTGGCCATCGACTCCATCATCAATCAAAAGGGCAAGGGCCTGTATTGTATCTACGTTGCTATCGGTCAAAAGCGTGCCCAGGTCGCCCAGATTGTTGGGTACCTCGAGCGCTTCGGTGCAATGGAGTACACCACGGTCGTGGCTGCCACCGCATCCGAATCGGCTGCGTTGCAGTACATTGCTCCATACGCCGGTTGTGCCGTCGGTGAAGAAGTCATGGAAAACGGCGTCACCATTAATGGTGAAGTTGTCCGTGATGCCCTTATCATCTACGACGATCTGTCAAAGCACGCCACAGCCTACCGTCAGGTGTCGCTGCTGTTGCGCCGCCCTCCAGGCCGTGAAGCATACCCGGGTGACGTTTTCTACCTGCACTCCCGCTTGCTCGAGCGTGCTGCTCGTCTGAGCGAAGAAAAAGGCGGCGGTTCGTTGACGGCATTGCCTATCATCGAAACACAAGCCAATGACGTGTCGGCGTACATTCCGACCAACGTGATTTCGATCACCGACGGTCAGTTGTTCCTCGAGTCCGACTTGTTCAACGCAGGTATCCGCCCAGCCCTCAACATCGGTCTGTCCGTGTCCCGCGTGGGTACGTCGGCCATGACTCGTGCGATGCGTTCGGTCGCTGACCGCCTCAAGCTCGACTTGGCGCAGTACCGTGACTTGGCCGCATTCGCGCAGTTCGCCTCGGACTTGGATGCGTCGACACGCGCCCAGCTCGATCGCGGCGCACGCTTGCAAGAAGTCCTCAAGCAGCCACAGTTTGCCCCGATGCCACTCGAAGAGCAGGTCATGGTGCTGTTCGCAGCCACCAATGGCTTCTGCGATGCGGTACCAGTCGCGGCAATTGGTCAGTGGAAGGTTGAGTTCTTGCAGTTCATGCGCACGGTCCACCCAGATGTGTGCAAGGGCATTTTCGACAACCGCCTCGATCGCAAGTTCCCGTCACCAGAGCTCAAGTCATCGCTCGAAAAGGCGATTACCGAGTTCAACCAGACGAGCAACTTCAGCGCGTAAGGTCGCGTTGCAACGCTATGGCGACATAACGTTGTGACTACAAACGGAAGAGGGAACCGGTGCCAAGTACACGTGAAATTCGTCGACGCATCCGCTCTGTGCGCAACTTAGCCCAAATAACGCGCGCCATGGAGATGGTCTCGGCGTCGAAAATGCGGCGTGCTCAACGCAACGTGCTCGCCACCCGGCCGTATGCCGACCGACTCCGCGATGTCATGAGCAGCCTGATGGCGCGTACCTCCGGGTCACGCACAGGTACTCTGTTGGAAATCCGTCCTGAAGTCAAAAGCGTCGCGTTGATTGTTATCACACCCGATCGCGGTTTGGCTGGTAGCTTGGTCGGTAATTTGCTGCGCCGTACCGCTCGCTTCGTCCTCGACGAACGTGCCAAAGGCCGCACGGTGAAGGTCCTTGCTATTGGAAAAAAAGGACGCGATTTCTTGGCTCGTAGCGGTCAAGACTTATTGGCCGAAGTGACGAAGCTGGGTGACAATCCGAAACTTGCCGATATCCTCGGTGTGTCGACGAATGTCATCGAAGGTTTCTTGAAAGGCGATTTTGACGAGGCACACCTTGTCTATAGTCAATTCGTCAATACGCTGGTACAACGCCCTGCTATTCGTCGCATCTTGCCGGTGGAAGCCGAACAGACCGACAAAACGGCCAAAGGCAGTGATTACAACTACGAACCCGATCAAGATGTCGTGTTGAATGATCTGCTCCCACGCTTTGCAGAGGTGCTCATCTATCAAGCGTTGCTCGAAGCCATCGCCAGCGAGCATAGCGCCCGCATGGTGGCAATGCGTAATGCCACAGATAACGCCAAAGAACTACGCCGCGAATTGTCCCTGACCTACAACAAAACCCGTCAGGCCAATATCACCAAGGAAGTCTCTGAGATAGCCTCGGGAGCGTCGGCCCTCGCGGATAGCTAATGTCTGCGTGTGGTCAGGCCACACGATACGTGCTGGAGGAACTGTATGGCTCACGCAATTGGGGAAATAACCGAGATCATTGGCGTTGTGCTCAACGCCAAGTTCAAGGAACATGAAACCCCCGCAATCTATAACGCAATCACGGTCCCCATGCCGGGTGGCGTTACCCTGGTCGCCGAAGTGCAACAACATCTCGGCAACGGATATGTCAAAGCTGTGGCAATGGGTACCACCGACGGCTTGCGCCGCGGTGTCCCGTGCACCGACACAGGTTCGGCTATCTCCGTACCAGTCGGTCCTGCGACCCTCGGTCGCGTCTTCAATGTCGTCGGTGAAGCCATCGACGGCTTTGAGAAGTCAGTGGATGCCGCCGAAAAGCGCCCCATCCACCAACGCGCTCCATCCCTCGAAGAACAGTCCACCCAAGCGCAGGTCTTCGAGACGGGGATCAAGGTCATTGACCTGATTGCACCGTTTACCCGCGGTGGCAAAACTGGTATCTTCGGTGGTGCTGGCGTGGGCAAGACCGTTGTCATCCAAGAGCTCATCGCCAACATCGCCAAAGAACAATCGGGTTATTCCGTGTTCGCCGGCGTCGGCGAGCGCTCGCGCGAAGGCAACGACCTCATCCACGAAATGCAAGAAGCACAAATCGATGCCACGACCACCGTGTTCGATAAGACCGTCATGGTCTTCGGACAGATGAACGAGCCACCAGGTGCCCGCTTGCGCGTCGCCCTGACGGCCTTGACGATGGCTGAGTACTTCCGTGACGAAGGTCGCGACGTCCTCATCTTCATCGACAACATCTTCCGCTTCGTGCAGGCCGGTTCCGAAGTGTCTGCACTCTTGGGTCGTATGCCATCACAAGTCGGTTACCAGCCAACCCTGGGCACCGAAATGGGTGAGCTCCAAGAACGCATCACCTCGACCAAAAAGGGTTCGATTACCTCGATGCAGGCCGTCTATGTGCCCGCCGACGACTACACCGACCCTGCTCCTGCCACGACGTTCGCCCACTTGGACGCAACGATTTCGCTCGAGCGTAGTATCGCCTCAAAGGGCATCTACCCCGCAGTGGACCCGTTGAATTCGACCAGCCGTATTCTCGACCCCAACATTGTTGGTGAAGAGCACTACCGGGTTGCTCGTGCCGTTCAGATTGTTTTGCAGCGTTACAAAGACCTGCAAGACATCATCGCAATCTTGGGCGTCGAAGAATTGTCCGACGAGGACAAACTCACGGTGTCCCGAGCCCGCAAAATCGAACGCTTCTTCTCGCAGCCGTTCACCGTTGCACAACAATTCACCGGCCGCGCCGGGAAGTACGTGCCGGTGGCCGATACGGTCCGAAGCTTCGCTCGTTTGTTGGCCGGCGAAGTCGACCATATCTCTGAGCAGTTCTTCTTCTTGCAGGGCTCACTCGACGACGTCATCGCCGCCTACGAAGCCAGTAAGTAAGCCCCCTGTAGCGGTTGTGTCCGCACGACCGCTACAGATTGATGGAGGTGAGAGATGCCAATACATCTCGAAATCGTCACGGCTGAGCGATTGGTTCTCTCTGACGACGTCGATCAGGTCAATGCCCCGACCAAGGATGGCCGCGTCGGTATCCTGCCCCGCCATATGCCTCTGCTCACCGTCCTGACCGAGGGCGAGCTCAGCATCATCAAGGGTGGTGTACGCACGGAATTCGCCGTATTTGGTGGATTCATGGAAGTGCTCCCTGACCGCATAACCATTCTGGCTGATTCCTGTGATCGCTCGGACGAAATCGATCTCGAACGTGCCGAGGAAGCAAAACGTCGCGCCGAAGAACGTCTCTCGTCACGCAAATCCAATCAGGATATGGCGTTGGCCGAAGCAGATTTGCGCCGTGCCTTGATGCAAATCAAGATGGCCAAGGTACGCAAAGCACCAGGTGCATAATCAAATGCTTGGTACCGCAGACGAGGAAGGCATTGCCTTCCTCGTTTTTCATATACGCGCCACCATCGTCTGCACAGGTGCAGTGTGGTACAATTGCTTCAGATTCATCTTTTATGCCCCGGAGTGTCTATGGCCCGCAAAATTGGTATCGATCTCGGGACGGCAAATGTGCTCGTCTATGTACGTACACGGGGCATCGTGTTGTCGGAACCGTCGGTCGTCGCCATATCGACCAAAGACAATCGCATCAAAGCGGTTGGCTCTGACGCTTTGGCAATGCTCGGTCGTGAGCCCGAAAGCATCGAAGTTATTCGTCCGATGCGCAACGGCGTTATCGCCGATTACGATATTACCGAGGCCATGCTGAAGCATTACATCAGCAAGACCAATGGTCGTTTTAGTCTGAGCAAACCCGACGTCATGATTTCGATCCCCGCAGGGATTACCTCGGTCGAGATGCGTGCCGTTCGTGAAGCCGGCTTGGCTGCTGGTGCACGTCGTGCATACCTCATCCGTGAACCGCTCGCTGCTGCAATTGGTGCCAACATCCCCATCGCCAAACCATCCGGTAACATGATTATCGATATTGGCGGAGGCACCACCGAAGTGGCGGTCATTTCGCTCAATGATATTGTTGCCTGGAGTTCGGTACGTGTCGGTGGGAATCGTTTCGATGATGCCATCATGGCCTATATCAAACGCAAATACAACCTGCTCATCGGCGAACGCATGGCCGAGAGTATCAAAATCGAAATTGGTTCTGCCGTATCCATGAGCCGACCACTGCAGATGCAAGTCCGTGGTCGCGACCAAGTCGCTGGTCTGCCACGTACCATTGAGGTCAATTCGACTGAAATTACGGAAGCAATCCAAGAACCGCTCGAGCAAGTCATTAGTGCCGTCCGCCGCGTGTTGGCCGAGACGCCGCCTGCCCTCGCCGAAGATCTCATCGACAAAGGCATGGTAATGACCGGTGGTGGTTCGATGTTGCGCGGAATCAACGATTTGTTGACGGAATTTACTGGTGTACCGTGTTATGTTGCTGACCAACCCGCGAATTGTGTGGCAATTGGTACCGGCATGGCTCTCGAATACCTCGATGTGTTGCACGACAGTTTGTCCGGCGACGAATTGAACTAGGTGGTATGGAACAACGACTCAACCCACCCAAGCAGGGTCTCGTGCTTGAAATCGGCAGTGGCGAAAACCCGAATCCTCGTTCTAATGTTCTGGTAGACCGTTTTCTCTTTGATAATACCGAACGTGGCGGTGATTTGGTCATCGACCGTCCATTTGTTGTCGCCGATGCCCATCATTTACCCTTCAAAGATGGTGCGTTTGCGTATACCATTTGCTCGCATATCCTCGAACACATGGATGATCCGATTCAATTCGTCAGTGAACTCAAACGTGTGTCGGAGGCAGGGTACATCCAGAGCCCGTCCGAAATCGCCGAAAAAACCTTTCACTGGTCGTTTCATCGCTGGTATGTCAATCTCATCGACGGGGTTATTATTCTGCATCCACGAGAAGCAGTAGAGCCCTTCGGTGAATTTTTCGACTACCTCTATGCCTACAATCCAGCCTACTATGTCTTTCAACGGAGCATGCCGCACCTGTTTTGGGTCGAACGTGAGTGGCACGGCGATGACCTGAAAGTAGAAGTCCATGGCGAATCGCCCCTCAAACTCCGTGATCCAGCGGCGTTGATGGAGCTTGTTCGCCCACGCATGGGAACATTGCGGTTGGTCTTTCTGTTGATTGTGAGTGGCATTGGTCGCAAAATGCCTGCCAACTGGCGTGGTTCGTTGCGCCGCAAACTGAGGCGTAGCTACCTCTAGTGAGGCGCCTGCCATGTTGGTCCATCTCATCAAACCCCTCAAAAAATCTACGGTAAGCTATGTCGCACTGCCGATGGTCATCGAATCTGACCATGTGGTCGTGCGTGCTACGTGGACCCGCCCAGCAATCAATTTGGGCTATATGCATGTCGAACCAGGCGACATTCTCGATGAATACTTTTATCGTGACCACTGGTTTAATGCATTTGCGTGGTTCACGCACGACGGCACATTGCGCGGCTGGTATTGCAATGTGACTCGCCCTTCCATCATACGGACACACAGTTTGACATCCGTCGACCTCGAGCTTGACTTGTTTGTATCGGCGAATCGACAGGTGTTGACTCGCCTCGATATCGATGAATTTGAAGCACGGGGCTACCAGCAGACCGATCCACGTACCTATCATGCCGGCTATGCTGCACTCTCAGAGCTCGAAGCGCGTGCCCGTATTGGCAGCGCGCCTTTTGATCGGACTGTTTTATTATGAAAACCGTAGGTGTTGGGATTGTGGGGTATGGAGCAATTGCCCGCGTACACGCTGCCGCATTGGCGCTTATCCCTTTTGTGTATCCGACGATTGCGCTCCGACCTACCATCGTGGCAGTGACGCCGGGCGGCACGGGGAGTCAGGCGAATGCACAACGTGACCTCCCACTCGTACGTCAATGCAGTTTTGACGCGTTGGTCGCAGACCCAGCGGTAGATATTGTCCTCATTAGCACACCCACGGGGGTGCACGCAGCACAGGTTGCACAGGCAATTGCGGCTGGCAAGCACATTATGTGTGAAAAGCCCCTGACGGTAGATCCTGTGCGGTCACGACAACTTGCTGCTGCAGCGCAAATCGCAGGCGTAGTCCTGACTATGAACCATCACTTCCGGCGGATTCCTGCGCTTGTGGAAGCGCAACAAAAGATTGCCGCTGGTCTGCTCGGGACGCCATTGCGAGCACATCTGCGCTACCATCGGAGCAGTAACGTGTCGCCCGACCGGGCAGTATCGTGGCGCTTTCGTGGGCCCACCGGTGGTGTGCTGGTTGACTTAGGGTCACATCTGATTGATTTGACGTATGCGTTATTTGGCTCCCCAATTGTCGCAGTGCAGGCACAGCTCCAGACGGTGTATCCGACACGCCCCGATCACGAAGGGACGGCTATTCCCATCGAAGTCGATGATATTGCAGTCCTGCATGGACGGTTGGCGAATGGTATGCACGTGGTCATCGAAGCATCCAAAATGGTCCCCGGTGCTGCGGATAGCCTGCGGGTCGAAGCATATGGGACGAGTGGCTCATGTATGTTTGACATGGATGATGTGAACGCGCTTCGTGTAGGCAGCGCAGCAATTCCCAATAGCATGCAGCGCTACGATGTGTGGAACAGGAGTACGCCTGTTGCAACCGTCCCTGGCAGTGAGACTGCGACGAGTTCACTTTCATGGCACGCAGCCAGTTGGGAAGCTCTCTTAGCGAGCATTGTCGGCGAATCGCGCGTGTTGTGCGACGGTGCCGGTGCCGTGCATGTCGACGCAGTCATCGCTGCTGCGCGCCGTAGTGCTCTCCTTGATAATCAATGGGAGTTGGTCTCTTGATGGAAGCGACATCGTGGTCCCCCGGACAACTCGATTGGGTGCAGATCTGGCGTGATATGTATGACCGCGAGCGTGACCAGGGCGAGGCAGCAACCCATCCGGACATGCAACGTACATCAGATCAATATGCATTCATTGCAGCGCGCTATGCGGCAAATGTGAAGCGGACGCCACAACCTGATGCGTTTATGCGCTGGCTGCTGCCAATGGTACGCAGTGGGATGCGGGTGCTCGACATCGGAGCGGGGAGTGGGCGGTATGTTGCTCCACTAGTGGCAGCAGGATGTCGCGTCGTCGCCCTCGAACACTCTGCAGCGATGCGGGCACAAATCGACGTGGGACGTGCTGGTTTGCCTTCAGCAGATGTGACCATTGTGTCTGGAACATGGCCCGAAACGACGGTGCCCGATTGCGAGATTGTGTTTGCGTCACATGTGTTGTATGCAGTCCGTGAGATAGCGCCCTTCATCCGTGCCATGGATACACATGCAAGCGAGCGTTGTGTCCTGTTATTGGCTGCCCGGCACCCAACGACACCGGTGTTGCCACTCTGGCAGGAGTTCCATGGTGTCCCGCGCTACCCACTACCTGCGGCGTATGAATGCATTGCTGCATTGGCGCAGATGGGGATTGGTGCAGATGTAACGGTGCTCCCACCAGCTGCTGCGATGACCTACCCGAGTGTCGCCGACGCAGTCGATGATGTGTGCTATCGGTTACGCCTGCCGTGGGATAACGAGCACCGACACCGCGTAGAACTGTTGATTCGCACCCACTGGGTGCTCAACGCAGATGGTGGTGTAATGGTGCCGGTTGCAGTGCCACCCAATGTGGTTATCAGTTGGCAGCCGCTTCGGCGGCGAGAGGCATGAAGGCACAGACTGCTCACCTGGGCGATGTGTGCCGTATGGACAGGTTTGTGCTTGTTTTCCTCATACTGTCCACACCCGTTCACTGCAAATTCAGGTATAATAGAGGAAATCAATGACGATTGCACTCATCGAATCGATTGCTCGAGAAATCGCTGAGTGTAGAGCGTGTCAATTGTGTGAATCTGCGACGCGTGCGGTCCCGGGGGAAGGTCCTGCTGATGCGGCTGTGATGCTGATTGGTGAGGCGCCGGGAGCTGCCGAAGATATATCTGGCCGTCCGTTTGTGGGTGCGTCTGGTCGGCTGTTGGATGCATTGTTGCAACGCGCTGGCCTTGACCGAAGTCGTGTGTACATTGCCAATCTGGTCAAACACCGTCCCCCTGATAATCGAGACCCTACTCGCGCAGAAATTCGCAGTTGCCAGCACTTTTTGACGCGTCAAATCAACGCCATTAACCCGCGTGTGATTGTTCCTTTGGGGCGTCATGCAGCCAAATATTGGATTCCGAACGTACAGATTGTGCGACACCATGGACAGCTATATCATGTGGACGACAGACTTGTTGTCCCGATGTTGCACCCGGCAGCGGCCCTCTATCAACGGAGCACCTTGCCGCTAATGGAAGTCGATTTTGAACGTTTGGGTGGCTATCTCAGAGATGGATTCCCTACTGTGTCATGAGTGATGCGATAGACGATGAGGGGTGTATGAAGCAATACCAACTATCGAGCGACGGGCGCCGTAATGCATGGTTACTGCTTGTCGGTGCAGCGCTTATCTTGATGTTTTCGATATGGACATTCCAATCTACCTTGGGTATTAGCTATGTGCCTGGTGATATTGGTGCATCGTTAGGTACCATGTGGAGCGAAGGTCTGACCGTCAATCGGACGGTACCGGCGTTGTTTATGTTGGTGCTGATGATTGCGGCTCCCCTGACGATGTGGAACATCAGCATGGAGCTCATTTGTCGGTATGAATTGACTGAGGACGGGTTGCGGTATCAGGCGGTTGGGGTTGATATTTCTATTCCCTGGGATGGAATAGCTGAAATCCGCACGGTAGATGCTGACAGTGATGAACCAAGCGACGAGCTTGTGCTGACGAATGCACCAACATCCCAAATTTCTAACCCCGTATTCCGGCTTCTTTTTCGTCAGTCCTATGGTGCAAAAGTTTTGCCCGTCTACCCTGGTGTACAGGAACGTGCCGAACTCATGACCGAAATCCGCCGACGCAGCGGCCACCCTGTTATTACGGCTCCCCTCCCGACTGAGCCGGTGACAGAGCAACAACAATCATAACGGCACTTCGCCGTGTGGATATGAGATTTTTTTGTATGAAAGGAGCAACAAGGCCCTCGACATGAGTGCACCTTGTATGTGAGCAATGACAAAACAGCGATTACGTGTGATTCCCCTCGGTGGTGCCGGTGAGGTCGGTCGCAATATGTGGGTCGTCGAATACGGCGATGATATTATTGTCATGGATTGCGGAGTCATGTTCCCCGAAGCCGAAATGCTCGGCGTGGATTTGGTTCTGCCCGACATAAATTACCTCCGTGAGAATATCGGCAAAATCAAAGCAATAGTATTGACCCATGGCCACGAAGACCATGTGGGAGGTTTGCCCTATATTTTGCCAGAAATCGGCTTCCCTACGGTTTACGGAACACGCCTGACGATCGGTATCGCTTCACACAAACTCAAAGAACACCGACTGCTCGAGCAGACAAAGTTCAATACCTTCGAAGCAGGCGATGTGTTACGCATCGGCAGTTTGACAGTCGAGACCTTCCAACTCGCACACTCAATTCCTGATACCGTCGGCTTGGCGGTCAACACCCCAGCCGGAATCGTCGCATACATCACCGACTGGAAGTTCGACCATACACCGGTTGATCGCAAAAAGACCGACATCGCTGCCATCACCGCATTGGGTGCACGTCGCCCCGTGGTGTTGATTACCGACTGTGTGCGCGTCGAATCATCGGGATTTACCCCCAGCGAACGGGTGGTAGGCGACTCACTCGACAATATTTTTGCAACGGCACCCGGTCGGATTATTGTGGCGACTTTTGCCTCGAACATCTCGCGCGTGCAGCAGGTCATTGACTCGGCTGAGGCATATGGCCGGCGTGTCATGCTGGCTGGTCGGAGCATGGAAAACAATTCACGGATTGCCCAAGAACTCGGTTACTTGCGGATCAATGGTGGCACGCTGGTACGACCAAACGAGGCAGCCCAGCTCCCCGACGATCAAGTCGCCGTCATCTGCACTGGCAGCCAAGGTGAACCGATGGCTGCGCTCGCACGCATGGCAAACCGCGAGTTCACTAATCTGCGCATCAAGCAAGGTGATACGGTCGTCGTGTCGGCATCGCCTATCCCGGGCAACGAAGTGTCGGTCTCACGCGTCATCAACAACCTGTTCCGCATCGGGGCAGATGTAATCTACGGCAGTGATGCCAAGGTACACGTGTCGGGCCACGCCGCCCAAGAAGAGCTCAAGATGCTGTTGGGCATGTTGCGGCCACAGCATGTCATCCCATTCCATGGTGACTACCGTCACATGGTGCTCTATCGTAAACTCGCGATAGGCATGGATATGGGGTACACGACCGAAAATGTGTTTGTGGTTGAAAACGGATCAGTCCTCGAGTTCGGCCAAAATTACGGCAAACAGGTCAACAAAATCCCTGTCAACTACATTTACGTCGACGGCACAACCGTTGGCGATGTCAGCCAGATTGTGGTAAGGGACCGACAACTGTTGTCACGCGATGGCGTGATGATTGTCGTCGTCACGGTCGATCGCCATACCGGCGATTTAGCTGGTGGTCCCGAAGTGTTGACACGTGGCTTCGTGCACATGAAAGAATCAGAAGAGCTCCTCGAGGCGACCCGCAAAGTCGTACGCAAAGTTCTCCAGCATGGCAATGACCGCACCGAAGTCGATGCAGCCTTTTTGATCCGCAAAATCAAAGACGCAGTAGGTGACTTCCTCTACGAACAGACAAAGCGCCGACCGGTTGTGTTGCCTATCGTCACCGAAATCTAAGCACCACACGCTCCGGCCCACACGCACGCTCGTGCGTGTGGGCTATTTTTGTGTGAACCGCCGGTATAGGGCATCACTCAGCTGTTTGGTGTGTTCGCGGAATGAAAGCGCCGTAATATCTGCAATCGACAGCGAGAGCGCGTCTTCACCGTTGTCGCGGTAATACCCAGCCTCGATATGCGTCTGTACGAAGCCGTATTTGGTATACAAACGTTGTGCCGGGAGGTTTGTGGAACGAACTTCGAGTGCCAACCGCCGTACGTCAAGGTCATATGCTTGTTCGATGAGTGCCAGCAAAAGTAGCTCACCGACGCCCTGGCCGCGGTGCTGAGGATGGACCGCGAGGGTCGTAATATGCCCGCCTGTGGGTGTTCGCATGATACCCGCATGCCCGACAATGGCACCATTCTTGACCGTCGGCGTGTTGGCTCGCTGCTGTAAGAGTGCCTGCAGAAAATTCCCACTCTTTGGACTGTGCACAGTCGTGGATGCTTTTTCGGCCAACGAAAAACGCGCTACCACATAGCGGGAATCCTGTGGAGCGCGTAGTTCTTGGAGATACGTATCGGCTGACCATGGTGTCGGAAAGCAGGCCACGTCTATGAAATGGATCGCATTGATATCTGCTGCGCGGAGGTAATCAATCCCATATCGCGCCATAGAAGATTACTTGATTGTCTTGGCGGATGTGACAGTAAACAGCGCTGTATAAGCACCGTCACGACCGAATTGACCACCACTCTGGAAATTGCCGGTGACCTCGACTTTGCCCCATACAAAGCTGTTGTTGGGTCCGACATTCAGATTGGCGGATTGATCAGGTGGGAACCCTTCCATCCAAATTATTTTGCCAATTGGTTGCGGGCTCGTACCGTCTTCTTCGACTGCGACACCTTCTGCCAGTACATAGATGACCGAATTCCAAAAGTAATACCCTTGGGTGGTGACCGTCTGACCGTTGTACTTGGTGCCGTTGTCAGCCAATTCAAAGAGAGAAACTTTGCCTTCGCCGAGGCTCTCGTTGACGAGGCGTGATTCAGTGCGTTTGATTTGTTCGATTATTTCGGATTTGGTCACCGCAATCCGGTGTTTGTAGACACCACCGGCACCAAAAGCACCAGCCTCTATGCGACCCGTTAGCTTGACAAATCCATAAACTGCGTCGCCTGGGCGATGCAAATTCATCGTGACGTCTTCGCCGATGTTGTCCACCCAGATGGCATCACCCAACGGCTGGGCATCCAGGCCATTATCGAGCGTGCTGACACCAGCTGCCATGATCGAAAGAGGATCAGAGCCGGTTTTGGAAAGATACGCGCCTGCAACGGTGATGTCTTTGCCGACAAATGTGTCAATGCTTTTGGTAACATCTGCGATATGAAGCGTGTCATCGCTAAATAGCCCACAGCTCGTGACCAATGCAAGGGTCATCAACAGAACCAGAATACGGCTTATCCGTACCATAGCCAACCTCTTTGAAAATATATTTCTACAATCATATCATACTCCACAGGCTTTGCATGAACCTATGGGAGAACAGTGCACACACAGTGATATATAATAATAGTGAAAATGATACACATGCGAGCACCCATGACTGACTACATCACAATCAAAGGTGCCCGTGGTGGCTTGCGGGTGCAGATACTTGATACCTGCGAATGGTCCGATGCACTCAGCGCCCTCAAAAAGCAACTCACCGACGGTGCGGCGCTTTTGCAAGGAATGAAATTGTCGCTCGACCTTGGAGAGCGTGAATTGAGCACGCAGTCGCTTGATGAATTGCAAACAATGATGCGTGAGTACCAGAATGCGCCGGTAGATATCTTGTCCGAGTCACGTACCGTCCGTGCCGAGGCGCGCACCATGGGGTTCATCGCAAAACCACCATTGACCAAGAGCACCGCTGTGGAAGCCGAACAGACGAGTGTTGTCATGGCCAGGAATGTTCGTTCCGGCCAGATTCTGCGCCATCACGGCGATGTGATGCTGTTGGGTGATATAAATGCGGGCGCAGAGGTGATTGCTTCGGGCAGCGTGATGGTATTTGGTCGTGTCAGAGGTGTCATCCACGCCGGTGCGATGGGTGATCGCACTGCAGTTATTTGTGCAATCGAGCTGTCCGCAACGCAGTTACGCATCGCGGACCTGCGTGCACGGGCACCCGAAGACCAGGGCCAAAAAATTCCAGAGATAGCCTGTATCGAAGAGACGCACATCGCCGTGCACGCATGGCATGACTATCGACGCTGAATCGACGCTTAGACAGACACGGGAGCAACGTACCATGGCGAAAGTCATCACTATTACATCCGGTAAGGGTGGGGTCGGCAAAACGACGTCTACGGCAAATCTCGGCACTGCTTTGGCAATGCTTGGCAAAAAAGTCATCGTGGTCGATGCAGACATCGGATTGCGGAATCTCGATGTTGTGTTGGGACTCGAGAATCGGATTGTCTATGACCTCGTAGACGTCATCGAAGGCAATTGTCGTCTGCGCCAGGCGCTTATCAAAGACAAACACTACGGTGAGTTGTACCTCCTCCCTGCTGCCCAGACCAAAGACAAAGATGCCGTCTCGCAAACAGAGATGATTGAACTGGTCGACCAATTACGGAGTGAAGCAGATTACGTCATTATCGATAGCCCCGCAGGCATCGAAAGTGGTTTTAAAAACGCCATCGCCGGTGCGGACGAAGTCATCATTGTGACGACTCCTGAGGTATCCGCAGTCCGCGATGCAGACCGCATCATTGGTCTGTGCGAAGCTGCTGGCAAAGGGCACCCCAAGTTGATCATCAATCGCTTGCGTCCCAAGATGGTACGTTCTGGCGAGATGATGTCGGTAGAGGATTTGCTCCAAATACTTGCCATCGATTTGATCGGCATTATCCCCGACGACGAAGCAGTGATTACCGCTACCAATCGCGGTGAGGTGTTGGTGCTGGACAAAGCATCCAAGACGGGCAAGTACTACATGGACATTGCCCGCCGCATCCTCGGTGAATCAATCAACATTGATCCTATCGAAGATAATCCATCGTTGATGGAACGACTGTCCGGCATGTTTCAGGGTAAACGCTGAGTCGCATCGTACGAAAGGAGTCCATTATGGGATTCTTTGGACGCAATAAAGGATCTGCCGACGCTGCCCGCAGTAGGCTTTTGAGTGTGCTGGTATCGGACCGTGTCAAACTCACTCCCGAGATGATGAATCGCATGAAGGCAGAATTGTGCGAAGTTATCAAACGCTATGTCCCGGGAATTGATGCTGAGGCAATCGCCATCAGTGTGACGCAAACCGACAATCATATGGACCAACTCGAGACGCGTATCCCCATTGCACGTAACCGCGGGTGAAACCGCTTTGCATGACACCGTAGCAACACTCTCCACCCAACAGGACGTCGAAATGTGACGACTGCACATGTAATTGTCGAGGCTAGTATGCAATCACCACGACCGAGCATAGTTTTTACCCCGATGATGAAGCTGCTCGCAGCCGGTGTGACCCTCGCGCTTGCCTATATACTCTATACCGCTATCCACGATGTCGCGATCGTATTCTTTGGAGCGGCGATCTTCGCGTATATCTTCACCCCGCTGATTGATTGGTCTGCACCCTTCTTGCGCGGTTCGCGTATATGGGCAACCTCGCTTTTTTTCCTCATTTTGGTGGGTGTGTTGGTGTTGGTGGGGATGCAACTCGGCCCGCTGATTACCAGCCAATACACTGCACTGCGTGCAGATTTACCACGTGCAATCGAAAGCATAAAAAAACTCTCGTTCACCGTTGGTGAAACGACGCTCAATATCGGGCCGCAAATTACCAGCACAATTGAGGCACGGCTCAGTTCGATTCCTGCCAGCCTGCCGAGAATATTCGTTGGCGCCATCGAAGGGTTTCTCCACACCCTGGCATTTGTGATTACCAGCTTCTTTCTCTTGATCAATGGGAAACGTGTCGCGCAGGTTGTTTTTGAGCTCGTACCAGCTGAACATCAAGCCGAAGTCGCCCACGTCGGACGGCACATTAATGGCATCCTGCGTGGATACATTCGTGGAACGCTCCTGCTCATCCCGATTATGGCAGTGTTGACGACGATTGCACTCTGGTTGCTCGGGGTGCGCTACGCATTGCTGATTGGTATTGTTAGTGGTGTCGTTGAGATATTGCCCATCATCGGGCCCTGGTCTGCTGCTGGTTTTGCGATTGTAATGGCGGTATTTCAGCATCCATTGCCGTTCGCAGATTCGGTGCTGGTCGTTGGTGGCGTCATCGGCGGGATCTACCTCGCATTACGCATGTTCGAAGACTATGTCATTATCCCTGCGGTTGTCGGACCTGCGGTGCATTTGCATCCAATCTTGGTCATTGCTGCAATCCTCGGTGGCGCGGCTATCGGCGGTGCGCTAGGGTTGTTTTTGGCAATCCCGGTCATGTCAGTCATGCAGTACATGTTGCGCTGGGTCTATCACAAACTCATCAGCTCTGACACGCTCCCTGAAGACCATTAGGTTCTGAGTCAAAAGAAAGCCGCCCGTGGTGCATGCGCACCACGGGCGGTTGTTGTGGGTTGGACTAGATTTTGACGCTGACGTTGCGGAATCCGGCATCGACATAGATAATCTCGCCGGTGGTGGCTGATGCCAAATCGCTGCACAACACCATCGCCATGTTGCCGACGTCTTCTTGGGTGACCAAGCGGCGCAGCGGTGCGACGTCTGGGAAGTTTTTGAGCAGATCTTTGAAGCCCGAAATGCCGCTGGCTGCCAACGTGCGGATCGGACCCGCACTGATGGCGTTGCAGCGGATGTTATCGGGACCGAGGTCGCTGGCCAGGTAGCGCACGCTGGCCTCGAGGGCTGCTTTGGCAACGCCCATGACGTTGTAGTTTTGGGCGACCTGCTGCGAGCCATGGTAGGTCAAGGTCAGCACGGAACCGCCGTTGTTGAGTATCGGGCGGGCTGCTTTGACCACAGCCGTCAGCGAATAGACGCTGATGTCCATCGCAATCCGGAAGCCTTCGCGGGTCACATTCAAGTAATCGCCAGCGAGTTCTTCTTTTTTGGCGAAACCAATGGCGTGGATGATGATGTCAAAGGTGCCCCAGCGGTTTTTGATGGCGACCATCAGATTGTCGATGTCGCTGTCGCTGTCGACGTTGCAGGGCTCGATGAAGTCGACGCCCAAGCTGGCTGCCAATGGCCGCACACGCTTTTCGATGGCATCGCCGACATAGGTGAAGCAGAGCTCCGCGCCTTCGGCGTGGAATGCTTTCGAAATGCCCCAGGCAATAGAGTTGTCATTGGCCAGGCCCATGATGAGGGCGCGTTTGCCGGTGAGTAATCCCATCGTGAATGGCTCCTTGTCAAAAGCACTCCGACTCAGCCGGAGTGGAATCCACTATTCGTTATCCGCGGGCGGGAACGTCGAGGATGTGATCGATGAACCCGTAGTCTTTGGCTTCGGTGGGGGTCATGAACTTATCACGCGAGAAGTCACGGGTGATTTCTTCGGAGGTACGACCCGTATCGGCCGACAACAACCCGTTGCCCACCGACTGCAGGCGCAGCAATTCCGCCACCATGCGCTCGACATCGGGCGCATAGCCCTGCGCGCCGCCGCCGGCGGGATGGAAGTGGATGGTCGAGTGCGGCAACGCATAGCGCTTGCCTTTGGTACCACCCGCCAACAGAATGGTTGCCATGCTGCCCGCGCGACCCACACAGACCGTGTTGACGTCAGGATTGATGATGTGCATGGTGTCGTAGATGGCCAGACCATCGCGGACGCTCCCGCCCGGGCTGTTGATGTAGAACCAGACGTCTCGCTTTGAATCTTGGTGCTGCAGGTACAGTAACTGCGCAACAATCGACGATGCCACATCGTCGTCAATGGGTGCAGCCAACATAATGACCCGCTCTTGGAGCAGGCGTGAATACAGGTCCCAGCCGCGTTCGCCCCGGGGGGTGCGCTCGACGACACTCGGAATAATAGGCATAATGTGCTCCTCCAGATGCGCATGGGCGTGCCCAATGCTCTAGAAGTATACCATAAAGCGTTTTTTGACGAATGCCGAGTGGGGCACAAAAATTGAGCAGGGTTTATTGATTTGAACAGGGAAAATAAATGAGCGGGGTTTATTGCAATAAACCCCGCTCAAAAGAAACCTCAGTCGAAAGAACCCGCGCTCAATCCCGTGTGGGAGCAGCAGCGTTACCCGCGCTGATAGACCACCTTGCCGCCGAGGATGGTGGTGGTGACCTTGATTTGCAGGATTTCTTCGTCGCTGCAGGTCAGGTAGTCGCGGTCGAGGACGGCCATGTCGGCCAACATGCCGGGCATCAAGATGCCCTTGAGGTGTTCTTCGCGGGTCAGCCAGGTTGGGCTGGCGGTGTAGGAGCGCAATGCCTCGATACGGCTGATGGCTTCTTGGGGTGCAATCACCGTGCCCTTGTGGGTTTTGCGGGTGACCAGGCTATATAAGCTGATGAAGGGATTGTAGTGGAACGTGCTGGGGATGTCGCTCGAGGCGATCATCGGGATGCCACGCTTGAGGTACGTCTTGGCCGGCTTGTACTCGTGGGCCAGCTCTTCGCCGACGTCGCGGAACAAATCGTCGCCTTCGAAGTAGATGAACGTCGGCTGGATGACGGCGCCGATTTTGTACTTGGCCATGGCGTCGAGTGATTGTTCGCTGGCGAAGTAGGCATGGATGATGTTGTGGCGGTGGTCACGTGGATTGGCGGCCACGGCATCGGCAAAGGCCAGCGCCGACTCGTGGTGGGCGCGGTCACCGATGGCATGGATGCCGATGTCCCAGCCCAGGTCGTGCCCACGCTTGAAGTAGCGGCGCAGATCGGCCGGGTTGAGGCGATTGAAGTCGCGCACGGTCTTTTCGCCGACGAACGGGTTGAACATCCATGCCGTCCGGCTGGTGGTGCCGCCGTCGACAGCCATCTTGAGGGCAGTCATGCGCAACATGTCGTCGCCCAAGCCGCTCCAGATGCCCAAGTTGGCAGCCCGGTCGTCGAGTTCAGCTTCGTTTTCTTCTTCACGGAAGCCGTGCCATGACGGCATCAACGACGTGCGCTGGTGCAGTTTGCCTTCGCGGTGGGCGGCCATGTAGCCGCGGATTTCCCACGGGTAGAGCCCAGGCTCTTGGATGCTGGTAATTCCATAGGTCAAATACTGCTGACCGGCCTTGTCGATGCCCTCGACGCATTGCTCTTGGGTCACGGCCGGCAACAGATTACGCACCAGCAACTTGGCGGCGGCGCGCAAGATGCCGTTGGGTGTACCGTCGGGGAATCGTTCGATCGAGCCGCCGGCCGGGTCGGCCGTGTTGGCGTCGACGCCCGCCATGCGCAGTGCGACGCTGTTGACGGTGTCCATGTTGAAGAAGCGCTTGAGCAACACGGGGTGCTTGTCGGTGGCGCTGTCGATGTCTGCGCGGGTGGGCACGCGGTTTTCGACCAAGAACGATTCGTTCCAGCCTTCGCCGATAATCCACTGCCCAGCCGGGGTCTTTTTGGCTGCGGCAGCAACTAAATCGTGGATTTCTTTGAGGGATTTGCATTCGTCGAGCGAGATGCGCGTCAACTTGATGCCCACTTCGAGCATGTGGTTATGTGAGTCGTTGAAGCCCGGGATGACCATCGCACCGTTGAGGTTGAGTATTTTGGTGCCGGGACCTGCCAGCGCCAAGATACTCGCGTCGTCGCCGGTGGCGACAACCATACCATTCAACGAGGCGACCGCACTCACTTGTGGTTTGGTCGGATCGAGTGTGATGACCTTGGCATTGTGCACAATCAAATTGGGCGAGAGCGACATTGCATACTCCTTAGGCTGCCTCTATGCAGCTGCTGCATCTTCTGCCAGTCGTGAACGGGACTTCTGGGTTGCCGGGTTGATGAATCGGGTCGATATCATGGTAATCACTGCGAAGGCGCAGGCAATCATGAACGGGATTTGGTAGCCGTAGAAGTTCAAAATGTAGCCGGTCGCCAATGGCACAATCACTGCGGCTACGTGCTGCATGGTCAACCCCATGGCAATCGAGGGAGCCACATCGTGGTGCGAGGCAATCTTGCGCAGGTATGTGTTGGCACCTACCCACGAAATGGGGAAGATGACACTATAGACCGTGTAACACGCCACGAGCACCCAGATGTTGTCGCTGAAGGCATAGCCGGTCAGTGCCACCACATACAAAATATTTGCTGCTGCCAACATCGGGCGTTCGCCGAAACGATCGATCAACTTGCCCACACGCCGACCAATCAACGTATTGACCAGATTGACGCCGATGAGAATCATCGTCAGGTGGGTGACATCCAAATTGAATTTGTGCGCCAATACCCACAAGCCGAACGAAAAGAAGATCTGCTGCCGGCCGCCGTCCAACAGATTGAGCATGTAATAGAATCGATAGTCCTTGTGCACCACAATCGGCTCGCGCTTGGTGGTCACCTCGTGGGGTACCCCATTGCGCAAACTGGGGAATGAAAAGATCATGATGCCCGCAGCCAATGCCGCCAACCCAGTCAGCCAAAAGGCGCTGGCGAACGTCATGATCTTGAGATAGAACCCAATCGCCATGATGACCATGGCCACCAATCCGCCCAAGTTCCCCAGCGCGGTGACATGACCGAGGATTGCCCCCGATTTGTCTTCGGTGGTGACACTCATGGCCAGCGCGTGCTGCGTCTGTAACCAGGTGTGGTAACCCATCGAGCTCAAAATCACCCACGGGGTGACCGTGGCAAAGTCGGTCGCGATGCTGAACAGCGCATACCCAATGGCTAGCGTGGTCAACGCTAATGTGGTCAGTTTGGGCAACGACAAGCGGTAGAACAGCGCTGTGAGGAAGATAATCAAGAAGCCAGGAATCTCGCGGATGGCGGTGATGTAGCCGAACTGCGGACCTTGCAGGTGCAGTTGATTCTCGAAGAAGTTGGTCACCACAGCCTGTTGCCCCGACATGGCAAAGCTGGCCAGCACGGTCGTCAGCGTAATCAGCATGAAGCCGCGTTGTGCTTCAGCGGACCGGAGGGATTTTTGCATCTAGAGGTTCTCCGTTTTGTGGAATATCTCGGCCATGGGCAGATTGAAACGTTCACCCAATTCGACTGCCCAATCGCGCATGCGTTTGTCGAGCTCGGGATTGACTGCGCCGACTTGGCTCGCATGTGCGTGCAAGGCTGCCAGCTTTTTGTCGAAGACTGCCGTGATGTCGATGGCGACATTCGGCATCGGCGTGCCCACAATGTAGAACTCGGGAATTTTGTGTGGGAGCAACCCTTCTTCGGTCATCAGCTCGGGGAAGTCCCAGGGGTTTTGTGACGCTGGGTAGGCAGCCGCCAACGTGGCAGTCCCCGCAGCGATGTGATCGGGATGGTAGCGGGCGATGCCCAGTGGCGTCCCCCAGAAGCGCTCGGGTGATTGACAAATCAGACGGGTCGGCTTGTAAGTACGCATCACGCGCACCAGGTCTTTGCGCAGCTGGAGTGTCGGGTAGAGCCGACCATCGGGGTAATCCAGGTGGATGACCCCTTTGAGCCCGAGAATGCGGCCTGCTTCGGCTTGTTCTTTCTTGCGGGTGTCGATGGTGACCTGCCGAGCAGCCAGGCTGAGGTCAGTGGAATCGTCGGATCCGCCTGCGGAGGCGTCGGTGATGACACAGATGTAGGCGTCGTAGCCTTCGTTGATCCAGGTGAGCAACGTACCAGTGCTACTGAACTCGGCGTCATCGGGATGCGCCATGATAGACATGCAGACGGGTTTGGGTGCGCTTGTCATGATTGTCACTTCTGTAGATAGGGATCGAGCAAAAGAGCGAGTTGGGCACGCCGTGCCGCGGGAATCACGGCAGGATTGGTCATAATGGCCGCGGCCAAGGCACGATGGGCCGGGCTGTCGAAGCCCGTGCCGATCAGCGGCACGACGCGGCGGATGATGTCTTGGGCCATAGCCACATTGGCGTGCATCGTGGCAACGACCGTCTCGACCGTGACTGCGTCGTGTGCCGGATGCCAACAGTCGTAATCGGTGACACAGGCCAGCATGGCATAGGCAATCTCGGCTTCGCGGGCGAGTTTGGCTTCGGGCAAGGCGGTCATCCCGATCAGGTCAAACCCGCGCCGGCGGTTTTCGTTGCTCTCGGCCAGGGTCGAGAACTGTGGACCTTCCATACACACATAGGTCCCGCCGCGATGGAACGCGGCGCCGGCAGCGGTTGCAGCAGCAGCCAGGCGGTCGCTCAAGCCCGCATCAAATGGCTTGTCAAAGGCCACGTGTGCCACAATCCCATCGCCAAAGAAGGTATTGGGGCGCATCCCGGTGGTCCGGTCATACAACTGTGTCGGGATGACAATCTGGCCTGGTGCGTAGTCGTCGCGCAGGCTACCCACGGCACTGACCGCAATCAGTGAGCGTACGCCGAGCATACGGAATCCGTAGATATTTGCCCGCACCGGCACTTCGGTAGGGGTATAGCGGTGTCCAATCCCGTGTCGCGGTAAAAATGCCACGCGCTGGCCCGCAATCGTCCCTATCACATACGCATCACTGGGAGCGCCAAATGGTGTGGTGAGCTGGATCGTCTCGACATCGGTAAGACCGGGCATGCTGTACAAGCCACTGCCACCGATGACCCCTATCGTCGCGTTCATCTATGCCTCATATTGGTAATTGACGTGAATGTAGCATCATTTTATACTGAATTTGTGCACATCGAATGCATAGAAGGAGTCCCAGTATGACCACCACCACGTACCATGTCGCCGGTATTTCGTGCGACCACTGTGTCCGTTCTATCACCAACGAAGTCAAAGACGTCGCCGGCGTGCGCACCGTCAACATTGATATCCCCACCAAAATCGTCACCATCGAGCACGCCGATGTCGCGCCATTGATGTTGGTCGCTGCCATCAACGAAGCAGGCTTCGACGAGGTCGTCGCCCAGTAGGACGATTGGTATGTTGGAAAAAGCGCGGGAGCGGCATGTGCCGCTCCCGCGTTGCTGTCTCTTGTATGCGTCGTACCGGCGAAATCTGCTGCTGCCACTGGATTGCCGGTGAGCAGCTGGTAGGTGGGCGTCTCTGCGCGCCTACCCAGGGGCAGGTGTTTCGCACGGCAACCAATCCACGCAGAGGAACAGTTGTCCGCCCAGTATCGACACCATTCGTGTACCTGATGATGAGCGGCCGTGACCATAAGGCAGCACGGCGAAGCTTTTCCCCTACTACTGCTCTGGCTGGGGCAACACGACCATGGCCTGCGCAAAGGTGAGTGCATCGTAGATGTGCGTGCTGATGACCGTTTGTAAGATGGTGATATCGAGGCGCGTGTATTGGTGCACCAGGATATTGCGAAATCCCACCAACCCCAGCATGCTCCGTCGCAGTGCGGGATCGATGATGCCGGCTTCGGCGAGCAGGATGAAGCTGGCACGGGATTCTTTGGGAGTCCCCAAGCGGCGCACCCGTACCACTCGATTGGCAATATCGATACAGGCTTCGCAGGTTCGTTGGATGTTCATCGTGACCGCGTCTTGGGTAAAATAGTCTGCCGCAAAGGGAATGTCCGACCGCTGGGTCAAATACGCTTCGATCTGCGCGATACAACGCTCGATGGATGTGCGTTTGGCGAGGATGACGTCATCGACGTGCATAAAACCTCCCTGTTTGTAGGCCATGGGCGACAATGTCGGCACGTTCGCGATGAAAGTATTGATACGTTTTGATAATCACCAGCTCATACAGGTCACTCTCGAGGCGCTGCGGGGCTGCGATGCGCCTCCCCGTGCTGATGACTTCAAACTGCAATATGGTATCTGCCTGACGCAGATTAACGAGGTCAATCGCCCGACCAGTTTGGAGCATCAGGTCGATGGTGAGTTCGTGCAACGCTGCGGTTGCGGTTTTGGCAATGTCAAAAGGGAGGACAACGGCGATGTCGATGTCGCTCGCGGGGCGCTCGTCGGCCGTGCCGAACGACCCAAACAGATAGATTGCTTGGGTCGTAGGAAATGCCTGTGTAATCTGCGAGACGATGATTTCTTCCATCGCTGTCCCTTTAGCGTTGGCCGTAGTTGGGTGCTTCTTTGGTGACGGTCACATCGTGCGGGTGCGACTCGGTCAGACTTGCCATACTAATCCGGTTGAAGCGCGCGTTGACACGCAAATCCTGGATGGTCGCAGTGCCTACATAGCCCATCCCGGCTTTGAGCCCACCGACGAGCTGATAGATGGTATCGCCCACAGCGCCTTTGAACGGCACGCGGCCGACGATGCCCTCGGCAACCAGCTTACGCCCTTCGCGGGTATTCTGGAAATAGCGTTCTCCGCCGCCTTGCTGCATCGCATCGATCGAACCCATACCGCGGTAGATTTTGTAGGAACGACCTTCGTACAGTACTGTCTCGCCTGGGCTCTCGTCGGTACCGGCAAACATCGAGCCCATCATCACACTTTGCGCACCGGCAGCAATGGCTTTGGTGATATCGCCGCTATAGCGGATGCCGCCGTCGCCGATGACAGGAATGCCGAACGTATCAGCAACTTTGGCACACTCCGAAATAGCCGTTATTTGTGGCATGCCAGCGCCCGATACGACCCGCGTCGTGCAAATGCTGCCGGGACCTTGACCGACTTTGATGCCGTCGACGCCCCTTTCACACAGGGCCCGCGCGGCAGCGCCGGTCGAGATGTTGCCGACGATGAGTTGGGCGTTGGGGAATTGGTCGCGGATTTTCTCGACACCTTTGAGGACGCCGCTCGAATGGCCGTGGGCGGTGTCGACACAAAGGACATCCACACCGACCTTGAGCAATGCTTCGGCACGCAACAGGAAGTCACCGCTGACACCGACCGCTGCACCGACACGCAAGCGACCCTGATCGTCTTTGCAGGCCATCGGGTATTCGATTTGCTTCATGATGTCTTTGACCGTAATCATGCCCGACAAACGGCCATTGTGATCGACGACGAGGACTTTTTCGATGCGGTGTTTGTGGAGGAGTTCTTTGGCCTGCTCGAGTGTGGTCCCTTCGGGCACGGTAACCAGATTTTCTCCGGTCATCAGCTCGCTGATGGGGCGCGTGCGGTCGGTCTCGAAGCGTAGATCGCGGTTGGTCACAATACCGACCAAATCGCCGTTTGCGGTGGTAATGGGAATGCCCGAGATGCGGTATTCGGCCATCATATCCAGCGCGTCGCCGACGGTGCGATCGTGGTTCATCGTAATTGGGTCGGTTATCATCCCATTCTCGGAGCGCTTGACCTTGCGCGCCATCTCGACCTGATCGTCGATCGATAGATTTTTGTGGATGATACCAATGCCGCCTTCACGGGCCATTGCAATCGCCAAACGATGCTCGGTCACGGTGTCCATGGCGGCACTGACCAATGGTAAATTCATCGGAATCCCGCGGGTCAGCCAGGTGCGTACGTCAGTCGTCGATGGCAGTACATCCGATGCGGCGGGGATGAGCAATACGTCATCGAACGTCAGTGCTTCACGAGCAAATTTGTCATCCCAATCGATTGTCACAACCGCCTCCAGTGCTTGTATCGGTCGAAAAATATTCTTCCCATCATACGACGAAGCCAAAATTGCGTCAATGCATGGGAGCCGTTATCAGTTATCAGTTATCAGTGGACGCAGGGGTGGGCGGTTGTATACTTGCAGTATTACGTGAATGCGCAGGCATGGTTCATTGTAAAGGACACATCGAATGACGCAGAATCCACCCGCAATGACCAAACAGCAGATTGATCAACTGACTCTGTTTCTCCCTGTATTTGAAGCACCGGGCTTTACGCCATTCCTCCCGAAAGGCGAATACAACATGACATTGCCATATGTCGACGCAGTCATGCACTTTAGAGAGGTATATATTTCGATGTGCACAGGGGTGCATCCATACGAATTGCTCCCCGAAGACGCGCCCGGTATTGAAGCGGGAATAAGCCTGTTGAGTGCGTTTGCAACCTGCACTGCGATGGAATCCGCAAGCGCCAATCAGATTCGTCGCGTGCTGCATGGCTGCACACGCGGCGAACATTTCGGTTTTGCGTCGACTGGGGATTTGATTGCGTCTGGAGTCATCCCAGCAGCATTGCGACGCTTGCTCGAGTTGCGTGCCGAAGCGACGGAGTGAGAAATCAGAAATCAGAAATCAGAAATCAGAAGAAATGGAGGTGAAATCACTCCGACGTTGATCATCATCGCCACAGAAAATGGGATTGCCGGCGAATTTGCTTCTTTTTTAGTGAGTCGTGAGGAGTAACGGTCCGACAGGAATCCATATGCTACATCTATTCGAGCGGGGCTTTTTGCAAAAAGCCCCGCTCGAAAGCAACGCCGGGGTAGAAAGTGACATTCGGCATGCATGAGCCCGCACGGTGTTTTTAACATCTACGATATCAATGACCTTTGCTCAACCACAGGCGACACACATGCACCCACGAACAACACAAAGAAACTATCGCCCGCAACCAACTGATAACTGATAACTGATAACTGATAACTGATAACTGATAACTGATAACTGATAACTGATAACTTATTCTTTGTTTATTGCGCGGAAGTCAATGTGTGCCGGTGGTGGATGCAGGCGGCGAATGTCGCGCTTCTGTGCTTCGCTCAGCGGTGCCGTACCCTGCGCAGAGCGGCGATACCAGAGTCCAAACCAGATGTCGGTCAGTTCGGTTTCGCCTTCACGCACGACCGCATACTCATGCTGCATCAAGCGTTCAACGGTAGCCTCGTCGCCCAATTCGAGGGCGATGCGGGCATGCAGGATCTGGATGCGATCATGGATGAGTACCTCTGGCGGTAACACGTTGAAGACTGCTGCGGCATCGGCAAAGCGATGCGTCGCGCACAGCAATTCCATGTACTCTTGGGCGAGTTCCATCACGGTTGGGTTGAGTCGCCATGCCTGTTCCATGCAATACAACGCGCGTTCGATGTCGTCATCCCAACGTGCCAACACTGCCAAGTTGCGCCATGCCCAAGCCGATGGCTGCAGTGCAATCGAAGATTCCCATGCAGCGTGTGCGCCGTGTGCATCGAAGTGTTCCATCCGCATTACGCCGAGGTGCAACAGTGAATACCAATCCGTTGCGGTCGCGGCGCTGTGTTCGAGCATCGTGCGCCAGGCGGGCTGCACCATCCACTCGCCGGGGGCTGTTTTGGGTGTCTGCGTGGGCAGTTGGCCGGTACGCAGCAACGTCAGCCATTTGGTCTGTTCTGGTCCTATGGATGTCATGGGGAAGACAAACGCCGCCGGTACAGCGGATTCATTGCTCCCTGCACGACGGGCAATTTCGAGTGCACCCCAGCCTGAGCCATGCTGCAAAATATTCGTCCCGGGGGTATCTGCACGGGCAGCATATTGAGCATCCAGTGCAGCGAGTTTCGCCACGCTGAGTTTTCCTTTGAGGAGGTGATCGACGCCTTGCCATGCGTGCTGCCAATCGGGGTGATGTACCATGGCCGGATCCCCTTGGATATGCCCAAATACCTGCGTCCAATGCCAATCAGCACGTGCGGGCATGGTTAACCCGTGCAGTTGCGACGGCGCCAGGCCGGCTTGGATCTCGAGGTATGGTTTGCCGCCGGGAGCCAAGAATTCTTGCCAATGCCGCCCGCCTTGATGACTGCCCCAGCAGAACATTTTGCGGTAGCGCAGGAACGGCGTCGATGCTTCGATGAATCCCGATCCGTCTGCGCCGAGGGCTGCTTCCCACGGCATATCGACACCGTCGGGTTGGAAGAAGTATTCATTTGCCGATCCCGAATGCAACGAATACGAGGCGTCTTTGTTGTCGAATGTGGAAAGTACCGGCATCTCGCCATAGGCGTAGTCATACCCCTTGCCCGTCAAATCGGTATAAATGATGTCTTTTGTTGGGGCAAGTACGCGCACCTGTGGCCCTTCGTCGACCGCGGTATTGGTCCACCAGTACATCGAGGTCTCATTGTCGTTGGGGTTCGCGATACGCGTATGGGCGATCAGCCACGGTGACCCTGGGGGCAGGTAAAAATCGATCTGCCAAAAAAGATTTTTGCACCGTTCATACTCATACAAGCGCAACCCTGGTTCGCCATCGAGGCCGGTAATGGCCGCTGCATAGACGGGCGAACACGTGCCAAATGTATGTCCGTATTGGCTGACATTCCATTCGATCCCGCCTGAGAACCATGCGTTGCGGACTGATAGGTTTGCCGGCTGATAGACGGGATTTCGGTTTAGCAGTTCGCGTTGAAGCGGGATGTGAAAGAGCGAAAGCAATCTGCCACCAGCCGCAGGCAAAAAAGTCGCCCGCAAAATGTCATTCTCGAGCACGATGGTCTGATAGGTTGTGTCGACGCGTTGGCGGGTGTAGGTCTCTTGCATGCGGTATGGGAGCACGCGGGCACCGCATTCAGAGCCGAGCATCTCGAGTTTGCGCGCAGGCATGTTGGCGTGCACACTGACCGTCCGATTGGTTGTACGATCGCGGAAGCGCGGTAGCGGATTTTCGGCACCAAGTGCTACCCCGGGCATCGTCAGGGGGGTGATGGTCAACGTTGTCATCGTCGGTACTCCGGTGTACGATTTTGCCGTGCGAGTAATACCGCTATTGTATACGTTGCGTCGATAGGCCGGCAACGTGATGTGGGCTGTTTGCGCGCAAAAGCCCCGCATGAGTTGACAATCGACCGTGATGCTTCTACAGTATTTTCTCGTTATGCAACAGCCGTTCACCCAAGAAAGGATGACACATGAGCCCCAAAAAAGCAGATGGATTTTCGGCCGCAGAAAAAGCCGCAATGGCCGAACGCGCCCGCGAACTCAAGGCTGAGGCCAAAAGTAATCAGCTTCGTGCCGACGGTGAAAAAGACCTGCTCGCCAAAATTTCCGAAATGGCGCCGGACGAAGCCGCGATCGCCACGCGACTCCACGAATTGGTTACGACCCATGCCCCCATTCTCGCCCCCAAAACATGGTACGGCATGCCTGCCTGGGCGCGTGACGGGAAGGTTGTCTGCTTCTATCAGCCGGGCAGTAAGTTCGGTGCGCGCTACAACACCCTCGGCTTCCAAGACGCAGCCACACTTGATGACGGACCCATGTGGCCATCGTCATTTGCCCTGCTGGCCATGAATCCTGCAGTCGAAGCGCAGATTGTGGGTCTATTGAAAAAAGCGACGAAGTAGCATCACACCCACAATACTTGGGCGGTCTGTTTTCTGTGCCAGAGCACACGAAAACAGACCGCCCATTCTGTACCTCATGATCCTCATGATTATCAGGTACGTCTCAACGCTGCGTGATGCCGTTTATTTCTCTCAAACCACCGAACTGCTAATAACTAATAACTAATAACTAATAACTAATAACTAATAACTAATAACTAATAACTAATAACTAATAACTAATAACTATATCGCTCCGACCACTGCATGCGACACATAGGGTGCTTCGAGGTAGGCGACGTCCTCACGGCTGATGGCCACATCCAAGGCTGCGACTGCCTCTTCGAGGTGCGCTGCCTTGGTGGCACCGATAATCGGTGCATTCACCGGTGCGCGCTGGAGCAACCATGCCAGTGCAATCTGCGTCCGCGAGACGCCGTATCGGACTGCCAACTCGGCGACGCGTTCGATGACCAATTTGTCTGCCGCTGCCGTTCCGTCATACTTCGAGACAGCCGTTGCATCGGTTTGGGCGCGCAAGGAACTCTCTGCCGTCCAGTCACGCGTCAATCGCCCCGCTGCCAACGGGCTATACGGGGTTACGCCGATTTTGGCATCGATGCACAACGGCAGCATTTCGCGCTCTTCTTCGCGATAAATCAAGTTGTAGTGGTTTTGCATCGAGACAAAACGCGTCCAGTTGTTTTTCTCGGCAGTGTGGAGCGCTTTTTGGAATTGCCACGCATACATGGCTGACGCCCCGATGTAGCGTGTCTTGCCGGCTTTAACCACGTCATGCAACGCTTCCATCGTCTCTTCGATGGGAGTGTGGTAGTCCCAGCGGTGAATGATGTACAAGTCGACATACTCCATGCCCAGGCGTTTGAGGCTGTTGTCTACTTCGTTCAGTATCGATTTGCGTGACAGCCCGCCCGTGTTTTGCCCGTCTTTCATCTTCATAAAGACTTTGGTGGCAACCACCACCTCGTCGCGTTTGGCATAGTCACGCAGTGCTCGGCCCAGGATTTCTTCGCTCGCGCCGAGCGAATAGATGTTCGCCGTATCGAAGAAATTCACGCCGACGTCCAATGCATGCTTGACCACTGCACGACTATCTGTCTCGTTGAGCACCCACTTGTGTATCCAGTTCGTATCACCGAATCCCATACACCCTGCACAAATCCGCGAAATATCCATCCCCGTGTTGCCTAATTTTGTGTACTTCATGGCTCTTCCTTTATTGAGAGCACGACAAATGTTCACCGTACAATATCACGACTCTGTACCATAGTCATTTGCTGTACACCATTTTCGTACGTCCTCACGCGATACCTACATCCGTGAGATGCGCTATACTGCGCACAATCGCCCACACAGACGGAGCATAGACATGCCTTCAAAATACGCCAGCCTCGACGAATACTTCGCCACCCTCGCCCCAGCCCAACGCGACACCATGAACGAAATCATCGAGTTCGTTTTGGCAGAATACCCCCAGCTCGAATGCAAAATCGCCTGGAACAAACCGCACGTCCATTTGGCCGGCAAGTACGTCTTGGGAATGGAAGCCGCCAAAAAGCATTTGATGTTCCACCCCTGGAGCGTACCCGTGTTCGAGAGCTTTCTGCCTCGGCTAACCAGCTATGTCTGCGGCAAACGCACCTTCCAGATTCCATTGACCTGGACGATGGACAAACAGCTCATCCGTGACATTGTCGATGCACAATTGGCTGAGATGCAACAAAGTGATCAGTGATCAGTGATCAGTGATTAGTGATCAGTTATCAGTTATCAGTTATCAGTTATCAGTTATCTGGTTGTGGATTTTTGGCAGCAAGACAGATAGAAAAGAGTATTTTTACCAGTTCGTGTGCTTTTTCGTGCATCGGGTCGCACACTTGCTTGGGTAAGATTTCTGTATCTGCGAAAATGCGCAACCAATACGCACATTCACGCGCTTCTTTGTAGGCAATTGCCATTTTATGCCTGAAGTCTGCGCGTGACTCGGCAGCCTGAGCTTCTTCGACATTCGCTCCTATGCTTGTTCCCGACCGAACAAATTGCAACAAAAGTGGACGGTACATCGGGTTTTTCGAATGGTGGGAATACAAATGCACTGATAACTTCGCGAATTGATAACTCTTGTCGACTACGTTGTTCTTATAAGACATAACCACCCTCCTTTACTCTAATTATGAGTGTGGAGGATGGTCATTACCAAATCATTACCAGATATTTTCACCAAACTGAACACTGAACACTGAACACTGAACACTGAACACTGAACACTGAACACTGAACACTGAACACTGAACACTGCGCAGCTTAGTCGCGTCGCAAACGCTGTGTCAAACGGGCATAGAACGTATTCGACGAATAGACGCGTTTGAACGCACAGGTACGTTCGGAGCGCCGTATGGTCACGGTATCGCCCTCTTGCAGTGGATGATGATCATTCCCATCCGCATAGACCGCCGCCGAATGGCGACCACGCAATGTCAACTGCAACGTCGCGTCTTCGTGCAAAACCAACGATTTGATACTGGTCATATGGGCTGCAATCGGCACCATCACCATCGCCGTCGAGCGTGGATCCATAATCGGGCCGCCCGCAGACAATGCGTACGCGGTCGAACCGGTAGCGGTCGAAATAATCAGTCCGTCCGAGTGATACGTATTGAGGTGGGTATCGTAGATGCGCACATCGACGCTGATAATCCGGTTGATGTCACGTCGGGTAATGATAATCTCGTTGATCGCAATCAAATCCAAATCGGGGCTGCCGTCGACGTGCGTGACGACCCCTTCGATCATGGTGCGTTCGTCGATCCATCCGCCGCCATCCAAAACCGTACTGATACCCTCGTAGAAAGTATCGGGTTCGAGTTCGGCCATGAAGTTCAGATGCCCCAGAGCGACAGGCAACACCGGTATGCCCATGCGCATGCCAACGCGGGCGGCACGGAGCACCGTGCCATCACCACCAGCCGCGACAAAGAGGTCCGCTGTTTCGACCGAACGTACATCCCTGCCTTCGTGCGAGGCACTGCGCCATGCGTCGACGCCACGACCACGCAACCACGTGGTGGCCGCTTCTGAGAAGCGCACACTGGCATCCGAAAAAGGATTGTAAAACACCCCGACGCGCATGGGGTACTCCTACTCGGGCCGCATAACGCGCTCGAGCGCGTCGGCGATATGGCTGATATCCTGTACTTCGTGCAGTGTATCACAAGCAGGGCCGACCACCAACAGGGGCACGGGATTGCGGGTGTGGCTGGGGTCGGATTGGCATTCGAAGTTGCCGTGATCACTCGATATCACCAGCGAATCCTGCGGTCGCATCGTCGCCACAATCCCCCCAATCAAGCGATCGATACGCGTCACCACCGTTCCTGCGTCGATGGTGCTGCGCCCGTGGCCGACCAAATCCGTCAAGAACGTCTCGTACAGCGTCACCACATGACCCTGGGCGAGTCGGGCAAGGTTCACCCCTGCATCATATGCATCAATGCTGCGTACCCGTTCGGGGTGACGGGCATGCATCACATCATTGGTGATATCCCAAGACAACGCATCACCGCTTTCGAGGTCGGCTATCTCACGGAAGCGCACGCCCGCACCCTCGGCGGCAATCACACTCGCTGATTTGCGGATTTTGCGCGTGGCAATAGCATCCCAAAACCCGCCATCAAAGGCATTGGCAAAGGTACTACTACCATGCACCAAAGCCCGCCGCAACACACTCCGTTCGCGCAAGGTCTGCTGCAACGCCGTTGGGGGGAAGTGTGATTGGTGCCGCTGCACCATCCCAACTGCGTCGATCCCTGCAAACAAGGCCGTCTGCCCGGTGCCACTCTGCGGCAACCCGGGGACGCTAAAGCAGGCGTCAATTGCCTGCAGCAATGCCTGACGATGCCGCCCGACTGCATCTATCAGCAGTGGCCCGCCGATGAGCCCCGCTACAAACGGCATCGGTGTAATCGCAAAAGGATTATCGCTCCGTGCCGCGGCAAGGCCGATCCCATCAATAAAGACAAATATGATTGCCATGTAGGCGGTCTCACTTTTTTGGTACGGTTGATGGCGTAGATGGCATGGCAATGACGAACGGTAATGCGACGTTCATTGACAATTCATGGTGACAACTCTATACTTACATAATATCGTATGCCACGAGCTTGGCGTCTGATTTTGACGCCAGTTTTTTTGTGTATTCGCGCGAGGTGGGGGTTGTGGCGCACCGCCGAGCTAGTAGTATCCGCCAGGAGTATCCTTTTATGAGTCAGGGTTCAGAAGGTCATTTCGATTGGACGCAGTTGCTGAACGAGTATGATTATGCTCGTCCACAACGTGGTGAAGTACGCGAAGGCGTCATCATGAAGGTCGAAGCAGATTCGATCCTCGTGTCGATTGGTTCGAAGCGCGAAGGCACCATCACCACCGGCGACTTGCGCACCATGGGCGAAGATTTTGTCTCCACCCTCAAGGTTGGCGACACTCTTCAGGTGTATGTCCAAGACCCCGAAAACCGCGACGGCGAGCTGGTTCTGTCCGTTGGCATGGTCCAAGTTGCACGCGACTGGGAAGAAGCACTGCAACTCCAAGCCGAAAACGGCATTGTCCAGTCCGCAGTTATCGGCTGCAATAAAGGTGGTTTGTTGGTCCAGTTCAACCGCATCCGCGGTTTTGTACCGGCCTCACAAGTCGCCCAGCTCCACGGCCGCACCGCCGCCGAAGAACGCCAGCACGCCCTGCAGCGCATGGTCGGTCAGACCATTCCGCTCAAGGTCATCGAAGTCGACCGCGAGCGCAATCGCCTCGTGTTGTCCGAGCGCTTGGCCACCCAAGAATGGCGCAAAGCCCAGAAGCACCGCTTGTTGTCCGAACTCCAACAGGGCGATGTCCTGTCGGGTCGCGTCAACCAGCTCACCAACTTCGGTGCATTCATCGATTTGGGCGGTGCCGACGGTCTGGCGCACATCTCCGAACTGTCATGGCAGCGCGTCAATCATCCTCGTGAAGTTCTGTCCCCCGGCCAGGAAGTCCAGGTCATGATTATCGAAATCGATGCCTCACGCGAGCGTATCGGCCTGTCATTGCGCCGCTTGTTGCCTAACCCATGGGACACCATCGAACAGCGCTACACCATCGGTCAAGAAGTCAGCGGACCAGTCACCAACGTGGCTCCGTTTGGTGCCTTCGTTCAGATCGAAGACGCAGTCGAAGGCCTCATCCATGCCAGCGAAATCGACGGCGAAGGTGCAGTCACCTCCCGCGACAAGCTCCAGCCTGGTGTGACCGTCACGGCACACATCGTCAGCCTGGACCGCCAGCGCCAGCGCATGGGCCTCTCGCTCAAAAAGCCTGAGGAAATCGAGCGCATCATCGCCGAACAAGCCGCGAAGGCCGAAGCCAGCGAAGAACAAGCCTAATTCGTCCCCGGTATTCACCACCTCGCTCCGGCGGGGTGGTGTTTTTTTGTGCACTTTTTGCATCATGAGAAAGCGCGGGGGCCGCCCGTTGCTACGCTCCGCACAGTGTTTCCCACCCGCGCCCGTCGTGCCTACCCAACACACAAAAAAGATGGTCGGCACACATCCCCTGCAACGCAGGAAGATTCGCCGACCATCCCCATCCAAAACATAGTCTACCAACCGCTAACCGAACTGATAACTGATAACTGATAACTGATAACTGATAACTGATAACTGATAACTACTTCTTCACGATTAACGGGAACAATCCGCCCTTGAACGGCTGATCTGCCACCAGACCCTTGCCGTCGGTGATGACGTGTGGTTTGCCGTTGAATCGTGTGCCATCCGGGAAGAAAATCAACGCCAACACGCGCCGTGGCGCATCAGATTTGTTTGCATGTGCGTAGTGGAATGTCAATCCGTTGTGGAAGGTCATCTGCCCCTTCTTGAGGGGGACCTTGACTGCCGTATTCCGATTGACATCTTTGTTTTCTTCAAACGCAAAGATATCTTGTGGATTGACCAGGTCGATGCCGGTCAGCTTGCCTTTGTTTTGCGACCCGGGCACAAACATCATGCAGCCATTGTCTTCGTCGACGTCGTGCATGGGGATCCACGCAGACAACGCACCGGATTCGTGCATCGGCCAATACGGGAAGTCTTGGTGCCACGGGGTGGGTTTTGAGTCGCCGGGCATCTTCCACAACGCATGATCATGGAACAACCGTACACCAGAAGCACCGCTCAGCTCCATTGCCGCCCGTGCGATTTTCTCATTCAGAGAGAACTTGGCCATCACCCCATGATCGCGCCAGGTGTTGACACGCTGGTTGAGGACTTTGTAGTAATTCCCGCCCGCTTTGTCGGTCTGGAGCGATACTTCTGCCGTCGAATCGAGCATCACCTCGTCGATGGCGCCAGACAACTCATCGAGTTCTGCTGGTGTCAGCACATTGTCGAGTTGCACAAAGCCGTTTGTTTTGTAGA
>CANJHS010000018.1 GCA_947474225.1 Roseiflexaceae bacterium | reverse complement strand
GCACCGTGCAGCGGGCAATCGACGGTGCAGTCGTCGTCATCCACATAGCCGTCGTGGAGTTCGGCGTAGGCATGAGTACAGATGTTGCCAATAGCGTAGATGGTACCACGGACATTGAACAACCCAACCGGTTTGCCATCGACGTGCACTTGCATGGTCGCGCCGACCGGTAATTCGGATAACAGGCATACAGCAGTGGTCATGGGATACTCCTCGATATAGAAAACCGAGTCGCAGGATGCCCTGCGACTCGGACCGGGACAGGACGGTCAGTTACCCGACCGAACCTTCCATTTCGAGTTGGATGAGACGATTGAGCTCGACCGCGTATTCCATTGGAAGTTCACGGGTGAACGGCTCCATGAAGCCCAACACAATCATCGACAAGGCCTCGGCTTTTGAGATACCACGGCTCATCAGATAGAAGAGTTGCTCTTCACCGATGCGGCCGACGGTTGCTTCGTGCGCCAGCGTGACATTGGCTTCTTCGACTTCGATATAGGGAATGGTATCGGATCGGGACTTATCATCCAAAATCAAGGCGTCGCAGTTGACGTTGATCTTGGAGCCAGTGGCACCGGGATGGACCTTGACCAGACCACGGTAGGTGGTTTTGCCACCGCCCTTGGAGACGGACTTGTTGGTAATCACGCTGGTGGTGTCTGGTGCATTGTGGACCATCTTGGCACCGGCATCCTGGTGCTGGCCTTTGCCGGCATAGGCGACGGACAAGACTTCGCCACGGGCACCGCGACCCATCAAATAGACCGAAGGGTACTTCATGGTCAACTTCGAACCGATGTTGCCATCGACCCATTCCATGCTGGCGTCTTCGTAGGCGACAGCCCGCTTGGTGACCAGATTGAAGATATTATTGGCCCAGTTTTGAATGGTAGTGTAGCGGAATTTACCGCCTTTTTTGACCACAATTTCGACAACTGCCGAGTGCAATGAGTTGGTCGAATATTGTGGTGCGGTGCAACCTTCGATGTAGTGTGCCGAAGCGCCTTCGTCGATGATGATGAGGGTGCGCTCGAACTGCCCCATGTTTTCTGCATTGATACGGAAGTACGCCTGCAGAGGAATGTCGACATGCACTCCCTTGGGTACGTAGACAAACGACCCGCCCGACCAGACGGCCGTGTTGAGGGCTGCATACTTGTTGTCAGCAGAAGGAATGATGGTGCCGAAGTACTGCTTGAACATCTCGGGCTGCTCTTTGAGGGCAGTGTCGGTATCGAGGAAGATAACGCCGAGCTTCGACCATTCTTCACGCAGGGAGTGATAGACGACTTCGGACTCGTATTGAGCGCCGACGCCAGCGAGGAACTTGCGTTCTGCTTCGGGGATGCCGAGGCGTTCGAAGGTGTTCTTGATTTCTTCGGGGACTGCATCCCAATCGGTGGCAGGCTTATCACCGGCACGCACAAAGTAGTGGATGTCGTCGTAATTGAGAGCAGCCAAATCGGGGTTGCCCCAGGCGCCATCGAGGGGCGTTGGCTTCTTGTAGAAAATTGCCAAGGCCTGCAAACGGCGCTTGAGCATCCACTCAGGCTCGCCCTTCATCATGGACAATTCGCGCACAACATCTTCGCTCAGGCCTTTGCCGGACTTAAAGACATAGTTCTCTTCCTGGCGGAAGCCGTATTTGGAGTAATCAAACTCGAGTTCGTTTGCTTCAACGGTCATCGCAGTCTCTCACTTCTAGTAGTTAATCCAATTCATCAGCGTCGAGTTTTTGGCCGAGATATCGGTACAAGCCCACTTTCATGGCCTTGAGCGACAGAAGTGCGCATTTGAGGCGCACGGGATTTTTGTCGAGAGGGAGCCCAATGAGCTCGAGGACGTCTTCTTTGCCATACGCACGGGCAGTGTTCACGTCCATACCGATGAGTTCATCGGTGAGCATTGACGCTGCTGCTTGGCTGACGGCGCAGCCTTTGCCCGAGAATGCGACTTCGGCGATTTTGCCATCGGCGATACGCAAATCCAGGCGAATGCGATCGCCACAGAGCGGGTTATGCTCTTCTTGGGACACATCATGGGGATCGAGGGTCCCGTAGTTGTGAGGGTAACGATGGTGTTCCAGAATCAAATCGCGATACATGTCACTCATGGTGACCCTCCCAACTAGGCAAAGAGTGTTTTCACTTTGCGTAAACCATCGACCAAACGATCGATATCGTGAGTCGTATTATAGAGATAGCACGACGCTCGTGCGGTGGATGGGATATCAAGTGCGGCGTGTAACGGCTGTGTGCAATGATGTCCGGCACGGACCGCCACCCCCTCGCTATCGAGGACCTGGGCGACGTCGTGTGGGTGGGCACAATCGACAGTGAACGATGCCATTGCAGCACGTTCGGGGCCGATAGGAGGTCCGTAGACCGTCACCCCAGCGACTTCGGCGAGCTGGTCGAGCAAATAATGCCCAAGCGTCTCTTCGTATGCAGCAATCTTTGCCATGCCGATTCCATTGAGATAATCGATGGCATGGCCGAGGGCAATTGCTTCACCTATCATTGGCGTACCGGCTTCGAAGCGCGCCGGCACGTCGGCGTATGTGCTGACTTCGATGGTGACGGTTTTGATCATCGAGCCACCACCCATAAACGGTGGCATGGCGTCGAGCAAGGCCTTGCGACCCCACAGCACGCCCACTCCGGTCGGTGCCAACATTTTGTGGCCACTAAATGCCAAGAAGTCGATCCCCAATGCCTGGACATCGGTCGGCATATGTGGCACACTCTGCGCCCCATCGACCAATATCAGCGCGCCGACGGCGTGCGCCTTGCTCGCCAAATAGTGGACGGGGTTGATGGTCCCAAGGACGTTTGATTGATGCGTCACCGCTACCAATTTGACGCCTTTGAGGAGTGTGTCGAGATCGTCGAGTATCAGTCGTCCGCTGCTGTCGATGGGAATGGCACGCAGGATTGCTCCAGTGCGTTGAGCGAGTAACTGCCAGGGCACAATATTGGAGTGATGCTCCATTTGGCTCAGCAAAATCACATCGCCAGCGCTGAGATTCGTCCCACCCCAACTATGCGCAACGAGATTAATAGCCTCTGTGGTGTTGCGCGTAAAGACTATTTCGCGGGCGCTGTGGGCATGGATAAACAACGCAACGCGACCGCGGGCACGCTCGAACTCATACGTCGCTTGCTCGCTGAGCTGATACACGCCGCGGTGGACATTGGCATTGGTCGTGCGGTAATAGGCAGCCTGAGCAGCAATGACTGCTTCGGGCTTCTGCGAAGACGAGGCACTGTCGAGGAACGCCACTGGCCGTTCGATCGGCAACTGGAGGATGGGGAAATCTCGCCGCACTGCTGCGATATCGAATGGCGGTGTGTGCATGACGTGCCTTTGGTTTGTTCCTAGATCCGCGCGGCGATCGCTGCGGTAACCTGCTCGCGCAGGGATTCGAGCGGAATGCGGTCCAATACTGGCTCGAAAAAGCCCATCACGATCATATGCACTGCCTCGGATTTGGAAATGCCGCGTGCCTGCATATAAAAGAGTTGCTCGTCGTCGACTTCACCGCTGGTCGATGCGTGACCAGCCTTTTGGACGTTGTTGGTATCGATTTTGAGCCCTGGGATTGAGTCACTGCGTGCTTGCGGAGAGAGATGCAATGCGTGCTCTTCGAGCCGTGTAATGGTATCGGTGCTCCCGCCTTCGATTTTGATCATGCCGTCGAAGGTTGCATAGCCTGAGCCTTTGACGACCGTCTTGAAGTCCATGTGGGCTTCGGTTGAGCGACCCACATGGCGCAACCAGGGAGCAGTCAAAAGACGCTGTCCGTCGCTCGCAACGGTGGCAGCCATCCAATCGACCCGCGAGCCGTTCCCAATCAAATTCGTCTCGGCTTCGATATGTGCATGGAGTGCGCCAGTGTTAATGGCTGACCACTCGATGGTTGCGTCGTTGCCCACTTTGGCGACCACATGGCCGACGTGATGGACTGCTGAGCCCCAGGTCTGCATACCGGTGTATTTGAGCGTTGCGCCGTCGCCCAGGATGAGTTCAGTGACGACATTGCTATACGGTCCGCCGTTGCCCATCAATTGCTCTACGAGGGTCAAGCGAGCACCACGCTCGAGCACGACCAAGTTCCGCGACATGAGTGTATTACCTGCCCCAAAGCCCTGAATCAGGTGCAGCGGGAGCGTCGTTTCGAGATTTTTGGGGACATAGACAAACCAGCCATCACGCCACGTTGCTGCGTTGAGCGCAGCATACTTTGATACGTTGACAGCCACGGCGGCGCCCAAATTCGCCTGCATGAGTGTTACATGTTCATGCACTGCAAGATGCATCGGCATGACCACCACACCTGGGGGCGCATCTGCGCCAATGCGAAAGGTCCCAGAGTCGGCACTGAGTTGCATATCGGCAAAGCCAAAGGCTGTCAGATCGGTACGCCGCCAATAGGGCATCTCGAGTGTGTTGAATGCGGCGAGACCGGCTTGGCGCCACGTCTGCAACCAGGCAGGTTCGTTGGCCACCAGCACATCTGCAGCACTGAGGGAAGCAATTGCGGGAAGCTTAGTTGCCATTGCCGAACACTTCCTCCCTGATGAAATCGTAGCCGCGCTCTTCGAGCTCGAGGGCCAACTCAGGTCCGCCTTCGCGAACGATGCGGCCTTCCATCATGACCGACACAACGTGTGGTTTGATGTAGTTAAGCAAGCGCTGATAATGAGTAATCACCAGAACGCCCATTTCGCTATTAGCCTGTACCAACACGTTGACGCCTTGTGAAACGACTTTGAGCGCGTCGATATCGAGACCTGAGTCAGTTTCGTCCATGATGGCCATGGATGGTTTGAGCATCGACATCTGCAAAATTTCGATGCGCTTCTTTTCGCCACCCGAAAAACCATCATTCAGATACCGACGAGCAAACGCTTCGTCGACACCCAGGGCAGCCATCTTTTCACGGATTTCTTTGCGGAATTGTGGCATTGGGATTTGGGTCTCGCGCGTGTCTTTGCCTTCGACGGCACGATGACCATTGACGGCAGCCCGCATAAAGTTGGCAACGGTCACGCCGGGGATAGAAACAGGGTACTGGAATGCCAGAAACATGCCGAGTTTGGCACGCTGATCGACTTCCAGTTCCAGGATGTTTTGCCCTTTATACCAAACCTCACCTGCGGTGACGGTGTACGAAGGATGACCCATGATGGTATTGGACAGGGTTGACTTGCCGCTGCCGTTTGGCCCCATGATTGCATGGATGGTGCCAGGCTTGACCGTCAAGTTGACGCCCTTGAGAATTTCTTTGTCTCCAATATTTGCGTGGAGATTTTTAATGACCAATTCAGATGACACAGAGGCTCCTTCTGGTAGAAATACGGGGAAAGTAATCTATTTGTCGCTAAGCGAAATGGTATCGCTGTGAGCTACAGAAAAATTGCAACAACGGCCGCCTTCGCGGATCGCACTGTCGCTTTGGACGCTGTGACCGAGCACTTGCTCGAGCATGCGCTTTTCCATTGCGCATACATCTGCGTGACCTTGGGCGACTTCGTGGTACGGGCATGCATAAAAGGTAAAGGATTGCTCGGTTGCCTGCACATCAACGGGGATACCGCGTGATTCCATCATCCGTTGGACATCGATGATGCGGCTGGCAAGATTGCCTTGGGTGCCACGTTGGTAGCTTTCTGCGAGGCGTTCGGACACCCCATCGAGCAACCGGTGGAGGGTATCGCCACCCTGCTGGCGCTCGATTTCGTCGAGCAACACCGACATGAGAGTGTCGTAGCTGCGGGGGAAGAGCTCACGGGCGCGCTCCGTCAATGAGTACACAATGCGCGGACGACCGCGGCCGTTACGGACGAGTCGCGTCGCGATGAATCCACGGGCGTCGAGGTTGGTGAGATGCTCGCGCACTGCAGTCGTGCTAATCCCCAAATCTTCCTCGAGGTCACGAATCGTGGCTTCCGCATGCCGTTGCAAGAAATTCAAAATTTGGCCAACGGATGATTCTGCCGCAAACTGGTTCGGTATCATACAGTGCCTTTCATAGTCCGACAGCATTATACCGGTGTTGAACGTACTATGTCAATTAATTCTATTTTATGTGTTTTAATTAAGCAGACGAATTCAGTCGTTACCTGACGGGGATTATGTAACTCTTGTTTCTCTTCGAGCCAATAATTTCGTGGGCTCTGTTCTTTTCACATTGTTCACTGTGTATTGATACCCTGCGTGAGTACCTGTTCAACCAGGGTGAGTGGTACATCGCGTGTGATGATTGCATAACCAATCTTTTCGGGCAAGGCCCAGCGGATGTGGCCAGCCAGGACTTTTTTGTCGCGCTGCATGACTTCAAGGAGTTTGGGAGGCGAAATCTCGGCAGGCAGTGCCGTCGGCAGGTTATATCGATCGAAGACGGCTTTTTGGCGTGTCACGACGCTCGGCTCACACAGGTGCAATGCACAGGCGATTTGGGCCTCGATGTGCATTCCAATAGCGATTGCCTCGCCGTGTAACAACACTCCATAGCCGAGCAGTTGTTCGATGGCATGGCCAACCGTGTGCCCATAGTTGAGGAGCATGCGTTCTGCTTGTTCATGGACGTCGATGTTCACCACATCCACTTTGACTGCCACGGCACGACGCACCAACGCGGGGTCAAAAAACGCGTTCGTGGGGTCTGCACTGGCAAGGTCATCAAACAACTGGGCGTCACGGATGACGCCATGCTTGATTGCCTCGGCCCAGCCGGCTGCCAATTCGCGTTGCGGCAACGTCTTGAGGAGGGTGACATCGGCGTAGACAAGGCGCGGTTGATGAAATGCGCCGATCATGTTTTTGCCGAGCGCATGATTAATGCCAGTTTTGCCACCGACAGCACTATCGACCATGGCCAACAAGGTTGTCGGCATTTGGACCACCGCCACGCCACGCAAAATCGTTGCTGCCGCAAAGCCTGCGACATCGCCAATGACGCCGCCGCCGAATGCAACCACGATGTCACGCCGTTCTACCCGATGGTGCAACAGGTGATTGTAGATATGCATGAGGGTAAGCATGTCTTTGGAAGCCTCGCCGCCAGCGATGAGCAGGAGTGATGTCCCTTCGCCACAGGCACTGACAAGCTGTTCTGCCTGCGCACGCAGGTGCGTGTCTGCGATGATGTGGACGCGACCGTGTAGCCCGACTGCGCGCATCGCATCGGGCAAATCTTGCCAAACATCTGACGCAACAATGACAGGATATCCCGTCCCGACGGTCACACGCAATGTGTCATTCATGTGGTTCTCTTGTCGATTGATCGAGATGAGGCGGTAACAGCATGGCGATGCGTACTGCCACTGCATTGGCATGGATGCCGTCGGTGAGCATGTGTAAATCGGCAATGCCGCGGTACAGTGACGCGCGTTTTTGGCGCATGTGTTCGAGGCGCTCGTACGGGTTTTCGACCTGGAGGAGGGGGCGTGGTTGGCGGTGCCCGGTAATACGGGTCAGGATTGCGCTGGTCGTTGCGTCAAGCCAAACCACGAACGATTGCTTGCGGATGGATTCTGTATTGGCGGGCACGGTGACGATGCCGCCACCCGTAGCGATGACCGCAGGCGACATTGCGAGCACTGTGTTCAAAACAGCACTTTCACGCTGGCGGAAGGCTGCTTCGCCCTCGCTTGCAAAAATATCTGCAGCGTTGCGCCCTGCCTCGGCTTCGATGAGAGCGTCGGTATCGTAGAGTGGCAGATTAAGACGTGTCGCAAGATATCTGCCGACGGTCGATTTGCCCGAGCCACTTAATCCGACAAGGACGACGTTGTTGATGGTGCGCACGTGTTCAGACATACAGCTCCGCTCCGTGTTATCCGTCTATTTTACACGGTGGTTTCATCATACTCAACAGCCAGCACGATGCACATTCGCGATTGTTTGTGGTAATCCACACGCTTGAGGGTTCAGACACGAAACGACAAGCGATAGGAATGCGGAGGCAGCGGACGTGTGGCGGTCTGGAGACATACGCGTTTCAAACCCCGTACCCATGGTATAATCTGCCATCCAGATTACCCAGGAGGACTCAATGACCAACCGTGTATTGCGCGCAGGCATTATTGGCTGCGGCACCATTAGTGGTATCTATCTCAAGAACGCAGCGCGCTTTGTCGACTTCGACATTGTTGCCTGTGCCGACATCGACTATGAACGAGCCCAAGCCCGTGCCGCCGAGTACAACATTGCGGCCTATCGTGTCGACGCATTATTGGCTGCCCAAGATATCGACATCATCATTAATCTGACAATCCCTGCAGCGCATGCCTCGGTGGCGTTCCAAGCTGTCGCTGCAGGCAAGCACGTCTACAACGAAAAACCACTCACCATCAGCCTCGAAGATGGCCGCACGCTCGTTGCCGCAGCGGCAGCCAAAGGCGTCCGCGTCGGCGGCGCGCCGGACACATTCCTCGGCGGTGGCATCCAGACCTGTCGCAAACTCATTGATGATGGTTGGATAGGCACGCCCGTTGCCGCAAGTGGCTATATGCTCTGCCCAGGGCATGAGTCTTGGCACCCTGCGCCTGAATTCTACTATCAGGTGGGTGGCGGACCAATGTTTGATATGGGCCCGTACTACCTGACTGCGCTGATTACATTGCTCGGACAGGTGATGCAAGTGACGGGTTCGACCCGCATGACCCATCCGACCCGCACGATCACCAGCAAGCCCCAATACGGCAAAACCATCGACGTCGAAGTACCTACACACGTGGTCGGTGTGCTTGATTTTGCCAGTGGCCCAATTGCGACGCTCGTGACAAGCTTCGATGTCCACTTTCATCACATGCCAAATCTCGAAATCTATGGAACCCAAGGGAGCTTGTTGGTACCTGACCCCAATACTTTTGGCGGTCCGGTCAAAATCCGTCGCATCGGTGAATCCGAATGGCGTGATGTACCATTGACCCATGGCTATGCAGACAACAGCCGTGGCGTCGGTGTTGCAGATATGGCGCATGCCATCGCAACCAACCAGCCGCATCGGGCTTCGGCTGAATTAACGTTGCATGTGCTCGAATTGATGCATGCTATTCATACCGCGGCCACAGAGCGTCGCCACGTCCAGACAATCAATGGTTGCGAACGCCCCGAAGCGCTCCAGCTCAATCTGCTACCCGGCACCATCGGCTAGCCTCACTCGTACCAAGGGTTCTTTTGCAACGGTCAAAGGAGGCTCGTATGGTCCCGATTCAACTCCTGATTGTGCATACACAACCATTAATGGTTGCGGGGATTCATGCGTTAGTGGCGCATCTGCAGCATTGGCGCGTGGTGGGGCATACGACTCAGGCATACACTGCGTTACAACATCTGCAGAATCACCCCGTCGACGTCGTATTGACGGAGCAGCATTTGCCAGGGCTGAGTGGGGTAGCGTTGTGTGGAGCGGTGCGCAGACAGTTCGACAGCGTTTCGTTGGGAATTATCGGGGAACTGACTGCAACCGAAGAGACAATTGCCCTCGCCCACGGCGTGGGCATTTTTCTCACACCACAGCTCACGCAAAGAGATTTGAGTGTGCTCGCACGTCGCCTACGCCATCATAGTGTGCGACGCCCGCAGTTCTACCACGACCAACGGCAGTACGAGTCGCTTGTGTCTCGTGCGAAGCATATCCCAACCCGGCTGGCACAGAGTACAGATCAAATTTTAAGTACGCGTGAACGTGAGATTGTCGTATTGCTCCGTCATGGGTACACGAATCCCCATATTGCAGCGGAATTGCATATCAGCGTACACACGGTCAAGCAGCACATTGCAAGCGCGATGCGCAAATGTAGTACGCATACACGTCATGAGCTTGTGCACTATGCAGCCCGGCAGGGCTGGCTGGCGGATTAGAAGCGAAACCGGCACCTGATTCGGTGCCGGTTTTCTCTGTGAACGCATGTGCAGCGCCAGAACTCGTTGCGAGCAATACCGTGCTCGCCATGATGTACTAGAGTTTGGTAATTCCCAGACCGGTGAGATAGTCATTGGTGAGCTTTTCAGTGGGGTCATAGATACCCATCAGGCGCTGGAAGTCATGCATACGCGGGTAGGTCGCACGCACGCGCTCGGGGTCCATGGTAAACAACTTACCCCAATGTGGCCGCACGCCATATGGTGCCAGAATGCTCTCAATGACGGGCAAGAGTCGCTGCACGTCGGCCCATGCGTTTTTCCAAGTGAAGTGAATTGCAACAGAATCGCGTTGGTATTGGCCGCTCAACCAGAGGTTATCGCGCGCTATCGTGCGAATTTCGCAGACAAGCACGAGTGGTGCAATCAGGTGGCGGATCAGATAGAGTGCTTCGAGCGCAGATACGGCATCTTGATGACCCAAAAAGTATTCTGTTTGGAGCTCATCACCGCTACTCGCGGTGAATTCCATTTTGAAGTGGGGGAGTCTGGCATGCCATGGTCCATAGACCCCCAGTTGTTCGGTGCAGGGGGCAACGTCTATCGTATCTATCGGGTGATAGGGCCGGTCGGCGCGGCGTGCTCCATAGAATTCGGCAGGCAACGGAGATTCCTCGCCAGCGACGCTTTTGCGCCAGATCTGGTCGACGACACCTTCATTCCAGAGCGTAAAGAGACTGACACTGTAACTCGCGCCCATAATCTCAGAAAAATGCTCCATCGCTGATTCGAACGGCAAATCAATATACACATCCTGGCGGACCTCAAATGCAGGCACCAATGCCATGGTCACGTGTGTCACCACTGCTAAGCCACCGAGGTGGACAACCATGCCTGCGAAGGCCTCACCGTGGCTGGCTGCCGACCATTCTTGTACATCTCCGCTCGCCAAAACGACGGTCATCGCGACAACTGGGGTGGCGAGATTCCCGATCCGCATGCCCGATCCATGCGTACCAGTGGCGACTGCACCAGCGACCGAGATGTGCGGCAATGACGCCATGTTTGGTACGGCGTATCCAGCGGCAGCGATCTGCAGGGCAAATTGGCCATAGCGCGTCTGAGCAGAGACGCGGGCGGTATGTGCAACCGTATCAATATCTACCGTCGCGGGCAAATGATCGAGGATGAGGTGCGTCCCATCGGTATCTGCGATGCGGCTGAAAGAATGACCAGCACCAAGGACTTTGATCCCGGTGGCACTCTTGACGGTGCGTTGAAGTGCACTGATAGTGTGCGGCCGTTGGACATCCGTTGCTCCGAAGACTTGATTGCGTGCCCAGTTTGTACGCATCGCAGACTCTCTTTCGCTCGTGGCCGGCGGGTAGTCCATCTTACCGCATTTCGGGCACTATAATGCATACGATTGTGTCTGAATCGAGGGAGTATGCGATGCGCATGGGCGTTGATACGGGTGGGACGTTTACGGATTTTGTGATGCTCCGTGATGGGGAATTGTCCATCGCCAAGCGGCTCAGTACTCCCTCCAACCCTGCTGCGGCGTTACTCGCCGAAGTCGCGCTCCACGATGCCGTAGATATCATCGTGCATGGCACCACGGTGGCGACCAATGCCCTGCTGGAGCGTCGAGGTGCGGTCACTGCCCTCATTACCACCAAGGGCTTCGCTGATGTATTGGCGATAGGCCGGGGAGACCGACCGTCACTGTATGACCTCCACCAGTCACGACAAGATCCGCTTGTCCCATCAGCATTGCGACTCGAAGTCGACGAACGGACAACCTTCGATCATCAGGTCATCGTGCCACTCACAGACGCATCAGTGCATGCGCTCATCCCGACACTCGAAGCACACGGCGTACAGGCAATTGCCATCTGTCTTTTGCATAGTTATGCAAACCCAGCGCACGAAGATCGCATCGCTACACTGTTGGCGGCACACAATCCCCAATGGCATATCAGTGTGTCACACCGTATCATCACCGAAGCCCGTGAGTATGAACGAACTGTCACTGCGGTTGTCAATGCCTATGTAGCCCCTGTGATGCAACGCTATTTAGGTACATTGGCACGTGCGTTACCGACGCACACCAGATTGCGCATCATGGCCTCTGACGGAGGGAGCATGGGGGTAGGCGGTGCGACCGCCTTGCCAGCACGCACGACCCTGTCGGGACCAGCGGGAGGGATTGTCGGTGCCTTTCGTGTAGCACAAGCGGTTGGTCATCCACACTGCATCACCTTCGATATGGGTGGCACATCGACCGATGTCGCGTTGTGCGACGGCGCATTGCCGCGCAGCAGTGGCTCAGCGGTGGGCGGCCTGCCCGTACGGATGGCCAGCCTCGATATACACACCGTTGGCGCTGGTGGAGGATCGCTCGCCGCGATCGACAATGCAGGCGCATTGCGGGTTGGTCCGCAGAGCGCAGGTGCAGTCCCAGGGCCCGCATGCTATGGCACTGGGTCGCAGGCAACGGTGACCGATGCCAACCTGGTTCTTGGCAGACTGCGCAGTGATGCATTCTTGGGGGGCAGCATGCACCTCGATGAAATACGCGCGACAGCCGCACTGCAAACCGTTTCAACAGCCGCACTCGTGGGGGTGGTGGAAGCTGCCCTAGGGATCATGCGCGTCGTCAACGCGGCAATGGCACGCGCAGTGCGTACCATCTCGGTCGAACGCGGGCACAACCCAAAGGATTTTGCGTTAGTAGCGTTCGGCGGTGCCGGGCCGTTACATGCCGCTCATCTTGCTGACGAATTAGGTATGGACCGCGTCATCATCCCGCGCTTCCCCGGGGTATTGTCGGCACTCGGAATGGCTACCGCTGCAGTCACCCGGAGCGCGACGCGGCCAGTGCTTGGGGTATTGTCTGCTTTGCATGTAGAAACCGTGCGGGCACTCCTCAGAGAAACCACCCATGAGCTCGCAGATGCACTCCGTAACGATGGCGAAGACCCCGAACAATTCAGCCACGACGTCTTGTTGGGGGTGCGCTACAAAGGGCAAGTGTATGATCTCGATGTGCCGCTCTGTCAAAATGCGACGTGCGATGCCACGGATCTAGATGCGGTGGCTGAACGATTTCATGCACTGCATCTGCGCCGCTACGGCCATGTCATGCGTGAACGACTCATCGAAGTCACTCTGCTGAGCCATCGCGTCGCCAACGACTCCATTCCAATCCCCACTCCAAAAATAGAAGTGCGTACCAAAGATCTCCATCCCAGCGCGTGGGTCATGTCATACCCCAATGACACAGCGACGCCGGTATCAACTGCGCTGTATGCACGTGCAGAGCTCTATTGTGGTGATGTTATCTCCGGACCGGCAATTCTGACCCAACTGGACGCAACAACGGTCATCCCGAGTCGGTGGCGTGCGCTTGTTACGTCCACGCTCGATATCGTCATGACCCGTAACGCCTAACCTCAATGGGGCAAGAGGTCAGTATTTTCTATTTACGCACAAGCATGTCAAAGCGTTTGACTGCGGCTTCGTAGATTGCCAGATCGATTTGATTATGGCGGATCAGTAAGTCGTATGTATCGGCGCTCAATTGACTATGAATCAGTGCCAATCGTTCCTCGATGGTACGCGCACGCACTACAGAACTATTTACGCGTTCGTACTGATAATTCATCCCGGAGCGGAATCCCTCAAGGTAGCGTTGCATCAATGTAATTGATTCATCAAAGCGCTCCACAATACCAAAAAATTCCATAGCCGCAATCTTTTGCAACGAACTTTCTTGCATCTGCTGATCATTCATGGTTCGTGCACGCTCTGGATTGCGCCGACCCGATACACACCGTGCCTGAAAATTACGAATGACCGCGCCTCCCTCCGGGGTCAGACGCCATTGCACGTACCCATCAAAATCGAGTTGCTTGGCCATTCGTGACCCATGGCTTGTACTGCCTGTCTGGAGCTTTTCGTAATTGTAGACCGAATGGGCGCGGTCAATCGGGTGCCGAAGAAAAAAGATGGGGAATACCTGCATATGGTCTGGAACGATAGTATAGAGCGTCGCTTGATGACTCGTTACATACTCAATATCTGGATTTTGTTCAAGGTATGTAGTCATTTCGGAATCGCCGAGTACAGACCATGGATGTTCGCCTTCGATTTGACCGAAGCGCCCTACACATTCACGTTCAAAGATATGATCGATTGTCGAACCAGCATTTTTGAACAGATGATAATGGATGATTACTTTGCGTGTCATTATTCAATACTCCGCTGAAGCGCCAAAGTTTGCGTATGGCGAATTATACCTGATTCGTCTGCCATTTTCTGGAAGAGCTGTTGAATCATCAGTCAATGTGGTCAATACTGCCAGATTAATCCATGTCGGGCATACTCCAATTAACTTTTCTTATGCTAAACTTAATTTCAACTTGATTGTACGAGGGAGTTCAGGATGTCGACCATCGGGATTATCGCCGGGATGCATCGAAGTGGCACATCTGCCCTCTCACGTGTGATGAACCTGCTGGGGTATGACATTCCTGGCGAATTAGACATGAACACGAACCATAACGCTACGGGACACTGGGAACCTGCAGACTTTGTGGCGCTCAATATTCAAATCATAGCCGAATTAGGGAGTGATTGGTGTGACCTTCGCCTGCCCGAATCGACCAGATTCGATGCCATTGCCAGCGACACTCACCAACGTATCGCAGCATATGCAGATATCTCGTTTGGACACAACCCACTGACCGTCTTGAAAGACCCTCGAGTGTGTTACACATTGCCACTTTGGATAGATGAAGTGCGCCGGCGAAACCACACGTGCATTGTCCTTTTACCTTATCGTCACCCCGTCGAAGTCGCCAAATCGCTCGCTGCACGTGATGAAATGCCCCTCAATAGCGGCTTGGCATTATGGTTGTGCTGTATGCTGTCCGCAGAGTATTACTCACGAGCAGAGCGCCGCTGTGCAGTGGGGTTTGGCACATTCATAAGCGATTGGCGTACGGCTTACGTCTCGGTTGCTGCCTTGACCGGCGCCAACATTCCGGGTACGAACGAACCACTCGGCATGCAAATCGACGGCTTTGTCAATCGCGAACAACGCCACCATACCATCCTGGAGCTTACCGACGAGTTACGTGCGCTTTCGTTGATTGACCTTGCACTCGAAGCGTATGCGTTGTTTGAACAACCGCTCGATGATGCTGGTGTGCGTGCTCACTTTGATGCGCTCCGTGAGCACGTGCAAGAGGTGCTTGAGCAAGACGGCCTCTACGAAGCAAATCGTTCTTTCGCCGTGCATTATCGTCACTTTCGCGCAATCGAAGAGAGAAATCAGATAATCGCCACCCTTCGTCGTGAAATGGCCGAAATCAACAAGATAGCTCAGGAGATTGCCAATGAACGCGAAACGCTCAAAGTTTCTCATACCGACCTGATGCATCGTTTCCAGATTATCCAGCAACGTCAGAAAGAGGAAATAGAATTGCTGGATCGCGTTCGCATAACCCAAAAAATCAGGATAGACGACCTTACCCAAGAGATTGCATCTGCCCTCGCAGAATGTGATTGGCGGCGAGCGACGCATGCAGCGTACGAAGCCGAAGTAGTGTGGTTACGAACCGTGGTGGCTTCGCAAGAACATCTGCTTTCGCCGATTCGTCCTTTGCTACGCCTGTGGGAACAAATAATGCGACATACAGTGCGACGTAGTTCCGACACACATCGCAATGATTAATCACTCGCGTTTACCCGAAAGAGATTTGCATGAATCAGCAGTCACTTCCAAACACGGACCCGCAGTCGCAGCAACACGGGATAATCCCTATCGTTGCCACATTCGACCCACGGAGTGCCGCATATTCGTTGCATAGCATACGTTCGACCCTCCCCGTAGCCGACCTCGGCGCGTTCCCACTGCGACGCACCTCGGTCTCACGCACGCTCAGAGTGTTCAGCACCCTATACAGCAGACTAGGGATTGCCGGACCATTCGTGATACGGATGTTGGCGTTGATCTTGCATCGCTTTTTGAAGCAATCGATTATCCCTGCAGAATTGGTTGCATTAGCACGTTATCCGGTGCTGTTCGACCGTACATTTTATCTGCAACAGCTTCGTGATGCGCAGCAACCGATGCCGGGCGACGCGTTGTATCATTACCTGACCATCGGCGACGTGCACAACATATGTCCTAATCCGTTGTTCAACCCATCTCTATACCGGCGCTCTAACATGCTGCCGAGTGAAGCAACGCAGAATACTCTTGTACATTATATTGAAGGGGTATGGCATGGCTCTGGTGTGACCTGTTACATGTTTCATTCACGCTGGTACATGGAGCAAAATGAAGATGTCGTAAAAGCCGGTATCAATCCGTTAGCGCATTACCTCAAGGACGGTTATCGTGAACATCGTAATCCGAGTGTTGTAATGGATTTAGGTAATTACTGGACATGCACGCCCCAACTCTCCAAAAGTGAAGATCCAGCACAACACTATATGTTGGGGGGATTCCGATTCTATCCCCACACCGACGAGAAGCTTAACATCCTTTCAGAAATACCCTTCCCGTATGATGTGTCACGTGAATTTCAGCATTTTTCAACCCATGCTGTTTTGCCGCAGACGACGGAACAGCGGCGGGACCAGCAAGTTTCTCTGTCACGAATGATTGCAGGCTGCACGGCAATCCAAAACAACAGTCCCATCGTCACGGTGATTATTCCCGCGTACAACAAGTTGACCTATACGATTAATGCAATCGAATCGATACTGCAGAGTGAAACACGCACCCCGTTTGAAATAGTGATCGTGGATGATCAATCAACTGATGAAACGGCACAGTTTTTTGTTGACCTCGCTCCTATACGCATCCATACACAAAAGACCGATCAAGGCTACATCGCTGCCTGCAATCAGGGTGCAATCCTTGCTCGGGGTACGTATATTTTGTTCCTCCACAATGATGTCTATGTCCTCCCACAGTGGCTAGATGCAATGGTCGACACATTTGGTCAATTGCCTAATGTGGGTCTGGTTGGCTCGCAACTTCTCTATCCTGATGGATTGTTGCAATCAGCCGGCGGTATCGTCGAGCAAAACGGAGTTGTCTGGAACTATGGCCGTGGGGAATACCCAATGCTGCCGACATACGCGCATGCCCGGTCGGTAAACTACTGCTCAGGCGCCTCGATCATGATGCAAAAAACGCTGTTCGAGCGCGTCGGTATGTTTTCTGAGGCATTCAACCCCGCCTCCTACGTGGATGCAGATTTGGGCATGACCGTGCGGGCAGCAGGGTATGATGTCATCTACCAACCGGGTTCTAAAGTAGTTCACTTTGAAGGGGTATCATCAGATCGGGATGTCGAGGCTCGCGTCAAAATATACCAAGAGCGCAATCATGCGCTGTTCGCTGAAAAATGGAGCGTGCTGTTACCGAGTGTGCGTAACTACGGTGGTTCACCCAGAACAGAGAGACTCATTCCGATTGCATCGACATATCGTGCCACGCACGCAAACTATGCATTGCACAGCCTGCGCGCATCGTTACCCGTGACCGACATCGATGCGTTCCCACATCAATCATCGACGAGCCACCCGAATCTCCGCTTCTTTGCGATGCTATACGTTGGATTGGGTGCACTCGGTCCTTTTGTCATACGGATGCTCAGCATTATTTTCCACCGAATCCTCAATACAAACTTCATTCCTGCCGAAGTGCGGGCAATTGCCCGTTATCCGCAATTGTTTGATGTGGAGTTTTATCGCGAACAGTTGACGCAACAGACCATCGCGACGCATTCCAATCTGTTCTTCCATTACCTGACTATTGGTGACGCACATAATCTCTGCCCCAATCCACTGTTTGACCCTGCCATCTATCGCCGCTACAACATGCTCCCGACAGAAGCAACGCAAAACACGTTATGTCACTACATCGCGGGTGTCTGGCATGGCTCCGGAGTGACGAGCTATGTGTTTCACTCGCGTTGGTATTTGCAGCAAAATCAAGATGTGGCGAGTACGGGGATCAATCCACTCGCACACTATATGAAGGCAGGGTATCGGGAACGTCGGGATCCGAGTGTCGTCATGAATCTCGGCAATTACTGGGCACGAACGACACACCTCGCCAAACAAGCCGATCCAGCCCAAGATTACATCAAAGGTGGATTTCGCCATTACCCGCATGCCGACGAAATGCTAAATATGCTGTCAGACATGCCATTCCCGTATGATGTATCGCGTGAGTTCCAATATTTTGCGACCCATGCCGGATTGCCACAGACAACGTCGCAACGCAGCGCCCAGCAGGCATCGCTACGGGACAAGATTGCGCATTGCGATGCACTCAATCCGGGATCACCACGAGTCACTGTGATCATACCGGTATACAATCAGTTGACGTATACAATCAATGCGATTGAGTCGATACTGCTGAGCGACCCACGCACACCATTTGAAATTGTGGTGATTGACGATTTGTCGACCGACGAAACAGCACAATTTTTTGCAGATCTCGCCCCAATCCGTATCCACACCCAAGCCACCAACCAAGGGTTCATCGCTGCCTGTAATCAGGGAGCAGCACTGGCACGCGGGGAATATTTGTTGTTCCTTAATAACGACGTCTATGTGTTGCCACAATGGCTCGATGCGCTCTTCGACACGTTTGGCCAGATACCCAATGTAGGATTGGTGGGTTCTCAGCTCCTCTACCCTGATGGGTTGCTCCAAGAGGCGGGCGGTATTGTCTGGCAAAACGGTGAAGGCTGGAACTATGGCCGTGGGGAGTATCCGATGCTGCCGGAATATACCTACGCACGTTCGGTCGATTACTGCTCTGGCGCATCGATTATGATACGCGCGTCATTGTTTGCAACCGTTGGGATGTTCCCTGAAGCGTTCAAACCTGCATATTACGAGGACACGGATCTCGGGATGGCCGTACGCGCAGCGGGATACGACGTCATTTATCAACCTGCATCCAAAATTGTCCACTTCGAAGGGGTCTCTTCTGGTCGAGACGTCCGTTCCGGCGTGAAATCCTATCAGATGCGTAATCAGCAACTGTTTGCTGAGAAGTGGCAAGAGCAATTGCGAACTCGGCGGCCATACGGCGACACCCCAGCTGTCGCTGCTGTATACTGGTACGCTGGCCATACGTTTTTTGCGGATGCGAGCTATCCAACACCAGACCAAGACGCAGGGTCTCAAGTGGCCGACAGCTGGATGCGCATGTTCCGCCGCCTAGGGTATCATGTAACTTTTTTGCCCGTAGATAATTTCATCGGAGTCTCAAAATACACGAAGCGGCTCGAGGCGCTGGGTGTGTACTGTCCGCGACGTCCCTATGAAGAAGATCTCAAGGGCTTTTTCTCACATCCTGTTCAACCCTTTGCGTTCGGCGTTTTTCACCGCTACGACCGGGCCCGCCGAGTCTACGATATCCTCGACATGCTGGCAATCGACTTCCCCAGATTGTTTATCCCAGCTGATTTGCATCACCTCCGCGACCTACGTCAGGCGGTGCTAACGGGGTCAATGACCGACATATTGGGGAGCTTCAAGACGAAATACGAAGAATACGCCGTGATGGCACAGTCGACTCTCATCTGTGTGCACAGCAATTATGAACGAGACGAAATCAACACCACCATACCGCAGTTGGATGTCGAAGTGTCGCCAATCATTTACGATGTGCCCGGCCGCACGCGTGGATATCATGAGCGCGCAGATGTCTTGTTTGTGGGAGGATTCCGCCATCCGCCGAATGTCGACGGGATGCTGTTTTTTGTGCATGATGTCTGGCCGTTGGTGCTACGCGAAATCCCTGATTTGGTGCTGCATGTCGTCGGTTCGAACATCACCCCAGAAATTACTCAATTGGCAGCGCCATCGGTGCGCATCCATGGCTTCGTCGAAGATTTAACACCGATGCTCGACACCGTCAAACTCACCCTCGCCCCACTGCGCTACGGTGCAGGTGTGAAGGGAAAAGTCACGATGTCGATGTGCAACGGGATACCCGTTGTCGGGACAACGGTTGCCTTTGAAGGAATGTCGTTGACACATGGTACTGAGATGCTGCGTGGTGACAGTGCGGTCGATCTCGCTCGCCATATCATCACCGCATACCGCGATGAGGCGGTGTGGTATCGTCTTTCGGATGGTGCAGTGGCGCGGGCTCAAGCTGAGTACTCGCTCGAATCGAACATCCCATTAATTGAGCGCTTCATTGCCAAGGCGGTCGCCGCCAAGCCCACCTCAGTATCAACGCCATGACTGCGCCTGCGCACAACAGCAGTTCTGTCAGTATTTTTCTATAACCTCGGCATTCCCGGGCTTCGGCGGGGGGATGTCGGGGAGGTTTTCTGTAATCATCGGCTATCTGATTACGCGAATCTTGCCAATGCATACGCTACTACTCAGGACATTGATTTTCGTTCATTTTATCTGCGTCACATACACCATATCGTGCCCTCGGAGAATGTTGTGTTCGGTATAACGAGGATTGCAATCGTGGCATTGGTATGACCATCACGCTAGAACACATGGCCATTATTGCACGATGCTACCCATTGAATGGAAAGCGTGAACCTGCCTACTGTTCCGATTCGATTTTTTGGTGCAAATAATGAGCTATATGCACGACGCGCTCAGCTGATCGCATATCTTGTATTCCGGCAGACACATGGCATCATCCTCTTTCGGGTGCATATTCTTTCACTTGATTCTCTTCACCGTACATCGGTTACCAAATTTGGGTGTTAAGATAGATTTGGTTTTATTTGTTATGCCCCCTGGTCAGCGGATCATTGCTGACAGAGTCCCTTTCATAAAATGACATCATTCTTCCCGATTTTGGCGAGGAATAATGTCAAACGCTAAGCTGTGTCTCTACGTCTGGTGTATTGAAAGAACGGAATACAAATATGCACGACAACACTGGGCAACGTCAGATTGGGTATAGACCCGACATAGATGGGATGCGCGCGATAGCAGTATTAAGCGTGCTGTTTTTTCACCTGGGAATACCTCAGGTATCAGGTGGGTTTGTTGGTGTGGATGTATTCTTGGTTATAAGTGGTTATTTGATTAGTGGGATATTGTTCGCAGAGCATGCACGTAGTGGTCGTATCTCATTCCGTTCGTTTTAATTCGCAGACTTAAGCGTATTGCCCCAGCGTTGATTGCGACAGTATGTGTTACGACCATAGTAGTCTGCTGGTTATATTCGCCCACACTCTTAGCGGCATATGGACAAAGTGCGTGGATGGCACTCGCTTCGATTTCGAACATTGGTTTTTATTTGACGAGCGGATATTTTGATACCGATGCTTCCGTCAAACCGTTATTACAGTCGTGGTCTTTATCGGTCGAAGAACAATTCTATCTTGTTTGGCTATTGCTTTTGGCCGTTTTGTTGCGCAGGCAACGGTACGTTTTTTCAGGAATTGCAGCTATTGCGCTGTGCAGTCTGATTGCATCACAGTGGATGGTCATCAAAGATAGCGATGCTGCATTCTATCTGATGCCTTTTCGAATATTTGAGTTTGCGATGGGAGCACTCCTCCACGCCATCCCTGAAGGACATACAAACCGTCTCAAGCGCTACCATAACAGCGCAGTTCTGCTCGGATTGGCGTGTGTCGCCTATAGTGTGCTGCGGTATTCCAATGACACTTCCTTCCCAGGAGTAGCTGCATTGTTACCCTGTTTTGGAGCGGGTTTGATGATCTGGGGGAAGGATTCGCGTATCAGTGCGTGGATATTGGGGAACCGGGTTATCGTCTGGATTGGGACGATTAGCTATGCGTTGTATTTGACACATTGGCCGATTATCCTGCTGTATGAGCGATTTCGTACCATCTATACCTACCAAACGAACCCATCGCACCAATCGAGCAGCTTTGCTTAATTATTTTTGCATTTTTGGCTGCCTATCTTTTACACATTTTGGTTGAAGTCCCACTTCGCCGACCAAGCGCAGACCGACGACAATTCACAGTACTGACGGTAACAAGCATGGTGCTGATGAGCGCTGTCGGCGCTGGACTGATGCTCTCGCGTGGGATGCCCACTCGGTCGTGGATACATCAATTCCCTATTTTCAACAAAACGTACCCTAACTGGCTTGCGAAGCGACTGCAAGGACTCAGTAAGGATTGTAAAATCGATTCGAGAGCAATCTGCAGGCTACAAAAAGGGCGTCGTAATGCACTCGTCATTGGTAACAGTCATGTCGTAGATGGATGGAATATCATACGCACCATCTACCCCAAAGACTACTTTTTTGTGCTTGACACAAACGGCTGTCGGACGAACGCAGATATGAAAAATGACGGACGCTGCACTGACCCGACGAATCTCCGCTTCAATGCTGACTTCTTACGGCAATTTGACTATATTATCTACAGCAAAATGTTGAATCCCAATAGTATTGATGAAAGCAATACGTATTTGGCATTCCTTAAAACGAATCGGGTCGACAAAGTGGTTATTTTGGGGAACTATTACCGCTCCGCTCTCTCATTTGATGACGCCTTCCAGATGTACGGCCAAGACGAGCCAATACTCCGAAAATTCATGACGATAGATCCATTCGTGAACGAAGCACTCACCGCTACAGCAGCAGCAACTGGATATTTGTTTGTCGATAAGTTTGCAACATTATGTGAAAAAAATATCTGCCCGCTATTTACCCCTGAAGGTGTGCCATTCACCTATGATAATCATCACCTCACTCGCGCATTTGCCATATTCTTCAGTAATCGATCCGCACCACAGATTATTCGATATCTTGGTGCGCCTTGAATAAATTTCTCATTGAGGCGCGCATCCAAGCAGGGGCCAACACAGACTGCTCCACTATTCGCTCATACGAGGCTTTAAGAATAGTGCGACGCACCAATTGCACATGCGCATCAGTCCATTGCGCTTGACCGATATGCCGCATAGCTTGGATGAGCATTGCGGTCAGCGGATGGAGGCCTTCTATGGCACGGGTGGCAATGGGACGAACATACAATGTCCAGTGTGACGTAGCAATGGTCCGCGACACTCCGACACCACCATACTGAACCACCGTCGGAACAGCATCGCACAGCCCAAATAGTGCCGCCGCTGTTGCCCCAGTGGGTATCAGCGGGCCGACACCAACATCAGCAAGCATCTGCAGGACATCAGCGAGCATTGGTTGTTGTTGCCCCGAGAGTGGGTGCATCGTAGGATAGTAGTAGACTCCGTGGGCGATGCGCACCAAGATGCCTTTGTGGGTCAATCGCACAAGTGCTTGATCGATGCTGTTGCGCGGCAGTTCCGTGCCGAACCGCTCTGCACACCAGACACTGCCACGCCCAGCACGGCGGATATGCGCCAACAACTGCACTTCGGCAGAATCAGCAGGTGCTGGTTGCACATCGCTCATGGTTTGCATACTTTGTGCTTCTCGTCAGTGTAGATTGCGTATCTTTGGTCAGAAATATAGCACAAAATTCATCCACCTGCTTGCGGAAGCGGAAGCTTGACTATCAGATATTCATGCTAGGATTGGAGCATCATCTCAGAGGAAGAATTATGCAACGAGTATGTTTTTTGCTCCAGGTCAAAGCCGACCGATTGACGGAATACAAGCGCCGCCATGCTGAAGTGTGGCCAGATATGTTGGCAGCGTTGTCACGCCATGGCTGGCAAAATTATTCATTGTTCCTCAAAGATGACGGGTTGTTGGTGGGCTACGTCGAATGTGCAGACTTCGCAGCCGCGGTGGCAGGGATGCAAACAGAAGAAGTCAACGCACGCTGGCAGGCCGAAATGGCCGACTTCTTTGTCCAGCTCGACAACGGCGCGGCCGACACATCGTTGCTGACGCTGACGGAAGTCTTTCACCTCCCCTAGAACACACAAAAACCCGCGTGCGATGCAAGAGGCAACGCACGCGGGTGATTCGTTGTGGACTCAGGCACACGCCTGCCGGAATTCATTATCGGTCATAAAGAGCATACGCATTGCTTCGAGGAAGCCCATCATGGCAGGATACCCTGTCCAACAAAAGGCAACACTCAAGACGGCCAGAATTCGCCGCCCCATATAGAAATACTGTGCACCGCAAAAGCCGAGAAAAAAAGCCAGTGCAATGGCCACACCGCGCGAGGGCTGCTTGTCACCGGCTTTGATACGCGGTGCCTCAACCATATATCGACCCAATCGCCGGAACACTCCAGCAGCACTCCCTACTGCTACCGCCGAAAGGGGCACTGTGGTGGGTCCTACCGCCGATTGCTGCACCGCGCTGACAAGTGGCGTAGTCCCACGGGCAGCGCGGCAATTGGGACAATTGCTATCAAGGGTACTGGCCATTGCGCCGCAGGCTGCACACGTCCACATCGCTGAGCCGGGTTGGTTCGTCATCGCGTCCCTCACATTCACGGTTGTACGTTCGTATGGTACCGCAGATTGGAGTGCCGTTATCCGTCGTGACGCCACAAATCGGCATATGATTCACGGCGGCGCATCACGTGGATCGTCCCCGGTCGCACCAACAGCGCGGTCGGCCGTGGCACCATGTTGTAGTTGCTCGCCATGCTGAGCGTATAGGCACCCGAGACCGCCAGCGCGATGATGTCACCCACCTGTGGCGTAGCCAATAACGTATCATGCAGGAGGACATCGCCCGACTCGCAATACCTTCCCGCCACATTGACCACTTCCTCGGGTGCGGCATTTACCCGATTGGCCACCACCGCAGTGTATGTAGCACCGTAGAGTGCAGGCCGGATGTTGTCTGCCATCCCGCCGTCGACGTGCACCCAGCGTGGCATGTCGGCGATGGTTTTGGAGCCGACCACGCGATAGACCGCGATTCCTGCGCGGCCCACAATAGAACGGCCAGGCTCGAGCTCGAGCCGCAGCGGTGCCAGCCCAGTACGCGCGCACGCCTCGGTTATTGCCTGCCAGATAGCAGCAACTGCAACAGTAATATTGGGTGCTTTTTGTTCATTGGTATAGGCAACCGCAAGGCCACCGCCGATATTGAGGGCGTCGATTTTGAGGCCGTATTGATTGCGCAGGTAGGCAATATGGTCCACCAACACGGCGACTGCAGCGATATGTGTGGCTGGGTCAAATATCTGCGAACCGAGGTGGGCATGGACCGCGGTCAGGCGCAGACCAGGTGCGTTGCGTAATAATTCGCCCACCTGGTTGAGTGATTCGAGAGGAAAGCCAAATTTCGACGCGTGATGACCGGTCTGGATATGCTGATGGGTATCGACTGCGATGTCAGGGGTGACGCGGATTTGGATGGAAAAAGGAACCTTGCGTAGGTTTGTCTTGCTAATGAGCAGTTTCAATTCGTCGAAGTTGTCGACCACAATTGCACCAATCCCGGCGGCCAGTGCCTCGTCTAACTCGCGGGGCGTTTTCGCATTGCCATGCATGTGAATATGTGAAGCAGGGATCCCAGCATGGAGTGCAAGGGCGAGCTCGCCGCCCGATACGACATCCAATGCAAGTCCTTCTTCGTGGATGAGTTGTGCAATGGCAGTATTGAGCAAGGCCTTGCCGGCGTAGTGAACGATGGCATCTGTAGCACCACAGGTATTGCAGGCGTCGACATAGGCTTTGCACATGATGCGAATCGTGGGTTCATCATAGATATACAACGGAGTGTCGTATTCTGCAGCTAACGACACGACATCGAATCCCGAGACGAACAAGTGCCCGTTGGTACCTATACCAGCAGACATCGGCCAAACATGACTGAGCGGCATTGGGTCTCCATTCTTGTGGGGTGTTATACAAAGTATTATAACCGGTCCCTATGCCCGACCATACAAAACCGCCAGCGGCACATGGCCACTGGCGGTGAATGTACCGAATCGGACTAGACCAACGTGGCAAGTACAGCCAATGCTGCGTCGTAGTTGGGATGCTGACCGGCGGTGGGGACGTATTCGACGTAGCGCAACACGCCTTTGGCATCGGTGACAAAGACAGCCCGTGACTCGAGGCGGACTTCTTTGATGTATGTACCATAGGCAGCACCGAAGGTCATCGAGCGGTGGTCACTGACGACGAGGAGATTCTTGATTTCGTTGGCACCACAATAGCGGCGCAGTGCGAACGGCAAGTCTGCTGAGACGGTCACGAAGGCGATTTTGTCGCCCAAGCGGCCGGCCTCGTCATTGAATCGCTTGGTCTGCAGGTCACACACCCCGGTGTCGACCGACGGGATGACGCTGATGAGCATGGGTTTGCCGGCCAGCGTGACACTGTCGACATCCTTGAGATCTTGACCGAGCACAACGAACGCAGGCGCTTTGTCGCCGACCTTCAGTTCGGGGCCGACGAGTGTTTTTGGCCCAATAAAATCAAATGCGTTGGCACGTTCCATGCTGATTCTCCTCAACAAACAATCCTTTTCTAGTGTACCAAATATCAGTTAGTCAGTAGCAGTATCGTAGCTCGGTGCGATTATGCTGCGTGGTAACTTCGTTAGATGAAAGCACAGAAGGCAACGCCTGATGCGATTTCGACTTCGCAGCATACCCGACCCATGTAACAGACCGTATTCGTGAGAAAAGAAAGAATTAGCACTGCAATACAGGGGCCGTTAGTGTGCACACGAAAATCGCTACCTAGAGCTGTTTCACCATCTCATACTGATATAGAAATACCTCCCAACGTAGCTCTGTCAACTCGTCTGCCATCCACGATCCAGCTTCGACATTCACAAACCGCAACAGTTCAGCGCGGGTCTGTGATGCAACTGCCTGAACGACTTCCGCAACGGGTATCGTGGAACGCCAGTCAGGATGAATCCCAAGCTGCATCACACTGCCACTTGTGGACTGGATGATGCCGTACGCCACCGGGACAGACCCTTCGGTACGCACGACGATGTGGGCACCCCGGGTTGAAGCAATTGCCTGTTGCCAACTCGGAACGTATCCGTTGTACATCGCTTCATCGATTCCTTCGGGGAGCTCTGTGCGCACCACCCATCCCTCAGGCAAACGGTGGTCGGGATTTCGTCCTGTACGAACACACACAAATCGACGGGTTATCGTACATCCATGCCGCTCATAGAGTGTCTGTGCGGCGCTGTTGTTTTCGAGTACCTCGAGCTGGAACGACACTGCACCAGCAGCGCGGAGCTGTGCCCACAGGGCATGCAACATCCCACTGCCTATTCCCTTGCTCTGGTGCCCCTGTCTGACACCGGTCGCCGCATCGTATGTGACACGTCCGCGTGCGCCATCACGCACACCCACCAACACAAATCCGACCAGTGCATCGGTATCGAAGCACCCGACTGAAAGCTGAAGTGAAACATCCCGTGAGTCCAATATTGCCGAAAGCTCAGCAACCGAGAGAGACATGGGCACTTCGTACGACCCAAACGCATCCACAAACGCATCATGGATGTCTGTGATCGATACACCTTCCAATGTTCGATATTCCATCGCTACCTCTCAATATGGGTACTCGCTTATGCTGTCTCAATTGTTGCCACGTCCACGCAGAGCCGCAGGGCACACAGTCGACACTGCATTTAACTGCTATACAGAATTTCATCAGACATTCGCTGCATCTCCAAAGAAGCGGGGCAAACGTTGCTTGTGTGTAACCCGAAATTATGTGGCACCTACGCAATGGCATGCATTCCACAAAAAACCACACCCTGCGCAGGAGCGCAAGGTGTGGCATTGGGAATTTGGAACTACAGACCAGCGGCGCGGCGCAAAGCGTCTGCCTTGTCGGTTGCTTCCCATGGCAAATCGATGTCCGTCCGGCCAAAGTGGCCGTAGGCAGCGGTCTGCCGATAGATTGGCCGACGAAGCTTGAGGTCGCGGATAATCGCACCTGGGCGCAGGTCGAAGTATTCTGCAATCAACTTCGAAATCTTGGCTTCGTCGATTTTGTGGGTGCCATAGGTCTCAATCGAAATAGAAACGGGATGTGCCACACCAATAGCGTACGACAACTGGACTTCGAAGCGGTCTGCAATGCCGGCTGCAACGATATTCTTGGCAACGTAGCGTGCTGCATATGCTGCGCTACGGTCGACTTTTGTCGGGTCCTTGCCCGAGAACGCGCCGCCGCCATGACGGGCCACGCCGCCGTAGGTGTCGACGATGATTTTGCGGCCAGTCAGACCTGCATCACCATGCGGACCACCGACGATGAACTGGCCGGTTGGATTGATGTGGACGGTAGGCTGACGATCCATCAAATGGGCCGGCAAAACCTTGGACAAAATGCGCTCCTGCACGTTCTCACGCAGGTCGCCCTGCGAAATATCGGCAGTGTGCTGCGTACTCAACACGACGGTGTTGATGCGCTTTGGTTTGCCGTATTCGTATTCAACGGTGACCTGGCTCTTGCCGTCTGGTCCGAGGAACGGCATCAAGCCGCTCTTGCGCGCAACGGCCAATTCGCGGGTCAAACGATGCGACAAGGCGATGGTCAGCGGCATGAGTTCCGGCGTTTCGTTGCAGGCGAAGCCGATCATCATACCCTGGTCACCGGCACCGACAGCGTCGACTTCTGCGTCGGACATTTCGCCGTCGCGGACTTCGAGGGCTTTGTCGACACCCATTGCGATGTCAGGTGATTGACCGTGGATTGCCACAATGACACCGCAGGACTCTGCGTCGAAGTAGAACTTCCCATCGGTGTAGCCGATTTCACGGACGGTCTTGCGGACCAAATCCTGTACGTCGACATAGCCATTGACGGTCACTTCACCCATGACAACCACCAAACCGGTGGTCGTTGCAGTTTCACAGGCAACACGTGCCCGTGGGTCAATAGCAAGGAATGCGTCGAGTACCGCGTCGGATACCTGATCGCACAATTTATCAGGGTGGCCTTCGGTCACTGACTCAGAAGTAAAGAGCAGTGACTTCGAATTCATAAATGATGTTGACATGCTTTTCCTTTACTACACAAGATTCGTCTATACAGATGCAGCGTCAAACATAGGTGACGCTGCGCCTATCAACGAATTAGGTGCCCTCTTCCCAGGAACCGAGGTACTTCACCTGTTGGTTGCTGAGCAAGTCGTATTTGATACCCATGGCGCGCAACTTCAGCGCGGCAATCTCGGCATCGACGGCCTTTGGCAGTGCGTGCACGGCTGCCGACAACTTGCCTTTGTTCTTGAGCAAGAACTCGGTGGCCAATGCCTGATTGGCGAACGACATATCCATCACGGCGCTTGGGTGACCTTCGGCGGCTGCCAAGTTGATCAAGCGACCTTCGCCCAACAGATTGATGCGCCGGCCGTCCTTAGTGATGTACTGGTCGACAAACGGACGTGGTTGGCGCTTTTCGACAGTGATTGCATCAAGGTCGTCGATGTTGATCTCGACGTTGAAGTGACCACTGTTCGAGATGATACAGCCATCCTTCATCACGGCGAAATCTTTGGCGCTCAAGACATGCTTGTTGCCAGTGGCAGTCACAACGAAGTCAGCCTGGGCAACGGCTTCTTCCATCGGCATGACACGGAATCCGTCCATAGCAGCTTCGAGTGCTTTGACCGGATCGACTTCGGTCACAATAACCCACGACCCCATGCCGCGGGCGCGCTCGGCAATACCGCGTGAGCAGTAGCCATAGCCAGCGACCACGAAGGTTTTGCCAGCCAACAGCACATTGGTCGCACGGATGATACCGTCGAGGGTGCTCTGACCGGTGCCGTAGCGGTTGTCAAACAAATGCTTGGTGTCGCTGTCATTGACGGCGATAACGGGGAAGGGCAACACACCATCAGCGGCCATTGCGCGCAGACGAATCACTCCCGTGGTGGTTTCTTCGGTGCTTCCCAACATGGTAGGAATCAAATCACGGCGGGTCTTGAGGATGCCCGACACCAAGTCCGCACCGTCGTCTTGGGTGACGTGTGGGTTGTGTGCGAGTGCTGCCTCGAGATGCTTGTAGTATGTCGCGTTGTCTTCGCCCTTGATGGCATAGACGGGAATTTCTTCGTGCTTGACAAGGGTCGCAGCAATGTCGTCTTGGGTCGACAATGGATTCGACGCTGCCAACACGACGTCAGCACCGCCCGCTGCCAACGTAGCCATGAGATTGGCAGTTTCTGCGGTGACGTGCAGACATGCAGACACACGCATGCCGGCGAACGGCTTCTCTCTGGCGAAGCGCTCGCGGATTTGGCGCAAGACGGGCATTTCGTTTTCTGCCCAGATCATGCGCTTGCGTCCCTGGTCGGCAAGGCTAATGTCTTTGATGTCGTACTCTTTGCTCATTGAATTCCTACTCCTTACAACGTTACTATTACCCGATATGCTCACGTAGACCGCTCTTGAGTGAACGTCGCCACGTGTCAATGACCTGCGCATTAGCGTACGAATCCGACAACGTTGTCTTGTTCCGCTGTGCGACATTCGCGGCCACGGCGTGGGCAAATGCCACGGCCTGTTCCACAAAATGGTTGGATGGCGCGATGGCAATCTCTTCGAGTTGCGCAAAGTGGGCGCCACGCCAGAGACGAATCGTCGAACCACGATCTGGGAAGATTGTGAATGGACGTTCAATCTCTATCACACCATCATACCCGATAATGCGGGCATTTTGGTAGAAACCGCCCATAAAACTCACGTTAAATGTCGCGGTGCTATCATTTTCGAGTGTACAGAGTGCACTCGCCCTGACATCAACCTGATTCCCACCCCACGTTCCCGTGCCAGCAACCTGAGTGACGGCAGCAGCCGTGAGCAGCCGGGTGTAATGGACCGCATAGCATCCTAAATCGGCTATTGCACCACCACCAACCTGCTCTGTCATGCGAATATCACGTGGATTATCTTGACGGTAGCCAAAGGCGACGTGCAATTCCCGTATCTGCCCTATTGCTCCAGAAGCGAGCAACGCCTGCGTCTGTATGGTTTGTGGGTGATGTTGGTACATCATCCCTTCCCTCAGCACGACCCCAGCAGACTGTGCTGCCGCAATCAGCTCAGCTACTTCTGCAGCGCTGGTGGCGAGGGGCTTTTCGACCAATACATGACGTCCTGATGCAATCGCTTGGAGCGCAGCTGCGGCATGCAGGTGATTCGGCAACGCAATATATACGGCATCACAGATATCTGCAGCAAGCATCACAGCGAGGTCGTCGAATGCATGTGCGGCAAATTCTGTAGCAAGCAGTGCAGCAGCGTCGTGCCGTCGGGCACAGACCGCGGTGATGCGATGTCCGGGTGCTGTGTGCATGGCTGTACCGACTTTTTTGGCGATACGCCCTGCGCCGACGATTCCCCAGCGCACCGCTAGGCCTTCAACGCACGGCGAACGGCATCATCAGCGCCGAACGACCCGACATAGCGTGCGTAGAACTCGCTCGGCGTGTAGCGGTGTTCTTGACAGCCGTGATGCTCAATGGCAAACGCCCCTGCCAATGATGCGATCTTGCCGCAGGTAGCGGCGGGGAGTGCGTGCGACATCCCAAATACGAACCCAGCCAGGTATGCGTCGCCGGCTCCCGTTGGGTCACGTACCGCATCGACCGGTGCGACGTCGATGGTTGTCTCGATCCGAACACCGCTGCGGGAATCAGATACGACCGACCCTTTGTCTCCGCGGGTCATCACGGTCAACGGTACGCATTCAATTAATTCTTGTTCGCTTTTGCCGGTCAATTGTGCCATCATGGCAAACTCATAGTCGTTCCCAATCAGCGCATACGCCCCATTGAGGCCATCCATAATCTGCTCTGCCGTCAAACGTGGCGTCTGTTTGCCCGGATCAAACAAAAATGGCACCCCCATTTGGCGACATTCACTGACATATCTCGCCATTGCTTCGGGATCGGTGGGCGAGATGACGACCAAATCTTCATTCGTCAAATCAAATCCCAACAAACTCAAATCACGTGAACGTGCCATTGCTCCGGTGTAGAACGCGACGAGTTGATTGTTTGCCTGGTCAGTGTTGATGAAGCACGATGCCGTGAATTCCCCGACGACCTCATGGATCCCACTCGCATCCACGCCGCAACTGTTCATCCATGTGCGGTATTCGCCAAAGTCTTGGCCAGCAGATGCCACCACCAACGGCTGCCCCCCCAACAACGCCAATGAATAGGCGATATTGCCGGCAACACCGCCACGCATCCGCTTCATCGAATCTACCAAGAAGCTCACCGAAAGCATATGCACGCGGTCTGGCAAAATGTGGTCTTTGAATAGCCCGGGGAAATTCATGATGTAGTCGTACGCCAATGAGCCGGTTACTACAACGCGCATTGCGTTCTCCTTCTTACGTGAGTGATTCTTGATTCAAGCGAGGTAGGCATCAATGGCTGATGTACCCGCACACGTGTAACAATGACCGTTTCTGCCTCGTGTTGTGCACGAGCTCGTGAAAAGGAATCGGGGCAGAACCTTCCGCACGCCAGCGTTCCTTGGGATCACACCGCATGCAAAAACCGTCCCATTATCGCATAGACAACCTTGTCCGCGACACTGCTATCATCTGCGTAGGCAGCAGAGACAGCGTCCATGGTGAACCCGTAGTGAAATGCTGCGTCGGGGCATCCCAAACTCGCGGTTATTTATCCCTGCATCGACTCTCCACGCACGCCCCCAAAGCAGTGGCACGTCGGACTCAGCACACTTCCGCCAATCCTGCGCCATATGGTGCACGGATTACACCTTTCTCGCAAATAATTGCCGTGATGTATTTTGCTGGTGTGACATCGAATGCCGGATGCGCTGCAATGACTCCTGCAGGAGCAATACGGACTCCCTGGATGGTGGTCACCTCATCGGATGATCGTTCTTCGATGGGTATCATGCTGCCATCGCTGATACGCGCATCAATGGTCGACGTCGGCGCTGCCACATACATAGGGATGGAGTGCGCATGTGCGAGGACTGCCAACCCGTAGGTGCCGATTTTGTTCGCGACGTCACCATTTGCCGCAATCCGGTCTGCGCCGACGATGATGCAGTCGACGAGGCCTTTTCCCATAAAGTATGCTGCCATATTGTCGGTTATCAGCGTCAATGGGACACCACCACGTTGGAGCTCGAAGGCAGTCAGCCGAGCACCTTGGAGATATGGCCGCGTCTCGTCGACATACACATGGATAGCACGGCCCAGTTCATGCGCGCGGTAGATCGGCCCCAATGCGGTGCCGTACCCAGCGGTCGCCAAGCCACCAGCATTGCAGTGTGTCAACACTCTGCCACGGGCCGGGATGAGCGGCTCGCCATGACGCCCAATCGCTTGACACATGGCGAGGTCTTCGGCGAATATAGCATGTGCTTCGGCGAGCATCAGACTACGGAATGCAGCGACAGGCACCTCCACGTTGCGTTGTGCGTGCGCCATCATGCGCCCAGTCGCCCAAAACAAGTTGACGGCAGTTGGTCGCGACGCGTCGAGCACCCGCTGGGCATCAAAGAGCGCCGGTAGCACTTCAGTTGCGGTTTTGGCAGTGCTGGTAACTGCGACCAACGCCATTCCATAGGCTGCGGTACAACCGATCGCAGGAGCGCCGCGTACCTGCATCGTACGAATCGAATCCGCAACGCCAGCCACCGTGGTGTACGCATTGACGACTTCTTGGTGCGGCAACAGGCGTTGGTCGAGCACATGCACGGCATTATCGTGCCACGTCACAGAGACGAGCTGGTTCATTGTATTCTCGCTATAGAGGGTAGGGACGCTACGAACATAGAGTATACCACAGCGATTTTCGGACGTGGAAATACCCGCAATTGAGCCTGCATGGTACAATTGAACCTGCATGTTGTACAATTTGGCAACCTATTTGTGAGGAGTCACCCCCATGGCATACGGCGTCAAATTGGATCCAACCCCAATTACTGCAGGGTTAAGTGTCAAAGCACTCGTCGACAACCACTTCTATTCATACAATGGGGGTCGCCTCCGTGAAGCCTGCCAACTCTATGCCCGCAAAATGAGTGCTCCTGATGTCACCATAGGCGTTACGTTGTCAGGTGCACTCACACCGACTGGGTTGGGCACTGCATCCGTCGTACCACTGATCCGCGCTGGCCTAATCGACTGGATCGTCAGTACCGGCGCCAACGTTTATCACGACATGCACCGATCACTGGGCTTTGAACTCTTTGGTGGCAGCCCCTATACCGACGATATTCAGCTGCGTGAAAACAACATCATCCGCATCTACGACATCCTCTTTGACCAAAATGTCTTGCTCGAATCCGATGCATTCCTACGTCGCTGCATCGCCGAGCCCGAATTCCAAAAGCCCATGTCTACCGCCGAGCTCCACTACCGGCTCGGCCGCTATACCCAAGCCCGCGAAAAAGCGATTGGCACATCGTACGTTTCGGTCTTGACCGCAGCATACGAAGCAGGCGTGCCCATCTATACATCAAGCCCCGGTGACTCGACGATCGGTATGAACGTCGCCGCTATGGCCCTCACCGGTAATAAATTACGCTTCGATGTCGAGGCGGATGTCAACGAAACGACGTCCATCGTATACGACGCCAAGAAACACGGTGGCAAAAGTGGAGTAATGATTTTTGGTGGCGGCTCCCCAAAAAACTTCATCTTGCAGACCGAACCACAACTCCAAGAAATCATGGGTATCGCCGAAAAGGGCCACGACTACTTCATCCAGTTCACCGATGCACGCCCAGACACCGGCGGCTTGTCTGGCGCCACACCGAGTGAAGCGATGACCTGGGGCAAAATCGACCCCGATCAGCTCCCCGATTCCATTGTCTGTTATGTCGACAGCACCGTTGTGATGCCGATTTTAACTGCCTATGCCCTTGAATCTACTCCCTCGCGGCCACTCAAGCGTCTGTACGACAAACGGGCACAATTAATGACACAACTGACCGATGATTACCACAAGACCCTGGGCGATGCCTAGGCACCCTGCACTCACCCCGTACTGCGACGCAGCACGGGGTGTTTTTTATCGACACAATGGCGTATCCTGATCTGTCGCTGGCACTGCAGCGGGCACACTGCCTGCTACCGGATTGCTCCCGACAATCTCTAGGCGGGTAAACGCAACCCCCACAGCGCGACCATGGGGATCAGTCGTCGTCGGACTGCGTACGTCGAGGTAATTCACCCCTGCTCCAATCGGCAACGACACAATCCGACGCAGCATCTGTGGTTGCGCAGGGACGACTGTTGCATAGACATCCGTTCCATTGAGTCGCCAGTGTGCAGTAATCGCATCAATACTACTCATAGTCATAGCGATACGGATGATTTTGGCACGGTCCGACAACACAATCAATCGTGATTCGCCTTGTGACCAGCGCCATCGCTGCACACCGTTGTCTTCACTGTCCCACCAGTTGTCGTCTGCTACCAGGGCTGCTTCGTCAGGCGGCGGCACCCGAAAGACCTGCTCGCGCTGCACCTTCGCCAACAGCGGTACATGCCATTTGGTCAAATTATCAAACACAAAATACGGCGCATCGCTATGTACCACCAAGTATCGAATCCCCAAGTTGCCCATCTCTCGCAACGGCAGGGTAGGAATGACATCCGTGGTTGCATCAGCAGGAACGACCACCCCATGCATCGGGGTAACATAGAAGTCCGGGACACGCGCCAAGTAGCCCGCCGCAATCGGCCGCCCATGACACATTTGGTCAACCAACCCTTGACCTACGTCCATCCGCGCCGGCACCTCGAGCACCGACCCTGCTGGTTCGTTTTTGGGAATGCGCGGCACCACCAGACTAGGCTTCATCTGCACCATTCCCCATGCCGGTGGCAGAAAATCAATACACAACAGCACCATCACCACCATTGCCCAACCACGGTGCCGCACCGCAATGTGTTGCAGCCCCACCGTCACCAACATCCCTAAAGGAATCCATGCATAGAACAAAAACATTCCCGGCCGGGTGGCGTTTTTGTAGACCGATACGAGATTGAGGAGTCCATACAAGCCCGGCACCGACCCGTCAGTCTGTCCTTCCCACAGGCGCACCTCCGGCCCGCACGCAAGCCATATCAGCACACCTGCAGCGGCAAACAGCGCCCATGTACGCCGCTCGCGCCATACGGCAAGAAACACCAACACAATGACACCGATTCCCAGGTAACCACCGATTCCCGGATGCGGGTAGGTAATCGGCGCACCGAGCAATCGCCACACACCATGCGCACTCGGCGGCTTTATCATATTGAGCAGCGACAACACATGGATGGGATCGGTTTGGCGCTGGTACCAATCTTCGAGCGTGATGGACTGCGACAGAATCGACACCCCAGGCAGATCGCGCTGACCGAGATAGCCACTACTTGGCCAACTCATCAGCGTCACCATGACGACGCCCCAAACCGCGACACTTACCCCTGCCCAGCCTGTTACCCGCAGCCACCGCAACCGCACCGTGCGGTCACTGAACGCCAATGCTGCCATCACCGCACAATAGACCAAACCATACAAACCGTAGTACCCGCTGTTGAGTGAGACGACAACGAGTACCATAGCCAGCCAGAGAGCACTGTGCCAGTTTGGCTGGCGCACCAATCGCGCAATGGCCCAATGGACAACTAGTAACCAGCCAAGCAATGCCCGTTCTATCCCTGAAGTCTGTACTACCGACAAATGGGCTGGCGTCGCGACAAACAACCAGCCGACGCCGAATGCAAGCCGTTCATCCACCCCATATGCCAGCAAGAGTGCATACATCCCCAACGCACCCAGCACAAAGCCAAGCACTACCAACACATTCATCGCAGTCATCTCGCCGAACACGGCTGCTATCGGCGCAGCAACCAGCAGATTCGGCAAACCAAAAGTCTGATAGGTCAGATTGATGCGCAGCGGATAAAAGATTCGCTCCGTACTGAGCGGCCAGCTGCCATCAGCCCAATGCAAGCGGAACTGCCAGATATTCCATGTGTTTTGGGCAATATCGACTGGCGTCTCTGGCACCGCCGCGACTCCTTGAATGGCGTTGTTGCCAAAGTGCAGCGCCAGCGGCCATGTCCATACCAGTGCAAGCAACACATATCCACAACAAACCAGCCCCCACAAGCGCCAACTGCGCCGCGGAACCATGATGTCCCACCAGTGTTGAATTGGATGCTTGGAGCTTTCCATCGTCGTCTTCTCGATTCCATTCAGCAAGGGGAAACAGCACATACTCCAGCGATTCCGAGGGATATTCGCTATTGGTCAAAACAGCTGAGCCACACGCTATTGCGACTCGGCGGAGCAATACTGCCCTGGAAAGGGGAATGGCGTAGGGTCTCCTGAGGTTCCACTCACCGGTTGTGCGCTGCGTATGTAAGCTGCGTAAAGGCCACTGCTACTGCGCGCCCGTGGGCATCGAGCACGGTAGGTGCGTGGATACGAAGTATGCTCCTGCCCGCGGGCACCAGCTGCGACAGGACGCGGGTCGTTTGTGCCGGTTGTGCTGCAATCGAAAGTGATCCGACAGGCACACCATCCAACTGCCATGTCAACACAGTCGGCGCCAGGCTCGAGGCCTGCACGACCAGCTGGATGCGCCGCGGCAGTGCCGACAGGACAACCAACTCTGCATCACCGGTCGACCAGCGACACACCCGCCCAGCCGATGATTCTTCATCCCACCAACCCGTGCCGGCAATGATTAACGGCACGCTGCCATCTGGGATTGCATATACTGCGCCAGACGGTGACGCTACTGTTCGCTCCACGCCTTCACCCACCATGTGGTCCAACGCAGCACGGGAGGATTGATCCTGTGCCAGAACATACCGAATCCCCATATTTTGCAGCGCAGTCACACCATCCAGCGGTAACAGGAGACGCTGTGGATCACGCGAGATAGTGAACTGCTGCCAGGATACCGGGTAGGCAGGTGTGCGTGCCAAATACCCCGCGACGATAGGTCTTTGGTGACAAAGTTGATCAATCAACGGTTGTTGCGCGTTCTTTTGTACCGGCAAGGTCAACACCGCACCTGCCGACCCATCATTGGGAATGTGTGCTGCAAGACTGCTCGTATGCATCGGTACAATAACCCAGTGTGGCGGTGCAAAATCCACCAACATTGCCGCGCACAGCGCCCATTGTTGCCAGCGACGATCGATATGTGCCAACCCATAACTCACCACCAACAACAATGGTACCCATGCATACACCAGGAACAGCCCAAGTCGTGATGCATTTCGAAACACGCCGACGAAGTCCAGCACCCAAAACAATCCCGGTATCGCGGCAAATGGCTGGTCATACCATAGTTTGAGCTCAAGCCCACCTGCCAATACGACGCACACCAGCGCAACCAGCGTCAGCAGGCGCACTTCGCGTTGGCGAACACACGTCCAGAGCACCACCGCGAGGCACACAATCCCAAGGTACCCACCCATTTCGGAAGGGTACGAGACTGATTTTATTGCGGGAATCAACCCCCACAATGGATGATTGGCCATAGGGGTAACCAAATCAGCTACCGACACGACGTGCAACCATACCGTTTGGCGCATTACCCAGTCGCGCAACCCATCACCTCCACCGAGTGCGAACTGCGTCGATTCCCAACGCACGCCAGAACGTATCAATGGATTGGTCATATCACTGCTCAACACTGCCATCACACCAGCCCATAGCAAACCTACAGTGCCAAACCATGCTGCAATCGTTGCAACACGGCGTGTATTGGCCTGTTGTGACCAGAGCAAGGCCACCGTAAGCAAACCAACATATACCATCCCAAATAATCCAAAATATCCACTCGACAGCGAAACAACAGTCATGACCAACGCGAGTGTCACACTGCGACGCGTGTTTGGGGACTTCAACCACCACACTGCGCTGATATGCACAAGCACAATCCATTGCAACGCAGCATTTTCGTCGGCTGCCCACTCGATATTTTTCAGGTGAGCCGGTGTCAACACAAATACACACGCTACAACAAACGCTAACGGCAGCGCGCGTGTCACCCGGACCACTAACACCGTCATGAGCACAATTCTTGCCCAAAAACCGAGTAATACAATACAATTTGCTGCCACAACTGGGCCGGCCAGCAACGCTATAGGCAATGTGACAACAAGATTAGTGAGCCCGTACGACTGCGTCACCATATTGACTGCCAATGGTGCAGCTACCACACGCGACCACAAGACATCACTGCGGTTCCAGGTTGCGACGAAGTGCCAGACATTCCAGACATTCTGACCAAGGTCTGGATTCTCGGTTCGTTCTTTCGTCGTCAGTACACCTTCGCCGAGGTGCAATGCAACCGGCCAGGTCATTGCGATGGTACAGAATAGTGCAACGACAGTTACCACCATCCAATGCCAGCGGGGTATCACTGGGCCGTCTTGCAGCCACCAGGGATTTCGTGCATCAGCAGGAGGTTCAGTATGTACGTGGGGGGGGGATTGTGATATCACGTTGGTTCTATCCGCTCACTACAAGCGCCGGTACGCTGTCGCACGTTCAGCGACGCGTATAGACAAGCCAGCCCAATACCGCCGAGCCGAGGACAAGGTAAGCAGGGTTTACTTTGGAGAATGTCAGGATTGCGAAAGTTACCACGGCAATAATCAATCCATCCCACCGTGTCCATAGATCACCGATTACCATTCCCTGCTTCCAAAAGACCGAGCGTCCAATGTCATAGGTTGTCCACAAGAGCAACCCGACCACCACTGGGCGTACGGCTTTGAGCATACCGGTCACGACGGGGGAATCTTTTATCTGGAAGAACGCCACAATCATAACCAGCATCAAAATTGTGGTTGGTCCTACCGTACCCAACACTGCTGCCAGCGCACCGGACAATCCGGCAACACGATAGCCGATATATGCTGCAACTTGCGGTGCAATCGGTCCTGGGAGCGCATTACCAACAGCCAGTGCATCGGCAAATTCCGGCGCGGTACTCCAGCCTTCTGCCACAGACATGCGTTGCATCAATGCCATCGAGGCAGGACCGCCACCCCAGGACAACAACGCAACGCGGGTGAACACCATAAAGAGGCGCCATAATACATCGAGTCCAGCGACCATTCGGATTCCCTTTACAAGCAAAATATCGGGCTTCAATCATGTGCACGTATGATATACTAATTCTTATAGTATCGTATTCTGACTTACCATCGTTGCGCCTCAAGCAAGGGACACGCACATGTCTACACGCACCACGCCTCGCCTGATCACGTTCGTGACAGTTGTGATAGTGCTACTCGCCTCGTACCTAATCCAAATCCCTTCCGCAGCATATGCAGGCAGTGCGGCAATTATCCAAGTCGGTGACTCCACCGGGAGCACTTACAACAACGATGCGGTTCTGAGCGCTGGTCAAATTCTCACAGTCTATGCCAGAGTCACCAACAACAGCAGCACAGTTACTCTGAACGCCGTCGATTTGACTCTGACGGGTAGATGTACGGGCGTCGCCAGCTACAACAAAGGGTTTTCGGCGACTGATATCTCACCAGGCGCGACCAAAATCTTCCCCATACAAATAATCGCTAACAGCAGTGTCTCGCAGAATACCTGTACTGCGATAAAGGCAACCATTACCGGTGACAGCGCATCGGTGAATTTCTTCTTCTATCTTGGTGCCCAACCAGCCACGGCAACTCCATCGCCTACCTCTGAGCCAACCTCGACGCCGACCCCAATAACAGCCCCCATCTTGCCAACAAACTGTACATCTGGTGCACAAACATATACCAACTATTACACGGTTCAGCAGGATTTACCTATTATCCAAAAGCTCTGCACGGTTGGTTCGATGAACTATTATGCGTTGCCGATGACCCGAGGTAAAGTTTATGACATTATCATCTCCGACTCGGGCTCATTGGCGTTCAACACCAACGAAGCGAAACTTGCCAGTGGGTCCCTCGATTTGGTGATGGAACTGTACGACCCCAATCATGCGTTGCTCGTTACGAGTGACGATTCCTACGAATTACAAAATCCCAACAGTTCAACCCTTGACCCATACATCAAACAATTCCGCGCTCCCATGGATGGTATTTATGTTGCACGTGTATACGAAGCAACAAATGCCAACTATGGCATCTACACCTTCACTCTGAAAAATCTTTCGTATACGGGCGGGGATGGACACCGCTTCGAGGGAGGCAATGCACCTGACACCAGCGGGCTCTGCACCGACCTCTACGAACCCGACGGTTTACCAGAACAAGCCAGTCTTATTTTCTCGAACCAGGTACAAACCGATCATCGCCTCTGCCCCAATGGAGACGCCGATTGGGTTCGATTTTTCGCAAAAGCAGGGAATACCTACGTTCTTGCGACAGACACCACTGCAAATTTAAACAGCAGTTCATCGACCACCGCGCAAGGTACTGATACCATCATGACCCTGTTTGACCGCGACGCATATACGTTTATCGACCAGAACGACAACAAAGACACAACGTCATTCGACTCTAAAATTGTCTTTAATCCACTCGTCGATGGCTTCTATTTTATTCAAATCAAAAACATCGGCGACCTTGGCAATCCGTTCTTTCAGTACAACCTCGGCAACACCGTCTGTCCTGCCGGCGCCCAGGACTGTGCAGGCCGCATTGTTGAAACCATGCCGACATCTACGCCGGTTGACGGCTTCTTCCAACCAACCATAACCCCCAAAAGTGGGATTGACGGACTAGATCCGACGCCAACCGAGACGCCATTCGGAGACAGTAGTACCAATTACGAACGTGCGAGCTTTCAGCCGACGACTGAACTCATTAATGGTCCGCTCAAGACCTTTGTGAACCGGGCCTTCGAATATCTCTGGGCGCGTAGCGATCGCCCCGTTGTCCGCCAGCAGGCCAAACGTAGCTGGCTGTGGGGACCTACTGGCTTGATGGCCCGCAGTGAAGCATATCTCCAAATCGCAGGCGGAATGCGCCAAGTACAGTACTTCGACAAAGGCCGAATGGAGGTCAACAACCCCGCTGCCTCCCCGCAAAGCACCTGGTTCGTTACGAGCGGACTGCTCGTTCGTGAACTCATCAGTGGCCAGATGCAAGTAGGCAATGCAGAATTCATCGACCGCGAACCGTCAGACGTAAGTATCACCGGTGACACCAGTGATCTCACTGCACCTACCTACGCGAGCTTCGCCGCTGTCACAGGGAATCGCGCAGCCAATCGCGTCGGTGCATACGCAGATATGCGTATTGATCGCAATGGCAACGTCACACCGTTTGATTCCACAGGAGTCACTGCTGCGCGGTTCGGCTACTATTCTGCAACGACCGGCCATAATATCCCGCAGGTCTTTTATGCGTATCTCAACAGCGCTGACGTCATCTATGTCAACGGCCGTAGTCAACAGGGTGCTTTGATGGACAATTGGGTTGCCACCATGGGCTACCCGCTCAGTGAGGCATACTGGACCACAACGAGCATCAATGGCATTGCGCAGATAGTTCTTGTACAGCCGTTCGAACGACGCGTGCTGACCTATGTACCAAACAATCCAGCAGGGTGGCAAATCGAACAAGGCAACGTCGGACGTCACTATTATCGCTGGCGCTACGGCGTCGATCCTGCTGAATAGCCGTTCTAGGGCTACATGACATACGAACCAGACTATTCAACCCTACCGCTCAACACCGTGGAGTTTCCGCTCCCGGTGTTGCGTCGTCGCGAAGACCCGATAGAAGCCGTACACAAAATCGCTGATGAAATCGGTGCACGCCCCGTTACATCCATTGCCGAAGCGCAGACTGCAGCATATGTCGCCAGCCGATTACGCAGATCAGGTTTGCAAGTCTGGACGGATCCGTTTCTCACTCATGCTTCGGCTGGAAACGACGGGCTGATAATTGCGTTGCTCGCTAGTGTCTCCATTGGCATCTGGAATTACAACAGACTCTATGCTTTGACAATTGCAGTCACGACCTTCGTCGTCGCAATCCTCCTTACCAATACCTTTAGCCGCTACTTCAGACGAGCTGCGAGCGAGAGTCAAAACGTCATCGCAACGAACGCATCACATGGCCCGGCCACGCGCCGGGTGGTATTACTCGTGCCGCTCGATACCCACCAACCTCGTGATCCGATAGGGAGTCGTGAGGCACAGGTTGCCGCTACACTGGCGCTGTTGACCATGCTCTCTCTCGAATACATCGCACCATTGCCATTACCGGTCGAGGTACGAACGCTTTTGTTGATTGTCCCTGCGTTGTATTTGTTATTGGCTGCCAGTGCCGAATTGTGGGTCCGTTCCCAGCCCTTTTCGGCTGGCGCCGTCAGTTATGCTAGTTCAATTGCAGCAATGCTCGCCGCCGTTGATGATTTAGGACGACTGAATCACACCGAATTATGGGCAGTGGGGTTGGGTGGTGGGACAACGGGGGCCGGTTTGACTCACCTGGTCAAAAAATACCCTTTTGACGCACGAGCAACATTTTTTATTGGGCTTGAAGGCTTAGGCCGTGGGACTCTGAGTTATCTGCTGCATGATGTCAACGAACGCTCCCGCAGTGCCGACGACACCCTTGTGGATGTTTTTACCGAAGCAACCAGGGGGGTCCGCGCCGAGCCGCGCGTGGCGAACTTCATTCCCCTCGTCCGGCCGCTTACCCAAGCAAAACGCCGTGCTATCTCTGTCGCTTGCCTCGACCACAATGGTAGAGTCCCACTGCAAGGCTCAGCAAAAGACACCACCGACGCAATAACACCTGCAATCGTCGAGCAAAGCGCGCGTTTGATTACCAATGCCGTCCGCTTGCTCGATGCCCACGGCGATTAAATTTCACGCTCGCCGTTCAAAATCGCCAACAAGACACTCGCATATGCATCGACTGCCTGTGTGGCAGACGACTCGTACAACCAATCCCCCTGTTGAATTCGACAGCGTACACCTTCGCTGCGAGACTCCAAGGTCACCACTGCGTTAGCTCCTGCATGTTCCATCAAAAGACGACGTGTCTGTGCCTCGGAGGGGAGCCATGTCGCATCAATGGCATGTACCGCATCCATCGCCCACTCACTCGCGCCATGGAACATCAACACCGTGGCACCGTCGTGCAACCCAAGTTCGATTGCGCCCGGGGCAATCAACCATGGGTCAACATCACTCGTATCGAGGCAAAACCAGTCGCCATTGGCAGGCTGCCAACGAATTCCTGCGTCATACAGTCCTTGTGCCAGACTCCCTTGTATCATCGTGGCTCTCCTGATTCACTCTGTTTTCGCACGACCTGTATTGCTGCGAGTCGCTCTGTCTGCATATGTTCCAATGTCGATACCCACCCCGCACGCAAGGGCTGCATATGCTGTCGGAGTAATCCTGCAATCACCAAATTGCGATACCACTTCCGATTCGCTGGCACAACATACCAGGGAGCACTCCCCGTACTCGTCTGCACCATCACCTGCGAATAGACATCCAGATACGACGCAAACAAGTCACGGTCATGCCAATCATCAGGTGCAAGCTTCCACGCCGTCATCAACTCTTGTTCACGTGCTATCAGCCGTGTGGCTTGTTCTTCTACATCAATATGCAGATAGCACTTTATGAGGATGGTACCGTCATCAGCAAGGAGCGACTCAAACGCGCGTATATGTTCGATACGGCGCTCTTGGGTGACTGAATCAATGGTCCCGCGGACCCGTGTGGCGACGACGTCTTCGTAGTGGGATCGATTGAAAATCCCCACCATCCCGCGCGCGGGGACCGCATGATGCACCCGCCAGAGGAAATCATGCCCCACCTCCAACGGGGTTGGCATCTTGAAAGACGTCACCACGCTAGTCACAGGGTCACCACGACCGATCACAAATCGGACTACTCCGTCTTTCCCGCTGGCATCGAGTCCTTGCAGGACCAGCACGACACGATGGGTGCCTGCACCATACATCAACGCTTCGAGCTCACTGACTTCGCTCATAAGCGCCTCTGCTGCCGCCTTGCCGTCTTCTTTGGTCACCAGCGGATTGCCGATGGGCGTACACTCGTGCAGGCGCAGGCCTGCAGCAGCGACCGGCTGCGGAATATAGATGCTTTCGTACATGCCTATTCCCTATCGATTCTTTCAATCTGCAATCCGCATCATACCATAGCCACCCAGTCCGACCGGGACGCTGTGGTATAATTGGTTATCTACTCTGAACTGTGAGGCGATCCGATGAAAGAACTCTTTCGTCGCGCTCCGAAAGCGTTCACGCCAGGTGAGCAGACGCGCGACCAAGATACTCCCGACAACATGTGGGTCAAATGCCCGTCGTGTGGGGATTTGACGTACCACAAACAACTCCGAGACAACCTCAAAGTCTGCAAATGCGGCCACCACATGCGCCTCAGTGCGGTCGAGTGGCAAGGGTTGTTCGACTCCGAATCATTCAGCGAAGAAGACGGCGATATTGCGCCACTCGATCCGTTGAATTTTGTCTCTCCCAAAGACAATTACGCCCAGAAGCTCCGCGACAGCCAACTGCAAACCGGTCTCTATGACGCGATGATCAGTGGCAAAGCCAGTATTATGGGCCAAGCAGTGCAGGTCACTGTTACCGAGTTCGATTTCATTGGTGGCTCTATGGGCAGCGTATTTGGCGAAAAAATAGCCCGCGCTGCAGAACGTGCCTACGAACGCCGTGTCCCATTGCTCACCATCAATGCGTCCGGTGGGGCGCGTATGCACGAAGGCGTTCTTGCCTTGATGCAGCTCCCCAAGGTAAACCTGACACTGGCACGACTCGGTACCATTGGGATGCCGCATATATCGTTGATGACCGACCCCTGCTACGGCGGCGTACTCGCTTCATATGCCTCGGTGGCGGACATCATCATCGCCGAACCGGGTGCCCGCATCGGCTTCGCCGGACGGCGCGTCATCGAACAGACCATTCGTCAGAAGCTCCCTGCCAACTTCCAGAGCGCTGAATTTATGCTCGAACACGGCATGATCGACATGGTCGTGCCGCGTGGCGATTTGCGGAGCACCCTCGGCCGCTTGTTCAAACTCTATACCATGCGTGATGCTGACGCATCACCATTACCCACTGATGTGTGAGGTCATTGCATGAAGACGCCACTCTCCGCCTGGGATAAAGTCCAGATATCCCGTCACGTCCAGCGCCCACGCACCCTCGACTATGTGCGAGTACTCTGCGATGATTTCTTTGAATTCCACGGCGATCGTCGTTTCGCTGATGATGCCGCAATTGTCGCTGGTGTCGGTCGGATCGAAGGGCAATCAGTCGTTATAATCGGGCATCAAAAGGGTCGTGATACGCGCGAAAACATGCGCCGTAACTTCGGTATGCCCAAACCAGAAGGCTACCGCAAGGCGATGCGCTTGTTTCACCACGCCGAAAAGTTTGCCCTCCCCGTTATCTGCCTCATTGACACCCCAGGCGCCGACCCCAGTATGGAGTCAGAATCTCGTGGTCAGGGGAATGCTATCGCCGAGAACATCCTGGTGATGGCACAGCTGCGCACCCCGATTGTCAGCCTTGTAATTGGTGAAGGTGGTTCAGGCGGTGCCCTTGCAATTGGAGTCACCGATCGAATTTTGATGCTCGAACACTCGGTCTACTCCGTCGCTGCTCCAGAGGCGAGTGCCGCCATATTGTGGCGTGATTCATCCAAAGCACCAGACGCAGCCAAGACTATGCGCATTACCGCCCAAGACCTCAAAGACATGAATATCATAGACACCATCATCCCCGAGCCCGATGGCGGCGCACATAATGACGGCGATGGTACCATTCGGCACGCAGGTGTTGCAATCATGCAGACCCTCGACCTTCTCAATGCCTTGCCGACGAGTGTGCTCCTCGACCAGCGCTATCACAAATATCGAGTCATGGGTGCAATGAAGACCATGCCGACGAATCAATTAAGCACTGGCGAGCCGTTGTCTTTCCTTTAATCTCACCCACGCGCCGGCACTTTGCGTGCCGGCGCTTTTTTTGCATACAAAGACAAACACCGTGACAGCACAGACGACTATCCGCACCATTCTCAGCGATGCGACGGCTACTCTCTCGGCAAGCAGCCCGAGTGCACGCCTCGACGCCGAATTGCTGCTCTGCTTGGTCACAGGCTGGAGCCGCGCACAACTCATCGCACGTGCAAACGACACTATTGATACGACGGATACCTTGCGGTATCACGCACTCATCACGCGACGTGGTCAAGGCGAATCGGTCGCGTACCTGTGCAACGAACGCGAATTTTATGGGCATGCATTTTTTGTCGACGCCCGCGTGCTGGTTCCTCGTCCCGAGACAGAACTCTTGGTAGCATGTGCCCTCGCTGCCGCGCGCATCCTGACACCGGACGTCATCCTCGATATCGGCAGTGGCTCAGGATGCATTGGGGTCACCCTGGCCCTTGCAGATGCAGCTCCATTGATTATTGCGGGAGATATATCAGCAGCGGCACTCGCCGTCACCGCAATCAATTGCGATCGTCATGCGGTGACCCAACGCATGCATCTGCTCTGTAGCGATCTGTGCACCGCCCTCGTCCCATTGACATTCATTGTGAGCAACCCACCCTATGTGATGGATGATGACAGCGACGAGGACGTGCACCAGTACGAACCGCACCTCGCGCTCTTTGGAGGTGATGACGATGGTTGCGCGGTATACCGTCGCTTGGCGCAGCTCCTGCCACATCATCTCCGTGGTCCGGGCTACTTTGCTTGTGAGATAGACCCACGACAATGCAGTACAGTGTGTACCCTACTGCTCAGTGTATTCCCTGCCGGACGCATTGTGGTGCATAACGATCTCGCTGGCCACGCGCGAGTCGTCGAACTCTGGCTCGATGCCTGATGTGTGGTGTTGGAATTCGCGGAGCGCTGACCAACCGTGCCACACAGACCAAACGGTGATTCCGAGCAGTCCACAGCCTACCCACCAAGACGGCCCCAACACACTCCAACAGGAGAGCAACCCAACCCATAGCAACACCCTACCGACACCCTTGTGTGGCACGATTGCCTTGGTGCTACCCGGTTCACGCAGTGCCAACACAAGCGTTGCTACGAGCGCTGCCAGGGCGGTGCTCCAGGCAGCGGCTAACACGCCATACCGTGGGATAAACAGCATATTCAGGCCGAGGTTTACCAGTGCAGCAGTCACACTGCTCAACCCAAACGCCTGGGTTCGCCTATCACGCACAGCGCGTATGCCGAGCACCATTTGTACTCCGCCCAGCACCGGCATGCTCATCAATGGTAGGACATATTGCGCAGCAGGTAGGGCATCGGTACCGCCAATAATAGACAAAAGCAGCGGCGTGGCCAACACCAAAAGCCCCATCAAGAGCAGTGCAGTTGTCAGATAGAGCCGATAAGACAAGGCGAGGAACGCATCATCGTCACGAAAGCGTGGTTGGAGTGCCAATGGTTGCCAGGCATTTTTGAGGGGTTCGATAGCGAATGCAAGCAAAGAAGCGACCAATACTGCCAGCGCGTACTGCCCAAGCGCATGTTGACTGACCCGTGGAGCAAGCAACCAGCGATCGGCATAGAGCAATACCCAACTAGTCACGCTGACCGGTAGCAACGGCACTCCGGTCCGGTAGATGGTGCGCATGAGTGTGCCATCGACACGGCTCCCAAAAAACGACCAGCCTACCGCAACAGACAGCACTGCCATAATCAGATTCGTCAGCGCAGCAGCCTGAATCATCCCCACCACACCACCGCGCCATACCACCACCAACATGACACGCGTGACCGCAGTAATCACAACCAGCGCTATCATCGCTATCACGACACGACGAATATCATTGCGCAAACGAAAGACCGTCAGCACGGTTGTATAGACCACTGCAAACGGGAGCGATGCAATCAGATATGGTACGGCATTCACCGCATCGGGACGGTTTATCACATGTGCAATCCAGGGCGTCAGTGCGTACAAAACTGCGCCGACCAGCAGTGCCACCAGCACGACTGCGGTACACGCGCTGACCACAACGGAGCGCCGGCGCACCTCATCCGTCGTAGCTGTATATATGCCAGCGAGGACTGTCGCCATCCCCCACAGCGTTACGGTGTAGGCACCTTGCCAGAGCGACAAGAGGACATCAACAGTACCATACCCTGCTACCCCAATTGCATGCGTATAGAGCGGTGTCAACGCCAACGCGACCAACGGCCCGCACAGCCCGACCAGCGTGTACCACAAGGTTGTCTGTGCAAAACGATTCACGGAACTCCTTGCCCCATCGGTGTTTGGCGTATGTGACTGTTACAATAGCATGGTTAGGCCACTAAGGAGCTCATGTGCAGTACCGACTTTTGGCACTCGATCTCGACGGCACGGTCGTCAACCATGACCTATCGGTCAGTCCGCGTGTCCGCAAAGCAATCGAAGCAGCCCAGCGGGCAGGGGTCATCGTGACGATCGCCACTGGCCGCATGTACGGAGCAGCTATGCCCTTTGCGCGCCTGCTCGACATTACTGCACCGCTGATATGTTACCAAGGTGCAGTCATCCAAAACGCCAGCGACGCACACATCCGTTTTGCAGTTACGATGCCCGGCGCAGCCACTGCCGAGGCGATAGCCTACTTGCTCGCCCGAGATGTTTTTGTGGTCGCCTACATCGATGAGGTACTCCACATTGCGCACAAACGACCTGAGCTCGACGTCTATCTGAGTTACCATCCGGAGGGTGCAGAGGTGCGCGTCTGCCAGGACTTCCAAGCAGTCGTACATGCCAACGCACCAACCAAAGTCCTCTTTGTCGCGCAACCCGAACAGGTCGCACCACTCCTCGCAGATCTCGATGCACGTGTCGGCGATCGCCTGATGACGACTCAGTCCCACGCGTTGTTTGGTGAACTCACTGCCCTCGGCGTCAATAAAGGCGTCGCGTTGGCTGAACTCGCCCGGCAACTCGATATCCCGCGAGATGCTGTTGTTGCCATCGGCGACCAAGCAAACGACCTCGAGATGGTCGAGTGGGCAGGCCTCGGACTGGCCATGGGCAATGCTATCCTACCGCTGAAAGCCATCGCCAATCACATTCTGCCTACCATTGCCGAAGACGGCGTAGCCGTCGCCATCGAACAATTCATCCTCTGATGAAGGTGGAAGAGAGACGAACGAAAAACGCTTTCGACGAATGTCGAAAGCGTTTCGTTGCATTGACTCAGGCAATCTTCTATACTAAAGATTAGCGCGAGCGATACATGGTGCGCAAGCACTTGGTGCAGACGCTGACCTGTACCTGAAGGCCACCCTCGAGTGTCAATGTGGTACGTTGGATGTTTGCCTTGAAGGTACGATTGGTGCGAGGGGCACGACGGAACCAACCACCGGTTGCTTGGTGACGGATATTCCGACCGAACGTCAATCCCTTATCGCAGATTTGGCACTTCGCCATGGGAACTCCTCCTCAGGAGACGGCTCGCCGACTCAATTAGCATGTGACACACTAATGAAAGATGATACCATACATACCCAAGACACGCAAACGCGACATACGACTCACGGCTATCTGACATTAACGCACCGCGCGGTTGCCAACGTCCTCATCCATTCTTTGCGCCAATTCCCTGCAGTGACCGCAGTCGGCCAACCCGCAATCGGTATCAGCGCAGACGAAGCATGGCAGGGGATACAATTGCAGAGCATCACCGATGCAACGATTCTCGTTACCTTGGCAAGTGGCACTGACGTATCGTACCATCGCACACAGATTCAATCGCAGCTCACCCTCCGTCTCAGCAATTGGCTCGAACGGCCCGTCTTTATAACTGTCCACGTCGCGGCCCTCGCACCCGTCGCCTGAGGTTCGTTCCTCTATCAGGGAGAACACCGTGCCCCGTATCAAAATCGTCACCGACAGCACCGCCGACATTCCGGCCGAGTTGGCACATGAACTCGACATTAGCATCATTCCCGCCCAAGTCCAATTTGGCGACCAGGCCTTCCGGGTGGGCACCGAACTCAGCAACGACCAATACTACCAGTTGATTTCGGATGGACGGTTGCGGCCACGCTTTCTGCCACCGAGCACAACCGATATCGACAATGTCTTTCGCAAATTGACGGTCCAGCATGACTACATATTTTCAATTCATATGGCCACCCAGTTGACCCCTATCTACCGCACCGTCCAACAGTTACCTTCACGGATACCGGCAACCGCAGCCAAAATCCGCGTCGTTGACAGCAAATCGTTCTCGGCGGGGCTCGGGACGATTGTGACGCATGCAGCCCGCGCTATCCAAGACGGGGCATCGCCGACCGAGGTCGAACGGCTCATCGCAGATACCGTCGGGCAGACGCATTTCGTCTTTTTTGTCGACACTATCGACGCCCTCGAACAAGCCGGCTGCCTCGAATACGCCAATAGCGCAATCAGTAATCTGCAACGCATCAAACCGTTACTCCTCCTGGATGACGGCGAGATAGTGCTCTACGAACGAACCCGCACCCGCACCAAAGCGATTGAGGGGTTGGCAACCTTCGTCGAAGACTTCCCCAAAGTACAAGCAGTGACCGTCCTTTACAACACCGCCGCCGAAGATGTCGAGAAGTTCCTCGAACGCCTCGATCCGATTTTTTCACGTGCAGATGTGACCACCATCCAAATGAATCCGAGTAACGCAGCCATTTTGGGACCGGGGGCCATGGGAGTATCCGTCTATGAAGGAATCGCCTGATCCGCTCTTGATCCGAGATGCCATCAAATCGCTCGGCAACGCACTACGCGCCGAACAACACGTCGGCTACATCAATACCACACAGCCAACCGGCCTCGATGCCTTTATCGACGACTGGGTGTGTGATTACCCTGGCATCGCCCAATACCCACCGCTGACTGTCGTCGTCAACGCACTGCGTGGCTATGATGTGATGAGCATGTACATTCGCCAGCAACGTGGCGAAGCCAGTCTACGCGCTCTCCTGGCACTCTACAACGCAGCGATATCTGCGAACCCGAGTGAGCCCCCTCCTACTGTCGCCGCAGCTGCGCCCAAGGCCAGCAGCGTCCCGCCAATCCCACTCACACAGCCCAACATGGTACGACCTGCAATAACCAAGCCAACTGACAAAACGGGGCCTACCGCAAAATCCAAAAAACAAGCACCGACCGTGCCCGCTGGCAGCAAACCAGTCACGCTTGGTTCTGCACTGGAAGTCGTGCCAGGGGTCGGATTGAGTAACGCAAAAGCCTTTCGCCGGCTCGGTATCCGCACGGTGCGTGATGTCATCTATCACTTCCCAACAAAACACGATGATCGCAGCAACCGGCAGGCAATCGCCGATATGCGGGCGGGCGAGACGTACTCTGTGGTGGGCACGATTATTGACTCACGCGTGTTCAGTATGCGCAGCGGTGGGAGTGGCCTCGAATGCAAAATCGAAGACGACAGTGGTATCCTCAAGCTGTCGTTCTTTCGCCAACCATGGCTGGCGAAACAGCTCAAAATTGGCGCTTCAATCATGGTCAGCGGCAAAGTCGAGCACTTCAACGGCATGCGCCAAATGTCTGGCCCCAACTGGCAGTTCTATCAGGGCGATTCCGCAGAAGACTTATTGCATGTGGGACGCCTGGTGCCAATTTATCCATTAACCGAAGGGCTGCTCGAAAAAGGCGGGCGCGAGATAATCAAAAAGCTCGTTGACGGGTATACCGGACAGATTGCCGACCCACTGCCCGCCGAGGTACGTGCCCGCGCACGGCTGATTGATTTGCAGTCGGCAATCCGTCTCAAACACTTTCCTGAGACTGAGCAAGACAAAATACGCGCCAATGAGCGCCTTGGGTTCGACGAGTTTTTGGCTATCCAATTAGGCGTCCTACAGCGCAAAATGATTTTGCAGCACGAGCTTTCTCTGCCCATCCCGTATAACGATGCAGTACAGCAAGCGTTTTTGGCAAAATTGCCGTTTGCGCTTACCAACGCCCAAACTCGCGCATTGGGTGAGATTTTTGCCGACATCAGTACCCCCGTCCCCATGGCCCGGCTCCTGCAGGGTGATGTGGGCAGCGGCAAAACGGCAGTCGCCGCTGCAGCAGCGCTACAAGCCGTAGCAAACGGATTTCAGGCGGCGCTAATGGCCCCAACCGAAATACTCGCCGAGCAGCACTACCGCGGCCTCACTGCACTCCTCGGTGACATCGAGATTCCACGCGTAGGTGAACTGCCTTCTACGCACCGCGACACGGAGCGCGAAGCCCGCATCTCAGAAATTCAACTCCTGCTTGGTATGGATCCGGCTCGACCCAACGGAGTACGCGTTGCCCTCCTGACTGGCAGCCTGGGAACGAAAGAACGCCGGCGTGTCCTCGAAGGGGTGGCAAATGGCGAGATAGACCTCGTCATCGGCACCCACGCGCTGATTACCGAATCGGTCTTGTATCATCGCCTCGGGCTGGCCATCGTCGATGAACAGCACCGCTTTGGCGTCGAACAACGCCAAGCACTCAAAGACAAAGGCACCAGTCCACACCTCCTCGTCATGACCGCTACGCCCATTCCGCGGACACTGACGATGACGATTTACGGAGATCTCGATACTTCCGTGCTCGACGAATTGCCGCCTGGCCGCCAATCAATATCCACCAAGCGCATTCGTGCCCATGAGCGTGAACGTGCATACAAACACATCCGCAAGGAAATCACAAGTGGCAGACAAATCTTTGTCATTTGTCCGCTTGTCGAAGAAAGTGAGACACTCGACGTCGCTTCTGCCGAAGAAATGCACGTACGCCTCCAGTCTGAGGTCTTCCCTGACCTCCGCGTCAATCTCATTCACGGCAAGATGAGCGCCCGCGACAAAGACGCAGTGATGGTTTCTTTTCGCAATCATGAATACGACATCCTGGTTGCCACATCCGTCATCGAAGTGGGCATAGACATCCCGAATGCAACGACCGTCTTGATCGAAGGGGCGGAACGCTTCGGGTTGGCCCAGCTCCATCAACTCCGCGGTCGTGTCGGACGCGGTGCCCACAAGAGTTACTGCATTTTGGTCAGCGACAATGACACTGACAATACCAGCGAACGCCTCAAGGCCATGGAAGAGACGCGTGACGGCTTTATTCTGGCCGAAAAAGACCTCCAACTGCGCGGTCCGGGTGAATTCTTCGGGACACGGCAAAGCGGGATTCCAGATCTCAAAATTGCCAAATTGACCGACACCGACTTGCTGTTACGCGCACAGGCCGAAGCCAAAATAATCCTGCGTGCCGATCCCGAACTTGCCAGCATCGAGCACGCCCAGCTGCGTGTGCTTGTCGAATCGTTTTGGTCACGGGCAGTGGAGGCGAGTTAGTACCCCTCAAGCGTGTGAACTGGTTGCGTCGCCGCACCCACGTACCCGCTGACGCACATCAGGCAGGGTAGCTCGAACGATTGACGTATCGCCCGCAATTCGTATACACCCGTCAGCACTTCATTGCCTGCGTGTGTATGGTATTTTCATGCCCTGCGCGCATATCCGTTGCGTACATACGATATACTATAGTAAGAAAAAACGTGATCAAAAGGACAGCGGATGCCACGTCCTACCAACGACCAACTGCCCATGAACGCCTGGACCACCACGCCTGAATGGCAAGAGAATCCACTCGAAGCGCTCCTCAGTAGCGAACTTGACCCCAAATATATGGCGCGCAGTCAGGCACGCGGTCTTGCGGTGCACCGGTCAGATTCGTTGCAGCGCATGGTATTGCGTTGGGCCAAAAGCAGTAGATTCCGCAACGCACAGACCATCGTCGAACGCGAACCGCTACGTATCGTCAGTCGCAATGTGTTCCTTTTTGAGCTCAAATCGTCGACCGAGGTCCGGAGTGAACCCCATTCCAAACGGAGCCCACTGCCCGCACGCTACGTGCCGCGTGACGAGGCACCGCAAGACATTTGGGATGTCATAGTCCCCGAATCGGCGCGCTTTGTACCGGTCAAACCAACGCCTATCCGCATCCCGGGTGCAGCACACGTCGTGGTCTGCGAAGACTGCGATGGGCAGGGTGAACTCCTCTGCGCCGACTGTGCAGGGCGCGGAACCGTCGAGCGTGCCGTCAAGGTGCGTGCGAGCGATGGCAGTGTGTCGACTCAGAGCCAGGAACGTTCCTGCACGCCATGTCAAGGATCAGGCAAGATTGCCTGCCGGCGATGCAACGCACGCGGTGAGCTCCTCGAGGAGCAGATGTTTCTCTGGTCACGTACGACACATACGCTCCACGGCGAAGATGATCCGACCACTCCGCACCCACGGCTCCTCAATCAGCATGCTCAGGTCATCTTTCGCGATGCCGTCCGGCTCGATGATGCACGCTGGCAGCAGATTCCTGCAATGGCAGACCTCATCACACAGGCAACGACCGCTCATGCACACGACGGGATCATCCTCGATGCAGAGTTGACAATACGTGCGGCACCGTTGACGGATATTACCTATCTCGTAGGCGGCCGGACACGTTCCATTGCCGTGATTGGCTATGCCAACATCGTTGCGGCCGACAGTTCGTTTTACGACTGGCGTTCTATCGCCGTCGCGGGATTGGTGATACTGTCAATCGTGGTTGTTATTTTGGCCGTCGTGTTACGGCATTGACCAGCAGCGTACCCGTGCGACGGTAGTACCAGTAGCACTCTGATTGGACGCGACTGCGAGGAATAGATGGCAATCCGACTTTCACTCAAAAATATGCACTGGGAACTTGCGCCGATCGCCCCTGTCTCAGACATCGAGGCACTCGCCACAAGTACCCACATCAGCACATTCATGGCACGACTGCTGTACGGTCGTGGCTTTCGTACCGCAACTGCCATCCAGGATTTTTTGGCATGCCGCGATCCACACCACGACGCGCTGCTGATGCACGACATGCGCGCTGCTGCGCAACGGATTATCACTGCTATCCACGAACAAGAGGCTATCGCGGTCTATGGCGATTTTGATGCCGACGGTATCACCGCTACCAGCCTCATCTGCGATGCGTTCCGTCAGCTCGGCGCCAATATTGCACCCTACATCCCCCATCGCACGACCGAAGGATACGGACTGAACCACGAAGCAATGCACCGCCTCGCGCAGAGCGGCGTGAAACTCCTCGTAACAGTCGACTGCGGCATTAGCAATGTGTCAGAGGTTGCATTGGCGCGTGAACTGGGAATGGATGTGATTATCACTGACCACCATGCGCCACCCGAACAGCTGCCTATAGCAACGGCAGTGGTCAACCCCAAACTCCCTGACTGTCCCTACCCGGACAAAGGATTGGTCGGCGTCGGAATCGCCTACAAACTCATCGAAGCAATCGGCCAACTGGGCATGCCCCTCACGAACGACCAGATGACCAACCTGCTCGACCTGGTCGCACTGGGCACGGTGGCAGACTTGGGACCGCTCCAAGGCGAAAACCGCTCGTTGGTTGCACGGGGACTCACCGTCCTTGCACAGAGTCAACGACCGGGCATTCGTGCGCTCATCGCGGTGGCCGGGATTACGCCGGCGGCACTCAAGGCGGACGACATCGGCTTTAAACTCGGGCCACGCATCAACGCCGCTGGCCGTCTCGACGACGCAGTGCCGGCATACGAACTCCTGCTGACCGATGACTTCCTCGAGGCACAGGCCAAAGCCAAGCACCTCAACGAGACGAACATCGAACGCCAACATCAAACCAAACTGCTCCAAGAGCGGGTGGCCGCGGCACTGACCCTGCAGCAGACAAACGCAGCGTCCCTCGACCGTATCATCGTCCATGCAGATCCAGACGCACATGCCGGACTTGTCGGGCTCGCCGCTGCCCGCATTGCTGATCAATTTGCCCGACCCGCCATCATCATCGAACGCGGAGAACCACATTCTCGTGGATCAGCACGCTCAGGCGGCATGATTAATATGGTCGAGGCGTTACGACGCTGCGGCGCTCCATTCATCAAGATGGGTGGTCATGCCGCTGCAGCTGGCTTTACGATTGAATCGAGTAACATCGACATGCTGCGCCAGCTGCTGAACGAGTACGCAGAGGCACAGCAAGTCGAAGTAGGCGTCCGTACACTCCACATCGATTGTGAAGTCTCAGCGGAAGCAGTGACCCTCGATTTGGTCAACGAACTGACCCAACTCGAGCCGTGTGGGCACAGCAACCACGCGCCCGTGCTATTGGCCCGCAACTGTCGGGTAATATCAGCCCAACCAATGGGCAGCGATAACAAGCACCTGCGCCTCAAACTCGACCTCGCCGGTCGCGTCATCACCGCTATAGCATGGGGCGAAGGCGAGCACGCCCAAAACTTCACACGCATCCCCGCCGTCGACATTGTCTTTCACCCCCAACGCAATGAGTGGAACGGCCGAATCGAAGTCCAACTGATACTGCATGACTTGCGTTCTGCTCGTCCCCGTGATGCAGCCCCACACGCACCGGTGTCTCTTCTAGATTGATTTTATGTCTACTTGTTGCATTGCGAGTGTTTTTCGTGTACTCTCGTAGTATCGTCTGTAGTAATGTCGGAGCTGGCATGAGCAAGGCAAAAATTCCGAGCACCGAGCGCACCCCACGGCGTCGACGAGCGAGTGTCGCCTCGACACTGCGCCCCGAGCATCGCATAGAATTGACCGCGTTGTTGCTCCTGGCAGTTGCCGGGGTGACAAGTATTTTTTATTTGACCGGCAGTGCCGGCACCGTCGGCAGCACATGGAAGCTGTGGATGGAGTATTTTTTTGGGTGGGGAGCACTCATTCTGCCACTCTTTTTGGGGGTGGTCGGGGTGTTGATGTTCATCCGCGGCCAAAACAATCCGAACCACAGTCGCGGCTGGCAACTCACGGGTATGACGGTATTCATTCTCTGCATCCTCCTATCGCTTGAGTTCTTTGTCGTCGCCGGTGATACCCGTTCAGGGATCGGCGGAGGTATCGTCGGGCACTTTCTCGCGGTCATCATAGGCACCGGAATCGGCCGACCTGCGACAGCCGCGTTGACGGCGTTGGGATTGCTCATCGGCGGTATGCTTGCCTTTGATTTCACCGTTGTGCAACTCGTTGGCACGCTCAAACTGAGCGCCGTCGCTGTATATCTCCGCATTCGTGGTGCCCGCCCGACTGGCCTCCCGGCGACGACCGGACGCCGCGTCGAAGTACCCGTCCGCCGCAGTGCCCCGCAAGCCAAAGCAACAACAGCGAACTACGACGATGAACTCGCCGCAATTCTCGAACGCCCGCTCGACAGCGCCGTCGCTGCCCGACCGACTCCATCCCAAAAGAAAACCGTGCTCCCTGCGCCGGGTACGCAAACCGTGCCTGCAGCAAGTGACAAGACCGAACCGACGCCCAACGCTGCGGTTCGTCCACCTGTGCCTATCAACACGCGTACTTCGATACCTGGTATTGCCGTGCAAACGAGCTTCGACATTCCCGAAAATGGCAGCTCGTACCGTGCCTGGGCACTCCCCTCACCTGATTTATTGCGCTATTCGGTCGAAGCCGAAGTCCACGACGACGAGCATCGCAACAAATCTCGGCTCATCGAAGACACCCTCGCGAGCTTTAAAGTCGAAGCGCGGGTGGTGAACATCAACGTCGGTCCAGCGGTGACCCAGTACGAACTCCAGCCGGCCATCGGTGTCAAAGTCAACAAAATAACCACGCTCGACAAAGACCTTGCCCTTGCATTGGCTGCACCCTCAATCCGCATCGAGGCCCCCATCCCAGGCAAATCGGTCGTCGGCATCGAAATCCCTAATTCGTCGATTAGTACTGTCGCCCTGCGAGACATCGTCGAAAGCGACGAATTCGTGCGTTCCAAAGCCAAACTGCGTTTACCATTGGGCAAAGACGTGTCCGGTATGCCGGTCGTCGCAGGTATGGAGCGGATGCCCCATTTGCTCGTCGCTGGGAG
>CANJHS010000017.1 GCA_947474225.1 Roseiflexaceae bacterium | reverse complement strand
TCTGCAATCTCGACGCCGACGAACTGATGTTCCCCAAACACGCCGGCTTGCACGACGACGTCACGCAGTTCGGTCGGGTCGGTATTGACCAGGGTAATCGTCACGTGTGTGGGTCCAACGGCGCTGACGAGTGCTGCCACACCCGGAGGTAGGCCAGGGCGGCGCCGCGCGCCGTCGTAGTAGCGTACTTGACCGAACTGCAAGCCCCCGTGCGAGATGTGCATCGGTGCACCGAGGGTCGTCTGGACGAGACCTTCGACCAGCACCGGAGTGAGCTCCTGCCAGGCGTGGATGGGGTCGACGTCCATGTCGATGTTGAGTGCGGATTTGTCAATGCCCGTGATATTGTGCCAGCGTGCCGGATCGGCGATGGGCAGGTGCATTTTGGTGAGTTGATTGGCGACCAAATCGAGATTCGCTTGCAAGATGCGTGTCGGATAGTCGGGGTTGCGGCCCTGGATGTATTCGAACCACGGCAAGGTGTTGCTGATGTAGTGTTTGCCCTTGCCGATGTGGATCGCATTCCAATCCTCGGTCCGTGGGATGCGTGTGATGCGCTCGAGGTCCTCGTCGGCGAGCGACGCCAACCACAGATAGATGGGGTACTTGTGCATGGCGGGACGGTAGTCATCCCAGCCCGCGTCGATGTGTCGATTGGGCACGTGCCACATACCATCGACGTCTTTGCCTAGCCTCCAATTGGCATCGAGTTGTTGGCGCGCCAAGGTCAGCCAGCGTTCGTCGCCGGTCAACAACAACGCATTCATACAGGCGTTAGTAATGGGCTCGATGATGGTCAAAAAGCCGTGCGGCCAGCGCCAGCCATAATACCCGCCCCACCACTTACCATCCATGTACTGACCGATCACGTCGTCCAGACCGACATTGTCGGGGATGATACCGCCGTTGCGGGCAGCGCGTTCCTCCCACGCAGCCAGGTAATCGAGAACCCACTGCTTGTGCGTAGTGTCGTTGCTGTACATGTAGGCATGGGTGACCATGCCGGTCGCATTGAGATTGAGCGGCACGTCGCCGCGGTTCATGCGCTCATTCATTTTGGCGATGACATCGGCATAGACGGTGTCATTGGTCCAGGTGCAGCGGCGCGTTGCAAAGTCGGTGTCGACGACGTCTTCGAATGGTGCGAGGTAGTGATCGAGCACCACGCGGTGGGTCATCCAATCCTCGGCGGTCGCGACAAAGCGCGGTCCGTGGCTGCCGGTCAATGGCGAGCGGATGAGCGTGTGGGTTTTGTCAAAATTCTGCGCCTGCGGATCATCGCCGGTATACATTGCTGCGAAGCGGTGCGCACGCTGTTGGTCTTTGCGCTGATTGGGATGCGCCAAGCCGAGGAAGTAGAGGAACAAATACCCTTCCCCGTGATGCATCCAGTCATAATACTTGGTGAATTCGCGGTCGATTTGGCCGTATTCGGTCCATTGCCAGGTAATGCCGTCCCAGATGCGCCGCGCCTCGTCATAGAGGTGGTCTGACCCACCGAGGACATACAACAACGCAAGCTGCATGAACCCTTCGTAGGGGTCATCCGAGCCGTCCATGCCCGGCCATTGGCTCCGCCAGCGCAGTGTCCCATCGGCGAGCACATAGCGTTCGATGTACGTATCTGCAGCACGATCAAGCGTTGCAAACAGGTTCCGTTGTTGGATTGCCCAGATGGGAATCGCCATCCGGGTCGAGATGTGGGTTGTCGGGTAGCGCATATACACTCCATTGTGTCGGTACGAATGTCACCGCAGCGGTACGGTCCAGATGCAGTCAAGCACCCGCCACGCGTGTTGCCCCATTGGTGCATCTGGCCAGTGGACAAAATGCTCCTCCATCACCGTCTGCCAATTAGGGGGCGTATTGTGGGTTGGCAGTGTCGGTGGTGGTGGCGGAGTGGTTTTGGCGGGGAGCTCTTGGTACGAAAAAATCGTCGCATCGTGTGCCCCAATGATATACCGACGATTGAAACTCTGCGGCAATTCGGCTTGACGCTGGTAGTGATAAAAAACATACCGGCTGTACGTCTCGGGCTTGAGACGTGCCAACGAACCGATGCGTTGGGCGGGTATGTCATCTACACTGCGCCAAACGTCACTATCCTCAGGGCTGCCATCGTGGAATACATCGAGCAACGGCAACGCCCAGCGTTCTCCCTGCGACGTGGCTATGGGTGTGCAACAGTCTGCCAGAAATTCTTTGGCAAATACCTCGATTTCGCCTACCAACTCCGACTCGAGGTAGCCATACAGCCAGTCGCCAGCATGGAACAGACTCGCACTGTGGATGCGCTGTGCAGCTGGCGACGAATGGAAATGCGCCAATGCCGCAATGCCGGTTTTCGCAATCTGCGATCTCCCTGTCGCAGACAAGGAACTGCTCCACATTTGACGTCGCATCATCGTTATGCCTGATAGGTAATATGACCACGATAGATTGTTGCCACTGCTTTGCCTTTGAGCATATTACCCAGAAGCGGCGTGTTGTGGTTTTTGGACAGAATGGTCGATGCTTCGACCGTCCAAACCAATTGTGGATCGATGACCGTTACATCGGCGCGTCCCCCGACGCGCAGTGCCGTTGTGCCCCGGCCGATCATGGCTGCAGGGATGTCGGTCATGCGCACGATGACATCTTCGATGGTCATGCGGCCACGATGCACCAGCATCAGCATCAACGAAAGCGCTGTCTCGCTGCCGATCAACCCTGCCATGGCGGTGCGATATTCGACTTCTTTGTCGACCTTGCTGTGCGGAGCATGGTCGGTGGCGACGAAGTCGAGTGTGCCATCGAGTAATCCGATGAGCACCGCTTCGGCGTCGGCTTCACTGCGGAGCGGTGGACTTACCCGTGTGGATGTATCGTAGGGTGCACGCAGGGTGGGGTTGAGTGAGAGGCCAGGGATATTTTCGGCTTTGGCAGCCTCATCCAACCATCCCAACACCCAGCGGTCGCTCAGCAACAGATGGTGTGGGGATGCCTCGGCAGTCACCCGTACGCCGCGAGCTTTGGCAGCTCGAATCAGGGCGACACCACCAGCGGACGACACGTGGCAGACATGCAGTCTACTGCCCGTCAGCTCACACAGGGCGATATCACGGGCGATGCCGACTTCTTCGGCGGCAGATGGATAGCCGGGTAACCCGAGGCGATTGCTCACTGCGCCTTCATGCATGCCCCACCCTTTGCTCAGCACCATATCTTCGCAGTGACCAAAGTAGGGTACACCGAGCATTTTGACGTATTCAAAGACGTTGCGCATCACCGCTGGGTCGGCAACAGGCACGCCATCGTCCGAAAAGCCAATCGCCCCGGCAGCAACCAATTCGCGCATCGGACTCAGCTCTTTGCCGGCGCGGCCGATGGTGGCGGCAGCGATGGGCAACACCTCGGCATAATGTGCCTTCTCAGCCGCACGTTTGATATGTTCGATGACGGCGACGCTGTCTGCAGCTGGTCTGGTATTGGGCATACAGGCAACCACGGTGAATCCGCCCGCAGCGGCAGCACGGGTACCGGTGGCAATGGTTTCTTTGTGCTCTTCACCCGGTTCACGTAAATGTACATGCAGGTCGATCAGGCCAGGACTGATGATGCGGTTTGTTGCATCAATCACGGTTGTGCCGCTGGCACTACGAACCCCGGCATCGGCGGGCAACTCGCCCTGATAGCGGGCGAGTACCACACCGTTGTCGATGAGCAGGCTGCCTAATTCACTCTGGCGTGTATCCGGGTCGAAAATGCGCCCGTTGGTAATCAAAATCGGCATAGCAAAACTCCTCGATCACAATGAAAATCAATTTGTCGCAGTGGGTTCGCCCGATAGGCGATAGAGCAACGCCATCCGGACCGCGACCCCATTGGTGACTTGGGCTTCGATGACCGAACGCGGTGATATCGCTGCTTCGGGCATGATCTCGACACCCTCGTTCATCGGCCCGGGATGCATCACGATCGCATGTGCAGGCATACGGTCGATGCGTTCTTGGGTGACTCCGTAGTCATTGCTGTATTCACGCAGCGACGGCAGCAGGCCGGCTTGTTGGCGTTCTTTTTGGATGCGCAATGCCATCAACACATCGGTATCGGGGAGCAAGTCGTCGAGCGTATAGCTGACACGCAGATTGGGGAAAGTCGCCTGCCACAGTGCGGTATCGCCGATGAGCGTGCTTGGTCCACACAGGGTGACATTGGCGCCACAGCGTAGCATGCCCCAGATGTCGGAGCGGGCCACGCGGCTGTGGATGATGTCGCCGACGATGACGATGTTGAGCCCGTCGAGGCGACCCAGGCGCTCGCGGATGGTGAACAAATCGAGCAGCGCCTGCGAGGGATGGGCGTGTCTACCATCACCGGCGTTGATAATCGACCCCTTGAAGTGCTGAGCAGCCAGGTATGGCGCGCCGGACTCGTGATGGCGCATCACGATGATATCTGCACCCAGTGCTTGGATGGTACGGATGGTGTCGATGAGCGACTCGCCCTTTTCGATGCTCGAACCTTTGGCCGTCATACTGCTGACCGAGGCCGACAGCGTGCGGGCCGCCAGTTCGAACGACATGCGCGTGCGCGTGCTCTCTTCATAAAAGATATTGACGACGGTTTTGCCGCGCAAGATGGGCACTTGTGGCACGCTGCGGCCGAGGATTTCTTTCATACTGACGGCATTGTCGAGTACTGCCATAATTTCGTCTGTGGTGAAGTCATCCAAATCGAGCACGTGACGGCGGTGGCGTAGGCTGTTTGGCCCCCAGGGGGCGTAGCGTGAGACTTCAGGAACACTCATGCTTCACCTCGTATAATCACGACGCTGTCGTCACCGCCGTCGACCTCACTGAGGCGCACGGCGACGTCTTCACTCATCGCAGTCGGGACGTTTTTGCCCACATAATCTGCGCGTATTGGTAACTCGCGATGACCACGGTCGACCAAAACAGCCAACTGTATGCGTGCGGGTCGGCCGAGGTCGGTCAGTGCGTCGAGTGCCGCGCGGATGGTCCGTCCGGTGTAGAGCACGTCGTCGACCAAGACGACGGTGCGACCGGTAATGTCGACGGGGATATTGGTATGTTGGAGCGTGTTGGACGGCCCACGGATTTCGAGATCGTCACGGTAGAGCGTAATGTCGAGCGCGCCGATGGGCACTGACTTGCCTTCGATGCTCTGGACCGCGCTGGCAATGCGTGTTGCCAGCGGGATGCCGCGCCGGAATATGCCCACCAGCACGACATCATTGATGCCGTTGTTGCGCTCGCCGATTTCGTGCGCGATACGGGCAATGGCTCGGCGCACCTCGTCAGCGACCATGATTTGTCGTTCGTTCATTGATTCCTCGCCGTCAAAAAAAGCGCCATCACCCAGTTGGGTGTGCGCTGTACGTGTGTGCTGCCCTGCGGCAGTCGGAGTGACTGATGATACATGTGATTCCCTTTGCGACCTCACAGGATCGCCTTAAAGGCATAGGTGCATACTACTCCTTCGGTCCATAAATGTCAATTCTGCATTCCCACAGAGGAGCGGATCACACAGAGAAACCAGAAATCAGAAATCAGAAATCAGAAATCAGAAATCAGAAATCAGAAATCAGAAATTGAGGGAATGGCTGCTTTGCGTTCGTTGTGCGCCCGCCAGCTGATACCTGAAAACTGATACCTAAGAACTACTCATTTATACCGTTCTTCTCTGCGTTCTCAATTCCGCTGCGCCTCCGCGTGAGCGTTCTCTACCCCTTCACCTTCATTCCACGGGCGTGATAGCGGCTGTAGAATCGCGACCCACGGCATTCCATGAGTCTATGAATTCTTTTGGATGCGCTCTATTTCGGCGTCGATGTCGGCGTCGGTTATCTCACGCGGGGGTGCCCCGTAGGCTGCCCGCCACTGGAAGAAAGCCCCGATACCCATGCCAAACATCGGCCAGATCGGCCAGAAGTAGGTCCGTGGCGTGGTCAAAAACCAGACGATGGTCAGGATTACTGAAACCCCAAACCAGATCGACAAGTACTGCTGGAACGCTTGCTGGCGTTTGATGCGTTTGCGGATCTGCTCACGATATGCGTCAGATTGTTCGTCGTGTGTGATCTCTTCCATGTTGTCCTCTGTATCTTTCAAAAACCGAATTGAATGGCACGATTATAGCATTTGCCTGGTTCAATAGGAACACGTTCCCGCTGAGACGCAGATTCGAAAGCAAACCTGTAACCTCCAACCTGTAACCTCTATTGGGTGGTAAAATAGCCGTCAGAAGTCATTTTTTGGAGGAACGCAATGCGCGCCAAGATTACTATTATCGGAGCAGGATTCGTCGGTTCGACTGCGGCACATTGGATTGCCTCAAAGGAACTCGGCGACGTTGTTTTGTTGGATATTGCCGAGGGGATTCCCCAGGGCAAGGGCCTCGACCTTGCAGAGTCAGCCCCCATCGAAGGCTTTGATCTCAAAATCATCGGCACCAATGATTATGCCGACACTGCAAATTCAGACGTCATCGTCGTCACCTCAGGTGCACCACGCAAACCGGGGATGACCCGCGAAGATCTGATCAAAATCAACGCCAAGATCACCCGTGACTGCATCTCGAAGGCAGCACCGCTGTCGCCCAAAGCAGTCATCATCATGGTCAATAATCCACTGGACACGATGGTCTACTTGGCTCGTCAGGTCAGCGGCTTTCCCAAAGAACGCGTCATCGGCCAAGCCGGTGTACTCGACGCTGCCCGCTATCGTACCTTCATCGCAATGGAGACGGGCGTATCGGTCGAAGACATCCAGGCAATGTTGATGGGCGGTCATGGTGACGAGATGGTGCCTCTGCCACGGTTCACCACCATCGGCGGCATTCCGGTGACGGACTTCATCCCTGCTGCACGGTTGGACGAAATCGTCGAGCGCGCCCGCAAAGGCGGCGGCGAAATCGTCAACCTGCTCAAGACTGGCTCCGCCTACTACGCACCCGCTGCTGCTACCGTGCAGATGGTTGAGGCCGTCGTCCGTGACAAGAATCGCGTCCTGCCCGCTGCCTGTTATTTGACGGGTGAGTACGGCCTGAATGATATGTACTTCGGCGTGCCGTGTGTCCTCGGCGCCGGCGGTGTCAAAAAAATCATCCAACTGAATTTGAACAACGACGAAAAAGCCCTCGTTGCCGCGAGTGCTGCCGCCGTCAAGAGTTCTATCGAAGCCCTTAAGGGTATGGACCTCGACGCGTAACGACATCCGATCGACAGCGAGTCACGTCCTGTGACTCGCTGTTTTTGTGGAGTACCAATCATGGTACATACCCTTCAGAATGACTCATGGCAAGTCGGGGTCCTCCCGAATGTCGGCGGATCGATTGCATATGCCCGCATACAGCGTGCAGGTGTATGGCATGATTTCTTTCGTCCAACCGCCGAAGCCGATATGACCAATGCCCTACAAACCGCCAGTTACCCCCTCATTCCGTGGTCGAATCGCATCAAAGATGCCAAGATGACGTTCCAAGGGATCGACTACCTCATACACGCAAATTGGCCAGATGGGACCGCCATCCACGGCGTGGTACGTGAATATGCCCTCGCGGTCGTTTCGGCCGATGATACACATATCCGTATGACTTTTCATTCAGAACAACACGCGGCAGTGAATTTTCCTTTTGCCTTCACTGCATGGGTCGAATACCGGCTCGAGGGGAACAACTTCACCACCCGCATCGGTGTCGCAAATGTTGATACGCAGCCAATGCCGGCAGGATTCGGGACACATCCTTTTATTATGCGCAGTCTGACGAGTCCAACAGACACGTTGTCGCTCGAGATCCCATGTACGCACGCATTCCCCTTGGTCAATTGCTTACCCGTTGGAGCTCCAATAGCCGTAGATGACCGACTCGATTACCTCAAACTGCGACCATTGGGAAATGTTTTTGTGGATGACTGTCTGACCAATCGTGTGCTCGGTAAACCGATTCGCTTTGTCTACCCTGCGTCACAGACACATATTACGCATTGGATGGATCATCTGTATCGGAATGTCATTGTGTATATGCCTGTTGACTTCCCATACATTGCTGTAGAGCCTGTTACTAATACCAATGATGGATTCAACATGCTCGCTCATGGTATCGAAAATCATCATGTTTTTGTGCTTCAACCTGGTGAAGCGCGCGAAGCAATGTCCGGGTACATCCTCGAATAATCGAAAAATATTAGACTGTGTGACTCAATGAATCCGCGAGATGTTCCAATAGAAGGAATGGTCAACGTGCGGGACCTCGGCGGGTTCCGCACCAAAACCGGGCAAATGACGCGGTACCGCGTGTTTTTGCGCGGTGATGCGCCGTATCGCATTTCAGACAGGGCACGCCAGCAGAGTATCGATGCAGGGTTGACCACGGTTATCGACATGCGGTATGCCCATGAGGTGGCACAGCGACCGAATCGCTTTGCCGGGCAACCGCAGCTCGATTTGCATCACGTCCCGCTGTATGTCGAAACGAGTTATATGGGCATGATTCGCCAGTTCCGTGATCTCGGTGGCTGGTACTGCACTATTGTCGATCAAGGCGGCGACCCAATTCGGGCTATTGTGGCCATCCTGGCAAAAGCCCAAGCAACGTCATTGCTGCACTGTTATATAGGGAAGGACCGCACGGGGATTATGAGCGCCCTGATTCTCAATCTCGTCGGCGTTGCTGATGCAGACATTATTGCTGACTATGTAGAGAGCCAACAAAACCTCAAGGCGATAGACGCAGACATTCAGAGTACACGACCGTTTTTTGTACCCAAAGCGCAATTTGCGAATATCATCGCCGCCAAATCCGAATATATCACCACACTGCTGTCACACCTATCGCTTACCTACACCGATGCTGCTGGGTACATGCGGAACATCGGTGTGACAGAAGAAGAAATTGCGATGATTCGCAATAAATTGCTCGGACCAGCGGTAGTTGACTAAGCATTGCTGATAATTGGCAATTCGTGGATGTGACTGCCATTGAGTGCAATCCGCAACAGAAAGTCTGCGACGTTCGCACGTGAGGCGCGGACATTCGTTTTTTTGTGACGCGTCTCTACGATGTAGCGACCATCAAATGGCTCGTCAGTCAGCTGATGCGTGCACACCAAAGTCCAGTCAAGTCCCGATGACTGTATGCATTTATTGTATTGTTCGCTTATGCGCAGCCAACGTGCGTGTGAAGGGGTTATGAACATCCGTCGCATACCTGTCGTGACTGCACCGGTCAGTCCTGATTTGTCGAGCACAATCGATTCACTCATGGCGACTATCCGCTGTACCTGATGTCGATGCATGGATTGCATGATTTGTTGCAGGATGTGTGTGTGACTCTCTTCGGATGCAGTCTGCTGCGGTGCAATCGTCGTGATAATCGCTTCTGTGCCTTGGATAGCCCGCCCGACTTGAAATGGGTCGTTGGCGTCGCCTACGACCACGCGCATCCGCTCGTGGGATAACGGTAATTTGTTGGGTTTGCGGGCAAATGCAGTGACCTCGTGCCCGAGCGCAATTGCAAGACGCACGATGTGGTTGCCTGTGCGTCCGCCTGCCCCAAAAATAACTAACCGCATAACACCTATTTCAATCTAACTGTATGCCAGCGCACAACAGCTCGAGATGGAAAAAGTACGTTCAAAAAATCTAATGCTCTATTATAATCATCTTGTAGCACGCTGCGTCATGAAATTGTAATATACGACTGCCCATTCTGAGACGGGATGCTTCACAATAGAAGAATTAACAGTATGGAATTGATTCGTCCACCACCAAGAAGGAATGGACACATGTCGAAAACCCTTTACGGTTCACGCACCAACAACACACAGACCTATACCTGCGCAGACTGCGCGCTTCCTATTCGGCGGAATATGCGCTTTTGCCTCTCTTGCGGCAGACCAATCCCCGGGCGTATCTCGGTGGTGTCGAGTGTTTGGTCATTGCTTTCGTTTTGGGTCGTGGTAATTGTGACGGTCTATGGACTCGTTGCGGTGTTGCGCTTTGTCGCACCTGTAACGCTACGCGTAACCTGTGTCAAGCAAATCGTGCCTTCACGCCTCTTGCTTGTTCCGACTGCAACATACACAGAACTGTTGAGTACAGGCGATTGTTCGGTGCCAAAGGGTTCGTTGGTGGTTTTGTCGAATGTGCCTCCATGGCTCGTGGCAGCAGCGGCTCGTGATGAAAAAAATACGGTCGGCTGGTTGTACGTCAAAGCACAACAGTACGGCGCCCCCATTGGAACCTTTGTGACACGCTACGAAGCTGCCGTCACCAATCAGGCAAAACTATCATGGCATTCTGCATGGGTAGATGTGTGTCGACCAGCGTGGGTTGCACCGTGGTGCAAAACGAAGTAATCCATGGCCAAACATAACTGGCAGACAACCGAACGGATGTGTATTCATTGCGGTGCAGTCATGCGCCGCGATGTGCATCCGTGTCGAAACTGTGGTGGTAACCTCGAATGGAATGCATTCGATTTACTTACAAAGACCGTCGGATTGATCCTCCGTACGCTGGGATTTTTGTTGATTGTGCCGGTCTTGTTGTATCTCATTGGATCGCTGAGCCCACTGCAGATTGTGGTAGAGCACGATGGTGCACACATGCGTGCGAGTGGTGCCTGCTATGTGCCTATGCCGGCGGTCAAGACACTCATTCAGATACGCGCACAGTGTCCCGCCGTCCATGTAGGGATGAAGTACCCGGCGCAGTTCCGCGCTGCCGTACTCGCATTCGACGCATCACGACGCGAGCCATGGGCAATCGGCATCTCGGCAGTGTATGATGGATTGTTCTCGTATGTCGATGCGGTCATCGAGTGGACCGCCACGGCACTCAAGAATGCTATGCTCATCCCCCAGCGCTCACCCGTCTTGGCGGCCACGACGTTGGTATAGATCGGTGCCGACCATGACCAACCCCATGCTCAATCCCCAACACGTGCGTGAGACGCTGCGGAATCTCGAAGTCCGTCCGACGCGGGGAATGGGCCAGAACTTTCTCATTGACAAAAATGCCCTTGATACGATTGTCGGCGCAGCCCATCTCACGGACCAGTCAGTAGTCGTCGAGGTCGGTCCTGGGTTGGGTGTGTTGACCTGGGAACTCGTGCGTGTCGCCGGTACGGTTACTGCGATAGAACTCGATACCCGTCTGGCGAATCGCTTGGCACGTGTGTTCGCCGATGCTCCGAATCTGACATTTGTCAATCAAGATGTCTTGCAGACCGACATCGCTGCGTTGACCGCACACAAACCATATCAGGTCGTTGCAAACCTCCCATACGCCATCACATCGCCGGTGTTGCGCCACTTCCTCGAATCGGCCAATCCGCCGACGTCGATGGTGGTGTTGGTGCAGCGCGAAGTCGCTCAGCGCATTTGTGCACAACCGGGCGATATGTCGGTGCTCGCCCATGGGATTCAGGTACGGGCAATTCCGGAGCTGGTAGCCATCGTCCCGCCGGAGTCTTTTTTTCCTGCGCCCGAAGTACACTCGGCGGTAATGCGCTTGACCCTGCGGGACACACCGCTCATCGAGCCCGAACGCGAGGCGGCGGTTTTTCGCATCCTCAAAGCGGGCTTTTTGCATGCGCGCAAACAACTCGGTAATAGCCTATCTGGAGGGCTCGCCGCCCACGGCATCAAGGTCGAACGCTCCGATGCCCAAGCAGCCCTGGTGGCTGCAGGCATCGACCCCGTCCGCCGTGCCGAGACGCTGTCGTTTGTGGAGTGGATCGCAGTAGCGGAGAAATTAGTTATCAGTTATCAGTCTTAGGTATCAGTTATCAGTGCTGCGTTTATAACCAGTCAGATTCGTGCGCCAGAGCGCCGAATCTGACTGGTTGGTTTTTTCTAGGGCTGGAGAAAATCCGAGAGGCAGAGTGCACATGAGTCTTCGGCGGGCAACCCCCTAGCTTCTCACTCCTATCTACGTATTCAACTGATCACTAATCACTAATCATTGTCCAGTAGTTTCCATTCATAATGGACGCCTGCATTGAATGTGAAGGTATCGCCTGACACAACAGCAGCGCGCGAAGACATGTCGCGGATATCGAACGGCGCGTGGACAACCACCGACTGATTCGTTTCGCTGACGATGAAGGCCTCGAGAAAAGCCTCGTTCTTCCACTCGATATCAATTGTGATGCCGCCACGCAGGCGGATGCCGGTCAGTTTGCCGGTACGCCAGGCTTTGGGGATGGCGGGCATGAGGCTCAGTACGCCGCCGTGGCTCTGGACCACCATTTCGGCAATGGCGGCAGGGGAACCGAGGCTGCCGTCGATCTGGAACGGAGGATGTGAGCCCAACATGCTCGGGTAGGTCGAATCCCGCAGCAATCGGTGTAACACGCCGAGGGCGGCCTCGCCATCTGCCAGACGTGCATAGCAGGCAGCCACCCAGGCTGCACTCCAACCAGTGTGTCCGCCGCCGTTTGCCAGTCGCACCGCCAGACTTTCGCGGGCTGCGTCGGCCAATGCGGGCGTGGTCAGCGGCGTGATTTCGGCAGATGGGTACAGGCCATAGAGGTGCGAGATGTGTCGGTGCCCCGGTTCGAATTCGGCAGGCTGATGCCGCCATTCCTGCAAACGACCGTCCGCGCCAATCATGGGCTCAGGCAGCAGCGGCAGGGCCACCCGGATCTCTTCCAGCCACGGTTCGTCGAGCGACAACCGCTCTGCCATGTCGAGACAGGCTAGCCAGAGTGCGCGCGTCATGGCAATATCGGCCTCGCTGCCAATCGACACGCCGCACGGTTGCCCATCGGCGGCAACGAAGATATTTTCGGGCGAGGTCGATGGACTGCTCTGGAGCGTGCCATCTCTCTGTGGTTGGAGCCAATCGAGGTGGAATTCTGCAGCACCGCGGAGCAACGGTATTGCTCGCTCGCGCGCAAAGACGTCGTCATTGCTGAACAGATATTCTTCGTAGACGTGCAAACACAACCACGCTGCCGAGTACGGCCAGAGGAACCAGACTGCTTTGCCTTTGACGGCATTCGCTTGAGCCCAGATATCGGTGTTGTGGTGGGCCGTCCAGCCGCGGCACCCATAGGCTGCTGCAGCGCGGGCACCGTCGACGGCGAGGCGTTCGATCAAATCGTTTAACGGAGCTTGGCATTCGCGCAAATTGGTCGTCAGGGCGCCCCAATAGTTCATCTGGGTATTGATGTTGATGGTGTAGTTACTACTCCACGCCGGGCGCGGATTATCGTTCCAAATGCCCTGCAGATTGGCTGCCTGCGTGCCTGGTTGGGACGACGATATCAACAAATAGCGGCCCATATTGTAGAGCAACGCGAGCAATCCGACGTCGTCGGCAGGAGCCACGACCGGCGCGTGCGAATCTGCGTGACCATGATACCGAACCGTCGCATCGAGCATCGATTGCTCAGCCCCGGACAAGCGACGCAGTCGTTCATCGGTGGGCAAATCGCTACGCGCAGGTTTGATGACCATGACGCTGCGGTTATACAGGGCGCTGTGTGCCGCCACATGGCGACGATGCGCGCCGGTACGGGTGAAATGCCCTAAGCGTTGCCAGGCGCGGTGTTTGGCGTCGCCGATTGCAGGGCTGTCGAAAGATTCGAAGCTCGTTGCGGCACTGACGATGATCGTGCAGTGGGTCGCATCGGTCACATGAATGCCGTATTCGTCTTCGGTCAAGACGCCGTCGTGTGAATCGATATGGGCCATGGTGCAGGCGCGCATGCCCGCCCCGACACCGGCAAACGGCGAATCTGTTTTGACATAATCTGGCTCGACATGCAGTGGTGCTGCCCCGATGATGGTGACCGTCCGCTTCCCCACCGTGTGAGTGAGGGTGTAGCGACTAGTCAATCCGATGCTGAGTGACAGTTGCCCGGCGGTGTCGGCGTCATAGTGGATGACCAACACATCATCGGGGATGCTGACAAACGAGCGGCGCAGGTATGTGACGCCATTGCTGACAAACGTCGTCGAGGCGGTGGCAGTCGCCAAATCGAGGTCGCGGCTGTATGCAGTGACCGGATGGGTCAGTAACGTCGTCAGTTGGAGCTCGGCGAGGGGCAAATATGACTGCGTCCAACGCAGTGTCATCGTCGCTTCGGCGTGCCGTTCGGCGCCACGCACGTCACCGTTGGCCAGCATGGACCGAATCGTGGCCAGATCGGCACGGCGATCGGGATGGACGCCGTCGATAGGAGCCCCGGACCAAAACGTATCTTCGTTGAGTGCATAGCGCTCGTGCATCGAATCGCCATAGACCATGGCGCCGAGGCGGCCATTCCCAATCGGCAGTGCTTCGACCCAGCTGTCTGCGGGTTTGGTGTACCAGAGTCGTTGCATCGTCGCCTCGCTGTCTGTGGGTTGCTGTGATGGTATTGATTATACTGCCAGGCTGGTCATCAACGTTCTGACGACCAGCCTGGCAAATGGAGTGTGTCGGATGGTGGTTATGCGCCGCGGGTAATCAGCGATACGCCGGTCATCTGGGGCGCTTTGTCGAGCCCCAAAAGGTCGAGCATGGTCGGCGCGATATCGCTCAGCTTGCCACCGTTGCGCAGGGTAACCGAGGCATACGGGGAGTCTGCGGGGGCAACCAAGATCACGGGCACTTGATTGGTGGTATGTGCCGTGAACGGCCCGCCGGTGGCTTCGTCGATCATGTATTCGGCGTTGCCGTGGTCTGCAGTCACGATAGCCACACCTCCCTTGGCGACCACAGCCGCCACCAGGGCACCGGCGCATTGATCGACTGTTTCGACCGCGCTGATGACTGCCGGGATGACGCCGGTGTGACCGACCATGTCGGGATTGGCGAAGTTGACGATGATGACATCGTAGCTGTCGGCAGCGATTGCCTCGAGGATGCCATCACGGAGCGCTGCCGCGCTCATTTCGGGTTGGAGGTCGTAGGTGGCAACTTTGGGTGAAGGCACCATGAAGCGCTGTTCGCCGGGGAACGGCACTTCACGGCCGCCGTTGAAGTAGAACGTCACGTGTGGATATTTTTCGGTCTCGGCGGCGTGGAGTTGTGTCAAGCCAGCGTCAGAGATGACTTTGGCAAGCGGCACTGCCACATCGTCGTTGGCAAATGCCACCACCACGGGCAGATCCTTTTCGTACTCGGTCATACAGACATAGTACAGATTGCCCAAGAACGGTCGTGCAAAGCCGTCGAAATCGGCCATCACAAACGCGCGTGTGATTTGGCGCATGCGGTCTGCGCGGAAGTTGAAGCCGATGATTGCATCACCCGCATGGATAGTTGCTATCGGGGTCCCGGCGCTGTCGACCACCACCGCTGGCTTGATGAATTCGTCGGTGACGTCTGCGGCATAGGCATGTTGAATAGCATCTGCTGCGTTGGCGACATGCTCACCGATACCAAACACCATCGCCTCATAGGCCATGCGTGTGCGTTCCCATCGTTTGTCACGGTCCATTGCATAGTAGCGGCCGGTGACCGAGGCGATTTTGCCGATGCCCACGCTCTGAATGGCTGCTTCGAGCTCACTCAAGAACCCTGCGCCACTGCGTGGCAGGGTGTCGCGACCATCGGTAAAGACGTGCAGATAGACCTGTTTGACGCCGGCGCGTTTGGCGAATTCTAGCAAGGCCTTTTGATGTGCGATATGGCTGTGTACACCGCCGTTGCCCAGCAATCCCATCATGTGGATGTTGCTATTGTTGGTCCGGGCGTGTGCGACGGCGTGCACGAAGGCGTCGTTGGTAAAGAAGCTGCCGTCTTCGATGCAGCTGTCGATGCGGGTAATGTCTTGCATGACGACAAACCCTGCACCGAGGTTGAGGTGGCCGACTTCGGAGTTCCCCATTTGGCCAGGAGGCAGACCCACATGCTTCTCCGCGGCATAAATCAGGGTCGTCGGGCAGCTCGAGCGCCAGCGATCGAGATTCGGCGTGCGGGCCTGTTTGACGGCGTTGCCTACAAGGCCGGTGCGCTCACCGAGACCATCGAGGATCGTCAACAGCACAGGACGGGGGCGAACGTCAGCCATGGATGAATTCTCCTTGTAGCGTCGGATTGCCGACACAATGATGGATCGAATCTACTTCTGTTTGCCACGTACGACTTTGGCGGCGCTTGCTGGTGCGGTCGCAGCAGGTTTCTTGGACATCACGGCGATCAGCTCTTGTTCACGGCCGAGATGACAGACTTTGAACTTTTTGCCGCTTCCACAGGGGCAAGGGTCGTTACGACCGGGCAGTTTGGTATCGTTGCGCACCGTCTTTGGTGCATCGTTGGCGGGTAATTCTTCGACCTGGGCTTGCTGCGCAGCCATCAAGCGTTTGAGCTGTTCGGCTTCGATTTGACGCAGGGTCTGTTCGTATTGGAACGAGACATGGATAATCTGATAGACCACATCACGCTCGATGTTGGCTTTGAGTTGGTCAAACAACGAATATGCTTCACGGCGATATTCGACCAGTGGGTCACGCTGTGCAATCGCTTGCAACCCGATTTCTTGGCGCAGGTCTTCCATGCCGGTCAAATATTCGACCCAATGGCGGTCAATGATGCCCAGCAGCATGCGTCGTTCCACGTAGCGCATCGGATCGATACCGACGGCTTTTTCGCGCACGCTATAGGCGTGTTCGAGTTGCTCGTGGAGCTCTTCGATAATTTCGTTGCGCGATAAGTCGATGAGTTCTTCTTCGATTCCTGCGGGCAAGAGTGGGTTGATGGTGCGCAGTGGGCGCATCAGCGGGGCCAAATCCCATTCGTCGGGGTCTTCGCCGAGGTGTTGGGCCACCAACGAATCGACTTCGTCGCAGAGCATGGTGAGGACGCGCTCGCGTAAATTTTCGCCATCCAAAATCGCCCGTCGATCGCCATAGATAATCGTCCGTTGCTGATTCATGACGTCGTCGAATTCGACGGTGTGCTTGCGCACATCGAAGTTGTAGCCTTCGACACGGGTCTGCGCGTTTTCGATTGAACGATTAATCAAACCGGCCTCGATGGGGACGTCGTCGTCCACGCCGAGCCGTTCCATCAGCGATTTGACACGGTCCATCGGACCGAAGCGGCGCATCAGTTCGTCTTCGAGGGCGAGATAGAAGCGGGTCGAACCCGGGTCGCCTTGACGACCGGAACGACCGCGGAGTTGATTGTCGATGCGGCGCGCCTCGTGGCGCTCGGTGCCGATGACGTGCAATCCACCTGCAGCGACGACCTCTTGGCGACCGATTTCGGTGCGTTTTTTGGCTTCACTGAGGGCATCGGCGAGTTGCTCTGGCGTGGCGTCGATGGGCGAGATTTTGCGCTCGACCAATATTTCTTCGACCAGCCCATCGGGATTTCCACCCAACAAGATGTCGGTACCACGACCGGCCATGTTGGTGGCAATGGTCACGGTGCCTTTGCGACCAGCCTGAGCGATGACGTTGGCCTCGCGTTCGTGCTGTTTGGCATTGAGGACGTTGTGCTCGATGTTGGATTTTTTGAGCAGGAGGCTGAGGCGTTCCGACGTCTCGACCGATGTCGTGCCGACCAAAATCGGCCGTCCTTCGGCATGGCGCTGCTGGATGTCTTCGATGACCGCATTGAACTTGGCAGCCTCGGTGCGATAGATGAGGTCGCTGGTGTCTTGGCGGATGGTCGGTCGATGGGTAGGGATGACCGTCACTTCGAGGTTGTAAATCTTGGCGAATTCTTCGCGCTCGGTATCGGCGGTACCGGTCATGCCGGCGAGTTTTTTGTACATGCGGAAGAAGTTTTGGTAGGTAATCGACGCCAACGTGACGTTCTCTTGGCGCGTTCGTACACCCTCCTTGGCCTCGATCGCTTGGTGCAGACCGTCACTCCAACGCCGCCCCGGCATTTTGCGACCGGTGAATTCGTCGACGATGATGACTTCGCCGTCACCCTCGACCATGTAGTCCTTGTCGCGGTGATAGACGAACTGGGCGCGCAGAGCATTTTCGAGGTAGTGGGTCAGGGCGAAATATTTGGGGTCGTAGAGATTTTCGTCACTCGGGATACGCAACAAACGCTCGACCTTGAGGATGCCGTCTTCGGTCATCTGGATGCCCTTGGAACGGGGGTCGATCATAAAGTCGCCGTCGGGCTCGATTTCGTCTTTTTTGACCTGATCGGGCGTGACCGAGCTCAACGTGAGGTTGCGTACTAATTGGGCGAAGCGTTTGTATTCTTGGCTGCTCTCTTGGGCAGGGCCCGAGATAATCAACGGGGTACGGGCTTCGTCGATGAGGATATTGTCGATTTCGTCGACGATGGCGTAATTCAACGTGCGCTGGACGAGCTGTTGCTCCTCAAAAACCATGTTGTCACGCAGGTAGTCAAAGCCGATTTCGCTATTGGTGCAGTACGTGATGTCGGCATGATATGCCTCGCGTCGCGTCGTCGGGCGCCAGTGAATCAACCGACGGTCGTCGGTGGCGGCGTCTGCATCGGTGTAATCGGGGTCAAAAATAGCCGAGAAGTCGTGGGCGATTACTGCCACCGACAAGCCCAGGGTATGGAATATCGGGGCCATCCAGCCTGCGCCGACGCGTACGAGGTAGTCGTTGACGGTGACGAGATGCACACCTTTGCCCGTCAAGGCATTGAGGTACAACGGCAAGGTGGCGACCAGGGTTTTGCCTTCACCGGTGCGCATCTCGGCGATGCGACCAGAATGCAACGTGATGCCGCCGATGAGCTGGACGTCGTAATGACGCTGGCCAATCAGCCGCTTGGAGGTCTCGCGCACCAAGGCAAATGCCTCGGGCAACAGTGCATCCAACGACTCACCAGCGGCGATGCGCTCTTTGAAGCGTGGCGTGTAGCCAGCCAGTTCGGCGTCGCTACAGCCCTCCATGGTGGACTCGAAGGCGTTGATTTTGTCGACTATCGGGGCAATCCGGCGCAGTTCTTTCTCTGAACCTTCGCCGAGGAGACTTTTGATGAATTTGAACACACGCACTCCTTGTGGTGATGCGGCCAGTCACGGTATGCCGTGCATCAACATGTAGTATAGCACAGTGATTTTTGTGTGCCTCATGAACGAATGAGAAGGGGATAAATGTGACTTATCTCTTGTCGATTATTTCTAGAAGTTTCTGGCCCATCACCGTTATTAACGGTACAACCAAAGCATTGCCCATGGTGAAATATCGAAATGCCTCTGGCATGCCAGTGTTCGTCCAGTTATCCGGAAATCCATTAATGCGTTCACACTCTATCGGTGTGAGTGTGCGCAATTTTTGAGTATTGTAATCAATGACATAATGGGTACTGCGGTTCATTTTGCCTTCACTGGTCAAAATTGTCCTCGCGGGTGAGTCCAAATTGTCTGGGAAAGGGATTGCCCCTTCAGTATAAAAATAAGGTTCACCATTTGGTTTGATGCGATGCTCCCGTTTTGCACCTTTCATATATTCCACTTTTTTTGCTTCGAATGAAAAATACTTCTCGTCAACAATGTCTTTTTGAAGTATCTCGCTTAAATGAACAGCACGTTTTTTAATCGGGTTTGTTTGGAGTGTGGAGATAATGCCTTCTCGCATGAAGCCAGAGTTCTCAAATTGAAATGCAAAAGTATCTGAAACTTCGATTAATGTTTTTGAACCAATTTCGATTTCTTGGACAAATGCTCTGTCTGATTGAGTTACAGGGAAGTTTTTTGCGAAAAAGCAATCGTTCACGATTGTGTCGGATGTAGATGATGAACTCAACGAATTTGCAAATGCAGTTTTAGTGTCATATGCAAATATGAAAACTCTGCGTCTCTTTTGTGCAAATCCATAATCAGCAGCGTTGATAACTCTCCATTCAGCGTTGTAGCCCAAATCATGAAGACACTTCAGAATGATTCCGAAGTCTCTTCCTCTTTGTCGAGTAGGTGACTTGATGAGACGATCAACATTTTCGAGTAATACAAAATTAGGTTTCTTCTCTCGTAGAATAGCTTCGATTTCCCACCAGAGCACCCCTTTTTTTCCTTGTATTCCTTTTGCTTGGGTTGCTGCTACAGAATAATCTTGACAAGGGAAACCCCCGACAAGTAAATCGTGATTAGGTACTTGCTGTTTTGCGAGAGCGATGTCTTCGTTAGAGTGTGATTTGGAATTGCCGAAGTGAGACACGTAACAGTCAAAAGCGTGTTGAGACTTCCTGCCAGGCTCCCATTGATTTGCCCATACTGTTTCAAATTTTGGTGAAGCAGTTTCCAACCCCAGGCGAAACCCACCAACTCCAGCAAAAAGCTCAACTACACGTATGGTGTTCATCTATAATGCCTCATCGAAACTCAAACACAGTATAGCATATTAGAACATATGTTTTCTTGGAGGCCGATATGATTTATTCCACAAAAGAAGAAATTTTCATCCGCGCCAAAGAAGCAGTGGGTCAATCATTTGGCGAAATGGCTGGTGATTCGCAAAGAAGCGAGCAGGAACTGAACAAAGGCTATATTGGAAATCTCGTTCAAGAAGCACACTTTGGATACAAAATTAACAGTCGTTCCGAACCTGATTTTGTAGAGGCTGGCGTTGAGTTGAAAGTAACCCCGTATAAAAGAGTTAATGGAAAAATTACTGCGAAAGAACGCCTTGTGCTAAATATTATTGACTTCAAAAAAGAAGTGAATATCGACTTTTATTCCAGTAGTTTTTGGACAAAAAATAAGTCTATATTGCTGATGTTTTATCAGTACGAACCTCTAGTTCCGAAGTCTCAATGGTTTGTGAGTCATGTGTATTTTTGGGATATTGAACGAGAAAATGAATTATATCTAATTAAAGAAGATTGGATGCGCATTAATCAAATGATTCTTACAGGGCAAGCGCATAAACTGTCAGAAAGCCTCACTCTTTATCTCGGGGCATGTACAAAAGGGGCAAACAAGGATTCTACTCGAGAACAACCATTTAGCACAATTAAGGCCATGCAGCGTGCCTATTGTATTAAATCCCCGTTCATGTCAGTTCTAGTAAATGAAGTGATTTCCGAAAAAAGATTGAACGCTCCATCTATTGATTTGAGCAAAGAAACTTCTACACATATACCTTTTGAGACTGAAATAGAAACCAAGTTAGCACAATTTGTTTCACGGAAAAGAACAGATCTTATTTCATTTTTCGGGATTGAATATCAAGCAAAAAACTTGAATGCAATATTGGTTGCAAAAATGCTTGGTATTGAAGGGAGTATTAACCATACGGCGGAATTTATTAAAGCTGGCATAGTTACGAAAACTATAGTTGCAAATCTATCTGGAAAAGTTAAAGAATCAATGTCTTTTCCACCATTTAGATTCAGTGAACTATGTGATGAAGAATCTTGGGAAGTATCTGAAATCAATAGATATTTTTCTTCAACTAAGTTTTTCTTGGTTGTATTCCAATCAAACGAAAATGAAGAGTTAGTTTTCAGGGGAACAAAATTCTGGGGAATGCCGCATGAAGATTTGGAAAAATACCAAGAAGTTTGGAGTAAAGCCGTTATGGCACTCAAAAAATGTGACCCACAGTTATTTCCAAGAGCAAGCCAAAGCGACGTAGGTCATGTGAGACCACATGCGAAGAACAAATTAGATGTTGATTCCTTCTCTGATGGGACAGCCTCGACAAAACGTTGTTTCTGGTTGAATAACTCATACATAGAAAAACAAATCTATAATTTACTTTCAAACAAGTAGACACTGACATCTTGCATTTGTAAGTTGGACAGATTTACCGCAATTAGGCTGCAAGGACTTAATGAAACGAATTTCATCAGGAAACTGGGTCGCCCGCTTTTGGATATTTTGGATGAGTCAAACCGTTGCTCGCATCGGCAGCGCGTTTTCGGGATTTGCGCTGATCTGGTGGGTCGCCAAAACATACGGGACCGCCACGTCGCTCGCCTCGGGCACGCTCATCACCATGCTGCCAAGCATCCTGCTTGGGCCAATCATCGGCACGTTGGTCGATCGCTTGCATCGCAAAACCGTCATCCTGTGTGCGAATCTTGTCTATGCCGTGGCTGCAGCGTCGTTGTTTGCCTTGTCAGAATCAGGCATGCTCACCTTGTGGCACTTGTATGTCGTGATGTTTGTCAATGCACTAGCGGGCCAATTCCATTATCTGGCGGTGAGTTCGGCCACCACACTACTGGTGCCCGCCGAGCACCTGCAGCGTATCGGCGGTATCTCGCAGCTGCGTGAAGGCGCGGTATCGGTATTTGCGCCGCCGGTAGGCGCGTTGTTGCTCGAGGCAATCGGATTGAACGGGGTCCTCTTCATCGAGATTCTGACCGCTATCAGCGCACTCGCACTGGTAGCCAGCATTCGCATACCAGACCCGCCCGCACAACCAGCTGATACTGCACACGAAGGCGTGTTTGCCGCGGTGCGGAGTGGGTTTGCGTATGTTGTTGCCTGGCCGGGAATGCTGGCGTTGATGGGGATGGCGATGGTGTTGAATCTTTTTTTCAACCCTGCGTTTGCACTGATGCCGTTGTTGGTCAAGAGTTATTTCGGGGGTGGGGTGACCCAACTCGCCTGGATGGAGACGGGTTTCGGCGTCGGGATGATAGCCGGTTCGCTGTTGCTGGGCGTGTGGGGTGGGTTCACGCGCAAGCTCTATACGCTCCTGGCGGGTGTGGGAGTGATGGGTGTAGCCGTCACGGTGCTGGGGTTGCTGCCTACGAGTGGTATTTGGTATGCCATTGCCGCAATGGCCGTTGTCGGGGTGGCCCAGCCGTTGACACAGGCTCCGTTGATGGCCATCATTCAGGGTACGGTCAGTCTCGAACTGCAGGGTCGGGTGATGGGCTTTTTGGGGACTGCAGCGGGCATCATCTCGCCCATCGGCTTGATTTTGGCTGGCCCGGTATCGGACTGGTTGGGTGTGCAGGTCTGGTATTTGGTGGCGGGTGTGGTGGCCCTGCTGGCCGTACCGGTCGGCTTGGCGTTGCCGGCGTTACGGGATTTGGATGATGCGAAAACCGCCCCAGGCACAGTGCACTAAGCACGGTGTTCTGCGGGGCGGTACGGTGTTTTGGCACCGGCGGACGTATGGCAGACGACAATCGGGCGCTATCCTGCAGGCAACGATAGTGCGTAGGTCATTCCATGGGACGGACGTCCAATGGAATGACGGGCTTTTCGAGGTAGGTACGATCGGGGTGGGTTGTGCCCATACTGGGGATGAAGCCAACAGTCAATGCAAAGGTCAATGAATCTTGGAGCTGCGTGTAGACAGCGGTCCGCAAAACACTGGCCTGATGTGTGCGTGCATAGTCACACGCTTTTTCGATGCACCAGCTGCCCACCCCACGTTGGCGGAACGAAGGCATGACCACAAAATCGCTCAAATAGGCAGCGCTGAGCGAATCGTCTTCGAAGACGCCCGGTGTGACCCAATGAGGGGCGACTCTGGTGAGGGTGAATGTGGCCACACTGACCCCCATATATTGCACCAGCATAATCTGGTTCGATGTGGTATGGCGCTCGAGTTGGCGGGTCGTGGTGGCAATGCCCCACATCCCTAAGCCGTGGGCCAGTCTGAACTGGGTGGCACACTCTTCTAACAACGCTTGGACGTTGGTCAGCTCGGTCAGACGGGCGCGGTGGAGGGTGATATTTGCGAAATTTAACAGGGAATCAGTTTTGCGCGTCATGGAACCCAAACTCCGCCGATTGCTGAATGTACTACTCACTATCGTAACATATCGCGACTGCTCGCCGCAGGAGACGTTGCCACTGTCTCATCGCTGGACCATCACCCGACGTGCGTGATGTGATGCATCAGCACAATCGATGGGCTGCCAGTGTACGGTAAAATAAACGAACAATCATGTCGACAGCGAGGCGCAATGCCACTACGAATACAATCTTGGATGACTGCCTGGTTGCTCGCCTGCCTCGTCGCAGCAACTGCAATGTTGGGTGTGGTATTGCGCGTCGATGCGCGCCATATGGTCATACCTGTGGCAGACGCGGATCGGCATCTGTTCGTTGGATTCTATGTACGCGAAGACGCGCATCGTTGGTCGCGCAATTCCAATCAACTGCGCATCCCCACGCTGGTGGATGTGCCGCACATACTGACCCTTTCACTCCAAAATGGCTATCCGAGTGACAGCGCCGCTCCTGTGGTGACCATGAACGCGGGCCAACAGGGGAGTGTGTCATGGTCGATAGTCAGTGGTACGTCCCGTGTATACAATTTGCTGACCGTTCCCCACGGCCTATGGCGCTGGGATCGCACGGTCGACATCACCAGTACGGTACTGTCCATTGGCAATGATGGCCGCAGATTGGGATATGTCTTTGGCGGAGCCATTGCGTCACCCACCGTCGCAGGGGCTGTGGCTGGATACGCGTACCCACTGGGATTAGCACTCCTGATGGCGACTCTGTGCTGTATCGCAGCTTTTTTGGGTGGGGCAACACCGCGTTGGGCGTGTGCAGTGGCCGTTGTCGGCGTGCTTATCCCGATTAGCCTGATTGCACTTGCGCCCATCGCAACGTGGCCGTACCTGTGGTGGTTCGTGGCGGCCGGAGGGATAGGTCTAATCGCAGTGGGAATCGCGCGGCTGAGCGGGTTGATTGATAATCAGCTCCAGGTACGTGGAGCTGATTTACCCGTTTTGTTTGCGCTTGCCTGGTGGACGATACCATTCATCCAGCAGGTCCTCATCGCAGACAACGTCTACATCCGTTCCTACGACTATGACGCGTGGATGGGCTGGCTGGGTGCGGTATTGTTGTTGGGCAGTATCGCCGTGCGGTGGTCATTGCAGTCTGATCGCGCCCTCGATGCATATCTGCGCTGGTTGCCGTTGGGAGTCATGGTGGTGCTGTCGGTGGCCTTTCAGTCGACCATTTTTGCGCGGATTTTTCGCTACGGCAGTGGCGACTTCAGCATCTGGGTAGACGCCGCCAAGCGCTGGGTCGATACCGGGGTCCTGTATATGGTCTCAAACGTGGCAGATAATCCGTTTGCGGGGTACAAGCGTCCGCCATTCTACATCATGTTGTTTACGCCGTTTGTCGGCTATGACACGTTACAGATCCTCAACGGATTCCGCGTCCTCAATATTGTTCTCTACCTGGGGACAGCGGCGATCTGGTTGCGGATGCTCAAGCCCGCTCGACTATGGTGGTGGCTAGCGGTGTTGCTTGTGTTGACGAGTATGCAGCCGCTCTACGAGACCATTAATTATGGACAGACTGATGTGATTTTGTTGTTCTGCATGACACTCATTCTGTGGGCACTGCGCAGCAATCGGGACGGCTGGGCTGGGGTGGCGGTGGCATTGCTGACGTCGCTCAAAATCTACCCGGTGCTTTTTTTGGCGTTCTTTTTTATCAAACGGCGCTGGTGGGGGTTACTCGGCTTTGTGATTGGCATGCTTGCCTGGAACGGTATTGCCGTCGTGGTGATGGGTTGGGATGTACATTGGCTCTACCTCACCAAGGTCGTCGGCAATGTGGGCGGCACCACCGCATGGATAGAAAATCAGACCATTGCTGGATTTTTGACCCGATTCTACGCCAATCCATTCGTCATGAATCGGTTCGGGATTGCCGCTATCGCACGCATCGCATCGATCGTGTCGATGGCAATCTCGGCAGGAGTCTGTCTGCTGGCGCTGCGTGACACCGAGACCACTTCGAGCAGCTTTGCCATCCAATATGGGTTGTTTGTGATGTTGATGGTGCTGGCTATCCCCGTCGCGTGGATGCATTACTTTACCCTGATGGTCTTGGTCTTTTGGATCGTGGTCTGGCATCATGCCGACGGCACATTGTCCCTGCGCCGGGCCGCAGCCTATGCGGTCAGCTTTGGGTTCATCGCCTATGGCAATTACCGGAGCTTTAATTATCCCGAGGACTTTGGCGCGGTGACGCTGCTGCTGGGATCGTACAAGCTCTATGCGATTTTGTTGCTGCTGGTGTTGTTGACAACAGAAGTCGTCCGTACCCGTGGTACCTGGGCGACCTGGTGGGTGTCACTCTGGCGCCGCCTACAACCGGCCTAACAGCACGGTCATGTCGAACGTAAAGGACACCGGTGCATCGGCTGCCTGCACCCAGGCAGCCGCAAATGCGTCGGCGCGGGCGGCGACAGGATCGGGATTACCGGCTTTGATGGCGCGTTGCACACCAGACCAGGTTTGCAGATAGCCTTGCAAGCGCTCCCGCGTAAAATCGACCTGCATGGGCGGGGCGTTGTAGGGGATGCGCGTATACGGGAACGGGAGTGTCGCGTAGTGGTTGTCGACATGGGCACGATCGGCAGGCCAATGCGCTGCCGTTTCGGCATAGATATCGTCAATAATGGCGGTCAATGCGGGCGTGGCCCGGAGCAACGCATAGGTCCAAACGGCAATCACGCCGCCTGGTTTGCCGATGCGCCGTACTTCGCGGTGGAACGCGTCTCCATCGAACCAATGCAGCGCTTGCGCCACGCAGATAAGGTCGATGCTCTTGTCGGGGAGTCCGGTTTGTTCGGCGCGTGAGACATAGGGGTGGACATTGGGCTGCCGAGGCATCGCCGCGATTTGACTATACGCGAGATCGCTCGCATAGACCTGCGCACACACTGAGGCGAGCGTGTTCGTCGCTTGGCCATTGCCCGCAGCCACATCGAGCGCCGTAATGTGCGCTCCGCCCGCCAGTTGCACGATGTCGTGGATGAGTGACACAGGGTAGCTCGGTCGATACGACGCATAGTGGCCAGCGACGGCGGCGAAGTGATTCTGCTGTGCTCTGAGTGTCATTGCGTATCCTCCACGATGCGATGACCCGCAGCCATAATCGCCGCCTTGGCATCGTGGTAGCGCAGCTGTGGCACGAGGATGTAATCGGTGTTGTACGTCGCCAAGGTGAAAATAGGCACCTGCGCCTGCGCCAATGGTGCGGCGATTTGTACCATGATGCCCGTCAGCGTGAGATCGAACGGTCCAATGAATTGCAGGCACCACCAGCCTTCGTCGAGCAGTGCACCTGTCGGCGCATGTGCGGATGGGCACACTCCCGACAGTTCGGTTGGGCTACGCAATACGGCGGCAAAGACGCTGACGGGCAGTGCTGGCGGCACTGCATCGACGGGGAGCTGCCAGATGGTGTATCTGTCTGGTAATCGTTTGAGGGTGAGCATATATGAAAAACGGGATGATTCGTGCGAAACATCCCGTCCTTTCTCTCGGACGGGCGAGTTAGACGACGAAGTTCACCAACTTACCAGGGATGACAATGACTTTTTTGATTACTGCATTGCCGATGAGCTCTTGGATACGGGCGTTATTACGTGCCCATTCTTCGAGTTGGGTTGCATCGGCTGCGGCCGGTACCATGATGCGCCCGCGGACCTTGCTGTTGACTTGCAGGACGACTTCGATTTCGCTGACCAGCAATGCTGATTCATCAAAGCCGGGCCAGCCCGCATCGTAGACACTCCCGGTCCCACCGAAGGCAGAGAAGAGTTCTTCGGACAAGTGGGGTGCAAAGGGGCTGAGTAAGCGCGTAAAGACGTGGGCCACTTCGCAGTAGACCGCCCCGACCGGGTGTTCGTTGCGAAAGCGCTGGACTTCGTTGAGGAGTTCCATCATTGCTGCGATGGCCGTGTTAAAGCGGAATGAATCGGTATCTGCCGAGATTTTCTTGATGGCGAAATGCAATGCCCGCCACAATTCTTTCTCATGCTCTGCCACATCTGCGGTACGAACGCTACCCATGCGATGTGCGCTGACGGCAACAGACTCGGTCATAAAGAGTGCCATGATACGGTTGAGGAAGCGTTGTGCACCTGCCACACCTTCGTCGGTCCACTCCATGCTGTTTTCGGGTGGGGCAGCAAACAAAACGACAATACGGGCCACATCCGAGCCGTATTGGCGCACAAATGGGCCAACTGGTATGCCGTTGCCAGCGCTTTTCGACATGGTGACCGGACCACTGACCGCTTGCCAGCCACGGACGTCACCTTCGAGTGCGTAGCCGTGTGGCTTGAGGGCAATGCGGGCAGCCGCGATGGTTTGCGAGCCTGCCGGCAAGTCGAACTTGCGCCGCAAATCCTCGTTGAAGGTGACGTGTGTGGCGCTGCCTTCGAGGTCGGTGCGCACCCGGCGTTGCACCATCCCTTGGGTGAATAATGCCTTGAATGGCTCGTCTTCTGGCACCAACCCCTCGTCGTACAGGACCTTGGTGATAAAGCGAGAATAGAGCAAATGCAAAATCGCATGCTCGATGCCGCCGATGTATTGGTGTACGGGCATCCAGCGGGTGATGGCGTCTGCGCCGAAGATTTCTTGGTCGTTCTGGGCATCTGCATAGCGCAAGAAATACCACGAAGAGTCAACGAACGTATCCATCGTGTCGGTGTCGCGCCGGGCCGGTTTGCCACTCACCGGATCAATCGTATTCACCCATTCGGTGGCGGTGGCCAATGGAGATTTGCCCTTGGGGAGGTAGTCTTCGACCTCGGGCAATTCGACCGGCAAGCGCGGATCGGGCACCATCGTGCCGTCTTCGAGGTAGAGCATCGGGATGGGCGCGCCCCAATACCGCTGACGCGAAATGAGCCAGTCACGCAGGCGGTAGGTAATCGTACCTTTGCCTTTCTGGTTGCCGACCAACCAGGAGATAGCGGCTTTGACGCTCTGCCCGTCGCCTTTGCCGGCAGGCATACCGTCGAGCGGGCCTGAGTTGACCATCAGGCCATCGCCGGGCATTGACTCGGTCATCGTTTTGCCATCGAGGTGCGTGCCCTCAGGCTGCACAACGACGATGATATCGAGTCCGAAGTGGCGTGCGAAGTCGAAGTCGCGCTGGTCGTGTGCAGGTACGGCCATGATGGCACCGGTGCCGTAGCCCATCAGGACATAATCAGCAATCCAGATGGGAATTTGGGCGCCGTTGACTGGATTGGTAGCGTATGCGCCGAGGAAGACGCCGGTTTTGTCGCGCGACGTGCTGGCTCGGTCAATCTCTTTGGTGAGCTTCGCTTTGTTGATGTAGGCGATGACTTCGGCCTGCTTGTCGGGGCTGGTCAAGGCTGCAACGAGTGGGTGCTCGGGTGCGAGTACCATGAAGGTGGCGCCCCACAGCGTGTCTGGCCGGGTCGTGAAGACCACGAGGTCGCCGGCTTTCGAGCCAAAAACGACTTCAGCGCCTTCGCTTTTGCCGATCCAATTCCGCTGCATAGTTTTGACTTGCTCGGGCCATTCGGTGAGTTTGTCGAGGTCCTGGAGGAGGCGCTCGGCGTAGTCGGTGATTTTGAAGAACCACTGCTCAAGCTCGCGCTTTTCGACTTTTGCACCACTGCGCCAGCTGCGCCCCTCGGCATCGACTTGCTCGTTGGCGAGCACCGTTTGGTCGATGGGGTCCCAATTGACCAATGATTTGGAGCGGTAGGCCAGGCCACGTTTGTAGAGGATTTGGAACAACCACTGCGTCCAACGGTAGTAATCCGGCGCACAGGTGGCGAGCTCGCGGGACCAATCGTACATGATACCCGCAATGGCCAATGAGCCTTTGGATTCTTGGATGTTGCCGTAGGTCCAATCGGAAGGCTTTATACCCTTCTTGATGGCGGCATTTTCGGCTGGCAGCCCAAAGGCGTCCCAGCCAAACGGATGCATCACGTCGTACCCGCGCGACACATAAAAGCGCGTCAGGACGTCGCCGATGACGTAGTTTTTGAGGTGACCGATGTGCAGGTCCCCACTCGGGTACGGGAACATTTCGAGAATATATCGTGGGGGTGCGCTCGGGCGACGTCCGGCAGTGAAGGTGCCTTCTTTGGCCCAAAATTCACGCCATTTAGGTTCGATTGACGGATCAAAACGATCGCGTTTGCTGTCGGACATGCGCCGCTCCTGCATCAGATAAAATCTCTGGCACACGTGTGCATGCCGAGGTTGAGAGTTGCATCATTATACCCTGTGGTGCACGTGTGTGCGTATTGCGCGGTACGCCAGAATCAACCCACCGACCGGTAAAATGATAGGGAGCATCAGGTAGCCAGCACCATAGTGTGACCAGGCACTTGCATAGGCCAACGGCGTGTACTGCTCCCCAATGCTGACTACCACAACCCCGATGCACTCGAGCCACAGCCCCCACCGGACTAATCGTATCTGTCCACGCCATGCACAGATGGTGATGGCGAGATATATCAGCCCTGCGAGCAGCGACAGATGTGTCGGCAGACCAGCAGTGTCCAGACGGATATACTGACTCAATGCCCGACTCAATACCGCGATACTCCAAAATCCGTACAACGCCACAAATCCTACGTAGCGTTGCGCTTGCGGTCGCTTTTGTTGTTCCATCATGCTCCAGAATCATGTACACTCGTAGAAACGGTAGTATGTAGTACCGCGTATCTTACACCGTGAAAGAGAAGAGTCAGATAGTGAGCGGGTAAGGTCATGGCGCAGCCGCCATTTTTATATACCATCGGTACTGGAAAACTCAGCAAACACGAGGTCTGCGCCAAGGGCGTGCTACTCGATTTGGCGTCTCGGCGAGGTATACCCGTACCCCCGAGTGCTGTCTTGCTTGAATCGGCCCTCCACTATGCCGAAGCTAACGATCTGATGGCCATGCACAACATGTTGCTGGTGCCGCGTGACATGCATTCGTTTATTGATACATTCCAACTTTTTCAATCGTTGACGCACCTCGGCTCCAAAATAGCGGTACGGACGTTATTCAGCACGCAGTCCGGCGCCCCGCTGCAAATGCACGCCTCATCGGCGACACGCCTGCGCATCGATCGGCGAGACCCCAATGCGCTTGCGACGGCGGTGTGTAGCGTCTGGTCTGCTGCCCAGCGCTACCCACGGGTCGCCCGCCGCGACCTCTTGCTGATGACGATGGTGGATGCCCAAAATGCAGGGATAACCATCATTGACGGGGATTTCGAAGATGACTTCGTCAATTATCATCCAGGTACGGCAGAACAACTCGCCAGCGGACAGACCGATACACTACAGCTGCTCTTGCCGCGGGTTGCCCCTGGAGAGCCTGTCAGTGCACCGCTTCCCTTCACGCAACGCCTGCAGATTTTGCTCCAAAAAATTCGATTGGTATTTGGCGATACGCGCTGGGTGGTGGAGTGGGCCGATGATGGGCAGGAGTGTTGGCTCATCGAATTGCGCCATGAGGTCGCACCGGTGCGTCGTAACGAACGCTTCGGATCCGTTGATTTGCGGGACCACATGCCGGAGCTACCGTCGTACTTCAGCGCAGCGTTGTATGCCTCTGTTAGCCGCGATGTATTTGCACTGTTTCGGCGCAGAGACAAACGATTGAGTGATGAGCGCCGCTTCATTGAACTCTTCGCCGGACGGGTGCGAGTCAACTATGCGATCCTCGCCGATATCTCGCGGCGGTGGGGAGTGTCGGGGACGTTGTTGGGTGATTTGAACGATGCGCTATTGGTATCTATTCCGCACCAAGCAGAACGATTACGGAGTACTTGGACGCGATTAGTACTCCTCTATTGGGAGGCACTGACGGCTCCGCGGACCATTCAGCAGACATTGGCGACACTCAGTGAACGTGCACGCAAACATCATGGCGATATTGATGAACTCATAGATGTCCTGATGCAAGCGACGGTTTTGTCGCTACAAGAGTACTTTGTGACTGCGCGTATCATTGGCCCACTCGAATCATGGATGCGCAGGCGGCGTGTATATGCAGAGTGGAGTATGCGCTACAAATCATCCCAACGGATAATTTTGAGTGATTTGGTTCCGTTGCAACATTTTGTGGAAAACCGGCCGGACGTTCTCGATGACATTCATGCAGGTCGGATGCCCAGTGATCCCGTCTTTGTGGGAATGTGGGAAGAACTGATGGCGCGCTATGGGCATCGTGGCACGGCCGAATACGACATTGCGACCGCACGCTACCGCGAGCACCCGCAGCCTATTCTGCAGCGTTTGGTTGCTCAGAGTACGGTTATTCCTACTGCTCGGCGAACACTGCGTGGGTTGCTTGCATGGCCACTATGGCTGGTCCTCCAGCAGGCAATGATTGGCCGCGATGCCGTCCGATCCGATTACCTCAAAGTGCTCGAACGCACACGCAAGGTTATCTTGCAATGCGCCGACCGTATCGTCGCTGCTGGGGATTTGCCATCACAAGAAGTCGTGTGGATGATCAGTCCTGCAGAATTAGTGCGCATTTCGCATGGGTGGCGTATGCCTGTCGAAATGCTCGAAGCACGACTTGCGCTACGGGCATACTATTCGCAGCTCCATGTCCCGTCCGCATTGCAGCGTTTCGACGACCCTATGCGATGGCGTGAGGATGGGTCACCGCTCCGCGTTGTCCTCGAAGGCCGTAGTATCAACGACGGTTCTGTGGTGGGCATTACTTGGCGGCCGACCTACAACGCCGCGGCGCTCCCGCCGGGATTTGACCGTGTCGATGTCATCCTGGTGCTGCGCACCTTTGATGCACAGTGGATTTCTATTGCACAGCACTGTGCGGGGATTATCGTCGAATTGGGAGCTGAGTTGTCGCACCCGGCTACAATTCTGCGCACCTTGGGGATTCCCACCATCATGGCTGTGCGGAGTGCGTATGACTCCTTACCCACCGGCACAGAGGTGACCCTTGTCGCGGGTTCTGGGTATGTCGAAGTCAATCAAAAAGTTGCCGTCGGATTGCTTTCCGATAGCCAAAACGCGGCATTGCCAGACTTCGGTGCGACGCAAGGGTTGGTGTTGAGCGAAATTACTTCGAGGTTCCGCCGATGAAGCGCTACTGGTTCTGGGTGGTGAGCCTACTGTGCCTGGTATGCGTCTGGGGGGCGCCGGTGCCAGCCCGTGTCGACATCGGGCGCTTCGATAGTGCGGTTGTGGCAGGTTTCTATCCGGTTGAATATGGGGCCGGCACGTCGTTCCGCTGGACAATGCCGCAGGCATCCCTCCACCTCGCAGGCATCAATGGGGGCACTGCCACGCTGCAACTCAATGCAAGCGCGCGATCCCCGCTGACGGTCGAGATCCTGATGGACGGGACGGTCGTACCGCTAGTAATCCAACCGGGATTTGCCCGCTACGATGTCCCGCTCACACTCCCATATGCGCTGTCTGGGGAACGTACCGTTGTTCTGCATGTCGCCAACCCAGACAATGATGGTCGGCGCGACCTGGGCATTGCACTCGACGATGTGCGTATAATACCCGCGGGCTGGAATTGGCCGCCCCTGGGAATGGTCCTCCTCAGCCTGGCGGCTATTTGGCTGCTCAGCCTGTTAACCAGGGACTCCGGTGTACGTTTGCCATGGCGTGTAGTGGCGGCCACGGGAGCGGTAGCAGTTGGAATTCTCGCACGTCGTGGCGATGCTCCTGCGATACTTACCGTCACAGCGCTAGCGGGTGCACTCATTGCCGCAGTCATACACGCCCAATGGGCCACGCTGCGGCGACGACGTCTTTTGGCAATATGCACGGTTGCCATCGTGGCATCGCTGCTTGTTTGGCGTGGCGCACTGGTCTGGCAACCGCTCTGGCAGAGTAGTTTGCTCATCGGTAGCGTTGCGTTTTTTCGCTTGCGGCGCATGCTGTGGCGCGTTTTGCGCCCGTACCGACAGTGGCTTGCAGTGTTCCTCCTGGTTATGATTGCGAGCCAGAGCTGGCAGTTGGCAATTGGTGCCATCGTAATGGGCATTATTGTGTATTTTGGGCACACAGCCGACCCTTGCCGTACCCGCGGTTGGGCAGTGCTATGGGCTGCCTATAGCATTGTGCCAACGGTCGACGCGTGGTTGTGTGGGCGTGGTATCCGTCGCGGTACAGCACAGGCATTATCGCGTTCTGTTGGATTGGATTATCTGCGTGGATTGGTCGTCCTGTTTGTATTGTTGGCACACACGCCGACTTTGGCTGTGTACGGGAACGAATGGATCGTTACGATTGTCCACTGGCTGGTCAAATTCGCCGTCGAGGCGTTTTTTGTGCTGAGTGGATGGCTTATTGGCGACTTAATCGTGACCGAGCTTGCGACCTGGACCCAACCGCGCGCGCTGGCGCTGTTCCTCCATCGGCGCTGGGCCCGTACGTTACCCATTTATTGGCTGGTGCTTGCCCTGGTTGTGTTGGCTGGCTGGAGTGGGGCAACACTGACCACTATCGGCACATATCTGGTGTTTGTGCAAAACTTTTGGAGTATCCATCCACCCTACTTCCTCGTCGCCTGGAGCTTGTCGATCGAAGAATGGTTCTATATGCTCGCTGCCATTGTGCTGAGCATCACCGCAATTTGGGTGCGCCCGCAGAGAGCATTGCTGGGTACGCTTGTACTCCTCATTGGCGTGCCGTTGGTGCTGCGCAGCTGGCTATCTGTGTCGACAGACTGGTCATGGACCGACGCGATACGACAATTTGTCCCGCTCCGTCTTGATGCCATCGCCAGCGGCGTGGCACTGGTGTGGGCGTGGCGACGATGGCCGTTTGTGGCTCGTTACAAATGGGTGTGGTTGGGCGGGTCTGTCGTGCTGGCAAGCGGGTTCATCGCAGCAGTCCAGATATTCCAGCCAAACTGGGAGCATACTCCCTGGGTGCGCGTCAGTATCATACCGGTGATGAGTGTGGGTATTTTGGGGTTATTTCCGTTTTTGGCTGCACTGCAACGCCCTCAACCTGGCAGCATCGAACGATGGCTGCGGTGGATATCGATGTTGTCGTACCCGCTCTATTTGCTCCACTACCCGATTCGCCAAACAGTGGTCGGACTGACAGGCGTCGTGGGTGCCAATGTCGTAATTGATGTGCTCGTAACCGTTGTCTTTTATGTGGGGTCATTTTGGCTGGCGTTGTGCTGGAATCGTGAGCTCGAACAACCTATTATGCGCCTCCGTCAGCGCAGCTGAGCCACACAAAAATCCGCTGCCAGAGGCAACGGATTTGGTTGGTGCCGATAGGTGGAATTGAACCACCGACCTAACGATTATGAGTCGTTCGCTCTAACCGCTGAGCTATATCGGCATCGAAGCAACGAAGATGAGTATAGCAGTTGCGCCCGACCGTTGTCAAACCGAGAATCAGATTCGATCAGAAGGAACTCCTATGCGCGGTATCTCTCTCAAAGAATTGCTGTGGGCTGGTCGCTTGAAATTTCTCACTATTCTGGTCATTCTTGTTGCCATCGGTTTAGGCCGTTTGGGTCTCTGGCAATATAGCCGCCACCTCGAACGGAGCGGCATCAACCAGCGCATCAACAAGGCACTGGCAAGTGCCCCTGTCAGTCTCGCAGAGCTGCTCCGTCTGCCCGAAGCCGAGCGCGAATACCATCGATTGACGTTGACCGGCAGCTACGAACAAAAGCAGATCCTCTGGCGTAATCGCGCCTACCGTGGCGGTACCGGGTACCATATCCTGAGTGTGTTGCGGAGCGACGACGGGCGGGTTGTCTTGGTGGATCGTGGTTGGATACCATACGAAGCCGGAGTCGGCGACTCCTGGCAGACAGCGTTCCCCGTTCCCACTGGTCCACAGACCATCGCGGCGGTGTGGCGCTTCGACCAAGAAGCCCGCACTAACACCCCCGAGTCGAGCACTACCAAGTGGTTTGCGATCGATACCACAGCCATTGGTAAGGCACTCGACGTGACTCTTCTGGCAGGCTTTGCACAAAACCAGCCGGCCGAAGCTGCCGGCCAGCCTGTCGATCTGCCGTACCCTGCGGTGACCACCGATATGGGGCTTGGCTCGCATCTCGGCTATACGTTCCAGTGGTTTGCCTTCGCTGTTATCCTGCTGGTGGGCTATGTGGTGGTGCAGCTACGGCGGTTGCGGGCTCTTGCACACTAAGCGCCATTGCTCACGAAACTATTATTTTCTTTTCATCTACGCAAAAATGGATTTGCTATAGTTGTTTCATATAGGAAGGAAATCTATGCGAAAAATATATGTAATTGCTATTTTTGGACTGTTCTGCACGTCATTTTTTGCCATTGTTCCTCCGATCGATGCAGCCACACGGCACCATTGTACGATTACCGGCACCGCTGGGAATGATGTACTGACCGGTACGGCTGGTAACGACATCATCTGCGGACTGGGTGGCAACGATATACTCAATGGACTCGATGGCAATGACATTATCATTGGCGGCACGGGGAATGATCGGTTGTCTGGTGGCGCAGGCAAGGATATCCTACTCGGGAATGACGGGCAAGACACGATGATGGGTGCCGACGGGAATGACACCCTGGCTGGTGGAGTAGGGGTGGATAGCCTCCAACCTGGGAGTGGGCGCAATCAGTGTCTCGCCGATCGTGCAGACCGCATGGTAGGTACGTGTAGCCGCGATGTGGTCAAACCTCGCATAACCCCACCTCGTTCTGCTGAATCAACATTCAATGCGGGAGATCGACTGGTATTGACGGTGGATATTGGCGACGAATCAGGAATCGAAACAGCCACAGCACGCGTGCTTCCTCCATCAGGTGTTCCCATGGATTGGTGCCCAAAGGCAATGACGCTCATCAGCGGCGACATGTATAACGGCACATATGCGTTGGAATGCGACACAGCACGCAACGCAGTAGGCGGACGCTATCTGTTGCGTGTCGATGCGCAGGATTCATTGGGCAACACAATCCGTAACATCGATATTCCCTTTACCGTTATCGGTTACGACAGAATAGACGACGGTGCTGGTCCTCGGTTCACCTGGGACTCGTCCACAGAACGCGTCTTCCGTGCAGGGACTATTGCAGATGTGCGTTGGGAAGTCGAAGAACCTTCTGGGTTTTCAACGATTTATGCAAAAATCGGCGGGCCCAACGGATGGACCTCCTGGTGTGATGGCCTGACCGCAGAACAAATCGACGGTGATCGGTTTGGTGGGACTTTTGGATATCGTTGTCTCATTCCTGCGACCGCACCCAATACGACATATTCACTTTTTGTGTGGGGAACAGATGTTTTTGGGAATGCGACGTATCTCGGTACACAGATCATCCCATTTGGGGTTACGGGTGGGAGTGAAGATACTCAAGGTCCGCTTTTTGACAACGTGCGGCTTGTCCATTCCGAAGATCCACGCACGATTCGTGTGCAATGGCATTTGACCGACGCTACCGGGGTCGAAGGCAGTGGAGCCTATATCGCAGCAGGAAACGGCAGTTTTGTCGATGTTTTGGGGAATCCGTTTGCGAGCTTCGGATTTGCGACACGGATAACCGGTACTGCTCAGGATGGCATCTACGAGCAAGTCGTCACCGTGCGCGATACTGCGCCAGCGGGTCGATATGTTGTTTGGCTGGGCAATCGAGATCTGCTTGACAATGGTGGGTGGACCCCAACAGAAGTAACGTTTATCGTGCAATAAATAATATCGTGTAAAAACAGACCGGCATGTTGTTCTTTTTGAACAACATGCCGGTTTCTGGTACAAAATTAATACGTAATTTGGGTGTAAATCTGGCGCGTGCCCAGCTTGCTGCGCCCAGCCAAAAATGCCAACTCGATGAGGAAGGCTGACTCGACTACGACGCCACCGGCTCGTTCGACGAGCTCGCAGGCGGCCGCAATGGTCCCGCCTGTGGCGAGCAAATCGTCGATAACCACTACGCGTGCGCCTGGTTGAAAGGCGTCTTTGTGTATTTCGAGGGTGGCGCTGCCGTATTCGAGTGCATATTCAATCTGGTAGGTGTCTGCGGGCAACTTGCCGACCTTGCGCACCGGCACCAAACCGATGCCGAGGGCATAGGCAAGGGGCGCACCAAAGATAAATCCGCGTGACTCGATTGCGACGACCGCATCAATCTGCATAGAGCGGTAGCGTTCCACAAAGACATCGATGGCCTGATGCATGGCTTTGCCGTGGCGCAGGAGCGTCGTGATGTCTTTGAATTGGATACCAGGGATGGGGAAGTCCGGGATATTGCGGATATACGCTTCGAGTGGTGACGTCATGGTTGGTTCGTTCCTTCGACTATGGCGCGGAGCTGTGAATCAGCGGTGGTGACGGCGTCAGTAGGGGTATCGACCCCTGCCAACACTTTGCGGATGGCGCTCTGTATCACACGTTGTACATCATACCGTAGCAACTCAGGCGGTGCCGCTACTGCATTGGCTGTTGCCGCTTGGATTGCTAGCACCGTGGGGAGGTTGGTGGTGTCGATGGTGCGATTGACCGGTTGGATGCCGTTTTGGGCCAATACTTGCTGGCGTTCGGTACTCAAGAGCCCATCGATGAGACTCTGGGCCGCACGTACTTCATCTGCGGTGAGGCGTTTGTTGAGCACGAGCACGGTACTCGACAACAGCGGAGCCGGCGGCCCGCTCGCTGCACGGTCTCGGGGGAGTGGTGCAATGCCCATTGCTTCACCCCAGACCTGTTGATAGATGGAGCTACGAGCCGATGAATCTATCACCAACGCTAGTTGTCCCGCACCAACGGTGCGTTCGACACGCAAAATCCCGTTGAGATTGGTCAATAAGTCCGCATCAGCGTTCAACCCCGCCAACCACGTCAGCCACCGTTCTGCTCCAGCGCGGCCGCTGGTGCCGAGAACTACATGATTGGTTGTATCGAACACCGCACCATCGTAGCCAGCCAAATAGCCACCCAGTGTATCGAATGAAATATCTGCACCTAATCCCCAGTCGGGAGGATTGTGGAGCGCCCGAGCCATGGTGAGTAGGTCGTCGGTGGTCTGCGGTGGTTGCAAGACGGAATGTGCGTTGTAGTACAGCACAGGCAGTGCATACGTCAGTGGAACGCCATACCAGCCGGTGGTGCCGTCAGCATTGGTATAGCGCGTGGTGTCACGTACCTGTTGGACGATGGCGTCGCGGCGTGGGGCCGAGACAATTGCATCGAGCTGGAGCGATAACCCACGCTGGGCCAAGGCGATGGCGTGGCTATTGTTGAGGATGACGATGTGCGGACCTTTGGCGTTGCGCCAGGCGCTACTGACGTCGTCGAGCATCGTTGCCATGGGCATGCGCTGGATGACCACCGTAAAGCCGTTGGCTGCGGCGATGGACTGCAGCATGTCGTCATAGAGGAATTCTTCGCTGCCGCCGAACGCGTGCCAGATAACCAGCGTAGTCTGGTTTTTGGGAGGCGGCAGCGTCGCGGTGGCTACAGGAGTGCTGGCCGGACTGGCACAAGCGGCCAGCACGAAACAACACAACCAGATGAGCCACGCGCGACGCAAGTGCATAGCTATACCTCGAAGCGAGCGCGTGGGATCAATGCCGGTGCGTCCATGCTGTCGGTGATGTAGGCATAGTCTGCATTTGGGTTGGTACTCATGGCAAAATGGCGGCCCTGGGCATCCATGGCAACCATGTTCATGTTGACTTTGTCTTTGGGCATACCCAAGGCGCGCATGTCTTCAAATGCGCTGCGCACGGCCTCTTCGACGCTCATGCCAAAGCGCATGTTCATCACGGTGGTCCGTGCCAAGCTGGTGCGGATGGCAATCTCGCCCAAGCCGGTGCAGGCAGCACCGCCGTAGCGGTTGTCGCAATAATTGCCGGCGCCGATGATGGGCGAATCGCCCAAACGACCTGGGTACTTCCAGGCCCAACCGCTGGTGGTGACCGATGACGCCATGTCGCCGTGGCCGTCGATGGCGATGAAGTTGACCGTACCGGCGACCTTTTGTGGGTCGGTGGCCAGTGCGCTGGCTTGGCTGATGAGGGCCTTGATATTTGCGAGGCCGTCGTTTGCCCATTCGGGGCCAAACTTGCCGGCCAGGCCGTCTTTCCAGGTCTTTTCGGCTTCGGGGCTGAGCAGATTCTCGACCGTGTAGCCCTTTTCTTTGGCGAACATCTCGGCGCCTTCGCCCACCAACATGACGTGATGGAGTTCTTCCATCACCTTGCGGGCGACGCTAATGGGATGGCGGTAGCCCTTGATGGCACCGACGCAGCCGGCACGGAGGAACTTGCCATCCATAATCGAAGCGTCGAGTTCGACGACACCCAATACATTGGGGTAGCCGCCGTACCCAACCGAATTATCGAGTGGGTTGTCTTCGACGGGCCAGCAGCAAGATTCGACGGCTTCGATGGCAGTACCGCCTTTTTTGATGATGTCCATGCCCTGCTTGAGCCCGATGTCACCATTTGCACTTGCGATGATAATCACGTCTTGATCCTCTCTGATATGACGAATCTATGCTTGATACTGGGCAAACAGCACAACGGCGTTTTGCCCACCAAAGCCAAAGGCATTCACCATTGCCGTGCGTACGCGGGTATATCGAGCGGCATTGGGGACGTAGTCGAGGTCGCAGGCCGGGTCAGGGCTGTCGAGCCCCATCGTCGGCGGGACGACCTGGTGCATGATACTTTTGACAGCACCCACCGCAGCCAATGCGCCGGCAGCACCAGCGGTGTGGCCGAGCATCGATTTAATACCGCTGACGGCAATCTGCGGTGCGTGTGCACCGAACGCCGTATGGATGGCGGCGGTCTCGGCGCTGTCGTTCATGCTCGTCGCTGTGGCGTGGGCGCTGATGTGGTCGATGTCGCTGGGTAGGAGCTCTGCGTCTTCCATGGCGCGGGTCATTGCCAATGCGGCGTATGTCCCGCCAGGAGCAGGAGCGGTCAGGTGGAAGGCGTCTTCGGTGGCACCAAAGCCGACGACCTCGGCATAAATCTGTGCCCCACGGGCGAGCGCGTGATCGAGCTGCTCGAGGATGAGTACGCCGCACCCTTCGCCGCCGGCGGTGCCTTTGCGATTGCGGTCGAACGGTTTGACTGCCCGACTCGGGTCGTCGCCGGCAGGTGCGATTGCTCCGATAACGCCAAAGGCCATGGAATTCAATGCAGTCACGCCGGCGTCGCTACCACCGGCTACCGCAATGATGGCGTCGCCGCGTTGGACCATACGAAATGCCTCACCGATTGCATAGGTCCCCGTCGCACAGGCCATCACGGGGGTGGTATTGGGGCCATGTAGGTCATGTGCAATGGCGACGTGGCACGAACCCATGTTGTAGATAAACGTCGGCAGATAGAGTGCGTCGACGCGCTTGTGCTGCCGTGCCTCAAAGCTGAGCGTCTGGAGCTCGGTCTCGGCAGTGCCACCCAACGACGTGCCGATGACGACGCCGACACGGGTGCGATCGATGGCCTGCATGTCGAGGCCACTGTCGGCAATTGCCTCGCCGGCGGCTGCGAGTGCAAATTGCGCAAAACGAGCGGTGCGTTTGGCGGTTTTGGGGTCCATGTAGTTAAGCGGGTCGAAATCTTTGATTTCGGCTGTTATCTGGTAGGGGATGTCGGTATGATCATAGCGGGTCGCCAAGGCAACGCCCGAACGCCCGCTCAGCAACCCTTCCCAAAATGACGCGACGTCGTTGCCGATGGGGCTGAGGGCACCCAGACCTGTCACCACGACGCGGTGTTGGATATGACGCGGCATAGACGCACCTATTGCTCAATGAATGTATCGCTATTGTATATGAATGCTGGTGCGTCGATGCCAGTCTGGAGCAGACACCTGTACGCGCCGCCGTTGCTGTGCCTGTGCAGGCCGGGACCTGAGCCAGACGCATCGGTCGCCGTTGGTCGTTGCCAGGACAGACACACCGTTGCGCGGCAGACTCCCCTTTTCCCATGCTGCGTGACGACTGGATGCACAAAAACACCCCGACGTCGATTGACGCCGGGGTATAGGATAGCGCACTCAGGCGGTGATGATGACTGCATGGCGGCCGTCGCCGCGGCGATAAATGACGCGTACCTGCTGATCGTAATCGCGATAGACAAAAAACGCATGGCCGAGGAGTTCCATCTGCTCGAGGGCTTCTTCGTCGTGCATCGGCTTGATGTGGAATGCCTTGGTGCGCACGATAGCCGGAGCCTCCTCTGGGTGTTGATCGGCGACGGCGGCAGCGCTGGGTGTTGTATCGTGGCGCTGGACATTGCGCCAATGGCGCCCTTTGTAGCGTTCTATTTGAGTGCGGACGGCATTCATGGCAGCGTCGAGGGCGTACATCAATTCGGTGGCTTTTTCTTCGGCACGGAGCAAAATCCCGTGATCGCCGACGACGGTCAATTGCACGCGGTGGTGTTTGTCCTTTTGGCTGACGTCGACGGTGACGGTCCGAATGGGGGTCAGGTAGCGGGTCAAGACGGCGAGTTTGTGTTCGATGCGGCTGCGGGTCTCGGGGCTGAGGTGACCATGTTGGGTGCGAACAATGAGTTCCATAACGCCTCCCAATTGCATATTGTGTACCCGGGGGTGGGGTACTGGGCGACCAGGGGGGCCGCCCAAACCGTTCGGTTGCCGCTATCCTAGCACTGTGCCTCGTCGCTTTCAACGCGGTGACGGGCTTTTTTTGATGAGCCTTGGCTAAGCGTTTACTGAATGCACCAAGCGCTTTGTTATACTACTCAAAACATCAGAAAGACGACCATGCGCTACCTCGACAATCACGATCAGACCGACGCCACGCAGAACTTGGCCCTCGAAGAATACGCCATACGCAATCTGCTGGGCGACGAGGACCTGCTGTACTTCTACATTAACGCCAAGGCCATCATCATCGGTCGTAACCAAAACACCGCCGAAGAAATCGCCAGCGACGTGGTGGCGGCCCAGGGCATCCAGGTGGTGCGGCGGGTGTCTGGTGGCGGCGCGGTCTATCACGACCCGGGTAATCTGAACTTTAGCTTCATGACGCGCCAAGTCAACGAGCGCTTCAACCGCTACGACACCTTTAATGGTCCGGTGTTGGCGGTACTCCACGATTTGGGCATCCCCGCTGCCTTGAGCGGGCGCAACGATATAGTGGTCGAAGGGCGCAAAATCTCGGGCAATGCCCAATTCGCCACTGCCGATCGGATGCTCAGCCACGGCACGTTGCTGGTCGATTCGGACCTCGATGCCGTCACGGCGGCGTTGCGACCCAAACCGGGCAAGGTCGAATCCAAAGGGGTCAAATCTATCCGCAGTCGGGTCGCCAATATCAACGAATTCCTGACCACGCCGATTACTGCGGTCGATTTGCGCGAGCGTATCATCGCCAAAATATACGGAACAACGGACCGCGCACACATCCCCTCGGTGCAACGTGGCGCAGCGGACGATATTGGGGTGGCGGCCCTGCGCGCCAGTCGCTACAACAATTGGGAGTGGAACTATGGACGCAATCCGGCGGCCAATGTCCAGCGCAGCCAGCGCTTCTCCGCGGGCGAGGTCGATGTGCGCTTGGACATCCAGAATAATCACATCGCGGCGGCGGCCATCTACGGCGACTTCATGGGGCAGCGCGATGTGTCTGAGCTGTCGCAACTCTTGGTTGGCGCCGAATATAGCCTGGCTGGCGTGACCGCGGCGTTGGCGGGTATCGAGGTGGATGTCTATGTGGCCAATGTCAGTACGGCCGAGCTATTGGGGCTTATCGCACCATAAAAGAGAAACGGAAAATGAGAAAATGGAAAAATTATTCATGAAAAATTTACATTTCGCCTGCGCCACCTTTGGTATGCTATAAGTGAAACTGGATTAGCGTAGATCTTGTGAAATTTTCATCCGTGGGAGCCAACATAATGCACAAAATATTTGGATTGGTCGTTGCTGGTATTGTGAGCTTCTCCGTGCTGCCTGTTGCGGTGTCAGCGCAAGAGCGGACAAGTTCTCCGCCTGCTGCAACGGATACACTCCTGCCGTGCACCATACGGGGCACTGCGCGCAATGATGTGCTGCGTGGGACCGCTGGGAATGACGTGATCTGTGGGTATGCAGGGGCAGACACCATCACCGGTAACGGCGGCAACGATGTCATTTATGCCGGTGACGGCAATGACTCCATAGATGGTGGGAATGGCAACGACCGTATCGATGGTGGCAACGGTAGCGATCGTATTACCGGAGGCACCGGGAACGACGACCTGAACGGTGACACGGGCAACGATACGCTCAACGGGGGCATCGGCAATGATGTGCTCAACGGCAACACGGGTTCCGATCAGCTCAATGCAGGCGTGGGTGATGACTCCCTGAGCGGTGGCAGTGAGCGCGATGTCTTGCAGCCGGGCACTGGCGATGACCAGTGTGCCATTGATGCGACGGACGTCACCGTTGGACAATGTCGGAGAGACACCACTGCACCGATTTTTGCACCGATGGTTTTGTCAACAAGCATCAATGCCGGCGACACCTTGAACATCGAATGGGTGCTCACCGATGATTCGCCGATTGATATGTCATGGGGCTTCATCGGCGGTAATTCTGGCTGGGTAACCGAGTGGTGTGGCTTCCCAGTAATGGCGACTGCGCTCAATCAATCAACGACAGCTGAGCCTGGCCAAATCAGTTCGCGGTTCCGTCTATCGTGCCCCGTTCCAGCAGATGCGCCGAATGGGGAGTACCTTGTTGATTTGAATGCTGTCGATGTGTTTGGGAACTATGCTGCCGGACAGCGTGTCATTGTGACCGTCGCAAATGGATCGACTGATGTGAGTGCACCGTCCATCTCTGAAGTCACGTTCTCGAGCCCATCAGTGTCACGTGCGGAGCAGTTTACCGTGACGTTGCGACTCGACGACGAGACGGGGATTGCCGGATCGTATGTCTTCTTGGCGCACAACGGCTATGGCTTTGCAGATAGAACAGGCCGCGGGCATATGGTCTACAATGCTCCGCAGCTTGAACCAATTGCCGTCAGCACGGGTGCGGCGCAGCAGCACACGCAAGTGATTGAATTTGTACCAAGTGCACCAGCAGGTATCTACACGGTGTGGGTGAGTGTACGAGATACCCTCGGGAATCGAGAATTCATCCAAACGAGCACGACAATCGAACTGCGGTAGATTTTCGTCCTCACATTTCGATGCCTCGTAACCGCTGAGTAAATTGCGTGAATACAAAACAGCTACGGAGCATGACCCACCTACTTCCTCATTTTTGCGGAGTGAAGTAGGTGATTTGTTTCCTCCCTGCAGAGATGTGACTCATGATTGGAAAGGAACCATCAGATGAGCATGCATACGAGCATCACGTGGTTACGGATAGCATGTGTGGTGACGATTGTCACCGGTATGCTGTGCGCACTGGCCAGCCATCCGGCGACCGCCGGTACCTGGCTGTTCTTGTTTGATCTTCTTTCTTGGCCGTTGAATGGGGATCCTGCGTTCTTTGCTGATGACACCCGCGCAGTCAACGCAGTGTTGGGCGGGACTATGGTCGGCTGGGGAGCTCTGATGTTTCTGCTCGTAACGCCAGACCACATGAAGCACAATCCCGCGCTGCCGCGCATGCTGTTGGTGGCGTTAGGTGCGTGGTTTGGAGTCGACAGCGTCGGCTCGTTGCTGGCCGAGCTCCCTGGCAACATCGTGTTGAATGTGGGATTCATGGTGCTTTTTATACCGCCGCTGGTTGCGATACAGCGTCGACTGCGGGATGGGGCGTAGCGTGGAATAATCAGACCACTATTGGAATCCCATGGTGCCCGAATTGACGGTTACGAGTGTCGCTGCATCATTGTTGTTTATCTACACATGGGCTTCGCCGTGCGCTACCAAATGACCAACCCTGCATTTGCATAGCTGACACTTGGTCATGCGCAACTGATGATTGAGGAATATCACGAGACCGGCTGGAACGTCGCTCCTCTGAAGCGTCCGTATGGACGTGGTATAAATCTTCAGATTGAAGTACCCGATGTACCCACGCTGGCGCAGATAAATAAACACTTATGTACGGACGGGCAGTTGTGTGGTAAGTTTGGAATGTATAGTTTTTGTGTATGTGTGTATACTGCGGAAGCGATTGATAAATGGGAAAAAACTTTGTTGGAATATTTATAGTTGTCGCATTGAGCATAGGGTTGGCTCCGGATGCAACTAGCGCAGAGACCCGCACAAGCCCGAAGATCCCGAGTCAAGGACCGCTTCCATGCACGATTCGCGGCAGTGCCCGCAATGATGTCTTGCGTGGAACCGCGGGCAACGACGTGATATGTGGATTTGCAGGAGCAGACACAATCTACGGGAACGGCGGCAATGATGTCATATATGCTGGTGACGGCAACGACATCATCGATGGCGGTAATGGCAGCGACCGCATCGACGGTGGGTCGGGGAACGACCGCATCACTGGCGGCATTGGCAATGACACACTTAACGGCAATGCCGGGAACGATACGCTCAACGCAGGCGTCGGCAATGATGTGCTCAACGGCAATACGGGTGCCGACCAGCTCAATGCAGGTGTGGGCGATGACTCCCTCAGTGGTGGCAGTGAGCGCGATATCTTGCAGCCGGGGAGCGGTGATAACCAATGTGCGATCGATCCTGCCGACGTTACTGTCGGTCGTTGCGGAAAAGATACAACTGCACCGGTATTTGCGCCGATGGTGTCGGAACGTACGGTCTCAGCTGGCGACGACATGGATATCGAATGGGTGATAACCGATGATTCGCCCATCAGCATGTCTTGGGGATTTATCGGGAGTAATGCAGGATGGATTGTCGAATGGTGTAGCTTTCCTTATATGGCGACGGGAATCGATGAACTTTCGAATCCTGTAACTGGTATTGTCACCGCGCGATTCCTTGCGTCGTGCACGGTGCCAACGAACGCGCCCAATGGAGAATACCTCTTCGAATTGAACGCAGTCGATGTATTTGGGAATTATGCAACCCCGCAGCGTGTGAGCGTGACTGTCACGAACGGTTCGAACGATGTATCAGCGCCGGCCATTTCAGACATTACCTTGTCGTCTGATTCTGTTACACGGACTGAGCCATTATCGATTTCGTACCGACTCGCCGACGAGACAGGCATAGTCGAGGCATATGTCTATATGGCGCTCAATCAGTATTGGTTTGCGGATGTGAACGGATGGGGCTACACGGTTTACAACGCTCCGCAGGCGGTATCGATTCCTATCAGCAGCGGCGTAGCGCAGCAGTACACCCAAATGATTGAATTTGTCGATGGAGCACCTGCAGGCATCTACACCGTGTGGGTGAGTGTGCGCGACACCCTCGGGAATCGTGACTTTATTCAGACTACGACTACGGTAGAACTGCGCTAGCGCAACACAACGATTTTTGCCACGATCACCAGCAACGGTGGTCGTGGTTTTTTGTGAGTTTTGGAAAAGCGTACTGGAGACTCGAAAGAGAGAAAAAAGAGTTACTCGGATGCCCCTAGCGCAAGCACGCTTGTTCCTGTGTTTGCATCGTCTGAATGCGGTGTGAAGGATGTATTGACGTACTATTCGCAGACCAAAAAATACAACATTTCGACAAAGCAACATACGCTATTCTTGGTTTTTATAACTAATTACGTAAAAAATCAGATACGTCTATAATCGAGCATGTCAGAAAGCAAGCGATATGTAGAAACGTGTGTGTCATGAACAAATCGACAACTCCTGCGCAGGATGCGCAACGCGCACCTGCTGGATTCCCAAACGTCTGGGCATTTGTCTGCGCGACGATGCTCCTGATGACCGTCGTAAGTAGCGCAACGTCACAGAATCTCGCCGCCCAGGACCTCGCCCAAGCAGGCTGTGTCACTGCCCAAATGAGCGTGATCGAGCGGGCCGTTGCTAAGCAGCTTAGTGAAGCGGATTATACGCTGCTGTTTGCGCAGATTCCCCTCAGTCACACGGAGTACTGCCGTTTGTCGACGGCGACGCTGCGCAAAGCGGTCACGCGGGCACAGGAGTTGGCTGCAGAGGCAGCCCGCCGCGCCGACGCAGGTGTGTGGGCGCGGGTCGAATCGACATACGAATCGGCGTTCGCTGCAGGCGAATCAGAGGAAGCGGACAACGAGGGCGTGCCGCCCGACCCCACATACTTCCACATGCGCTTCGTCGACGAAAACGGGGTCATCCCGGCCGATGGCAACAGCAACGCCCGTGTGCACATCGCCGCCATGCGCGAGGCAGATAAAGGCCGGGCTGCCGGCATCAGCAAAGCCAGCTGGACCGCGCTCGGACCCGGCAACATCGGCGGCCGCGTGCGCGCACTGGCCATCGACCCCGTCGATACTAATGTGCTCTACTGCGGGGGTGTGGCCGGTGGCATTTGGAAGAGTACCGACGCCGGTGCCTCGTGGCACAACCTCGACGACTTCATGGCCAACATGGCCGTCACCACGATTGCCATTGATCCCAATGATCACACGACCATCTATGCGGGGACGGGGGAGCTATCCGGTAATCGTCCAATATATGTATATGGTGAAGGAATTTTCGTTTCACACGACAGCGGCGCAACATGGACGCACTTAACATCAACAGCGAACGTCGGAACTCCAGATACAAATTATTTCGCGTATGTGCAAAAAATACTTCCTGTGAACAACGCTTCCCAGACAATCCTTTATGCCGGTACCTGGGGTGGCGTGGCGAAAAGCATTGATGGTGGCATCAACTGGACTTGGGGTACAAAACCAACGGGTGCAGATTTTATTGAGAGTGTTTTCGACATTGAAGTATCCCCGACAAACAACAGTCGCCTTTTGGCGAGTGGTTGGGGCAAGGTCTGGCTCAGCACCAATGCTGGTGCGACGTGGAAGGTGGTTAGCGGTATCCCATCAGGTGATTATTTGGTCGAACTCTCATGGTCCACATCGAGCCCGACGATTGTCTATGCCTCTGTTGATGTGAATCAGGGGACGATTTATAAAAGCACAAACAGTGGTGCGAGTTTTACCAAAATCAGCACACCAAAACATCTCGAAAATGGTCAGGGCTGGTACGACAACGTCATCTGGGTCGATCCGACCAACGCCAATACGATTATCGCTGGAGGCGTGGATTTATTCCGCAGCACCAATGGCGGCGTCACATTCACCCGTATCAGCGATTGGAGTGCTGCACCTTTATCTGCGCACGCAGATCATCACATCATCGTGGCAGACCCAGGCTTCAACGGCACCACCAACAAAAAAGTGTACTTCGGTAACGACGGCGGCGTCTACCGCACCGACAACTACAAGACCGTTGCCAAGTTGAGCGGCTGGACGGAGCTGAACAATAATTTGGCGATTACACAGTTCTATTCGGTGCGTGGCAGTGCGACGCAGAACTACATCATCGGTGGGACACAGGATAATGGGTATAACAAAGTTGCAATCGGCAGCAGTAGCGAAACGTGGAGTAAATTTGATGTTTACGGCGATGGCTTCACCGTACTAGTCGATCAGGACGATAACAGGCGGCTATATTTGGAATACACCAATTTGATGTACCTTTGCCGTAGGACACTAACAACAGAATTAGTTCTAATAAATGGGTTGAAAAATGATTGGGAGACGCCGAAAGCGACAAAGTATCAACTCGGTGATTCCATAACAGGTAACGCACTGTTTGCTGCCCCCTACACCCTTGACCCCAACAACGCCAACACCATGCTGGCCGGCGGTGCGTCACTGTGGCGCAGTACCGACATCAAAGCAACCGTCACCAACAGCGTCGGACCCATCTGGGCCGTCATCAAAAAACCATCGGGGACAACGGAGGACGATTACATCAGCGCGATTGCCGTCGCGAAGGGTGCGTCGAACCAGATTTGGGTCGGCAATCCCAAGGGCGGCGTCTGGAAGACGAGCAACGGCACGGCAGCTGCCGCCAGCGTCACCTGGACCAGTTATGATGCCAAGCTGCCGAACCGCTTTGTGTCGGACATCGAGATCGATCCAAAGAATGCGAACATCGTCTACATCACTTTTGGCGGATACAGTGCAAAAAATATATGGAAGACAACCAATGGCGGTACGACCTGGGCAGCAGTGACCGGTACCGGCGTGACTGCTCTGGCGTCGATACCGGTGTGGAGCATTGCCATCAACCCTACTCACAGCGCGTGGCTGTATGCCGGCACCGAACTGGGGGTATTCACCAGCGAAAACAGCGGCGCTACCTGGCAGTCTGTCACCGATGGCCCTGCCAATGTACCGGTGTATGATTTGTCATGGATGGGCACTACCCTGCTGGCAGCGACACATGGGCGCGGTATCTTCTCGACGGCGTATACGCCGTAGGTTCACTCCTGAGATTGCATTTCACATAGACAGACCACCTACACACCCTTGTGCGGGTGGTTTGGTCCTGTTGTGCGTACGTTGCAACCAGTCGGTCGTTGACACGCTGGCTCTCGCTCTGTATGCAAAATTGATGCAACAATATACAATATCTTCCTAATCAAATTTTTCCATGGTTGAAAAGAGGCTAATGTGACGAATTATGCTCGTATGTGTGCAGCCATCTGGGGCTACCTACGGCGGACTGCGCCCGTATGGGCATTCGTCACTGCTGCTATTTTTGGCACAATATCCGTTGGAATGGTAGTCGGTAATACTGCAGCGATAGCCGCAGCGAACGCATCGGGCTGTATTACGGCCGCGATGACGGATGCAGAACGCGCCAGCGCGCAACAACTCACCCTGGCAGACTATACGCTGTTGATGGAGCAGTTGCCTATCGATGCGGTTGAATACTGTCGGCTCGCGCCAGCCACGCTCCCAAAAGCAGTTGCTGTCGCCCACAAGAAAGCCACCGAGGCCGACGCACGTGCTGCAGCAGGGCTGTTGACTCAAATAGAATACGCAGTTGGTATGTTCCTCGGTGAATCCGAGGCCGAAGCAGAGGGTGAAGCGGCTCCACCGGACCCTGAATACTTCCGCCTGCGCTTTGTCGACGAAAACGGCGTCATCCCTGCCGATGGGAACCACACTGCTGTAGCACACATCGCCGCCATGCGTGCGGCAGATAAAGGGCGCGCTGCCGGTATCAGCAAAGCCAGCTGGACCGCGCTCGGCCCCGGCAACATCGGCGGCCGTGTGCGGGCACTGGCAATCGACCCTATCAATACCAACATCCTCTACTGCGGTGGGGTGGCTGGTGGTATTTGGAAGAGTACCAACGCCGGAGCCTCGTGGCACAACCTCGAGGACTTCATGGCCAATATGTCCGTCTCTACCATCGCCATTGACCCCAACGACCACAATACACTGTATGCGGGTACGGGGGAGTATGTTAGCGGGAGTTTCAATGCAATCTTCTCGTTGGTCTACGGTGAAGGCATTTTTGTATCGCATGATGCTGGTGCCTCCTGGGCACAACTCGCATCAACAGCGGCCGTCGGTCTCCCCAAAACAAACTCGTTCGCCTATGTTCAAAAAATTCTCGCCGTAAAAAACGGTTCTCAGACTCTCTTGTACGCCGTCACGAAGGTTGGGATTGCAAAAAGTACGGATGGTGGGAGAAGCTGGACTTGGGGTACAACACCGACTCGTGCAGCATTTGTTGAGAATATTTCTGACATCGAGGTTTCTCCCACAAACAAGTCCCGCATACTCGCAGGTGGTTGGGGGAAGGTGTTCCTCAGCACTGATGCGGGAGCAAAATGGAAAGTAGCTCCTGGCATCCCGACCGGTGAGCACCTAGTTGAATTGGATTGGTCGACATCTAGCCCGACGACAGTATATGCGTCTGTGGATATAGACGAAGGAACTATCTACAAAAGCACAAACAGCGGTACCAGCTTCACCAAAATCAGTACGGCAAAACATCTCGGCAATCAGGGTGTGTACGGCAATGTCATCTGGGTCGATCCAACCAATGCAAAAACCATCATCGCCGGTGGTGTGGATTTATTCCGCAGCGTCAATGGCGGCGTAACTTTTACGCAAATCAGCGATTGGCGCTATAGCCCACCATCTATTCATCCAGACCACCATATCATCCTGGCAGACCCGGGCTTCAATGGCACTACCAACAAAAAGGTGTACTTTGGCAATGATGGTGGTGTCTATCGAGTGAATAATTACAAGACTGTTTCAACGGTGAGTGGCTGGACAGAACTGAACAATACCCTGGCCATTACGCAGTTTTATACGGTACAAGGAAGCAGTGCAAAGGGAAAAGTTATTGGCGGTACGCAGGATAATGGCACACTGATTGGCAGTATCGGCGCAACAGAAACATGGGGAGATACCACGGGTGGTGACGGCACGTATGTTGCTATTGATGCCACCAATCCGAATATAACGTATACCGCGACACAGAACATGGCTCAGCTTTCTCGGTGTACCTGGACGTTATTTGATTGCAAAAATATCAGTGGGACGAACGACTATGGTGCAACATGGAAAGCAACAAAATATGTGATGGGAGATATCCGTAGTGAGAAAATATTGTTCATTGCTCCCTTCATCCTCGATCCCAACAACGCCAACACGATGCTGGCTGGCGGTGCATCATTGTGGCGGACTACCAATGTAAAGGACCCCGTCACCAATACCGCCGGTCCAATCTGGGCAGCTATCAAACCGCCTTGGGGAACTGCCTACGGCGATCGCATCAGCGCGATTGCTGTCGCCAAGGGTGCATCGGCGCAGATTTGGGTCGGCACGCTCAAGGGCGGTGTCTGGAAGACGGTCAACGGCACGGCCGCTGCCTCCAGCGTCACCTGGACCAGTTATGACGCCGCACTGCCCAACCGCTTTGTGTCGGATATCGTGGTCGATCCTACTAATCCCAACATTGTCTACATCACCTTTGGCGGCTACTCAGCAACCAATGTCTGGAAAACGACCAACGGCGGTACGACCTGGGCAGCCGCGACTGGCACTGGCGTGACTGCTCTGGCGACGTTACCGGTGTGGAGCTTTGCCATCAACCCTGCTCACAGCGCGTGGCTGTATGCCGGCACCGAACTGGGGGTATTCACCAGCGAAAACAGCGGCGCTACCTGGCAGTCCGTCACCGATGGCCCTGCTAACGTACCGGTGTATGACTTGTCATGGATGGGCAATACGCTCCTGGCAGCGACACATGGGCGCGGTATTTTCTCGACGACGTACACGCCGTAGTCATACGCAGGAACACACTGCACCACCCTGAATTCCCTCGCAAGTGGGTGTTCGGGGTGAGTGTGTTATCGACGCGATGATTCACTGCTACCAGCTACATGGATGCACGGCGGCCAGGGCATGCAGCAACTGGATAACGGAATGATGCTGATGCGTATCAAAGGGGATTCCACGATTCGTAGCTGGATCATAATCAATGACGCGAAACTCGCACGGGTAACTTGCAGATAGACTGATGAATTGTCAATGTTTTTATATGAAGCAGATTCACCGCTATAATAAGCATTATTTCAATATTTATTTGGTTGTGTGAAAAGAGGCTTCCGATACTGTGCTTACTCGTTTTTTTGCAACGCTGATGGGATATATACGCCGGACAACTCCAGTCTGGTTGTTCGTATGGGGCACGACCATTGGTAGCGCAGTCGTCGGAGTGGTCGTTGCGCAGAGCACCGAAAATGCCGCAGCTGACGCGTCGGGGTGTGTCACTGCAGCGATGACCGCTGCCGAACGGGCAGCTGCCAAACAGCTGACTGTTGCGGACTATCGCGTCTTGATGGAGCAGTTCCCCATCGACGCCGTCGAATACTGTCGCCTCGCTCCGACGACGCTCCACAAAGCAATTGCAATCGCCCACAAACACGCTGACCGCGAACAGCAGTCGGGCGCTGGCGGCCTCTGGCTACGACTCGAACGCTCCGTCGAGCGGGTGATGCGCGAGGTCGAAGGCGAATCCGAAGAAGCTGAAGGCAAAGCGGCTCCACCGGACCCGGAATACTTCCGTTTGCGCTATGTGGACGAAAACGGCGTGGTTCCGCCATTGGCAGCGGTCAACGCCCGTGCCCACATCCAAGCGATGCGAGCTGCCGTCAACGGCCGTGCAGCCGGCATCAACAAAACGTCGTGGACGTCGTTGGGACCGGGCAACATCGGGGGTCGTGTGCGCGCGCTGGTGATTCACCCGACCAACACCGCCATCCTCTATGCCGGTGGAGTGGCAGGCGGTGTCTGGAAGAGCAGCAATTCTGGTGCCTCGTGGACCAACCTGAACGACTTCATGAGCAACATGGCAGTGACCACGTTGGCTATTGACCCCAACAATGCAAGCATCATCTATGCCGGCACGGGCGAGGGCAACAGCAATGAAGACGCCACCCGCGGTGATGGCATTATGGTGTCGCGCAACGCAGGGGTGACATGGACACAGCTCGCCTCGACCACCGGCGATAAATTCGACTACGTGAACAAAATTCTCCCCGTCAAAGTAGGCGCCAAGACTGTATTATTTGCAGCCACAACGAAGGGTATCGCCAAGAGTACCAACAATGGCACGAGTTGGACCTGGTGGAGCGACACCGTCGGTACGCGCTACAAAAACTACTACGACATCGAAGTCTTGGCTGCAGATCCCACCAAAATGCTTGTTGGTGGGTACGGCAAAATCTGGCTGAGTACCAATTCGGGCACGAGCTGGAAGGCCGCCACCGGTCTGCCCGCTACCGGCAAATCCATTGAACTCGCCTGGTCCAAATCAGCTCCATTGACCGTCTATGCGTCTGTCGATATCTCAAGTGGCGCAATCTACAAGAGCACCAACGGCGGCGTCAGTTTTGCATTGGTCAGTACGCCCAAAGTATTGGAGTCGCAGGGTTGGTATGACAATACGCTGTGGGTCGATCCGACAAATCCCAACTACCTGATTGTGGGTGGGGTTGATTTGTATCGGAGCTCCAACGCCGGCAAAAACTTCACGCGTATCAGCGATTGGAGTGCCTCACCGATATCTGCGCATGCAGATCACCACATCATCGTGGCTGACCCAAAGTTCAACGGCACCACCAACAAAAAACTCTACTTCGGCAACGACGGTGGCGTCTATCGTGCCAATAACTATCAGACCGTTGCGAACTATAGTGGTTGGACCGAGCTCAACAACACACTCGGGATTACGCAATTCTTTTCGGTCCGTGGCGATGCTGCCAGTGGGCAGATCGTCGGCGGTACCCAGGATAACGGCAACTTGGCGAGCACGATTGGTGCGACCGAGAATTGGGAAGACTTCACCGGCGGTGATGGTGGCTTTGTGGCCATGGACCCGGTGACACCGACGACTGTCTATACCGAGTATGTCTATCTCGGCTATCTCTCGCGCTGCACAAACGGTGATTACAATTCGTGCGTCGATTTGACCGGAATGAAGGACGATGGCTCATGGAAGGCGACTCAGTACGTCCTCGGTGATGCCAAAAACCAGACATCGCTCTTCATTGCCCCATTTATCCTCGACCCGAACGTCGCGACGACCATGCTCGCTGGGGGTGCATCGCTCTGGCGGAGCACTGATATCAAAGCAGCCGTTACCAATACAACGGGACCACGCTGGGAAGAGATCAAAACTCCCTCTGGAAGTGACTATTACGACAGCGTCAGTGCCATTGCGGTTGCACCCGGTAATTCGGATATCATATGGGTGGGGAATGCCGTCGGCGGCGTCTGGAAGTCCAGCAACGGCACTGGAGCAGCGGGCAGTGTCTCGTGGGCAAGTTTTGATGCCGCGTTGCCGAATCGCTACGTGTCGTCAATCGTCATAGACGCCGCGGACTCCAACATCGTCTATGTGGTTTTTGGTGGCTTTTCGGCACAGAACATCTGGAAGACGACCGACGGCGGTACGACATGGGCTGCGACCAGTGGGACCGGCGCATCGGCACTCCCCGCACTGCCGATTTGGAGCGTTGCGATTCACCCGACACACGCCAATTGGGTATATGTCGGTACAGACATGGGCATTTTCACCAGCGAGGATAGTGGCGCCACTTGGCAGGCAGTCACCGACGGCCCGGCTAACGTACCGGTCTTCTCGCTCTCGTGGATGGGGAATACCCTCCTTGCAGGAACCCATGGTCGTGGAATCTTTAAGTCAGATACCAATAATCCATAGTTTGCCGAATCAATCACACACCTCTCGCATAGCAAGTGGTGTGTGGTTCGGCTCTGATTCATATTCTTCGATGCGATGTCACCCTTGCAGTGTGTATACGACACACCAAATATGTATTGAAAAAAATACTAATTTGTGCAAGGATGGTCTCAGCGGGAACATTCGATTCGGACACCACGTCCATGCAGTAGTGTTCTCGAAAGGACAATTTTATGCGACATTCGCTGTTTGTACGACTTCTCGGTATCTGCGTTCTCGCGTTGTCTGCAGTGTGGGCACCAGCGATGACGTAAGCAGCAGGTCCACGCTGTACCATCACTGGTACTGCGCGTGCCGATGTGTTGCGTGGTACTCCGGGTGCGGACGTCATCTGTGGCCTCGGCGGCAATGATACCCTCATCGGTGGTGACGGCAACGACACGCTCATCGGTGGTGACGGCAACGACAACCTCCAAGGCGGTAACGGCGGCGATACGCTTGATGGCGGTGCAGGGAACGATAGTGCTACCGGAGGTGCCGGGAATGATGGTATTTCTGGTGGCGACGGCAACGATACGCTCAATGGTGACAGCGGGAATGACACCATCAATGGCGGTGGTTCCAACGACACCCTCAACGGTGGTACGGGCAATGACGTCGAAAACGGCGGCACCGGCTCTGATCGCTTGAATGGGGATGCCGGGACCGATCACCTCAACGGTGAATCCGGCACAGATACCCTGAGCGGTGGCACCGACGCCGACACCCTCAATGGCGGCACGGACGGTGATACCCTGAGCGGTGGCAGCGGGAACGACACGGTCAACGGTGGTACCGGTGATGACGTCCTCAACGGCGACGCGGGGACGGACGATTTGAATGGCGATGCCGGGGCTGATACGTTGACGGGTGGAACCCAAGACGATAGTCTCGACGGCGGCGCAGACGATGATACGCTATCGGGTGGAACTGGGAATGACACCGAAGACGGCGGCCTCGGTGACGATGCCATTACGGGCGGTGAAGGTGCCGATACACTCAACGGTGGTGCTGGATCTGATAACCTCGATGGCAATGCAGGTGATGATGTACTCAGCGGTGGCTCCGAAAACGACATCATCGACGGCAACACCGGTGCCGATACGATTACTGGTGATGCCGGCAACGATACCCTGAATGGTAACGAAGAAAACGACTCCATTTCGGGCGGAACCGGATCCGACCGGATTGACGGTGGCTTCGGTGATGATCACCTCGATGGTGGTGGTGATGCCGACGAAATAGAGACCGGCGACGGCCTCGATGCCTGCTTCGGTGACAGCGAAGACCACGTATTCGGCGAATGTACTCCCGAAGAAACCAGTATCGAAATCGAAGCTAAAATGCCCCCGATCCTTCGTACAATACAGGCGAATCGATAATCGTCGAATACGAAGTCTCGTCTGACAACGGTGTCGCCTGGTCGGATGTCTTCATCGGTGGTGATGACGGCGCAACAGGGTGGTGTGATGCATGGATTCCCACCGAACTCGAAAACGAAGGCGAAACAATCCTCTACAGCATGGCATGTGACATACCCGACGATGCTGTCAACGGGAACTATGTCATGTACATCAGCGCTACTGATTTGAATGGGAACTGGTTCCAGGTTGGGCTCCCGTTCATAGTGGGTGGTGGGAGTAGCGACAGCGCACCCCCAGCAATTTCGGAAATTGATGCACCTACCACAGTGTCACGCTCAGAGACCTTCGAAATCACCTACCGAGTCACCGACGAAAGCGGCGTTGCAACCCATCCTGGCAGCATTCCGTTTGCGCTCGTCCGTTTGGTCCGTGCAGGCTACGAGTTCGGCGACGAAGACGATATCCGCGGCTGGTTCACGGTAACGGGTGCTCCTGTGCTCGATAGCGGTGATGCACTCGATGGCGTCTATCATCAAGGATTTCGCGGGAACGGTAATACGCGTCCCGGAGTCTACGAAGTCTGGTTGATTGCACTCGATACGGTTGGCAACTTTGCCTTTACGCGTACGGCGACGACACTGACGGTCACCCGCTGACCTCATATGCGAAAACCAAGAGGGCGCACATCCATGCGGATGTGTGCCCTGTTCTGGTATTTCACGACAAAAATAAAGCTGCAACATGGGATGTATGCCTAAAAGCATTTTATGTGTAAAGCACAATATTAGCGATGGTAAGTACGTGTACGTGCACCAAAACCGGTGACGCTACTGGCAGGCGTATTTGGGAATACTTCGACACTCAATGTGCCATCGGCTTCGATTTGGACGGCAACAGCCCCACTTGGTTGTCCTGGGGCGATGGTGTAGCCGACCGGTTGGGGAGCTTTGCCGCCTTGCATGACCAGAGGCTTGCCATCTGCGTCGAGCATTTGCATGCTGGCCAATTGATAGACCACGAGGCCATCACTCGGAGTAATCTGGGCAGGAGTTTTTTGGTTGGGGGCGAGGTCGATCAGCAATTGGATCCCATCGCCGTTGCGGTCTTGCCACCAGCCGAATGAGGCAATCCAGTGGTCGGGTTGGACGTGGTGCGGAGCAAGAGACAAATGACCGTACCAATAATTGTTTCTTCCGCCTCCCATTCCGCCTTGGATTGGCTGCGTAGCGTTTTTGTAGGTTTCGATTGGTATGCCGTTATAGCCCAAGGTTTCGGCGAGGAACCAGTTGCCAGCGGCGCTCCCTGCCACGTCGTGGTCGATTTTGCCCCAACGCGGTGCCGCAGTACGCTGCATGATGTCGCTGTAGGGTTGTTGGAGCTCGGTACTGAAATACGGGGTAGGGTCGGTGGTATACACCTTCCAGCCCTCGCCATAGAGATACGAAGATGGATTCACAAAGCCGGTCAACCAGGTTTCTTTGGCGAAAATATTAAAGTCGAGTGGGTTGTCACGTTGACGACCAAACTCTTCACCCGCTTTGATAGGTTGATTGATGCTGATATACGAATGTTGTGCGACGGCATCTGCCTGCGACGCCAACACACCGGTCAATTTGTTGACGACCATGTAGACGCTATACAAGCCACATCCATGCGAAATCACGACGCGGTGTGAGTTGGGATCGCCCAATGCACTTACTTCGAGAATTGTACCGTCTGCTGGTGCGGTAATGGGTTGAAAGTCTGCGTCACTCAATCCACTCGTGGCAGCAAGGGTTTTGATGCCCAAATAGCCGTGATCAATCGGCGTGACATGACCACCGACCATCATGCCATACGGAATCGATGCGGTCAGTTGATCGAGCGGCAAAATGGTATGTGTCAAACGAATTTGTGTCGATGGGCAGGTACTTTCGGATTGGCCAAAGAGTTGGTCCAGCGTAGGGTACCAGTCTGGGCGGGTGGCGTATGGTCCTGGCGGGATGTCAGCGGGGAGTGCATAGTGCAAACTCCCGTCACGACACACGCCTAATCCTTCACCAACACTCGTGAGTGTGTTTGCAGTCGTACAAGAACTCCCGATTGATGGTTTGAATACGCTACAAGATGTAAGCAACAAAAACCCGCAAAGCAATAAAAACACTTTACGCATTGCTTCTCCTTCGTCGGTTCATTCAAAGATATGGGAAGGTGGATGACATACGTGAAAGCGCGTTGCTTCAATCACTGTCTTTCATTCAATCATACTCAACGATGATAGCTGCGTTTGTTTGCGCCAAAGCCTTTGACAGCACTGGCAAGCGTATCAGGGAATACTTCGATACTCAACGTGCCATCGGCTTCGACTTGGACAGCAATGGCACCATTTGGTTGGTCTGGGGCAATGGTAAATCCTACGGGTAAATTCGCCTTGCTCCCGTGGGGATCAAACACTTGCCCATTAGCGTCGAACAAACCAATAGTGGCTAATTGATAAACGACGACCCCGTCAGCGACTGTAATTTGGTCAGGCGTTTTTTGGTTAGGCGAAAGATCGATCATCAATTGAGTGGCATCACCGTTGGGATCTTGCCACCAGCCGAATGATGCAATCCATTGGTCTGGTTGGACATGATGGGGTACCAGGGCGAGATGCCCGTAGGAATAAAAGTTTTTGCCTGCTACCATACCCCC
>CANJHS010000016.1 GCA_947474225.1 Roseiflexaceae bacterium | reverse complement strand
CGACTGTAATTTGGTCAGGCGTTTTTTGGTTAGGTGAAAGATCGAACATCAATTGGGTGGCATCACCGTTGGGATCTTGCCACCAGCCGAATGAGGCAATCCATTGGTCTGGTTGGACATGATGGGGCACCAAGGCGAGATGCCCGTAGGAATAAAAGTTTTTGCCTGCTACCATACCCCCTTGGACGTGCTGGGTGGAGTTTTTGTAAGTATCAATAGACTGACCGTTATACCCTATGGTCCCAGCAAGGAACCAGTTGCCGACGGCGCTGCCTGCGACGTCGTAGTCGATTTTGCCCCAGCGTGGTGCCACAGTGCGTTGCATGATATCCGTGTAGGGTGTTTGTAGCTCTGCACTGAAATATGGAGTCGGGTCGGTGGTATACAACTTCCACGCCTCACCATAGAGGTACGACAGCGGATTGACATAGCCGGTCAACCACGACTCTTTGGCAAAAATATTAAAGTCAAGTGGATTATCGCGTTGGCGGCCAAACTCTTCGCCGGCTTTGATGGGTTGATTGAGTCTGAGGTAGGATTGTTTTTCCACGGCATCTGCTTGGGCCGCCAACACACCGGTCAATTTGTTGACCACCATGAATACGCTATACAATCCACAGCCATGTGCAATCACCACCCTGTGTGAAGTGGGGCTCCCCAAAGACCCTACCTCGATAATCGTGCCATCGGCGGGTGCCGTAATCGGCAAATAATCGGCATCGCTGAGCGGGGTGGTGGCGGAGAGGGTTTTGATGCCCAAATACCCATGGTCGATGGGAGTGACGTGATCATCAATTACCATGCCATAGGGAATCGATGCCGTTAATTGATCGAGTGGCAAAATCGTATGCGTCAACTGTATCTGGGTAGACGGGCACGTGCTTTCGGGTTGGCTAAATACGCGGTCGAGAGTGGGGTACCAGTCTGGGCGAACCGGGTACGGTCCCGGTGGAATATCACTGGGAAGCGCATACCGCCAACTATTGTCGCGACAGATTCCTAGTCCACCATCAACAATGCTCAGTGCATCTGCGCCGCTACAGGATCCGCCAAGCATGGCGATTTGGGGCTGCCCATTCTGCACATCGTTTGATTGTTGAGTAGGCAACCAAGCATAGATGCCTTGCGCATCTTTTTGGCATAGTACCTCTTGTCCTGCAATGTTGGCGTGTTGGTCTGGTGTGGTACACGGGCCGTTGAGGGTCTGCTCTTGTGGTGTTTGGGATTGGTTTGTTGATCCTGTGTCTTGCTGCCAATGGAGTTTTCCGCTCGCATCAGTTAAGCAAATAAATGATTGACCGTTGCTGGTGGCGCTGGCGCCAGATGTGCTGCAATCGCCATTTATCGAGACGTTTGCTCCATCATTCATTTTTGGCGTGTCGGGACCAGTACACGCTACGAACAATAAAAGACTGCAGAACATGATACACACAGTACGCATCGGTCATCCCCTTTGTGCAATGATGAGTTGCATAATTATTGAAATTTGATAATTGACCAAAGTATACCAAAAGAAATATACATAAAATACCCCCCTCTGCAGTACTGCAAAGGGGGGGGGTGAGGGGTTAGTTATTTGCGGACGAACAATTTATTGACCAGCAAGTCGAGCACATACCAAATCACAAAAAAGAAACCCAATTCGAGGATAAAGCTATGCATTTCGCCGACAAATTCGATAACGCCTTCCATCACCAACAATGAAGCCATCACCATCGGGATTTGTTGGGTCATCATGGCGCGCAGGCCGACAGCACGAACAAGTGAATACATCAAAGAGCTCCTTTCGGTATCACGTATGCCGCTAGTATAGCGCACTCTCGGAAGGAGACAAGAGGTTCCTCAAAGTCTATCCAGAATAGTTGATACTACCGGTTAATACGCAAAGGTTCTTTGCTATAATCGCTTCAGTCGCTTTACGCAAAAGAGGTGCCCCATGACAGAACAGTTCAACGATCTGTTGCAGTGGCGTTGTATCGGGCCATTCCGCGGTGGTCGCGTCGTTACCGTCGCCGGTGATGCCCAAGACAACAATGTCTTTTATTTCGGTGCGTGTGCTGGTGGTGTCTGGAAGACCACCGACGCAGGTCAATACTGGTTCAACGTCTCGGATGGCTTTTTCAAGACATCGTCCGTCGGTGCCGTTGCTGTCTCTGAGTCAGACCCCAACGTAGTCTGGGCAGGTATGGGCGAAGCCACCATTCGCATCGACGTTTCGCATGGGGACGGCGTCTATCGTTCCACCGATGCCGGTTCGACGTGGAAGCATATGGGTTTGGCCGACACCCGCCATATCGCCAAAGTGCGCATCCATCCGACCAATCCCGACATCGTCTGGGTCGCAGCCTTTGGTCATGCATTTGGACCAAATAGCGAACGCGGCGTCTACAAAACCACCAACGCTGGCGAGACCTGGACCAAAGTTTTGTATCGTGACGAAAATTCCGGTGCAATCGACCTGACCGTCGACGCCAACAATCCCCGTATCTTGTATGCCACCACCTGGGAGGCACACCGCAAATTCTGGGACATCTCGAGCGGCGGCGCCGGCTCGGCAGTCTATCGCTCCAAAGACGGTGGCGACAGTTGGGAAGACATCAGCGCCAAACCGGGTCTGCCCACTGGTACCCTCGGCAAGATGGGCATCACCGCATCACCCGCGCAACCGGGTCGCGTCTGGTGTTTGATACAACACGCCGATGCCTCGGGTATGTACCGTTCGGACGACTACGGCGAGACCTGGGTGCACGCTGCCGCCAATGATTTGCTCATTTCGCGCGCTTGGTACTACACCCATGTCCACGCAGATACCCAAGATCCAGATACCGTCTATGTCAATTGTTTGTCATTGTGGAAGTCAACAGACGCCGGTGTCACGTATACCCAAATCGATACCCCACACGGCGACAACCACGATTTGTGGATTTCGCCCGTGTACAACAAACGCATGATCCAGGGCAATGACGGTGGAGCCAACATCAGCTTCAACACCGGCGGTACCTGGACCAGCATCTACAATCAACCGACCTCGCAGTACTACCACATCGGCGTCGACAACCGCACACCGTACCGAGTGTATGGTACGCAACAGGACAATAGTTCGTTGGCAGTGCCCAGTCGGTCCGCGAGTACATCGATTCCCTGGAGTGCGGTCAAAATTGCCGGTACCGGTGAGTCGGGCTACATTGTGGTCGACCCTAAAGACGACAACATCGTCTATGTTGGCGCAATTGGTTCTTCGTCGGGTGGCGGCAATTGTCTGCAGCGCTACGACGAGCGCACCCAACAGATACGTCTGGTCACCACGTGGCCCGAATCGATGACCGGTGAAGGTGCCGTCAAGCACAAATACCGCTTTGCCTGGACCTACCCCATCGTCTTTTCGCCGCACGATCCCAATACCCTCTATTGTGCCGGCAATGTGGTCTTCAAGACGACCAACGAAGGCCAAAGCTGGACGCCCATTAGCCCAGATTTGACCCGCAACGACCCATCCAAATTACAGGTAACCGGCGGTCCCATCGACCGTGACTCGGTCGGTGCTGAGGTCTACTGCACGGTCTTTTCGTTCACCGAATCTCCACACCGCGCAGGTGAATTATGGGCTGGTTCGGACGATGGCCTCATCAATGTGTCACGCGATCACGGCAAAACTTGGGCCAATGTGACCCCCAAAGATATGCCTGAATGGGCAATGGTCACGTCCATCGAAGTATCGATGCACGACGCCAATACCATCACCTTCTCGGCAGCGCGGCACAAGCATGATGACTATGCGCCGTACATCTACCGTTCGACAGACAGTGGCAAGACCTGGACGAAAGTCACTGCCGGAATTGGCGCTGATCATTTTGTGCGCATCGTCCGCGAAGATCCCGTCCGCAAGGATTTGCTCTTTGCTGGTACCGAAACGAACCTGTATGTGTCATTTGACGGCGGTAAGGCATGGGAATTATTCCAGCTTAATTTGCCCGTCTGCCCCATCTATGACCTGATTATCAAAAATGGCGATCTCGTCGCCGGGACGCATGGTCGTGCCATGTGGATTCTCGACGACATAACGCCGCTACGTCAGTACAATCCTGCCGCCAAAGCCGCAGCAGTGCACTTGTTTGCGCCACGACCATCCGAGCGCATCCTGGCTGCATTGTTTGAGGACGAGGACGGCGCAGGTGCACCAGGCAAAAACTACATGGCTGGCTTGGGTGATGTGTGTGCCCACACTGCAAAAATCAACGACGAAGGCTTCGTCGAGCGTACGTTCCTTGATTCGGGGATCAACCCGCCACGTGGTGCCATCATTACCTATTGGCTCAAGGATGTACCAAAGGAACCAATCCACTTGGCATTTCACGATGCCAAAGGGACACTCATCAACGAATATTACAGTCGACCGGCTGGCACCAAGGTCGAAAAGTCTGACGACAAACACGACCTTCCCCGGGCCCGTGCCAAGCAGGGGTGGAACCGCTTCATCTGGGATATGCGGGTCAAACCACTCCCCAAGATCATCGGGACTGACCCGGTCGCAGGCGCAGTTGTCTATGGACCAAAAGTGACTCCCGGTACGTACACCGTCACATTGACCGTTGCTGGCAAAACGTACACACAACCGTTGACCATCGTCAAAGACTCCTTTGCAGATGCCACCCAGGCCGACATGGAAGCACAATTCACCATGCTGATGCGTATCTACAACCGCATGAGTGATACCGTGGCCGCGATTAACCAGATGCGCGACGTGCGTGCGCAGCTCGATGGTATGCAGAAGCGTTTGGCACGCACCCCGCAACACGCCGAACTCGCCAAGGAAGCCGCTGCATTGCGCGATCGGGTCCTGGCGACAGAAAAGCTACTCCAGATACCAGACCTCAAACCGGGTTGGCCTGGTACCATGAATCACGGCACCCAACTGCTTGCCAAGCTCGGCGGTATCAACGATGCAGTCTCGGTAGGCAATTATCGGCCGACGGATCAGGCGGTCGAAGTCTTCAATTCCCTCGGCGAAGACATCGACGAAGTTTTTGGCACGATGCGCGCACTGACAAGCGGCGATATTGCGTCCTTTGCCAAGAAGGTCTCGGCAGCGGGCGTCGGTACCGTCATCGTCTAGGGACTGTATTCAAATCATCGAACCCATTGATCGCCCCACGGCATGCCGTGGGGCGATCAATGTTTTTATTCCGTGGGGCGTTTGATTTCATTACCCCCTACCGAGGCTCACCTGTCGTTCACACCATTGGTAGAGCGAATCATAGTACGAAAATCCTTCGACCAAAATCTGATTGTCGTCGTCCGGGTAGCGCCAGCCCAAACCGTCACACAGTGCACGTAAGCCGGCCCCTTCGGGACGCTGATGCGGGCTCGTTTTGATATCTGCAGTGCCGACGATGGTACTTAGTAATACAAGTGCGGGGTTTTTGGTCAGATTCGATTTGCGCAATAACACTTCAAACGAGGATTCGGTGCCTTCGCGGGCGTACTCGCTGCCATCGATGTGGAACAGAATCGCTCCGCGACGCAAAGCTTCGGCAGGCATATCATCGACATCACAAAAGACAAACTGTGGTTGATGGTCGACATATCGTGCAATAAGCCATGCACAGCCGATACGACCCACCTTTAATCCGGATTTGGTCATCCACTTCATTTCGTGCTCCATGTGTGTACGCATGCTCACCGTCAGGTGATAGCGCAATGCTTTGTTGGGGTATGTGATAATAGGGAGTAATTGACACACATTTGGGGGAGTTGACCGCATGGATGCGATCGAACTCACAGACATCAGTATAGATTATGGTGCACGACGCGTCATTGCACATCTCTCGCTACGACTCGAGCGCGGCAGTGTGATGGTCATCACCGGCCAAAACGGAAGCGGCAAGAGCTCGCTGTTGCGGGTTTTTGCAGGTTTACAACGACCTTCTAGCGGGCATGTACACTACATTGCCAATGGACAGAATAGTCTTCCTGCGGACGCTCGGCAAGATATCGGTTGGATGGCACCTGACTTGATGCTCTACCGCGAATTATCGGCCTGCGAGAATTTGCGCTTCTATGCCGATGTGCGTGGACTCACACTGCGCGACTCCGCACTCATGGCCCTCCTCGACCGCGTTGGCTTACACGGACGCGGAGACGATATCGTTGCGACCTACTCTTCTGGCATGACGCACCGGTTGCGGTATGCATATGCATTGCTCCATCGACCCAGCGTCTTGTTACTCGACGAGCCGAGTGTGATGCTGGATGAACGTGGCCATACGCTCCTCGCGGAGGTGGTGGACGCGCAGCGCGCCGCCGGCATTACTATTATCGCCACCAATGACCCACGCGAGCAGCGTTTTGCTGATACTTTGGTACACCTCGAAGGTGCAGCATGAGCAATAAGCTTCTTTGGCGTGCCACCAAGGCCGTCTTTGTGCGCGAAATGCGTAGTGAGCTGCGTAGCCGACAGGCGCTCAATGCAGTCGCGCTCTTTGCCGTTTGTAGCATCGTGGCCGTGAGCCTTGGCCTCGGACCACTCAATCGCTCTGCAGAACTGCCCCTCATCCATGCCGCCTTGTTGTGGATTGTGCTCTTGTTCGCCGCCTTCACCGCGTTGTCACGGGTGTTTGTGGTCGAAGAAGAACAACGAACCGCTGCTGCACTGCGGCTCGCGGCACCGCCCCACGCCGTCTATCTCGGCAAATTACTGTTCAATCTTGTGTTGCTGAGTGCGCTGACCGTGTTGATTGCGCTGTTGGCAATCGTCCTGTTGCGCATGCAGGTCAAAGCACCGTCGATATTCGCCGTCATGCTGGCTGCGGGTGCCCTCGGTTTGGTGAGTGGTACGACACTCATCGCTGCAATCATCGCGCGCTCGTCGTCTCGTAGCGCGTTGTTTGCGGTGTTGTCATTCCCGCTTTTGATTCCCATGTTGGTAACCGCGGTACGTGGGACAGCATTGGCGTTAGCAGGCATGGGCTGGGATCGTTGCCTCGCACCGGTACAAACACTCCTGGCATATGCTGTTGCACTGTTTATCACTTCGCTTTTCCTGTTTGCGACGGTATGGGAGGATTGAGCGTCACAGATTGCCAACATGCCTTGCGTATAAGGAATGTGGAATCTTTGTATATCTGCATTGCAATGCGCTTTTCTCACGATTTGCTCATATCGAACTGATGGCGTATGATTCGCCAATAGCCTACACGAAGGGGATGTCGCATGGCTGAGCGACTCGCATTCACCGCCAAAATTTCCCTCGGATTGGCGATGTCTGGGATTATCTACGCAATGTTTTTGGTGGTGCCGCAGTACGTTGGCCTCGGTGAGGCAGGGCGTATCATCATTGTGCATGTCCCCACCGCATGGGTAACGTCTGCTGCATTCGCGCTATCGGCAGTGTTTAGTATTGTCTATTTGCGTACTCGATCGGCATTGCACGATGCATCTGCGGTCGCCGCCGCTGAGATTGGCACGCTTTTTTGTATTTTTGCCACCGTCACAGGTTCCATCTTTGCCGAGGTCGTCTGGGGTACGTTCTGGAACTGGGACCCCCGTGAGACGTCAATCCTCGTGCTCTTATTGGTCTACGCCGCGTACTTCGCACTGCGCTCATCAGTCGATGATATTGCACGCAAACGGCGATTGGCAGCGGTTTACAATATCTTTGCCTGTGTGACCATGCCGTTCTTGCTCTTTGTCGCACCACGGGTCGCCGATAGTACACTGCACCCAAATTGTGCATTTTTGCAAGGTAGTAAATGCGAAGGCATTTCGCTCGATCTCAACGGTGCCAAGATAGGTCAGTTGGGCGATGTCGTTGTAGAACTCAAGTCAGTTGAAACAACAGGTGAATTAACCCAAGCCCGTGTGGAAGTCCGTATGCCGGGACTCACCCAAAACGCCGAACTCACGCCTTCGCTTGATGCATCAGGCAAACCTGCTGACCGACCGGAATTCCCCGGTCAGTCATTCCGCATGGTACTGATTGAGGCGAATCCTCAAGCAGGTACCGTCCGGGTCAATATGCAAGCACCCGGTACCGGACTGTTGAGCAATCAACGGACGTTGTGGGTCTTTTTGGCGAGTAATCTGACCTTTGGATTTTTGGCACTCTGGTTGTATCGGATTCGCGCAACAATCTTACACGTCTCGGCCCTCGTAGAAACACAGGAGGCACACTAGATGCAAGTGCTACTCGATGCTGGTGTCGCAATTTATATCGCCATGGCAGTGGCCTTAGTGGTATGGCTGGGTGTGTTTTGGTACCTCATGCGAATCGACGCTGAGGCAAAGGAACTCAAACGCCTCGTGTTGGCAATGCGCGAACATGCGCAGCCTCCAACACCACGCGTGACTATCGAACAACAGACCACGAACAAACAATAGGAGCACCGCATGTCTACAACGACCCTCCAACCTACGGTACGCGGTGGTCTCAAACCGCTACATATTATTGGGATTGCCATTGTGGTACTGTCAATCGTGCTCGGCTATTATGGCCTGAGTGCCTCGATGCGACCCTATACCACCCAAATAAGCGAAGCAACAACGAGTGCCCAAGGCGTGCAATTAGCCGGGTTTTTGGGGAGCAAGGGCGAATACAACGAAGTAGGGAAGTTCACCTTCTTGCTGCAGGATTCGACCGGCAAAAAAATCAAAGTCATCTCGAGCGAACCGAAGCCATCGAACTTTGAACAAGCGGTAAGTATCGTCGCAATTGGTCGTTACGATGCCAAGAGCGGTGATTTCATTGCCGAAAGTTTGCTCGTCAAGTGCCCGTCAAAGTATCAAGAACAGTTAACTGCACAGACCAAAGTCCAAAAATAGAATTGCGAGTCTCTGATGACGGTATATTTCTTCGGTACAGTATTGATTGTCGCAACCATTGCGATGGCAGCAATGGCGTCAATCAGTTACCTGCTTGTGCCACTCGGTCGCCCAAATGCACTAGCATATGGTCGCTGGGGTACACGATTGACACTTGTTGGAGTGCTGACAGTTGTGACCGTTTTGAATTATCTCTTCATTTCTCAACGATATGATGTTGAGTATGTCTATAACTATAGTTCAAGCGATCTCGAGCCATACTTCCGGGTGGCAGCCGTCTGGGCTGGGCAACCGGGATCGTTCGTCATATGGGCATTGTGGGGAACCATCGCCGCGCAGTTCCTGATAAAACGGACACGCCACAACGAACCCTATGTCCTCAGTGTGGTCATGATGATCCAAACCGCATTGCTTGTTTTTATGCTGATTCGTAACCCCTTCATTTTGCATGTCACTGCCGATGGCATCCCCCCAGTCGACGGCAAAGGACTCAATCCAACGCTCCATAACATTTGGATGCTCATCCATCCGCCGATACTTTTCGTTGGATTTGCGTTGATGGCGATTCCCTATGGCTATGTGATTGCAGGCTTGTGGCGCCGTGACTATGATGGCTGGATCAAGTATGCCTTGCCTTGGGCGACTGCAGCCTGGGCTACGCTTGGCCTTGCTCTCCTCTTGGGCGGTTATTGGGCCTACGAGACGCTGGGCTGGGGTGGGTTCTGGGGATGGGATCCGGTCGAAAATTCCGCACTCGTTCCGTGGTTGACGGTGGCGGCGCTGATACACGGTATGTTGGTACAACGTGCCAACGGATCGATGCGCCGGATGACAGCATTCATGGCGGTGGCGACATATTCGTTGGTCTTTTATTCGACGTTTTTGACCCGGAGTGGTGTGTTGTCGTCGTTCTCGGTGCATTCCTTCGTCGAAGAAGGCCTGAAGTGGGTAATGACGACCTTTTTGTTGATTATTATCGTGTTGGGTATGGGAGTGGTGGCGTGGCGCTGGCGTGATATTCCGCAATTGCCATTGTCCGAGAAGCTCTTGTCACGCGACAGTTTTTTTAGTTTGATGATTTTGGTCATGTTGTTAATGGCAGGAATTGTGGCAATGGGCACCTCCATGCCCGTCGTTTCGTCCATTCCCGGGGTCGGTACCGCTTTGCAAAGCTTCTTCGGATCGATGTTTGCACTCGATGACGGGACAACCTACAACAGTGGCGCACAACCCTTCCAAGACGGCCGATTCGGCTTGATTGGCAGCTTTTATAGCACCACGGTGCCACCGCTCGGGCTGATTATGGCAATTCTGATGAGTATTGGACCGTTGTTAGGGCAGCGTGACAGTAATCCACGGGCACTTTTGCGGACCATCCGTATCCCCGGTGTTATCGCGTTTGTGGTCACCGCAGTAGGGGTGCTGTTGGGTGCACGGAGTGTGCTCGTTGCGCTCTTTATCGGGATTGCCACATTTGCAATGGGCACCAACATTATCATGATAGTGCGCACACTTAAGGCTGGTTGGTTGCGGATTGGCGGCTACCTGTCACATGTGGGCATCATGATTTTTGTGGTGGGTGCTATTGCTTCGTCGTGGTATGCCAGCCCCGAGACACGCGTTCTTGTGCCCGAAGGGCAGAGCATGTCGGTCTATGGGTACGATATTGCCTTCAATGGGTGGCGTATGGATGCCACCGGGCACGGTATTCTGGATATGAATGTGACCCGTGGTGGGCGCGTCACTCCCGCGACGCCGATGCTGTATTTCAATCCCCGCATGGGTGCCACCATGGCAACGCCATCGATACGCAGCGAATATTACCAAGACATGTATATTTCGCCCGTTGAATATCAGCCGCCGTTTGATCGCAATATTGCTGACTTGAGTGCTGGTCAAACAAAAGACGTCGGCCCCTACGAAATTACCTTTAACGGCTTTGTGGTGCCCGGTGACAAGACGACCGATAAAGCCGATATCAGCGCGAAGCTGAGCATCGTCTATGAAGGAAAAACCTACGAAATCACCCCGGGCATTATCATTCTTGCGAACGAGGCCGACCCGGCCAAAGCCGTTCAAGAGATGCCGGTCGATTTGCCTGGCGGGCACACTGCCTCGATGGCGGCATTTGATCCCAATCAAAAGCGTGTCATCATCCGCGTCGGTGGGTTGCATCTGCCGGTCGATCCTGCCCGCGCGGTAATCACTGTGTCGGTCAAACCCGGCATTCTGTTTGTGTGGATGGGGATTATTATTGCCGTCTTGGGCGGTGTCATCGCCGTGATCCGCCGTCAGTACGAAGCAGGACAATTGACTGTGCCCACACTCAAAGGGACGCTGGCTAAGTTGGCGTTCTGGCGCCGTGACGATTCAGTGCCTGCATAGCGCAGTGCAACGCCAATAAAGGGATGACATGGTCGATTATTATGCAGTCCTTCAACTCCCACACGACGCAGATGATGCGGCTATCGAAGCGGCATTTGCCAAACTGAGCCGCGCGTATGATGCATCGGTGTTGGCAGGGGTGTCCGACGAACTGAGAACCTTGGCCGAGCAACGTGTCTTTGCGTTGACTCAGGCGCATGCGGTATTGGCAGACCCGACGTTACGTGCTGCCTACGATGCGGGATTAACGCAGGTTGTCGCCAAGGCGTTGGCTACCGCCGAACCGACCCTTGACTATCGTCCGCTCCCTGCTGCTGGGGCACGTGAACGCATTCCTGGATTTGTGGTTGACCCTCAGGGGAGCAACCCTGCTGCAGGGGTCGTGCTGAATCGCACTGTACCCTTATTTTTTGCCATTACGTTGCCGTTGCTCATCGTCTTGGTTGCATTCGTGTTGACAGACGGAGGGACGAAGGTCGCGCCCAAGAACGACACACCACCCGTCCAAACGGCAAGTAGCCAGATTGATCAGTTTGAGGCTGCCATTGCCACTGCCAAACTCGCCACTGATTCTGCACCAACGAACGCTGCTGCCTGGATTGAGTATGGCAACATGCTCTACAACAGCGTCCAGGTTGTGCGTGAGCTCGATCCCAATAGTGTGACCTACAACGATCGCATTGAGCGCTGGCAGATGGCTGCGGTTGCCTACGAAAAAGCAATGACGCTGAGTCCTGACAATGTTGTCGTCGTTGCCGACCACGGCGCTGCATTGTGCTTCTATGGCAATGGTGTGAGCGACAAAAAGAGCTCGAATGCAGGATTACAACAGATGCGCTCCGTCGTAGCCGCAATCCCAACTGAGGAAAAATCGCGGGTGTTGATGAATTTGGGCTACTGTTTAGTAGAAAACACCCCCCCGCAGGTAGAAGAAGCCAGCAAGATTTGGCAATCGGTCATCGATGCCGAGGCCAAAGATTCGCCCATCGCCATTCAGGCGGCGAAATTGATTGCACAATATCGCTGATACCCGTAGGCGTTCGAGGACGGCATGACACAGAATTATTATGAACAACTCGGTATTCCCATGGACGCTGATGAAGCGACCATTCGCACGGGATGTGATGCAGTCTGTGCACGCTTTCGTGCGGACTGGCTCAGTGATCCGGGGGGCACCGTCGGTGTCAGTGCAGCGACGCGCATTCGTGAACTCGAAGGAGTCCGCGATTTGCTCCTCGATATCGTGCAACGCACCGAATACGATCGTTCACTCGGTGTCCGTCTCCAACTTACACAAAGTACCGGCCGTCCTGCTGGTATGAATCGCGACATATGGATGGTTGTCTTGGGCGGTTTAATTGGTTTGGTCGTTGTGGCAATAGTGTGGATTATTAGCGCACGCATGGCCGCTCCGTTGATGCCCGCTGCAGCCGAGACAAACCGACCTGCGCCAGACTTTACGTTGCCAACTATCGATGGAAAAACACTACATTTAAATGATTTACGTGGTAAGATTGTGCTAGTAAACTTTTGGGGCACGTGGTGTGTCCCCTGCAAAGAAGAGACACCGGCAATTCAAGCTGCCTATGAACAGCTGAAGGGTACTGGGGTTGAATTTGTAGGGGTCAATCTACGCAACCAAGAAGAATTGGGTGAGCCAGGCGATGCTGCGGTGAAGTCATTCGTTGAGGACCATGGGGTCACATACCCGACGGTGTATGACACGGATGGCGAGGTGTCTCGCTTATATCAGATTTCACCCATTCCAGTGAGCTACTTCCTTGACACGCAAGGTAACATTCGGTACGTGTACGTCGGGACGCTCAAGACAGCAGATGTTTTGGAGCTCGTGCGTCGGTTGCACGATACCCCCTAAGAGCGAGGTCTCATGACTGTCCAACACAACATCATGGTCGTAGACGACGAGCCGGGTCTGCGCAAATTACTCAACTTGCTGTTCTCTAACGCAGGGTACCGGGTGCACGAGATAGCGAGTGGGGCTGAATGTCTGCAAAAGATTGGCGAAATCCATCCTGATCTTATCGTTCTTGATGTCATGATGCCCGAGATGGATGGTCGCGAGGTATGTACGCGCATACGTGCCGTGGGCACCCAAGTTCCCGTTTTGATGCTCACCGCACGCACACAATCACGAGATGTCGTCTTGGGCCTCGATTGTGGAGCCGATGATTATCTCGCCAAACCGTTCGATATGGACGAGCTCTTGGCTCGTGTCCGTGCATTGCTCCGCCGCGCCCAAGGCACGCAACGCACGCGCGTGGTTGGTATGGGCGAGATTACCATCGATATCCAAACGCGCGTCGTCAAAGTCAAAGGTGAAATTGTCGAATTGACACCGACCGAATATGCACTTTTGGCAGTTTTGGCCGAAAATGCCGGTACCGTGGTGCGTCATGATACACTACTCGAAGCGGTTTGGGGACCCAATTCTCAGCATGATCAAGACTATCTCAAAGTCTATATGTGGTATCTGCGCCGCAAAATCGAACCCAAAGCGGGTCGCAATCCACGTCTGTTGTTGACAGAATGGGGCGTCGGCTACCGTATCGTGCAATAGCCAAAAGAGGATGCGATGATCGACAATGGTTCGCCTCTGCGAGTGGTGGTCAAGTTAGGCACCAACGTCCTCACCGCCGGGTCGAATCGCCTGCATCGCCCACGTATGGTCGACTTTGTGCGGCAATTGGCAGCCCTTCGTTCTCAAGGACACGAAGTTATTCTGGTCACGTCCGGCGCAGTAGCGGCCGGACGTGAGTGTTTATCGATCCAGACCCGTTCTCGCGATGTCGCAGAAAAGCAAATGCTAGCAGCCGTTGGTCAGTCTTTCATTATGCACCTCTATCAGCAAATGTTCGAGCTGTATGCGGTGCCCGTCGGTCAAACGTTGCTGACCAAAGCAGATATTAGTGATCGACATCGCTACCTCAATGCGCGCAATACGCTGTTGACGTGCTTTGCACATGGGGTACTCCCCATCATCAATGAAAACGATGCAGTAGCCGTCGACGAAATCAAAGTGGGCGATAACGACAATCTGTCAGCCCTCGTCGCAAACCTCGTTGATGCCCACTTGCTGCTGATTTTGACTGACATTGATGGGCTCTATACTGCTGATCCACGGAGCAACCCAACAGCTACCCTCATCCAAACCGTCGAAGCGATTACACCGGCCATCTACGAACTGGCAGGTGGGACGGGCAGTGTGCGCGGGACAGGTGGCATGATTACCAAAATACAAGCAGCAGACCTCGCCACGCAAAGCGGCATTGACGTTGTCATTGCCCCGGGTGCACTCACAAATGTCATCGAACGTGTGGTGGCCGGCGAACACATCGGCACGCGCTTCCCTGCACGTGTTAACCACCGTGAGGGACGCAAACGCTGGATTCTCGCCGAGACGGTCCGCGACTGCAAAATCATCATCGATGCAGGGGCCGCCACTGCCATGTTGACAGGCGGCAAGAGTCTGTTGCCGGCCGGTATTATCGGTGTCGAAGGCGATTTCGAACGTGGACAAACGGTACGGATGTATGCCGCCGGCCGTGAAATAGCGCGCGGCTTATCGCTCTATCATTCGGCAGATGTCCGTCGCATCATGGGCAAAAAATCGACCGTAATTGCCGATATCTTGGGGTACGAATACGGCAGCGCGGTGGTACATCGCGATGATATGATAGTCGTAGCACCTGACGAAGCGAGTACGACATGAGTCACACGGATATTCGAATCATGGCCCAGCGTGCTCGCCGGGCTGCCCGCCAAATTGCCAATACCACCACCGCACAGCGCAATGCCGTCTTGGCACGCATTGTGGCGCTGTTGGTCGACCCTATCCAGCAACAAACCATTCTCGCTGCCAATGCCCTAGACATGCAGCGTGGCGAAGCTGCTGGACTCCGCCCTGCCCTCCTCGATCGCATGGTATTGACACCGCAACGGCTGGCAGCGATTGCACAGGATATTGGTACGGTCATCGCGCTCGATGACCCCGTGGGCGATATCTTCGAACGGGGCACCCTCCCGAACGCACTGGAATGGTATAAAGTGCGCGTACCCATCGGTGTCGTTGCAGTCATTTATGAAGCCCGTCCGAATGTGACATTCGATGTGGCGACGTTGTGTCTCAAATCGGGAAACGCGGCGATTCTGCGTGGTGGCAAAGAAATTAGTCAATCCTGTGCCGCGATCGTGACACTGCTCCAACAGGCGCTGGCAGAGTGTGGCTTGTCGGGCGATATTTTGCAGGCGATAACCGACCCTGACCGGGTGTTGGTTGAGCAGTTGCTCAAACTCGATACGTATGTCGACGTTGTGATTCCCCGTGGCGGTGCCGCCTTGCATCGCTTTTGTGTGGAACATGCAACGATGCCAGTGATTGTCGGTGGCATCGGCATAGTGCATGCCTACATTGATCACACTGCCAATCCGCAATTTGTGCAGGACATTGTCGTCAATGGCCGCGTCCAGCGCCCGAGCGTCTGTAATTCGCTCGATGTATTGTTGTTCGAACGTGCTGGTGCCGCGCAGATGGTCCCTCTGGCCGCACGTGCTCTGCTGGCGCATGCTGTCGAATTGCGCTGTGATCCCGCGGTCAGAGAACTGTTAACATCCCAGGGCATACACGACGATCGGATCGTGCCCTTGGGTGATACGGACTTTGACACCGAATATATGGCGCTCATTGCCACGTTGCACATCGTCGAAGATATCGATACTGCGTTGACACACATTGCCGAACATGGTGGCCATACTGAGGTAATCCTCAGTAATCAACCTGATGCAATCGCGAGATTCGTACGCGAAGTCGATTCGACCGCGGTCATGGTCAATGCATCGACTCGCTTCAATGACGGTGGGCAACTGGGGCTTGGCGCTGAGATTGCCATTAGTACCCAGAAGCTGCATGTGCGCGGTCCGATGGGCTTACGAGAGCTCACCACCTATAAGTGGGTTGTTACCGGGACCGGCCAGGTTCGTTCCTAGCGTCACCGGGCAATCATGCGCTGGATGCACCCTGGGTCGCGTAATAACCAGCTCCCGAGTTGTACCGTGGTTGCTCCGGCCTGCAGACAGGCATCGGCGGTGCCAGCGTCGTGGATTCCTCCACACGCGCTGATTGGGATGGTGGTCTGGGGGGCGAGACTTTGGATGAGGTGGAGAGTCACGGCGCCAAAGGTTGGACTGAGTAATCTGCCTGTGGCGACAGCGACTGGTGCACACACTGTGATGCCGTCCACGCCCGAAGCACTGCAGAGTGCAACGAGCGGGAGCAAAGAGGATGCATCACCAAATGGGATCTTGACCGTCAGTGGCATATCGCAGCTCGACCGCACGCGCGACAATAAACTACTCACGTCGGCGTGGATATCGGGCATAGACAACTCGAAGCCTGCAATCCCCTCCACCTGATTGAGTTCGCGGATGCACTGCATTACATCGTCATCACTGCTACACAGTGACACGATAACGGGTATATCCCAGGTGCCCCACACGCTGGTACAGCGTCGGCCGACCCAATCGAGTCCCGGATCGTGCCATGGTTCACCATACACAATTCCGGCACGATGTTCGTAGAGGCGATTCGGCCCATGAGGACTACGGCCCGCCGCAGTAATCGTTGGGGTAATCAATGCAGCAGGGCGTATTGCCAAGACCATAGCAGCATTGTGTATCCCAAATCCTAGGCTCCCGGCTGCGGCAATATAGGGATGCGCTAATGTAATCGCGTAGGGATTGTGTGGAGCATATTCAACCATAGTGACTCAATCAGTAGAAGGAATAGAACCGTGGCTACAGTATACCGTGTGCTCGTTGTCGGATTGGGAACCGCAGGTCGTGGGTTTGCACACATTGTCCACGAGCAGGGTGCACGTATTGCCAAACAAACCGGCGCAGACATCCGCATTGTCGGAGTCGTGACTGCCAGCAGAGGCAGTGCCTTTGCCCAGAATGGGCTCGACCTCGGTGCCGTGCTCGCAGCCAAAACATTGACCACACTTCCAAGTGCCGTCAGTGATGATGCATTGACCATGATTGCAACGCGGACAGCCGATATCATGGTCGAGTTAACTCCCACCAACCTCGACTCTGGTGAACCTGCCACGAGCCACATACAAGCAGCGTTGCAGCGTGGCATGCATGTGATTACGGCAAACAAAGGCCCCGCTGCCTTGCATCTCAAAGAACTACGTGCACTTGCCGTCAAGAAGGGGCTGTTCCTCGGAATTGAAGGTACCGTGATGGCTGGCACACCGTCGTTGCGCCTAGGATGGAGCAGTCTCGCAGGCGCCGACATCACCCGCGTTCGTGGGATTGTCAATGGTACGACCAACTATATTTTGACCCAAATGGAACAAGGCTTAGACTATGCCGCAGCACTCGCTGATGCACAAAAAATCGGCTATGCCGAAGCCGATCCGACCGGGGATGTCGAAGGTCACGACGCCGCTGGGAAGGCTGCAATTCTTGCGAATGTCCTGATGGACGCCGGCATGCGCCCGTCAGATGTTGCCACGATTGGCATTACGGGAATTACCGCTGCCGACGTCGCTGCGGCACAGGCTGCGGGTGAGCGGTGGAAGCTCATCGCAGAAGTCAGCCGCGGTCCCGAGGGCATCAAAGCCTCCGTCAAACCGATGCGGCTGCCAAATAGTCACCCACTCGCAGGTGTTTCAGGCGGCACGAATGCCCTGACGTACACCACCGACTTCGTCAACGACGTAACGATTATTGGTCCTGGTGCGGGGGCGTTGACGACGGGGTTTGCGGTGGTTGGTGATCTGCTTGCGCTGCATCGCGGCGAACGCGAACGCGCAAATACATAAATCCCGTCAGCGTCAGCGCTATTACTGGTATCACCGGCCACGGCATACTGAGGTGATAGCGCGCGCCAAGCGAATAAAACAGGCCGCTTGTTATCAGCAGACTAAACATAAACATTGTTGCGACGAGTTCGACTGTACTTGCTGGTTTGATCATCTGTTCCTCCGTCCATACGGTGCAATCGGCGCCGTATGGAATCTATTATACGACTCAGAGGTTGCGGTTGGACATCTTCTCCACTCCCTTCGAAACACAGATGCTCCGTGATGCCCGTACCTTTGTTGGTCGATGGGGTGAGCTGCAAATACTCATGAACGCTATAGACCGTCGTCGACCTGCAATGGTTGTGGCGCCACCTCAGAGCGGTAAATCGTCGCTTTTGTTCCATGCCGTTGCTGCTGGTGGCGTCCTCCTTGATCACGATAAGCTTGCTGCGTTCTATATCGATATGGCCGAATTCCCTAATCTCGACGCGGTCCAAACGACCATTGCCGAAGCTTTCGCACCTGCAGGTACCCCGTGGCTACAGGCGATATTGCGCCCCGACACTGCGCCGTTGTTAGTATTTGATAATATCGATGCGCCACAGCATGCTGCGCAGCGTGAAGAATGGCTCGCGCAGTTGGCCAACGAGGCTGCAGCAGGCCGGCTCAGGGTTATCGGGTCGTGCTGCAATGCGCGTCGTCTGCCCACAGAATGGGAACGCGTCACTCTGTCACCGGCGAATCAATCATTCTTGAGCGAATATCTCGATGTGACAATTCCTGATGGAAATCATCCCAATCGCGAAGACCAGGCGTTCATGATCGCAGTCAGTCGTGGTCACCTCGGCACGCTCATTACTGTTTTGACCCTATGGTATCGCGCACAGCACCAAGCTGTGTTTGCATGGCGGCCACTTGCAATGACACTCAACCCACCACAACAACCAGAATCCACGGCGCAGGTACCCGTTGGGGCTTCTGTCGCATTGACGGTGGAGGATCGTGAGGTTGGGGCAGATACGATTGCCAAAAACCCCGCCCACCAGACATCGAAAGCAGTAGTACCTCGTGTCATCGCGGTGCCTTCTGGCTGGGTTGTGCTCATCGCTCTGAGTATCGCAGTAGCACTCTGGATTTGGGGGAGAGGCTAGATGCGCGTTCTTTGGCTCGATGCATTTCACGCTGGTTCGCACCGTTCTGTGGCAGAAGGGTACGCACAACACAGTCGTCATTCAGTTACTGTGCTTGGTATGAACGCAGCTGGGGGCTGGCGTTGGCGTATGCGCGGTGCAGCAATTACATTCAGCCAGATGATCCAAGAGCGCTGGGGCACAGCATCACTCGCAACTCACTTCGATGTGGTCGTCGTAACCGATATGCTCGATGTTGCAACTTGGATGGGGCTTGATCGCACGCTCGTCGCAGGAGTGCGAGTGGTGCTGTATATGCACGAAAATCAACTCGTCTATCCCCTCCCCGAAGGTCGCAGCCGCGATGTGACCTGGGCCTGGATAAATTACACCAGCATGCTGGCTGCCGATACGGTGCTCTTTAATTCGGTGTTTCATCGCGATAGTTTGCTTGCTGCGTTGCCTGACTTGCCACGGCGCTATCACGACTTTCATGAGCTTGCGGTCGTCGAACGCATTGCTCCCAAAAGCAAGATCCTCTATCCAGGCATCGATTTGCAGCGATTCGACACTGCGCAAGCGGTTGCACACACAGGACCAGTGACTATTCTCTGGAATAGTCGCTGGGACTACGACAAACAGCCGTTGGTATTTTTTGCAGCGATGGAAGCACTGATTGCGCAGGGTGCCGATATACGACTGATTGTGTTGGGCGAATATGTCGACCAGGGAAATCCTTCTTTCGCCGGATTTCGTGAATCTCTTGCACCGTACACCCTCCATTGGGGGTATGTTCCTGACGCAACGAGTTACCGCGATTGGCTCCTGCGCGCAGACGTCGTGGTTAGTACCGCCATCCAGGAATTCTTTGGCATTGCGATTATCGAGGCGGTCTACTGCGGTGCAGTGCCGGTGTTGCCGAACAGACTGGCCTACCCAGAGCTGATGCCACCGGAATTCCACAATACGTTACTCTATGACGGGGACCAAGACCTCGTGCCACAACTCTTGGCGGTGTTGTCACGCTTCGATACACTCAACCGGAGCATGCTCCAGCGCTGGGCCGCTGATTACGACTGGCAGCGAGTCATCCATCGCTACGACGCGGCTATTACCGGGGTAGAAGAGTCAGAAGTTCATGTCAGCTAGCAAAAGCATCGCATTGATGTGAAGTGAGACATTTTGTCAGTGCGAAAGAGCGCTTCGGACAGCATATTGGTAGTCCGATGCAGAGTACCTGACTGTACAGCGGAGGGCAGGAGGATTTCATCGAAAGACGATTCCTTGAGTACGGTCTGTGCCGATTGACTACGTCGCCATAGAGGGCAGCGGTTTTTTCTGTATTGCATAATGGTATAATCAGCAAAAGCAAAAGAAAAGGAGCACCAGCAATGAAGCTCACCTGTTTACAAGACAATCTCAAGCGCGGGCTATCGATAGTTGGTCATGCCGTTGCAGGCAAAAGCACGTTGCCGGTGCTTTCCAATATTCTCTTGGCCACCGACAACGGGAGACTCAAACTCGCCGCCACCAACCTCGAGTTGGGCATCACCTGTTGGCTCGGTGCCAAAGTGGATAGCGAAGGTGCTGTCACCATCCCTGCCAAATTGTTGACCGACCTAGTAGGCAGTCTCCCCAACGACCGCATCAGCCTCGAGCTCGAGCCGTCGTCGCAGAGCATCAAGCTGACCTGTGCACGGTATGAGAACAACATCAATGGCATCGATGCCGAAGAGTTCCCCGATTTGCCAGCGCTCAACCAAGGCGAGCCTATCGCTGTCTTTGCCTGCGATGTGTTACGTGAGGCAATTGATCAGATTGCCTTTGCGGCTGCCACTGATGACTCGCGGCCGGTATTGACCGGCGTGTTATTGCGCTTACGCGATAATCACGCCACATTGGCCTCGGCCGATGGGTACCGACTCGCCCAACGGATCATCCCATTGGCCACACCGGTAGCCGAACCGGTCGAAGTCATCATCCCTGCACGGGCGCTGATAGAACTTTCACGTATTATCGCTGGGAGCGAAGGCGACGTGGCCATGACGATGACCTCTGGCGGGGGCCAAGTGTTGTTCCACACCGAAGACATCGACCTTGTGTCGCGCGTCATTGACGGCAAGTACCCCGATATCGAGCGTGTCATCCCGCAGTCCTACACCACACGGACCATTGTCGAGACCGCCGAATTGGCCAAAGCGATTCGTGTGGCAGCGTTGTTTGCAAATTCTTCAAACAATATCGTCCGGCTCACCATCGAATCAGGCAGCGACACTGCACCAGGGCAGATTCACATAAGCGCAAACGCAGCCGAGGTCGGCAACAACAGCAGTAGCGTCGATGGCATGGTGAACGGCGAAGGCAACAAAATCGCGCTCAATGTGCGCTTCCTGCTCGAAGCGTTGAACGCGATGAAGACCAACCAAATCGCCATCGAAACGCAGACAGAACAAAACCCGGCGGTCTTCCGTCCGGTAGGCGTCGATGGCTATGTGCACATTGTGATGCCAATGATGGTCCGCTGATACACGGTTTGTCATACGCGCCGGCGCCGAGCCGGCGCTTTTTCATAGAACATGAGGAGATGCTCCATGACTGCTCCAAAACATGCGTTGGCAATAGGTGCCCATCCAGACGACTGTGAGTTCGGCGCTGGCGGGACGCTCGCAAAACTTGCCAACGATGGCTGGCAGATTACCTACATCATTGTCACAAATGGTAATAAAGGGACGCACGACAAAACACTCAGCCCATTTATCTTGTCCGAAACGCGCGAGGGCGAACAAAAAAACGCACTCGATGTGTTTGGAAGCGGACACCGCGTCATCCATTGCCGCTACAACGACGGCGAACTCGAAGCCTCGATGGCCCTTCGTCTTGAGATGTGTGTCTACATTCGCACGCTCAAACCGACCGTTGTCTTCACCCACGATCCGTGGAAGCAATACATGTGGCACCCTGATCATCGCGCGGTGGGCTTCGCGGTACTCGATGGTGTCGTCTCTTCTCGCGATCATCTCTTCGTCCCTGGTTTGCGACAGGTAGGAATTGATGTCTGGCGACCCGAAACGCTGTATCTCTGGGGTGCTGAGCAGCTAGACCATTTCGAAGACATCAGCACGACGCTCGAGGCGAAAATCAAATCGTTGACCGAACATCACACCCAGCTCGACAACGCCAAAGGATGGGAAGAACGCACCCGCAATCGGGCAGCAGAAGTCGGCGCAATGGCCGGATTCACTGCCGCCGAAGGTTTCAAGAAAATGATTGTCTAGGGATGCGTCAGTTCCAATTCCATGGGGGAACGCTGCGAGATGGCACGTTCCCCTGTGGGATTGTGCGTAATTCAGCCCGGAGCAGCCGAATTAGGGTACGCATACGCGCATTTGTGGTCATCGTCAATAACATTTGTTTGAGCGCTGGCGCAAGTTGGAATGCGTGCGCAATCTGCCAACTGAGTATCTCGTCGTCGTCAGACCAATGAATCCGTTGCCGATGGAGTTCACCGACATTGCGCATCACGTGCAAATATCGTTCGTAGACGAACGTGAAGGCATGCCGGGCTGCCGTGTTTGCCTTGGTAGAGACCTCAGGCAATCCGACCCATTCGCCAATGAGATAGGGCGAACGTTGCACAATACCGGTGATGTGAATACGCGCGCCACCCACTCCTTGGATAAGGACACGTCCGTCGTCGTTCACGAAGTGTGATTCGACATTCAGCAGTGTACCTACATCATGTGGGATGTGGTTTGGGTATTCGTCGCCAGTCGAAGGGAATGCCATAATGCTGTCTTGCATGGTGTTTTGTATGTGCTGGGGGGCAGAATGATGCACAGATGCTTCACACAAAACAACAGCGATGGGGATATTTTGGGCAAGACAATCGGCAAACATCGTCCGATAGCGTGGTTCGTAAATATGATAGGTGAATGGTGCAGTCGGGAACTGCACCACATATGCTAACGGGAACAACGCAACTGTTGGTTTTGTCCTATCTCCCGTCATCGTAGAGACTCCATCAGCGTGCTACCAAACGCGGCAGATGAGTCCCTTGAGGTACTCCCCTTCGGGGAAACTCAGCAACACGGGATGATCTGGGGCTTGGGTATGTCGTTCGATGACTTGCACGTCGCGTTGTGCATCGACCGATGCGCCAAAGATAACCTTTTGGAATAAATCCGGCGAGACCAACCCCGAACACGAATACGTTGCCAATAACCCACCTGGGCGCAATAGCTTCATGGCGAGTAAATTGATGTCTTTGTAGCCGTGTGTCGCACGGTCTATTTGGGCTTGGCTGTGCGCAAATTTGGGTGGGTCGAGGATAATCATGTCGAAGCGGCGTTCTTCGTCACGGTACTTGCGTAATAACTTGAAAACGTCGGCTTCGACGATTTCGAGCGGGGTTGAGCTAGCTCCATTGAGTTTGATGTCGTTTTGTAACGCGTCGAGCGCCAACGCACTCCCGTCGACTGCGGTAATCGAGCGTGCGCCGCCGAGGGCTGCTGCCACACTGAACCCACCGGTATAACAAAAACAGTCGAGGACGTCTGCGCCATTTGCATATGCTGCGACCGAGATGCGATTGAGGGCCTGATCGAGATACCCGCCCGTCTTTTGACCATTGTCCAAATCGAGTGTCTCGCGCAGGCCGGTTGGATGATTGATAATCATCGTCTCGGGTGGTGCTTCGCCCCAGAGGACACCGTGGCTCGACGATAATCCTTCGAGCATGCGCATCTCAGGGTCGCTGCGGTCGAATATACCTTTGGGATGCATCAAATCAACAATTGCTTGCACGATGTCTGCGCGACGTTGGTCAATACCGCGGGTCAACAGCTGCACCGATACAAAGTCACCGTAGCGATCGATGATGAGTCCGGGGATGAGATCCGACTCACCGTGGACAATACGCATAGCGTTGGCGTCATTGTAGGCAGGGTGTTTCAGACGCATGCTGAGTGCATTGGCGATGCGACGGCGGAAGTACAAACCGTCGATCGGCTCGTCGTACTTCCACGTCATAATGCGCGCACGAATCTGGGATTGCGGGCTCCAAAGGCCACGTGCAAGCCATTCGCCGTCGTGGCTGTAGATTTCGACTTCATCGGCATCGACGTCGGCACTGCGGGCTATTGCGCCCGAAAAGATCCACGGGTGGCGATTATGTACGGGCCGTTCTCGGCCGGGTTTGAGTTCAATCGATGACATCGGTTGTCTTTCGTTACGGACGCCGATGATTTCACCGGTGCCATCATTGTACCCCAGCAGACGCCTATCGGCGCATCCTAACGCAGATGCGGCGGGCACCAATCGGTAAACAAGCTGAGCACATTATCGGCAGCAAAACTGGCGTCTTCGTCTGCCGGGATTCCCTGTAGGACGGTCAGAAAGAACACGAGGTAGTCGAAAAACTGCCTATACGCGGCATACTGTAGACGTATCTCGTCAGGTTGATAGGTCGGGATGATGCGCTGATAGCCCGCAATAAAATCAGGATAGAACTCGAATACCCATAAATCACGCTCCGGTTCTGACAAGCCGATGTAATCCCAGTCAATCAGATGGAGGTTGTATGCATCATTTGCCAGGACGTTCCCGCCGGCATCGCCGTGGGTGTACACCAAGGGTTGTGCCGGTAATTGTCGAAAAGCACGTTCGAAAAAACGCAGACGCTCATAGTACCGGGTATATGTGTTGTGCCATGGCGCCAATCGGTCTGCCACATCACGACGAATCGCACTGCCTGAAAATGCCTTGTTGCCGAGTGTATCAATCAGACCGCGGTGTGCGAAATCTGTAATGCGTCGCGTCGGCACGCGCGGGTCAATGGCGACTGCGTGTAGCTGTCCAATGAGTTGCCCGAAGACATGCAGATCATAGTTTTCGGTTAATGGGGCTGCAATCATGCTACTGACCGCGAGAATGGCATCGCCCCAGCGGGCCACCCCCGCCCCACTGCGTGTGGCAATCGGTGCATTGATACGGTCACCAAGCTGATTGGCTAGATACGCATGGGTGGCGGCGCTGTGGACGAGGTGCGGTTTGAATAACGGCGCATGGACTGCTTTAACAAACACCGACGTGCCATCCGCGAGTGTGGCAATGTGCGACTTGGCAACGAGCCCACGCGGCGCATCGGATACCGAGACGACGGTGAATGGGTATGTCTGGGTCAAAAATGCCTGGAGATCCATCGAGACAACTCCTACAAAAAGCGCTGGAACACCTGATTGCCATACATGCGCCCCCGAGGCGTCAATCTGATGCCGGCTTCGTCGGCGCTGAGTAATCCCTCAGCGATGGTATTTGTGATGATGTCGCCATGGGTCATGCGGATATCAAAGCCCGTGCGGTCCGTGATGTGGGCATAGCTGATCCCCATATTGAGGCGCAACCCCATCATCATCGTCTCGGCGAGGATATCGGCCGGTGAGAGCTGGGTGGTCTCGCGCAGGGGGGAATTCAACATGCCGGAGCGGGTAATGTAGTCCTCAACCCCCAGTATATCGACAAAGCGTTGGCTGTCGATGTGCCCATGTGCGCCGGCGCCCGCCGCATGATATGCAGCGTTGAGCCAATAGGCGACATTGTGCAGGCCAGCATGGCGCGGTAACCCGCCGGGCCCGTCGAGTGGGCCACGTGCCCAATTCGAAATTTCGTACTGGTGATACCCTGCGGCACCGAGGAATTCCATCGTGTGTTCGTACATGGCACCAGTGATGTCGTCATCGGGCACACTGAGTCGCCCACCTTGTACCTGCGCATACAACGGTGTCGATTCTTCGAGAATGAGCGAATAGATAGCGAAGTGGTCGACATCCCAGGTCGAAGCCTGTGCCAGGGTGTCGTGCCAATCGGCGGCGGTCTGCCCCGGCAAGCCAAAGATAAAATCGAGATTGACCGAATCGAATCCTACCGATCTGGCGTCTTCGTAGCTTGCCCGCGCCTCGGCAGCGGTGTGGATGCGTCCAAGCACACGGAGGAGCGGGTCGTTTAGGCTTTGGACGCCCATGCTGATACGGGTCACACCCATAGCGCGCAACTGACGCAGATAGTCTTTGCCGAGCACCGTCCCTGGGTTGCATTCTACGGTTATTTCGGCACCAGAAAAGGGCACGACATCATTGGCAGCCCGCAAAATCTGCTCCATCTGGTCCAAGGGGAGCATGCTGGGGGTACCGCCACCGAGGAATATCGTCGGCGGCAAATCGGCCCGCAGCAACGGGTGTGCCTCGTGGGGGGCGATGAGTTTGTGCTGCTCGGGCGGCAGTGCTTTGATTTCATTGACGAGGGCTGCCGTATACGCCCCCATCCGGTCATCCATATTGGCATAGGTGTTGAAGTCACAGTACGCGCAGCGCCGGTGACAAAAGGGGATATGAATATACAGGTGTCGAGCACCGGTTGAATGTGTACGCCAATCCACAGAGACTCCATTCCGATCGCCCGGTTGTGTGCGTGCAGAATAGTCACGCTATCAGGTATCATACCAGCAGGTCAAGTCTGCGGGGACGTATGAGCACGCCAATAAACAGCTTCCGTGACCAGATAATGGTCGTCCTACACAACCCACACCGTCAAATTAATATTGCCGCAACGGTACGTGCCATGATGAATATGGGATTACGTCACTTGCGTCTTGTCACACCGCGAGAATACGAACCCGAGCTTATCGAGCATGTTGCCCATCGCAGTGCAGCCTTCGTCGCGAGTATAGAAGTCTATGATTCTCTCCCGGCGGCGCTCCATGATATTACCTGGGCAATAGGAACGACCGCACGGCATCGCGATACCCCACTCCCACCCCAAGAACTGCGCGCTGTCGCTCCTTCGGTTGTCGAAAAGGCACTGCAGGGTCAGCGGGTTGCCCTCGTGTTTGGACCCGAAGACAACGGACTGCAACAAGCAGAGCTCGATTATTGCCAGCAGTTTGTTACCATCGCTACTGACCCCGATTACGCGTCACTGAATCTGGCCCAGGCAGTCTTGTTGGTTTGCTATGAGCTCAATATGACCGAACCGCCACAACGCATTGATCAACGCATCGTCTATCCGCCGGCCACGGTTGGCGCTATTGATGCGTTTATCGTATTGTTGGAACAGGCTATGCGCGAGATTAATTTCTTTAAAAGCCCGAGTGCACCATCCAAAATGCGTTCACTGCGTAGCATGACGCACCGTGCCCAACCCAATGCGCGCGAGATTATGTTGTTGACTGCGATTGCGCACGAACTCATTTCGTATGTAAAAAAACTCCGTTCCAAAATATCAAATTGACATAAAGAAATCCTGAATCCACTGCAATTGGGATATAATGCAAGGGTAATTGCCGATTGTTGTGGGGGTTTACATGTCACCACTGGATCACCTTGTGAAGCAGGATCCTGCGATTGCACGCATGTTGGTCGGCGAAGCGCGTCGACAGCGGGATGGGCTCGAGCTTATTGCCAGCGAAAATTATACGAGCCGAGCAGTGATGGAAGCACAAGGGTCAGTGTTGACCAACAAATACGCCGAAGGCTACCCCGGCAATCGTTATTATGGTGGCTGTGAATGGGTCGACCAGGTCGAAAATTTAGCTCGTGATCGTGTCAAAGAAGTGTTTGGTGCAGAATATGCCAACGTGCAGCCACATTCTGGCACACAGGCCAATGCAGCAGTCTTTTTCACATACCTCAACCCTGGTGACAAAGTGCTCGGGATGAATCTGGCGATGGGTGGGCATTTGACGCACGGTTCGCCGGTTAATTTTTCGGGCAAATTCTACAACTTCGCACAATACGGTATCGATCTCGAGACGGGGCTCATCGATTATGAGCACGTCATGGAGATGGCTGAGCGCGAGCGGCCCAAGCTTATTACGGTCGGCGCTAGCACCTACTCCCGCTCTATCGACTACGCAAAATTCCGTGAAATCGCTGACAAAGTCGGAGCCTTTTTGTTTGCTGACATTGCACATCCGGCGGGTTTGATTGCTGCCGGTCATTTGCCAAGCCCAATCCCATATGCACACGTCGTGACATCCACAACGCACAAGACATTGCGCGGGCCACGTGGCGGCATCATCTTGATGGGCAAAGACTTCGAGAATCCGTTCGGGCAAAAGGCCGCCAAGAGTGGTCGAACACTGATGATGTCCGAAGTCCTCGACAAAATGGTCATCCCCGGTGCTCAAGGTGGCGCACTGATGCATGTTGTGGCCGCCAAGGCTGTCGGCTTCGCCGAAAATCTGCGTCCCGACTTCAAGGACTACGCTGCACAAGTCATCGTCAATGCACAGGCATTGGCTACGGGGATGATGAAGCGTGGCTACCATGTGTTGTCGAACGGTACCGACAATCACCTGCTGATGGTCGACCTGCGCCGCAACAAGCCGACGGTGAGTGGCAAAGTCGCACAAGAAGTACTCGACCTGGCACACATAACCACCAACAAAAACATCGTCCCCAACGATGATCGATCACCGTTGGTAACCTCGGGCGTCCGATTTGGTACTGCCGCCATGACCACTCGCGGCATGCGTATAGAACATATGGATCTGGTGGCTGGGTATATCGATCGTGTGTTGTCCAACATCGACAACGAGACAGTTATCAATCAGGTGAAGAATGAAATCATCGAGCTATGCAAGGGCTTCCCTGTGCCAGCGGTCGGTGACTTCGTCGATATCGAGGTATAGCGATGACACATCCACGTATTGGCATGATTGGTGCCGGCATGATGGGCGAGGCGATGATAGGTGGGCTCATCAACAACGGTACCCCAGCGACAGCTATCTATGCAGCCGAGCCGCGGGCTGACCGCCGCGCCCAGTTACATGCCCAGTACGGTATCACCATGGTGGCAAGCAACCGTGAAGCCATCGCAGCAGTGGATGTGGTGGTGTTTGCAATTAAGCCACAGATCATCGCCGGTGTCCTCACCGAATTGCGCGGACATATCCCCACCGGTGCTTTGGTGTTGTCGATTATGGCAGGAGTGACCATTGCAACCCTGCGTGACGGCCTCCAGCACGATGCAATCGTGCGTGCCATGCCCAATACCCCGGCCATGATCGGCGCTGGGATGTCGGGATGGACGGCGGTTGGTGTGACCGACACGCAACGCAGTTGGGCCAAGGCGGTGCTCGAATCGTTCGGGCAGGCAGTCTATGTCGACGCAGAACACTACATCAATCAAGTCACTGCGTTGTCGGGGAGCGGTCCAGGATATGTCTTTTTGATGCTCGAAGCTCTCACCGATGCCGGTGTCCATGTCGGCTTGGCACGGCCACTCGCCAAACAGCTGGCCGAACAGACGATGCTCGGGACACTCCAGTACGCAATCGCGAGCAGTAAGCACCCTGCTGAATTGCGCAACGACGTGACATCGCCAGCTGGTACAACGGCGGCCGGTTTGGTCGCCATGGAAAAAGCCGGTTTGCGCAGTGCCATCAACGATGGAGTGCGTGCCGCATATGAACGCTCAGTCGAGCTAGGGAAGCCACAACATTGACCAATCCGCCACTTACGGCCGCATGGCACGCCTCGACCACGACGGTGGCGGGGCGTGTTTTGACGGTCTACGCCCGCACTGGCCTGCCTGCCGGCTTGCACGTCACCGCAGCGGCAGAACTTTTGGCTGAATACGCGGCCACCCACCCTGTAGCGCACCTGCTCCTCATCGACGTCGCATTCGCACTACCCGCCCTTGTCGTCACTCCTCCCACTGCGGTTGTAGTTGCACAGCGTCATGCGGGTATGGTGACTGCCAGCCAACGGACGCTTACCAATGCGAAACGTACTGGTATCGAATGGGCTGCCTTCGGTGACGCGAGTACGGTTGCCGAATCGTCCATGGACCTCGTGCTCATAGAAGTGCCCTCAACCCGAGATGCCTGGCTACGCCGTTTGTGCGAAGGGTATCGTGCGCTGGCTATAGGCGGGACACTCGTGGCTGTAGGACCGAATGACGCGGGCGGGAGGACCATTGCACGCGATGTAAAAGAGCTCATAGGCGTGTGTAATGAACGCTCCAAATCACATCAACGCATGGTGGTCGCCAAAAAGCCCGCTCATGCATTGCCGGTACCGGAATGGGCACAATCCGTAGGTATCGCAATAGGCACAACACTCACGCTGAGTCACGCAGAGCGAACGTACCAGAGTGCACCAGGTATCTTTGCGCATGGGCGTGTAGACGACGGGACAGCCTTTTTGTTGAGCCACTTCCCACCGTGCAAAAACCAACACGTGCTTGATGTTGGGGCAGGCGTTGGTGTACTTGGAGGGTGGGCACTTGACCATGGTGCGACGCGCGTCGATATGGTCGACGTTGATGGGGCTGCTGCACAGGCGATGACGGCGACATTTCGCGACAGTACGCGCGTGCACATTGCCTGGAACGATGTCATCGATGCGTTGCCGTGGACGCAGCGCTACGAGATTATTGTCGCCAATCCACCATTCCATAGTGGCAAACGCAACGATCATACGCTGATTCGTCAGTTTGCAGCGACTGCTGCGAAATATTTGAGCACACGTGGCGAATTTTGGTGCGTTGCCAATGCATTTTTGCCGTACCAACCGGTCTTTGAGCAAATCTTTGAAGAAGTGACCAAGGTTGCTTCCAATGGTTCGTTCACGGTCTGGCGTGCCAAAACGGTCAAACGACCGGAGTAACACAATATCAGCGCGCCTCGCTGCAACCGCAGCGGGGCGTTTTCTCAGCGAAAAACGACGTTTCAGATCACTGGGTGATATAAACGACAGTATTAGAACGTGTGTCGACCTCGCCTCGGGCGGTGAAGACGCGGCAGATACGCGCTGCGGTCAAGACATGGATGCCTTTGCTGAACAGTCCGTGCGTGACGAACAGATGCACCGCAGCAGCGCCACCCGCATAGAGTGCGTCTGCAAGGGCTATAAACGTCCGGCCGCCGTCGCAGATATCGTCGATGATGAGTACGGTTTGTCCTTTAGCGTCGCCCTCGATGGAGGTGTCGGTCAACACACCCGTCTGCTGGTTGCGTACCTTGCGACCACTGATAATCCGGCAGTCTGTCTGATAGATTGCCGTGTACTTGCGCACTGCACCTGCATCGGGGTACGCGATGGCGGTCGCGCCTGTCGTTACGATGGTGGCGCCGACCTGCGCGTGCGGGTAGATTGCCCGACAGTTGGGCAGCGCATCGAGGATGACTGATGAGTGTGGGTCGAGGATCTCAATGGAGCGCAACCTGCAAAGCTGGAGCACACGGATGAAGCTCTGCAACCCGAAGGTCGTATCGTTGCTGATTGCTTTATCTTGGCGACCGTACGGCAAATAGGATAGTTCGAGATGCATCGGGCGACCTGCACCGAGGTCGCAGAGTTGCACCAAGGTCATCACTTCGGCTTCACTGCCAAAGGTCCAGCAGATATGCCAGGTTGACGCCTCCATGAGTGCGGGTACGAGCTGCCACACCTGCTGTGTGCCATCAGGGAAGGATGTAGGGATGATGCGGTGGTCATTGACAGTAATCATCTGCATATCCTAGCAGACAATTCACTGATTACATGATCAGGGCAGCCATCCTTGTGCGACGCAGGTAAGCGCCGGCGACAGGGCTATTTCGTCTGGCGCTATCGCATGACGTGCGACGTACGATGCAACGAGCGGACTATAGCCGGTGGCAATCCAATGTGCATACAGATCGTTGTTGCTATCTACGTCGATTCCGAGTGTCTTGTAGTAAAGCCATACAAGTTGCGCGCTCGAAACACTGCTGTCGGTTGCCTTGTCGGTCTGCGTCGGATTAAAGTGGGTGTGGCCGTTGTTGCCGTATGTTTGCACAAATGGCGACATCGCACGTGCCTGATTCGGTACAAGTGCTTTGGTACGATACACACCCACATACCCTTTTTTCTGTTGCCATGTGCGCAGTGGGACAAGCTGAACGCCACGCTGCGGGGTTGACTCATAGATCATAGGGACACCGTTTATGGTGCCGTAATAGATGGCGGCATGGTCATATACTGCTGCCCAGTACCGACAGCCTGGAATAAATTGCTGGGTCGTGCATCCGGTCGGTGTACTGCGCCGCAGTACGATATCGCCACGTTGGAGGGTTGTGAGAGTCCGGGCAGGTAACTTTGTGTGGTAGGTCAAACTCCCAGTGATAGCAATAGTGATTCGTTGTGGTAACGTCGGTACTTTGCCGACAAAACGTGACTGGCTGCGGGAGAGTTCACGTTTGAGCAATTGTTGAAAGAGTGCGTCGAGTGCATCGATGTCGGCTTGACTCTGCGCCGAAAAGAGCGCGAGTCCCACGGTGACATAATCGGTGCTCGTCAGAGCCGTTCGTGTTTGTGGACTGAGCGTATCTGTTCCGTCTGTACTATGCGAAAGTGTCTGGGCGTGCGTCGGTACGAGCGGATGTAATAAAAGTATGACCGCAATACATATAAAGTAAGAAATGTGACGGTTCATCATATGGTCCTCACCTGTACACTGCCTGAGCAGTTCGAATTCTATGAGTTAGTATCGATAATCAGCGATGCCCCTGGCACAAAAGTGCGGAAATCGAGTGCTCCGGTAGTTGTATTTAGTTCGTAGATTCCTTCGCGAGCGGGTTGGTGGGATTGAAATAAGGCGAGGATTATTTTGCCGTCTATTTCCTGCATATCGTTGAGATGCATGTAGTGTTCACCGTCATAATCCCAATGCGTCATTTTCCATGTCTTCAAATTCGTTTTGTAAATGCTGACGGGTTGACCGTCATAATTGTCGTATGTATTGTGCAACGTATAGAGGTATTCACCAATGATGATGCCATCGTGCGGTGATCGTGCTATCAACGGTAATGACTCGAGCTTCGCTGAACCAGAGTGGTACCGTAGAACATCGACTGGGAGAAACCCATACACGGCAGCATACTTACTCGCCATATTGAGGATATACAGATCCTTGTTCATGACGATGAAGTTCTTCATGCCAAGTTCAGTTTTGGGTGTTTCGATAACACGGATGAGTTGTAACGTTTTTGGGTCTCGAACTTGTAGCTCTTGGGCAGTGCGATCCGAAAAATCAGCATAATGCCCACCGCCATAAACTATGAGCTCGCCATTGAATAACACACTATCGATGTACATCATGTCACCCCACTTGGTGACGATGTCTGCCTCTGCCTCGACCGCGCCGTCGCCCTTTCGGATGCGGGTGGCGTGGGCAATCATACCGTTTTGTGTACACAGCACAATCAACGAATCGCCGTCGTTGTGGACGCCGTTTGGTTCTGTGCACACTTTATAGACCGATTCGTTTGAAAGGTCAGTACTGAGTTGCGCAACGGTGTTCATGTCGACATCGATATCACCGGCGTACCCATACCAGAGCCGAGAACCATCGAAAAGTGCTTCATTGATATATGAAAGTTCAAGGGTGCGTGTGCCGATTGGCGCAAAGGTCTTGCGATCGAGTGCAGTGACCTGGGCATGTTCGTTGCCTGGTACGGCATGTTGACCAGAGAAGACGTAAATGGGGTGAGCAGCGAAATTTATTGGTTGCTGAGGGTTTGTACAGCCCGACAGAACCTGTAGAAAGAAGAGTGTAGAAATGAACGTATGGTATTTCATATTAGTTGTTCCATCCCGTTGCCATGCGATAGACATTCGATGACATGCCTATTTCGTCGGGGGAAACCGCATTGCGGCTTATGTAGGTAGCGAGTGTGTTGCCATACCCGATGCGAAGCCAATCCGCATAAAAAGGGTGGTCGCTGTCGACATTGACTCCAACTGTTTGGTAGAACTTCCAGACGAGTTGCGAGCAGTAGAGTGCGCGTTCAGTGTTTTTATCGAGGAGATTGTAGTTATAGGGAGTTTGGCCGTTTCCTCCATATTTGGCGATAAATGCTTCGAGTTTTGTACTGATGGTTGCCGCGTCGATTCGACTGCGTTGGATACCGATATAGAGATTCGGCGTTTTCCACGTCGTCACTGCCTTGAACTGGACGCCTCCTATATTGGATGCTTCATAGACGCTTAAAACGCCATTCCGCGCACCATAAAAAATGCCGGAATGCTCGTATACTAGTGCCCAGTACTTGCAGAGCGGGACAACATCCCACTGTTTGCAGCCATCACGACCGGTACGGCGGAGGAGGATGTCACCTTTCTTCAGTTGGGTGAACATGCTCATTTTCATCATGCCAGTAAGGTATTTGTCGCCGGTGATGTAGGCGATGACGTCTTGTGCCGCGGTTGGACGAAACATGACAGAGCTGCCGTACTGGCGACCGTGTAAACTGTCGAATACCGGCGAGAGTGCGTCAATATCTACCTGCGTTTTGGCAGAAAAAAGGGCAAGACCTACTTTTTCATATGAATTACTGCGTAGCGCCGCTTTCGCATCGGCAGAGATAGACGTCGCTGGCGGATCGGTGATGAGTGAGGTGTCGTCTGAGCCGTCACTGTCTTCACCGCGATCGACCCCTGCTGCGGCGACTGGTTGGAACATCGCAACAGTGACTGTGGCGAACATGAAAAGAAAAATCAACAGGCGCTGTGTCATGGAAGTACTCCTCTGTGATGAATCCAGAGGTAGTCTGACATGCCAGCATTACCAAATCATTACCAAGTTTTTGGGCATGAGGATGCGAAAAAACACAAAAAACCAGGGTGATGCACTGCATCACCCCGGCGTCAATTTGGGAGTAATTTACATGCCAGCAATCACGCGATTGTTGACGATCGCTTGGACACGCGGCAAGACATGTTCGACCAACGCTCGCGGGCGGACGCACCAGAATTGACCACGTATGGCGGGCCAATTGTTGAGGAGTTCGGTTGCACGCGGGCTTGTGGTCTCTTTGGCGTGTCGTTTGAGTAATGCCAACACGATGCTTTCGTCCTCGTCGCGGAGGCGAACCGCCTCGGCCATATCGCCGTTAAAGCGCATCGAGAAGTGGCCATCGGCATCGTATACATAGAGCATCCCGCCGGTCATGCCTGCTGCGACGTTACGCCCGGTCTCGCCGAGGATAAGCACCACTCCGCCAGTCATGTATTCACAGGCGTGGTCACCGGTTCCTTCGACGACCGCGACGGCGCCAGAATTACGCACTGCAAAGCGTTCTCCTGCACGCCCTGCGGCATAGAGTTCACCGCCTGTTGCCCCGTAGAGGCAGGTATTGCCGATGATGGCATTGTCGCTCCAGACATATCTGGCGTCCTTGCTGGGGCGGATGCGGATCGAGCCACCTGACATGCCTTTGCCGACGTAGTCATTCGACTCGCCGTCGAGTTGGATGGCAATCCCGGCTGCCAAGAATGCCCCGAGGCTCTGACCAGCGCTGCCACGAAGCTGCAGTGTTATGGTATTGCGTGGCAATCCGGCATTGCCGTACTGTTTGGCAATCACCCCAGACAATGTCGCCGCGATGGTACGGTCAGTATTGGTAACGGCATAGCTGAGGGTGACGGCACTGCCGTTGCGCAGCGCGGGTTGGGCGTCTTGGAGTAGCGCCTGGTTTATCGCACTCGTTGCGACGGTGGTGTTTGGTTCGCCCATCGCACGAATCGCATCGGCCGGACCGGCGACATATTCGATGAGGCGCGCCAATGAGACATCATCGTGGTGCCGTTCGATTTGGCTGAGCAAATCACTGCGGCCGACGATGTCGTCGAACGAGCGCGCACCGAGTTCGGCGAGTAACTCGCGCACTTCTTGGGCAACATGGAGCAAAAAGTGCACGACCTGGTCTGGTGTGCCGGTGAACTTCGCGCGGAGTTCTGGTCGTTGCGTCGCTACTCCGACGGGGCAGTTGTTGCTATGACACGTCCGGGCCATCACGCACCCTTCGGCCACGAGTGCTGCGGTCCCGAACGAGACCTCGTCTGCACCAAGGAGCCCTGCCATGACCACATCACGACCGGTCTTGATACCGCCGTCGATGCGCACGCGCACACGCCCGCGCAAACCGTTGAGCACGAGCGTCTGTTGCGACTCGGCCAATCCCAATTCCCAATTGACACCTGCATGCTTGATGGATGACAACGGTGCGGCACCGGTGCCGCCCGAATGCCCCGAGATGTGCACGACCTCTGCGCCACCCTTGGCCACGCCGGCAGCGATGGTGCCGACACCTGCTTCGGCGACTAATTTGACCGAAATGTCTGCACTGGGGCTGACTTGTTTGAGGTCATAGATCAGCTGCGACAGGTCTTCGATGCTATAGATATCATGGTGCGGTGGTGGTGAGATGAGTGAGATTCCCGGCATGGTGTGCCGAGTACGAGCGATTTCTTCGGTGACTTTCGCTGCCGGTATTTGACCACCTTCTCCCGGTTTCGCACCTTGAGCCATTTTGATTTGCAGCTCTTTTGCAGATACCAGATAGCCAGGCGTCACACCAAAGCGACCGGATGCAACTTGCTTGATGGTGCTGTTTCGTTCGTCGCGGTAGCGTTCTTCGCCCTCGCCGCCTTCGCCACTGTTGCTGAGGCCGCCGATACGATTCATGGCAATGGCAAGTGTTTCGTGGGCTTCGGCGCTGGTCGACCCCAACGACATAGCAGCGGTCGAAAAGCGCTTGACGATGGCTTCGATGGGCTCGACCTCGTCGATGGGAACAGGTGCGCCGAGGGGTGCGACGGTCAACCAGTCGCGGATTTCGGTTTTGCGCTGGTGGACGAGTTCGCGATAGGTCTTGTAGGATTCGGCGTCGCCACCATTTGCAGCCTTTTGCAAGGCATGCACCACAGCAGGCGAAAAGGCGTGAAATTCGCCGTCTTTTTTGAATTTGTAGTAGCCGGGATTTGCGAGTGTCGTACGTGACGCCACCAGCGGCAGACGACTGGCGAAAGCCGCATCGTGTTGTTCGAGCACTTGTGCTGCCAGCTGGCGCATATTGTGGCCGCCAATTCGACTCGGCACACCGGGGAAGCACAGTTCGGTCACATCGTGACTGAGCCCAATTACCTCGAATGTCTGTGCCCCGCAATAACTGTCTACCGTTGCGATGCCCATTTTGGACATGACTTTGAGCAGACCTTTTTCAAGGGCATGGACGTAGTGGTGTTCGGCCTCATCGGCGAGCTCTGCAGGAGTTGCTGTAGAAGGTGCCGACGGTTCGGCATCGGTGGTTTTGCTCCCTTTGACTTCTTGACGCTCGACCGCAATGGAGCGGACCGAGGCGAGTGCCAACCACGGATTGACCGCCTCAGCTCCCATGCCGATGAGGCAGGCGAGTTGGTGTACTTCGCGCACGTCGCCACTTTCAACCACAATGCTGACCTGGCGCCGCACGCCGGCATCGACGAGTGCTCGATGGACAGCGCCGATGACCAACACACTCGGAATGGGTGCGCGACGGTCGTTACAGGCACGGTCGCTGATGATGAGGATGTGTTTCCCATTGTGTACGGCAGTGACGGCCAATTGAGACACACGTGCGATAGCGACGGTCAGTTCGTATGGCCCGCTGCTCGCCTTGAACGTCGCATCGATGGTAATGCTGGCAAAGGCGGGGTCGGAATGCGTGCGAATAGTCTCGAGGTGCCCATCACGGAGCACCGGGCCGGATAAGCGCAGCAGGTGTGCGTGCTGAGCAGTCTCTTCGAGAAGATGACCACGGGCACCGAGCAGGGTCGCCATCGACATAACGAGTTCTTCGCGGATAGGGTCAATCGGGGGATTGGTCACCTCGGCGAAGCGTTGTTTGACGTAGTTATAGACGGGGCGGGCACGCTCGGCAAAAATAGACAGCGGCGTGTCGTCACCCATCGACCCGACCGGTTCGACGCCGTCCCGAGCCATGGGTCGCAGGACGACCGAAAGTTCTTCGGCGGTATAGCCAAATGCCTGTTGGAGCTCGCCGAGCTGCGCGGCTTGGGCTTCTTTGTCGCCGTCGATCGCGGTGATGTCCCCGGCACGTGCAGACGACGCCGGCGCAAGCACGCGCATCTCTTGGGTGAGCCATTCTGCATAGGGGCGGCGGTTTGCAAGGGCAGTCTTGATGGCAGTGTTTTCTTCGAAAATGCCGCGCCGCAGGTCAGCGGCAATCATCTGCCCCGGCCCAACCTTCCCTTTGCGGATGATTCGTGCCTCGTCAATAGGGACGGTGCCGACCTCGGATCCACAGATAATCATCCCATCGTCGGTCAACAGAAAGCGGGCCGGGCGAAGCCCGTTGCGATCGAGCGACAATCCCACCGTCTGTCCATCACAAAAGACCAACGCAGCGGGGCCATCCCAGGGTTCGACTAATGCCGAATGGTATTGATAAAATGCCCGCCACTGCGGATCCATGTCTTTGATACGTTCCCATGCCTCGGGGACAAGCATTGCTAAGCCGTGACGGATGTCTCGGCCACCCATCACGACGAGCTCAAGGACGTTGTCGAGCATCGCCGAATCACTCCCACTCGGGTCGATAATGGGGCCGGTCGTGGCGACGCGTGCGCCGAGGTCAGAGCGTACAGGCACCGATTCAGCACCGTTCCAGCCGGCGTTGTGCCAGGCAGATTCACGGGCTTGCATCCACATGACATTGCCGGTGAGGGTGTTTATTTCGCCATTGTGTGAAAGCATCCGAAATGGCTGTGCGCGCTCCCACGTGGGAAATGTATTGGTCGAATAGCGCTGATGAAAAACCGCTACGGCGGTTTTGTATAATGGATGACGCAAATCAGGATAAAAATCGGGCAGATGCTTAGCAGTCACTAACCCTTTGTAGACAATAGTACGGTGCGACAGCGAAGGGATAGCAAAGCCCGAGAACCCGCGCTGTTGACCGACTGCTTCCATGTCACGGCGTAGCAAGTAGAGGCTGCGTTCATAGCGCTGTGCATCGACCACCGCCGTCTGCGGAATGATGTAGCACTGCTCGACCACTGGGCACGATTGTGCAGCGCGATCACCGAGGAACGAAGCAACGATGGGCACCGTGCGCCAATGAACGATACTCAGGTTGAGTTTGTGCGCGGCAGCAGCAAAGAGCGTGCGAATGGTTGCGCGCACCGACTCGTCCCGCGGCAAAAAAATCATCCCGATAGCGATGTGTTGTATATCGACAGTGATATGATGGCTGGCGAGTTCGTGTGCGACAAAAGCAATCGGAATCTGCGTGAGTACGCCTGCGCCGTCACCACTTTTGCCATCCGCTGCCACCGCACCCCGATGCTCCATACTCGCCAAAGAATGCAACGCCATTGCAAGCACGTCGTGTTGCGGGTTGTTGTTGAGGCGTGCCACAAAGCCAATGCCGCAGGCATCATGTTCGAATTGTGGGTTGTAGAGTCCACGGGGTTGGGGGAGGCTGGATGGGGTCATAGGTGCTCCTTCGCAAAAAAGGAAATAAAAACCAGCACATACGTACGTCATGTGACTGGTGCTTCTTTGCATATATTGGGGTGTCACAATAGTACTGAAATGCCTACTTTTTGTCAAGAATAATCACGCTGCGATAGTCGTTGTAGCTCTTTCGTGAAGAAAAAACACACAATCAGGATTAGTCCTCCTGCACAAACTAGTCTACCCCCGCATCGCAGACAATGCACACACGCACATTGTCGGAATGCGGGGGTACGGACCCTTGGCAGTGGAGCATCTACAGGTGTTCGTTTCAACACCGCAGATACCAGATCAAACACTACATCGGAGCGTATGCAGATTCACCGTGCTGCGACGCATCGAGACCTTCGGTCTCTTCGTCTTTGCTGACGCGGATGCCAATCGTTGCGTCTATCACTTTGAGGAGGATGAACGTCACTATGGCTGCATAGGCTGCTACAACGAGCACTGCAATCAGCTGCGTAAGCAATTGTTGTGGGTTACCATACAGCAGGCCATCGGCACCAGCGGTGTTGACCGTTTTGGTGGCGAACACACCGGTCAACAAGGCACCGACGATCCCGCCGACGCCGTGTACACCAAACACGTCGAGTGCATCGTCGACATTGCCACGGACGACGTATTCAACAACCCAGAAGCAGACCGCTCCGGCACTCAAACCGATGAAAATAGCGGCCATCGGTGTGACAAACCCCGCAGCAGGAGTAATCCCGACCAAACCTGCCACTGCACCAGCAGATGCAGCCAGCACACTTGCTTTGCGATGGCGGATCCAACTCGCGGCCAACCATGCCAACATGCCTGCAGCTGCTGCTATGTGCGTCGTGACGAAGGCACTGACCGCCAGGCCATTTGCTGCGAGTGAGCTCCCTGCATTAAAGCCAAACCAGCCGAACCAGAGCAACCCCGTACCCAAGAGCGTCAAGGTTGCGTTATGTGGTTGCATCGAGTCCGTACCATAGCCGAGGCGTTTGCCCAGGACGAGTGCGCAGACTAAGGCAGAGACTCCTGAGGTAATGTGGACGACGGTCCCGCCGGCGAAGTCGAGCGCCCCTAGCGTGCGAATCCAGCCTCCGACACCCCACACCCAGTGTGCCACCGGTGCATACACGAATGTCGCCCATGCAACGGCAAACACGGCAAAAGCAGCGAAGCGTTTGCGCTCTGCAAATGCGCCAGAAATCAGCGCTGGCGTGATAACCGCAAACATCATCTGAAAAATCATGAATGCAGCATGTGGTATGGTCGCTGCATAGGCAGAATTTGGCTCGATGCCGACGCCCTTCAATCCGACCCAATCCAGGTTGCCAATAAGGCCGCCGATGGTCGGACCAAACGCCAGCGAATAGCCCCACAATGCCCATTGAACGCTAATCAACGCCAAAATGAAAAAGCTGTGCATCAGGGTAGACAAGACATTTTTTTGACGTACCAAGCCACCGTAAAAGAACGCCAGACCGGGGGTCATCAACATCACCAAGGCTGAGGCGACGAGAACCCATACGGTATCTGCACCGTTGATTGCATCCATGGTTTCCTCCGTTTTTGGTAAAAAAAAGAGAAAGCTATCACCTGGTACCGTCTGAAATGCGTCGTTGCACTGCAGCGAAACCACAAAAAACGAGTATGTCTGTTGAACGGTCTGCGTCACTGCAGATCGATTACATTCATCATCGAGATATTGGTTGGTCGTTTGGGGTGTGTATAGGGGATGAGTGCTCCGGGGCGTAAGCCCCGGAGCACGAGGACAGAATTAAGCGTCGTAGTACATGAAGAATTCGTATGGATGTGGGCGCAAGGCGATGTTGACGATATCCTTCGATCGCTTGATGTCAATGAAGGATTCGAGCAAGTCCTTGGTGAACACGCCGCCCTTGAGGAGGAACTCATGGTCTTCTTCGAGAGCGGTCAATGCCTCGCCCAGGCTCCCTGGGGTGCTCTTGATGTGCGATTTCTCTTCTGCAGACAACTCGTAGATGTCGACGTTCAGTGCCTCGGGTGGCTCGACCTTGTTCTGGATCCCGTCGAGACCGGCCATCATCATGGCGGCAAAGGCCAAGTATGGGTTGGCAGTTGGGTCGGGGAAGCGGACTTCGACACGGCGTGCCTTGGGTGAGTTGGAATACGTTGGGATACGGATAGCCGCGGAACGGTTACGGACCGAGTAGACCAGGTTAATGGGTGCTTCGAAGCCCGGGACCAAACGGCGGTAGCTATTGGTCGTTGGTGCGCAGATTGCCAGCAAGGCTGCTGCGTGCTTCAGAACGCCACCGATATACCAGCGTGCGGTATCCGACAACAATGCGTACTTATCCTTGTCGAAGAACAACGGCTGGCCGTTCTTCCACAAGCTTTGGTGCACGTGCATACCCGAACCATTGTCGCCGAAGATTGGCTTTGGCATGAAGGTTGCCGACAAACCATGTTCTTTGGCAGTGGTGCGGACCACATATTTGTACTTTTGGAGTTGGTCGGCCATCTTGAGCAATGTGTCGAAGCGCATGTCGATTTCGCACTGACCTGCAGTGGCGACTTCGTGGTGATGCAATTCGATGTCGATGCCGATGTCAGCCATCTTCAGAATCATCTCTGAGCGGATGTCCTGCAACGTGTCGGTTGGTGGCGTTGGGAAGTAGCCTTCCTTGTAGCGCACTCGATAGCCCTTGTTGCCGCCTTCTTCTTCTTTGCCACTATTCCAGATGCCTTCGGGGCTGTCGAGGAAGTAGTAACCAGAGTTCGGCGTCTGGTTAAATCGCACATCGCTGAACAAGAAGAATTCTGCCTCAGGGCCGAAGTATGCGGTGTCTGCAATACCAGTGGTCTTGAGGTAGGCTTCTGCCTTTTTGGCGACGTTGCGTGGGTCGCGGGAGTATGGTTTGCGCTCGAGTGGGTCGATGACGTCGCAGATGAGGACCAGGGTAGGAATTTTGAGATACGGGTCAATGAAAGCCGAGCTTGGATCAGGAATCATCAACATGTCGCTCTCGTGGATGGCCTGGAACCCCTTGATGGAGGAACCGTCAAACCCGAGACCTTCGACCATCATGTCTTCGGTCAGACGTGATGCCGGCAGCGAATAGTGCTGCCAACCGCCGAACAAGTCCGTGAAACGGGTGTCGACGATTTGGATGTTTTTGTCCTTGATGAGTTGAAGAACTCCCTTTGCGTCCAATGCCATGTCTGTGCTCCTCGTGCATGTGGTGCAGTTCGCGACGTTCGCGGTTCTGCCTTCGCCTCAGCAACGACTCTTCATTGAGTAGTTTGTTGGATGAAAGAATTATAAGAGATTCACCTCATGGGTGAAAGCGCAAAACGCACGAATTGTTTAGATGTCATTTGTGCAAAATGTACAAATGAATTGCTGCATTGCATCGTAAAGAATAAACAAGAGTTTTTATTTAGTTATTTTGCACAACTAGTCGCTGTCCGCACGGAGTGCGTCGACAAAAATAGTACCCGAACTCCCGGCTCCGTCGGGTGCGTCATCGAGGACGAGAGCTTCGAATGTAGCTGGTTGATGCAGAATTCCATCACCGGGATCGATTTGATTCCAAGACTCATAGCGGGGCGGCAATGGCGCACAGATTTCGCGCCAGCCAGTGGCACCGCTGAGACCTAGTACCAGTTGGACTCTCTTCTGGTCACTACCGCGCAGCCATACTTTGACCATCGTGCTCGTATTGTCGCCCCAGACCATCATGCAGAGTCGCACTGTTGCGTTGGGAATTGGTGCATGATGCCAGCGTCGGAAGACGAGATATTGATTTCCCCCAGACGGGAACGCATAGGTTATTGCGACGGCGGTAGTGCCCTGTGCTGCACGTCGTTGGGTAGGATAGAGCACACCAGTGTGTTCATCACCACGGACCCAAATGTCGTTCGTCCCTTCGAAATCAAGGACGAGGGTCTGTGCGCGCGGGGACAGTTGTGGTGATTGTGTTGCCAGGAGATCCCGATAGACGGTTGCCGCGGGTTTGGATCGAGACATATCGTCGGGACCACTCGCCCATCGAAAGAGGCCGTAGGGATTCGACTGTTCATCCTTCCAGCTATACCAAAAGACATGCGAAATACCACTCTGCCAGAGGATTGGGACAGCGATTTTGAGATACGCAGCCTGGCGTTCCTCGGTCATACTGCCGGGTGGGTCGCGGTCACTCGACGTACTGCCCCACCCAAATTCGGTTACCCATATCGGTTTTGGGCCGTAGCGGTGCATCACGGGTGCCAAGTACTGGACGGCATCCGACAGACCTGCATAGCGCGGGTCAGTCGGATTGACATACGGGTGTATTGCAATGATGTCGATGTCGTTCCAGAGTCCCGCTGCCGCGGCGGCTGACAGGAATTGTGGTGCGAAAGGATTGACACCTGCTGCCACCAGGTGTACTTCGGGAGCAACACGAGCAATCGCCATGGCGGTCTGATGGACCAGTGCTGCATAGGCGAGCGGGTCGGGAGCCGGCAACCAGAATTGTGGGTTGTCGGGTTCGTTCCAGATTTGCCAATACGTGACACGTCCCCGGTACCGTTCGACGGTTTGGGCTGCCCAGAGTGCAAAGTGAGCGGGATCCGGTGCAGAGAATGAATTGTCGTAGGGATCGTCGTCAGGGTTTTGGGTCGCCCAGCCGGGTGGGTGCCCGAGAACGCCAAGTATCTGTATTCCTTGCTGCTGCAATGCGTCGACCGTCGTATCCGTAAATGACCAATCGTAGGATGTTGGCGTGCGCTGTATGCGATACCAATGGAAGTCTTCACGAGCCCAGGATGTACGGAAGTCTGCAGCCAGGGCTGCATGCGCAGGGATTGCATCGAGCGATTGGGATCGACTGGCGAAGTGCGTATTGACGCCAATACTACCCCTTATCTTCACATACGGTCGTTGCGTGTATGGTTGCGCAGGTAATGCTGCCCAACTCGCGTTCCAGAGCAATAGCACGCTACAACACAAGCGGATGAGGTGATTATGGTACGGTGACATGCAGGGTGCTCGTTGGTTCAAGCGCATGCAACGTGCCCGCTGCGTCCGTTACCTGGATTCCTTCAATATGTGCACTGCCGGTACGAATTGCGGTGATGCGATAGCGCAAATGCCAAATGCCAGACTGCTGTTGCAGCAGGTGTAATCGGTAGCCTCCCAACGTTTGTTCGACGGACCATTCATTCGGCAGGGTTTGCATGCTGAGTGTGGTAAGCGCGGATGTAGGCAGAAAGAGTGTGGCATAGGGGTGTATCCCCAGTGCAACAACATCAACATCCACCGTAACGGATTCGCCGATATGAAGCAACGGGATGTGTGCCAATTGTTGCCCTGCTGCCGAGGTATAGTGCTGGCGAAGCAAGAAATCTCGTGTTGGCGGGACCAAATCGCGTGGATATTCGATTCCTACGAGTACTGGACGATCGCTCCAGATACTCGTGGAATCGCGGAATCGTTGCGCGTGATTCATTGCCCTGGTACTGAAGTCGTGGCCAGAACTATCCGTAACCACGAGCCGTTGCGTATTATCAAGCTCGGGTATAAGGATTGCATGGATGTTCCATGCGCGCGCATTTGCAATGGCATCACCCCAGCCACCGACTCCGCGCAGGCTGAGCAGGTATGTGCGGATGCCAGCTTGTACGTCAGTGGCTGCACCCGCTTGCTCCAATGCCTCTGCTATCAACATGTGCTGGGCAGCAGGTGAATGTAACCCTGCGGTAGCCGGATCAATTGCCCACTGCATGCCACGGGACGCAGCCATAGCACGTTTTGCGAGGGTCGTTTGTAATGGAATCTGGTCGATTTCTGGGTAGCGCACCGCACTGAGCAGAATCGCAGCCAGTCCTTCATTGCCGAGTGTGTCGCGGAGCGCGCAGAGTGCTTTAATAGCTTCTAAATCACGTTCGCCAATAAGCGAGAGTGCATACACGGCATGAGCGCGGACACTTAACGGGAGTGTTGAATCGCCTGCGGCGCGGTGCAACATCAGGCTGAGTGGACGCAGGATTTCTTCATAGCCGCCTGCGTGTGCAAGGGCTATCACAACATCGGCGGTAATCAGCGCGTCCGTGGGTGGTGCGAATTCGAGCCCCCATGTGAAATCAGAGTGCTGGGCTTGTAACAGCGAACGAATGAGCGGGGTGACATCGTGCCGTTCGCGCCGAAGCAAGATGAGGTGCGCGAGCTGTGCGGCTGTGTCTGCCTCTGGGATGTCGTCGTCGAGTGCTGTCGCAAAATCAGCAAGACTGCGGAGCACATCAAACGGGGTATCGTATCGACCAGCTTCGAGGGTCGTTCGTCCAGTCAACAGAAATCCATCAGGACTCGTGCTCGTACGAGGTTTGACGACGGAAGGATCCCAAGTTGTGACGAGGTCTGCGCCTTTGCTGATGACTAACCGAGGCTGTGCTCGAACAACGCGTACATTCCACTGAAAGTGTGCAGAACCTGCTTCATCAGCAATTTGTGCATAGATAGGGAGTGGATCAACCATGATCAGGCCAGTAGGATCAAGCGATACCTCTGCAGACGCACCCTTTGAAAGCCCGTTGAGTACGTACGTCACGGATACGACATCACCGACAGCGACCGTGCTCGGCACATCAATACGGGCAGTGACGAGCTGATTCATGTTGTCCTGTGCAGTGAGGACCCGTTGACAAAACGGGTGTGCAATCAACGCACGTATGTCGAACCGTGATTGCATCTGTGATTGTGGCACGCGGAGAAAGAGAACACCGTCTGCGGGGATTGTGTTGTCGCCACGCCATGCGACGAGTGCTCCAGTTGTATCGGTTATTCCAATTGCAACCGTGCTGCCTGCAGGAGCAGTGACGTTGACACGCATCCCATTGTTTTCATCACGTTCAATGTGTACTGCTGCAGTACGGCATGCGCTTTCAATCACGGCAGCAGATTGGCTATCAAAGGCTTCGGCAGTGCTTGCATACGCAAATTGCATTGCTGATGTACGACTTATTGGTTCTGTGGTGAAAACCCCATTTAAAGGAACGTCAGACCATGTACTCTGGATACCAAAATCATCCAGAGTAGCTACGAGGAGTTGCTGCTTCCCATCTGCGTGGGTCAGCCAGCGTGCTGATTCGGTGCGATCAAATGCACTTTTTTGCGGGAGTATTTCTGCGTGCGCGGAGCCAACACCCACGACGGCAGTAACCCGCGCAGTCAACACACCTGCACGCAGCGTAATCTGCCATTCCCCGGCTGGCAATGTCATCGTTGTACTCACATTGCCCATGTCATCACTTTGGATTGTACGTAGTTGCTGAATGGTGCCATTTGCCGCACTCACGATGAGATCGATGCTGGCATTTTTCGTTCCATTGCCTGCGCGGATGAGTCGAGAGGTAAGGGTAAATGGTTGCCCTGGTGAGTACCAATTGTCGAGTGGTTCGATGGTCAAACTGTCTTCGCTGATGTTTCCATCGATAGCCCGGAAGTGATTGTTCATCACAACCAAATCGACATCAGGCACGGTATCTGGTATCTGTGCGCGGCCACTCGTGTCGGTACGTATCGTCTGGAATGACGAACCTTCGCGCCAAAACACCCCTACGTCCGCAAGTGGGCGTTGTGCTGCATCTGTGATCCGGACGACGCCCATACGGTCGCTATTTGTACGCTCAATGTGTGCTTCACGCGTCTCTTGCGGAATAAGCAGGAGCTGCGAAACACTGCGTGAATCAGGTGTTACACAACTGAGGGTAAGTATTCCGGGATCAGTGTCAATGGGGATCGGTAGCGTTGTCTGTGCAATACGTTGACCTGCATTCCAGACAAATGATCGTGTGTTCACAATCGTGCCGCTGCGAGACGTCAACAGCGCTGTCGCATGTTCTGCGGTGTCAGCGCTGTTCCTACTACAGGCAACTGGCAGTACTGCGCCAGCAGAAATGCGCGATTGGGAAGCGAGTACTTGGAGGATGAGTGGTCTCGCAGTTGATTCCAGCACTGCTCGTTCGATGACATCATACGGTGCTGTGCGCGAGACAATTTGGGCAGGTATGCCAGGCTTGAGTACATTGGTGCTCCAAATCCCGCGATCATCTGCGACACCTGAAGCAATACGCGCTCCGGCTTGAAAGATGTCGTATTTCATTGGCAACACAGGATTCTGCTGTGGTACACCAGTCACAAGCATGGTACCGATGGTGAGTGCATACATTGACGTTGGTAGGATGCGGACAAAGCGCGTGTCGTGTGCTCCTTTGCTATTGATGATGCGTACCAGGACAATTTTGGTGGTGATGTCTGATGGAATGAACGCGGTCGTGTCGACGGTCAGTATGGGGTCAAGTTCTGTCGTAATGGGAATTGTTGCAACAGGCAAAATACCGTAGCGGGTTGGATCGTACGCTGCGAATTCAGCTCTGCTCAGCGCCCGCACGCGTGCATATGTAGCGGGTGACAATGCGGTGAATGTCAAGGTTGCATGGGTATGTGGCGCCATATTAATCGGTAATGCCCCGGTCGCAGAGATGTCTGGAATGTCTGTCAACTCACCGGGCAAAGAAAGCACTGTTGCACGTGGATCAATGGCAAATGTTTGGATAATCTCATCACGAAGAATATTCCCTGCCACGCTCTGCAACGACGTGTCTATGCGCAATACGGGAGCAACCTGCGTAGCCCAGACTCCGCGTATGCGAATTTCGTTGCCGTGACATTCGATTTGCGCTGGGCGTACTGGTTGAGGAGAGAAATGGACAGCACCGGGAACTGTGCGCGCATCGAGCGGTGCATTAAACACAAGCCTGAGGTCTCGTTGTGCCTGCAGGGGTTGTCCACTGGGTGGAGATTGTGCCACAAGAAGTAACGCAGGAGCGGTGGTGAAGTGTGTTTCTGCTGTGAGGTGTTGACTGCCGACATCGACAAAGGAGAGAGAATAGCGGGTTGCATATTCCCATCGGTCGGCTGGCCGTATCGTGACCACTGTGGCACCGGTCACCGTTGGTTGGACATCAAAAGTGATATCTGTCTGTGGTTCGACGCGTACCCCACTACGCAATACAGTCGCATCGAGGCTGCCACTCACTGTAATGATGAGTGGGGCTGTCCCCCCGACGTCGGTTGCGCCATCAGCAGGAACGACCGAAATGATGTGGTCCGCTGCAGTTGTAAATGTATGTGTGACGCTTGTGTCGAGCATTCTCCCTCTACTGTCGCGGGTAAATGCAGGGACGACGACACTGTACTGCTGATTTGGTTGCAAATCTTCACTCCGCAGCGTCAACGTTGCGGTATCCACCCATTCTTGTGTATTGGTAATCGGTGGCGAAATCTGGAGAATCGGTTGGGTCAAGGGAATGTTGACTGCAACTAGGGGGACCATCTGTTGGCTGAATCGGACAACGACAAGGCTGTCCTGCGCGACATCGGTACTGAGATGCGCAGGTAAAAACTCTATGACACGGAGCACTGCACGCGTCGTAAACTGCATCCTCCAGCTATCGACAGGCACCAACGTTGCACTTCGCGCGGGCGCTGCGAGGTGGAGTACATACGCATTGTCCGCATACCAGCTGATGCGTGGACCGATTGATAATTCTGTACTCTGTGGATTCCAACTCAGTAGTACCGCAGTCGCGGGAGTAATCTGCAATGCTTCTGCAACGCTGGCTTCGTCCATCGGTTGCGAAAAGACCACACGAATCGGTTCTTGCAGACCAATGACTCGGGATGCAGCCCCTGGTTGGCCAACAATGGTGATCGATTGCGTATACCATTGAAACGCAATCAAGGCCACACTTGCGAGTGTGACGACAAAAAGTAATGCGGTGCGAAGAATGATGACCCAGAGCCGGCTTGCTTGGCGTAAAAGCGCCCGCACGTACTGCATCAGGTGCTCCTCACGAGCGCGGATTGCCAGTTCAAAAAACGTACTATGTCGCATTCATATGCGCTAATTTACCATCATTATAACATGCGCGATAGCAGCTCCCGTGTGCACCAAATGTCGAAATTGAGCGCATAATAGGGGTAGCGTTAATGAAAGAATTGTGATGAGCACTCTCTCTGCAGATATGCTCCTACGTGCCTATTCCAAAGGAATTTTTCCGATGGATAAACATGGTGAACTGGAGTGGTACAGCCCAAATCCACGTGGCATCATCCCGCTTGATGACCGCTTTCATATTCCTGGACGACTCGCGCGTACGATTCGCTCCGGGAAGTACACGACCACCAGCGATACGGCGTTTCGTGCGGTGATGCAGGCCTGTGCAGAACCGCGGGTTGAAGCGCCGACGAGTTGGATTAGTGAGCGATTTATCGATGTCTATAGCGAATTACATCAGCGTGGCTATGCACATAGTGTCGAAACATGGCGCGACGGGATACTAGTCGGTGGGCTTTATGGGGTTGCGTTAGGGGGGTTGTTTGCCGGCGAAAGTATGTTTAGCCGCGATCGTGACGCGAGCAAAGTCGCCCTCGTGGCGTTGGTTGGTCGCCTCCGCCGTAACGGCTTTGTCGTCCTTGATACCCAATGGGTGACCGATCACCTCGCACAATTTGGCTCGTACTGGATGCCTGGCTCGCTGTACAAAATGATTTTGCATACCGCACTCCATACCACCACGGGCTGGGAATGATGGCTACGGCGTTTTGTCGTGCATAGCTGTTGCGATTAATTGATCAGCCCAGGTCATAATTGCAGATGCAGGGATGGCATATCCAATACCTTCGAAGCCGCCTGTGCTACTTTGGATTGCCGTTGTGAGTCCAATGACTGCACCGGTACGATCGATGAGTACCCCGCCTGAGCTCCCAGGATTGAGGACTGCATCGACTTGTATCATCCCCTCGAGCGTGGTGCTATCGGTCGAGAGTTCACGGTTGGTGGCGCTAATGGTACCGAGGGTCATGCTTTCGTACAACCCATATGGGCTGCCAATGGTCATAATCCACATCCCCGTCGCCGGGGTACGCGTGCTCATAGGCAGCGGGCCGACAGGCGCGGGCGTGTCGAGAGCCAACACTGCGATGTCGTGCTCGATGTCGCGTCCTATCACGGTGGCGCTGATGACATTCGACTGACTCATTCGCACGCTGTAAATATCTGCACCTGCCACCACATGCGCATTGGTCACAATGTGCCCTTGGTCGTCATAGATAAATCCACTACCCTGCGACAGCATGACCGATTTGCCTTGTGGCATACCATCAACTGTGGGGTGGACGAAAGGGAGTTCAATACTCACCACAGCCGGCACGCTTTGGTTGTAGAGGTCCATTGTTTCGGCTTCGAGTGCTGCAATAGAACGTTGCTGTTCGTCTGTGCGTGTGGCAATTGCAGCGCGGGTCGGGAACGGAGTAACCGGCAAATTGTGTCGATACACGGTTGGTTCGACAGTCGGGGTAAGACCCCAACTGATGGTGCTATTTGGACCCAAATTCGCCTCGAAGCGCGTGCTACATGCAGTCAAGAGAAGGAAAAACAGCAGCAACGGACGCACAAAATGCTTCATGCAGGGTCCCCCCATAGGTCCGTCAACGCAGCAATTAGTGTGGTGTGACGAAATCCGACGTCCGCAGGATGTATTCGTTCGGAATACATGGATTGACCATTGAGCAGGAGGGATTCTGCCATCTCGCCGAAGAGCAGGCGCAGGACAAAAGCCGGCACCGGTACCCAATTGGGTCGCCGCAAGGTTGTGGCGATAGCCGTGCTAAAGGTGCGATTGTCAACACGTTCGGTCGCCACGGCATTGAATGCACCGCTTGCATCGGCTGTGTCAATCAGATACAGCAAGAGTGATACCATGTCGTCACGATGGATCCACGCAATGGGTTGCGATCCAGTGCCTACCCGACCACCGATCCAAAGCCGAAATGGCATTGCCATGAGTGGGAGGGCGCCTTCAGCCGCATCCAAGACAACGCTGGTACGCACTATTGCGACACGCATCCCGAGATTCTTTGCAGCATTGGCGGCAGACTCCCAGGCGACACACAGCTGTGCCAGATAGTCTTGCCCCGCAGGTGATGTTTCACTGACCGGGAATGTGTCAGCGCGATAGCCGTAATACCCACTCCCCGACGAAGAAATAAGCGTTTGAGGTGGCTCGGTCATGAGTGCGCAGGCTGCAACGAGGTGTTGGGTAGCCGGCACGCGGCTCTTCCACAACTGCTGTTTGTAGGCATCCGACCAACGCGCGCCAGCTATCGATGCGCCGACGAGGTTGACGATTGCATCGCAGCCAGTTAACGCTTCTGCGGTTGCGTGATGATCATCGGGACGCCACGGCGCGAGGGTGACAGTGAGCGGCATGGTGTGTGTTTGGGAAGGGTTGCGACTAAAGGCAACCACAGAATCGCCGCGTGCAACGAGTGCATGGCAAAGGGCGGTTCCAATCAATCCGGTTGCACCGGTGACGGCAATGCGTTGTGACACGTGGGTTCTTTCTTGGGTTAGCTGCGCCGAAGCAAGCCGGGCCAGATGCTACAGAAAAACATCCCGGCAGTCATCCCTGCGAACATCCCATTGACCAGGAGGAGTTCATACGAAGCAGTCGGCCAAAACCGAATCTCGAGCCACCACAGTCCAAACGGCGCAAGACTCATCAAGAACCGCGTAGCGACATGGAGCCCATAGTATCGGGAAATCGGAGATTGTGGTGTCGCCCGAGCACTCAGATACCAGCCTACCCACAAGCCAATGGTTGCACCCCAGCACCGTGCACACACGGCCATCGGTGCACCGAGGAGTTCGTATGTTTTGAGCGGCGTCGGACAGACATACGTGCTCAAAACACTGTGTGCAGTCCAGCCGAGCGACACAAAAAAAGAAATCCCGCTGGCAATACACAATGCGGCAGCTGGTGGCCCCAGAAAAAGAATTGTCAGCACCGTAAAGTAAGGCCATGTCGGCCAGTGCGCTGCTGTACGTGTTGTGCGGATTGGTTGTGCAGAGTGAGAAAGCATATTATTGGAAGTCTCTTTTGAGCCGTGCATATGCACTAGCCAGCAAACCGACCTTGCGCAGCAGGGGTACATATGCGCGTTTGGTGAATACATCATAGTCTGCACTGTGAATGCTGTCCAAAATACCGCGATAAATAGTGGCTGCGGCTGCAATTGCCAAACTACTATCGGGATTGAGCATACCCACGCCTGGCCAGGCAGCCTCATACAGTGCATGCGCACGTGCACTCTGGAATCGGAGCATTGCTTTGAATTGCGGCGTCCGCCTGCGTTGGAAGATATCGTCGTCACTCAACCCGTAGCGTTGTAAATCCTGTTGTGGTATGTACACCCGGCCGCGGTTTGCGTCTTCGCCGATGTCGCGCAGAATATTGGTGAGTTGCAGTGCCACACCGAGTTTTACTGCGTAGTCGACAGCCTCGTCGACATATCCAATGATTTGCATCGAAATGAGTCCGACCACCGAAGCTACGCGATAGCAATACAACCACAAATCGTCAAAAGAGTCGTAACGCGTTACCGTTAAGTCCATTGCAATGCCAGCCAACAACTCGTCGACGAGCTCTTGCGAAATGTCGTAACTGAGGACTGTGTCATTCCAGGCGATGAGTACCGGGTTGTCTGCAGGTGACGTCCGGTTGTGGACGAGGGAAACCCAATGGGCGAGTGCCTGTGGTGCAGTACCCTCTGCAGCCTGATCGACGATGTCATCGCTGGTGCGGCAAAATGCGTAGAGTGCGCGGATCGCGCGGCGCTTTGTTTCAGGCAGGAGACCCGTTGCGAAATAGAAACTTTTGGAATGGAGTCGTGTTATCTCGTCACAAATGCCGTATGCAGCATCACGTTCGTGCGGAGTAATAATGTGTTTGGGAGCAGCTAACCGATGATGTTCGGTATGTTCGATGAAGTGCTTGAGTGTGTCAAGAAGGGCAGCAGCATCGCCTGCGGGAGGACGGAGTACGTCGCTCGTTTGTTGGTTACTGACCATATGATTCCTCACCCGGTGAGACCATGGGTGTGTTGATAACCTGTTGATTATATGAGTTACGAGTGAGCCATGTGTATAGATGTATTGTACAAGAAATGATCGAAAATGCCGTTGATTTAGGTTCCAAGAACACTACTCACTTGCTCTACAAGCTCGCGTGCATCATGACCGAAAAAATAACCTGGCATCGAAACACGCAGTTCGGGATTAAAATTGAAAATTCGCCCGCCGTAGCCAAATTTGACCTCGGGGAATTGATCCGTGACGGCGGTTGCCACATCGAGCAATGCCACAGCGGCTTCGACGGTTGTCGCTGACAGGAGGACCATGGCTGGGTTGACTTTGGCAATTGCTTCAAGCAAATCGGATTTGGGTACTCGTGCACCCAAATAGACTACCCGATACCCGCGTCGGAGCAGAAATAAACTCGCGTAGAGGATGCCTAAATCATGGAGTTCTGTCGGTGCACACGCGACGATGATGGTCTCGTGCATAGCCACAGATTCGAAGATATTGATAAGGCTGGATAATTTACGACGGAAGAATTCGGTGGCGTAGTGTTCACTGGCAATATTGATTTTCCCGTTATGCCATAGCTCACCAATCTCGACCATGGTAGGTTGAATGATTTCGATCAACACGTGTTCGAATTGATGTAACGAAAAGGCTTCACTCATGACACGCTCTGCGGTGACCGAATCAAATGCAGTGAGTGATTTGGCAAGTTCAGCAACCATATGAGGAAAGCTTCGCGTCGTTGTGGGGTCAGGCAAGACGACAGCATCTTCATCTTCGATGACATTGCTCAACAGCAACACAGCATGACTTATATTCATCCCTTCGGCGGTCCGATCACGGAGCCAGCGAATGATGGTGATATCGCGCTCAGAGTAGAGTCTATGCCCGCCCTGTGTCCGTTGGGGTCGGGGAACGCCGTAACGGCGCTCCCAGGCACGGAAGGTGTCTGGCGGAACGGATGTCTCGATAGCGACTGCTTTGGTGTTAAAAATAGGCGTCGCAGAGATTTGCACCAATGATGGCGGTTGTTCCATGGTTTTTTCTTTCTCTGCTTACGATATTCATACCATAGCATGTTGCAAAGATTTTGTCAAAGTATTTGAAAGTATTTGCACAGCACCGTCGGGAGCAGATTGCACTTTTTGTGGGCACAAAACTATTTACAACAGGCGAGCAGCGACAATCACATGAATCATCCCGAGTTGGGTTTTGATGGATACCCAGTGGGTGCCCCGATCGGCACTATACCAAAGGGTGCCATTGGCATCTGCACCCCATAGCCGGTCGGGATGGTAGGAGGTGTTGATGAGTACCGTCAGTGCCGGTGCATCGACAATTTGTTGCCAATCCGATTCGTATACCCAGAGGGTCTGTGCATCGCTACAAACGACGCGTGCCGGAGAACCTGAACATATCGCCATGGCACGCACCGATAGGGGTGGGGCTGGTATTTCGGACGCATTGACCCGCCAGATTCCTGAGGTGGTGCGCGTGATTGTATGGACACCGTCATGACTTGCAGCACGGTGCGTCCAAGGCTCGTCGACCTGCCAGCTTGTGCCGCCATCGTTACTCTGGTGGGCTTTTGTAGGAGTGCTGATGGCGATTGTGTCGTTGCTAACCGAGATCTGCTCGGCCGGTGCGATGCGTCGCCACTGTTCTCCGTTATCGGTGCTGAGGATAGCATCACTGTCGGTGCGCGCGACAATCAGCGCTGGATGGTTGCGAGATGCAGCAAACGCCACGATGCCCAATGCAACGGGATCGCTCCAGTGTTGACCGCCGTCGCTACTTTCGTAGAGCTGCTCAGCGTCACTGCATAAGAGCTGGGTCGGATCATCGGGATTTGCCCAGATGGCGACGATGTCGCTGCCGGGTAGCGAGTGGCCATTGCGTAGCCAGCGACCGATGCCACCGGGATTGCTGAACTGGAGCAATCCGGTGTCGGTACCGACAAATAAGAGTTCTGCCTTGGCCATGTCATGCTCGCTTTTCTATGGGTGCCGTTGTGCACTGAGGATCTGCACGATGCCGGTCTGTTGGCGGGTGGTCACCACCCAGCCAGTCGTGTGGAGGGAGGTCGGGACGTCGTCTGCTCCAAAGAGCGTGATACCACCGAAGCCGAGGAGACGTGGACTGACTGACCCGCGGCGGAGCAAGTGCATGCTCACGAGCGATGCACGGGAGGTGCTTATGCGTGAAAGTTCATCCCAGATGCGCGGCAGCTCTTCCATCTCGTTGAGTGACCCGCCGATGAGCGTACAATCGATGCTGGCCGTGGCGATTGGCAATGACCGCGCGTCGGCGCGCACATAGGTAATCTGCACGTTTGCTGCAACGGCCCGGCGCTGGGCGTCGATCAGCATGGGGAGTGATCGATCGATGCCGATGACCGTTGCCTGCGGGTTCTGTTGGGCTGCGGTGCGCGCGTACAGCCCGTTCGAGCAAGCCAAGTCGAGGATGACTCGTGCATCGCTGGGGATGGCTGCGGCGACGGCCGGGAGCTCACGGCTATAGGGGAACGGCTGGCCACTGAGGATCGACAGCGATCGCGGCCGCCACAGGCGTTCGTAGGCCCAGGCAGTGATGCGCCATTCGTTACTCCACGCAGCGATGCTCTGCGGCCGTGGGGCACCGAGCAGGTCGATGACCCCCGAGCGAACCGGGTAACGGTGGCCCTGAGCACACTGCACGTATGTGTTGCGGTCCTGTTGCGTCGGCTGTGTAAATCCGCTGCTGCACTGCGGGCAGACGATGCATGTGGGGATGGTGGTGTGCATCAATAGCGTGGAATCGTCGGGTCGATGCGGGCGGACCACTCATCGAGGCCGCCGTCCATGGTGGCGACATTGGTGTAGCCGTGGCGACTGGTCATGGCAGATGCGACATGTTCACTGCGTATGCCGTGGTGGCAGATAACGACGATGGCGGCATCTTTGGCGAAGGATTCAATCCAGCTCGCTGATGTGCTGATGGGACAGAGGATGGTATTGTCGAGGCGAGCGATGGCGTATTCATTTGGCTCGCGCACGTCGATGACAATGGTGTCGGGCTGACTGGTGCGCAGTGCCTGGACGTCGTGGATGCTGATATGACGGTAGCTCATAGAGTGGCCCTCGGTTGTATGTCGATCTCTTTCTATTATATGGCTAGATGAAAAACACCCCATGCGCCGCGGCGCATGGGGTGTAATCAGATTGACAAAACTGCATGAACAGTCTGGTGAAGCGAAATCTTATGCGTTGCCGCAGCTACCACAACCGCCGCCGCTGTATTCGTCAGCTTCGGCGCCGCCCTCTTCTTTGGAGCGGAATGAGTGACCACAACCACAGCTCGAGACTGCGTTGGGGTTGTCAATCTTGAAGGCGCCTTGGAGCATGTTGTCCTGCTGGAACGAGATGACTGCACCGTCGAGGTAGCGGGCGCTGATGGGGTCAAGCATGACCTTGAGGCCGTGGGCCTCCCAATTGGCGTCGCCGTCGCGGGCTTCGTTGTCGAACGTCATGCCGTACTGCAGGCCGGAGCAACCGCCGCCAGAGACAAATACGCGCAATGCGTAGTCGCTGATGTCGCGCTCTGCCATCATGGCCAACAAGCGCTCTGCAGCAGCTGGCGTAATATTGACTGCGGGCGCCACGGGCACAAACTCGCGGAGCTGGATGTTTTGATCGAGCAATGTCATCACTGACCTCCTTGTGAGAAATTCTGATGAATACGGTGTATTCATTCCGTGAGTATAGCAGAGAAATTTTGTACTGACAACCCTTGCGTACGGGCACATGACAATTCCCCTCCAGAGACAAACTCCCTCTCGACTTTTTAGAACATATGTGCTAATCTACATCCCAACACAGCAAGGAGTCGTGGGTATGCGCACTATTATGCATGTCGATCTCGATGCGTTTTTTTGTTCTGTCGAACAGCGCCGCAACCCCACATTGGTGGGCAAGGTATTCGTCGTTGGCGGGAGTGCAAACGACCGTGGCGTGGTCGCGACGGCGTCGTATGCAGCGCGTGCTTATGGGATCCATGCGGGCACGTCGACCGCCAAGGCACGGCAATTGTGCCCCGATATCATCGTCGTCAAGCCAGATTACACCGCCTATACCGAGGCTGCCCAAGAGGTCATGGAGGTATTGCTGAGCGAGACATCGTTGGTCGAGCAGGCGTCGATCGACGAGGCCTATGTCGATTTGGCCGACATCGAGGATGCATCGGATGTCTTTGCGCGGCGGGTGCAGTTGCGGGTGGCGACGGAGTTGCGCTTGTCGATATCGTGCGGGATTGCCGGTAACAAACTGGTCGCCAAGGCAGCCACGGACACCGGCAAAAAACTCGCCCGCGCCGGCAAGATGCCGCATGCCATCTATGTGGTGCCGCCGGGCGGCGAGGCGACCTTCCTCGGACCGTTGCCGGTCGACACGCTGTGCGGGATCGGACCCAAGACGACCGAAAAGCTGCATGCCATGGGGATTGCCACCCTGGGCGAGATTGGCTGGACGCGCTGTAGCGACATCCGGGCGGCGTTTTTGGCACGACACGCCGAAGAGCTCATCCGCATGGCGCGGGGCATCGACGAGACGCCGATGGTCTATGCCTATACGGCCAAGTCGTTGTCGCACGAGACGACATTCATGCGCAACGTCGATGACCCAGCCGTCATCGAAAGCACGCTGCTGACCTTGTCGTACGACCTGGCACGGCGGCTGCAACGCAAAAATATGCGCTGCAAGGTCATCCATTGCCGGATCCGCTGGGACATCCATTCGTCGATTGGGCGGCAATCGGCGTTGAGCAGGGCGACCAATCAGGGGCCCGAAATTTACGAACGTGCGCAGTTTTTGTTGCGTTGTCTGTGGGATCAACGGCGCGAGATTCGGCTGGTCGGGGTCGGTGTGGCGCAGCTGGGCGATTACCCGCAGCAGTTGGGCTTTTGGGATGTGCCGCTCTCAGACATCGCCACGACACCGGTACCCGCCGACCCGGCCGAGGGACGAGCCATCAAAATTATCGAGGACGCCGAGCAGTACATGGGCAAGGCGTTGTCGACGCACCGCATGGCTAATGCGGTCGCCAAGCGCTGGAGCCCCTACCAATGACATATAGATACGACACTCCGAGCCCGTCCACGTGCTGCACCACTGCGGTGCGTATGCAATTGGCCGCCGCCGTGACACAGCTGGTTACGCAGATGCGCATCGCCCGGCTGGTGATGCCGACGGTGACGCGGGCCGTGGTCGCGGCGGCACAGCTCGAGGTCTGGCTCGAGCGGGTGGGAGGTACCTGTGATGTGATTGCGCGACAGCGTGCGACCCGGTGCGCCCGCGATCTGGGGTATTGGTTGACGGTGGTGCGCGACACCGACATGGTGCAGCACTGCCTCGTACAGCCGGTGTTGGTGTTGAGTGCACAGATAGTCGATACGTTGGGTGCACAGGCACCCCGGATGCTCAAGGAGGATGCGATGCCACGAGATACCGCGATGCAGATACAGAGTTTTGGGTTGGCCGTACAGGTGGTGACGATTGCCCAGCAATTGACGCCGTCACCGCAGAATGTAGCCATCGTCGAGGGATTTGTGCGCAGTGGGACGCGGATTGGAGCGTACATCGAACGTGCTTTGGTCGATACGGTGCCGCTGGTGCAGTCCGCCGATATCGTCGCGGCGGTCGATTGCATCCACGAGACGTTGTATTGGTTGCGGGTGCTCGAGGTGAGTCAGTTGGTAACGGTGCCGGTCACCGAGCCTGTGTATGCCGACTGCGAGGCACTGTTGGGATTGATTGAACAGACGTGCGCACGACCGGCGGGGTTGATGTATCGGCCGGACTATGCCTTGGTGACCAGATGATTATTGAGCGAGGCTAATTGCAATAAGCCCCGCTCAAATGCCATGACGGGGATGGGGAGCACTGTGACCAGATGAAGATGGCACGCCGACGGGGGTGGTCGCGCGGAGGAGATCGTCGTCGGGTCGGCATGACGGGTTGTGGTTTATGGCCTTTGGGGTAACTGATACCGACGCACTGATGAATGATAACACCGCTTGCATGCTATAACGGAGACGAATGAGAACGAGATACCAGGTAAAAAATCCTCCAAACGCACACACAAATCCCCTCGCAACTTATTCGAGCATTAACACAACGATGACCTGGGGAGAGGGAAGGATTAACACACGGGGGCTACAGTGATGGCGGTGAGGAATATGAAGACAGAGGAGTTCACCGTGACATTGAACCGCAACAACCGCCGTGCATTTTTGCGCATGAGTGCCATTGCCATGACCGGCGCCGTAATGGCCGCCTGTGGTCAAGCAATGACCGCTGCACCAACCGCCGCCCCAGCAGAACCAACCATGGCACCAGTTGAACCAACTGCCGTCCCCGTCGCCGTCGCTGCCACCGAAGTCCCTGCAGCTACCGCCGAGCCGGTGTTGCCACCAGCCCCAGCAGCTGGCCCATTGACCGCCGCCGAAATCGGCGGATTCGATGCCCTGGTTGAAAAGGCCAAGGCCGAAGGCGAATTGACCGTTATCGCTCTGCCACACGACTGGTTGAACTACGGCGCAGTCATTGCGTCGTTCACCGAAAAGTACGGCATCAAGGTCAACGAACTCAATCCGGACGCTGGCTCGGGTGACGAAATAACTGCCATCAAGGCCAACGCCGGCAACACGGGTCCACAGGCACCAGACGTCATCGACGTCGGCTTTGCCTTTGGTCCATCATCCAAAGAAGCCAAGTTGGTCCAGCCATACCAGGTGCAGACCTGGGGCGACATCCCCGCTGACCTCAAGGATGCCGAAGGCTACTGGTACGGCGCATACTACGGTGTGTTGTCATTGGCCGTCAACAAAGACGTCGTCACCAACACCCCCAAGGGTTGGGCAGATCTGTTGAAGCCGGAGTACAAGGGTCAGTTCGCATTGACCGGCGACCCACGTTCCTCCAACCAAGCCATCCAGAGCATCTATGCTGCTGGTTTGGCAAACGGCGGCACATTGGATAACGCACTCCCAGGCCTCGAATTCTTTGCCAAGCTCAAAGAAGAAGGCGTCTTGGTCGAGACGATGGGCAATGGCGCACTGTTCACCCAGGGCGAGACCCCAATTATCCCGATGTGGTCGTACCTGACCTTGGCAATGCGCGACACCGCAGCCGGCAATCCAGAAGTCGAAGTCATCATTCCCGAGCCAGTCTTCGGTGGCGTGTATGTGCAGGCAATCAGCGCCTATGCACCACACCCATATGCTGCCCGCCTCTGGCAAGAGCACTTGTTCAGCGACGAAGTGCAGTTGATCTGGGCCAAGGCATACGGCGT
>CANJHS010000015.1 GCA_947474225.1 Roseiflexaceae bacterium | reverse complement strand
TTGTCGGGCAGTTCGGGGATGTCCTTGGCGTTTGCGATGGGCAACAGAAATGTCTTGATGCCGGCACGGTGCGCCGCCAACGTCTTTTCCTTCAGACCACCGATGGGCAAAACTTTGCCACGCAGGGTAACTTCACCGGTCATTGCGACGTCCCGCCGAATTTTCTTTCCCGTCATCGCCGAAATCAGCGCCGTAGTCATGGTAATGCCTGCAGAGGGACCATCCTTGGGGACCGCACCTTCGGGGACGTGGATGTGAATCACGTGTTCGTCGAAGTAGTTGGCCGGCACGCCCCAGATGTCGAGCTGCGAGCGGGCGTAACTCAACGCCGTCTGGGCTGATTCCTTCATGACATCGCCGAGTTGCCCGGTCAACTGCAACGGACCTTTGCCCACAATCGGCAACACTTCGATCGAAAGGGTCTCACCACCAACCGATGTCCAGGCGACACCCATTGCCACGCCTACTTCATCGTTTGCCTCAGCCAACCCAAACGAATAGCGTTCGATGCCCAAGTACTCGGGAATCTGGTCGGCGTCGACGGTGATGCGTGCGAATGAATCACCCACATGTTCTGCGACCTTGCGGGCGACTTTGCGACAAATCGTAGCAATTTCGCGTTCGAGCGAACGCACCCCTGACTCGCGGGTATACGCGCGGATGATGCACAGTATCGCAGCGTCGGTTATCGTCAAAATTTCAGCAGTGATGCCATGGGCTTCACTCTGTTTTGGCATGAGAAAGCGCGTTGCGATACCGAGTTTTTCTTCTTCGGTATACCCGTTGACTTCGATAATCTCCATACGGTCGCGGAGCGGCGATGGAATGGTGTCGAGTTGATTGGCCGTCGCCACAAAGACTACCTGTGACAAATCGAATGGTACTTCGAGATAATGGTCCGAGAAGGCACCATTCTGTTCGGGATCAAGCACTTCGAGCAGTGCAGAGGTGGGGTCGCCACGGAAGTCCTGACCGACTTTGTCGATTTCGTCCAGCACAAATACCGTGGTGCGCGCTTTGGCGGTTTTCATCCCCTGGATAATGCGACCAGGCATTGCACCGATGTAGGTGCGCCGATGCCCGCGGATTTCGGCCTCGTCGCGGACACCACCCAAGCTCATGCGCACAAACTGGCGCTCCAGCGCGCGGGCAATCGACTTCCCCAGCGACGTTTTGCCGACGCCCGGCGGACCGACGAGACACAAAATAGGCGAGCGCATTTTGGAGCCCACCAGTTTGCGCACGGCGATATATTCAATGATGCGCTCTTTGACCTTCTCGAGACCAAAATGGTCTTCGTCGAGGACGGTCTGCGCCTTTGCGATGTCGATGGGCGCGAGTTCTTCGAGCATCCACGGCAACGACAGCAACCATTCGATGTACGACCGGATGACTCCTGCCTCAGGACTCCCAGGGCCCTGCTGCGCGAGTCGTTTGAACTCACGCATCGCTTGTTCTTTGACCGGTTCGGGTGCGTCGAGTGCCAAAACGCGTTTTTTGAGCTCGTCGAGGGGGTCATCGAGTTCCTCGTCTTCGCCGAGTTCACGGCGGATGACACGGATTTGTTCGCGCAAGAAGAATTCTTTTTGGCCTTGATCCAGTATTTCTTTGGTATCCTGTTGGATTTTTTGACGTATTTTCATCAGTTCCAGATGCCGCGCCAGCATGCGTTGCGTTTTGGAAAGTCGCTCGACCGGGTCGATTTCGTTCAAGATAATTAAACGCTCGGCAAAATCGAATGCCGGTGCATAGGTAACAATGTCTGCCAAATGACCCGGTGCGTCGATGCGCCGCACGAAGGTGACGGCCTCTTGCGGGACTTCACCGAGACTGTCGACGAATTCGTCGACCTGCTGCTTGACGGTGTCCATCAGCGCTTCGACATCCATCCCCGTCACGATCAGGTCGTCGATGGGCTGCGCAGCCACGACGTAATAGGGGTCGACCTGTTGCAAACCATCAAAGACCGCTCGTTGCAATCCTTCGAGGATGATACGCGCAGTGCCGTCAGGAAGTTTGATGAATTCTTCGAGGCGGGCAGTCACTCCCACCGTCGGCAGTGCTTCGGGCGTACCATTTTTGTATTGCTCGATGTGCGATTCGGGCACAAAAATCAACAAGACGTGTTGTTTTGCCTCCCAGGCGACTTCGAGTGCCCGGAACGACTTCCCCTGTCCGATTTGCAACGGCACCGTCATCATCGGCATGATGACCATTTCGCCGAGGACGACCAGTGGGTACTCGGTCGTTGGGTGTGACGTTGTATCGGTCATGCATTCACCTATTCACGGTGCGGGTAGCGCACGCGACATTATCGAAAATTAGCAATCCGTGCAAAGCCTTCGGCCACCAGGGCTGCGCCGCCGACCAGCGCACCGTCGATATCTGGCTGTGCCATAAGCTCGTCGACGTTGTCTGCTTTGACACTCCCGCCGTATTGGATGCGCACGCGCTCGGCTACTGCCCCGCCGATGCGACGCAGTTCAGCGCGGATGGCTGCATGCATTGTTTGCGCATCTGCGGCAGTTGCCGTCAAGCCCGTCCCAATAGCCCAGACTGGTTCGTAGGCAATGACTACATCGGCGAGACGATCGCTCAAGCCAGCCAACGAGCCGGCGACTTGTCCCAGCACGACTGCCTCGGCGCGGCCGGATTCGCGTTCCTGCTTGGTCTCGCCGACGCAGATGATCGGAGTCATCCCGGCAGCCAGCACTGTAGCGGCTTTTTTGGCGATAAAAGCATCAGACTCAGCGAAGAGAGCGCGGCGCTCACTGTGACCGATGATGACGTAGCTGCAGCCGATGTCCACCAGCATGGCGGGGGAAATTTCACCCGTATAGGCACCATGTGACTCGGGATAGACATTCTGTGCGCCGATTGCAATACCACCACGCGGACGTGCCGCTACAGCCGCCAATGCGGTAAATGGAGGACAGACAATGACTTCGCGGTCTGCAGGAATAGTAGGTAGTGCAGCGTGCAGCGCATCGATAAGTGCGACAGCTTCGCCAATGGTCTTGTGCATCTTCCAATTACCAGCAATGAGTTTGGTACGCATGTACAACATTCCTTTTCTGTGGATTCAGATTATCCGAAAAGCGAGATTGCCCAGCCCCAGATGGAGATGAACATCTCTTGACGATTCACATAAAAAGCCATGAACGCACCGACTGCAACCATCACGGCATAGACGGGGGTAGACCATGCCAACACCTTTGCTCCATCGAACGGGCCGCCCGGGATGAGGTTGAACAAGCCAACCCATGCATTGAATGAAAAACCCATCATGCAGATATACAAGAACATATCGTCTTGGATACCAAGCCTAAAAAGAATCGGATAGAGTACCAGAAAGAACACCGCCAACACATAGTTGGCCACCGGACCTGCAAGGGCGATTCTGCCGATGCGTTTGGGATCAGACACTCCTGTATACCAGACCGCACCCGGTGCAGCGATGAAGATGCCTGCAAAAGCAAGACCTAGAGAAATAAGCAACCAGCGGTTGTCGGCTGCAAAGTGCGCTGAAGCACCGTATCCTCGTGCGACTTGGCGGTGGCCCAACTCGTGCAGCACAAATCCCAGACCACACACAATTGCGGCAATCAGTAGATTTTGTAACAGTAACGGTGTGGCAAGATTCGCAACACCCGTTGTCGTGATGGCAAATGCTATCGATGTGCCGGCCCATGCTTTGGCCAGTTCCACGACATCATCGTGTGCCTGTCCAGGCTCGATCGTGAAGGATTGACTCATCACTGCTCCCCGTATGAATGCCAAATGGCATTATACCCCAAAGCCATAGCTGCTTGGTAATGATTTGGTAACGCGACGGCGGCATACTGCGGGTATATCGTTCATACGGAGGGTACCATGAGTCACCAGCAACACGTCGCCGAGCTCTATGCCGCTCACGCACCCGCCATCCAACGCTACATTCAGCGCAGGGTCAATGACCACTCCCTCGCCGAAGACCTCACCAGCGACGTTTTTGTGCGCGTGCTCGAAGGAATGCACCGTTACATTGACCGTGGCTTGCCCATCGAAGCATGGTTGTACCGCATCGCCCACGACCGTGTCATAGACTGCTATCGCAGTCAACGGCGCCGACCAGTGAGCCCTTTAGATGGCAATGATATCGAATCACTCGCAATACCCCACATCGAGTACGAACAAGAATCTGCATTCGCCGAGATGCTCGATCACCTCACCACAGAGCAACGTGCGGTGCTGATGTTGCGGTATCGCGATAAATTATCCTTTGCGCAGATTGCGACGCAGCTCGAACGGAGTGAAGGCTCGGTCAAGCAACTCAACAAACGCGGCATCCGACAACTCAAAACAATCTATCGACCGGTCGTCAGTGCCTAGACTGCAGAAAACCCCGCCCAACACTTTCTGTCGGGCGGGGTACGCTACTTGTGTCCTAGATAATGTTGCGCTCAAAGATGCTCCCCGTGCGGTATCGCTCTATCCGCAGGGGCTCGATGTCGAAGCTATGCGCCTTGCCATCGAGTACTTCCTCGGCCATCAACAAGCCCGTGGCAGGCGAATGCATGATGCCATGGCCGCTGAAGCCGGCTGCGTTAATGAATGAAGGGAGCGCAGGATGTCGCCCCAGAATAGGCATGTGGTCCGGGGTTATTTCGTAGCAGCCTGCCCAACATTGCTTTTCATTGAGGGTGACTTCGCCCAAGCGGGGGAACCGCGCAAACCCAGCATCTAATACGGTGTCGAGCCACGCCCAGTCGACAACAATGTTGTAGCCGGGTGCTTCGTCGGGCTTGGACAACCCCATAATCAATGAATCGTGCTCTTTGCGCATCCAAAAACCAGAGGTCACATCCACGGTCAACGGCATCTGCCCCAGGATAATGGAGGTCGGTTGTGTGACATAGACATTCCGTCGGTAGGGGAGGATGGGCACCTCAAGACCGGCCAAAGCAGCAACTGCACCCGCCCATGAACCAGCACAATTAATCACTGTTTCGCACGAGATGCTGCCCTGCGCCGTGTCGACTGCCACGACTGCCCCAGACTGCGTTCTGATACCGAGCACCGGTGCATTACGCTCGACCGTGACTCCGAGTGCGCGTGCTTTGGCCAAATACCCCATGGCAACACTATGCGGGTCGCAGAAGCCGTCATCTGGATTGAATGTTGCACCGATGAGGTCATCATGGACGACGTCCGGGACGATGGAGTCTATTTCGCTGGGGGTCAACAACCGTGTGCGTACACCCAGGCTTTGCTGCATCGCAGTTGCTTCTGCGTAGCCACGCCAGTTCTCTTGATCGTTGATGAGGAACAAATAGCCGACCTGATGGAGGCCACTATCACCGCCAATTTCGTCCTGAAAATGTTTGAAGCGCTCGATGCCGTACTGCGACAATCGGACGTTGAGTTCGTGCGAAAACTGATGCCGTACCCCCGCAGCAGAACGAGCGGTAGACCCTTGGACTTCACTCGCGAACTGTTCGAGAATGACGACATCTCGGCACCCACGCATTGCCAAATGGCATGCGACCGATGCTCCCATCACTCCTGCACCGATGATGACGACCGTAGCAGACGAACGCATAACGCTCCTTTTGAACTCGCGCAGATATGCATGAGCGTACCACAAAATCCTGTTTTCTTGTTGTACACGCAATCGGGCGTATAATCCCTCAAATGGCATCCAGGTATCCATATCGGAATCGCAGGCACCCTCAATGGCCCGTTGGTCAATCTTCCTCCAGCTCCTTCGCCGTGAATTCGCAGACTACAATGGCATCCGCTTCCGCCAGGATCTATTCGCCGGTATCACCGTCGCCGCCGTCTGCTTACCACTCGCACTCGCATACGGCATTGCCGGTGGAATGACTGCTGCAGCAGGGCTCGTGACCGCAATATTCGCCGGGATCATTACCGGTGCACTCGGCGGGACTTCCTTCCAAATGAGTGGCCCGACGGGCGCAATGTCAGCGGTGTTGCTGGTTATCTTGCATCGCAACGGGATAATTGGCGTCTATGGCGCTACTCTCATGGGTGGAATGTTCCTCGTCTTGATGGGCGTCTTCCGATTTGGTCACTATGTGGTCTATATTCCCACCCCCGTTATTACGGGATTTACCTGCGGGATTGCGCTCATTATTGGGATTAGTCAACTTGACCCGATGTTGGGGGTGCACACACCATCAGCCGAAACAGGGATAGGCAAGATTCTCGGCTACGGTACCAACACGTACACCGTCAATTTCATAGCAATCGGCATGACCATTGCGACGATAGTGGTTTTGTGGCTCTGCAATCGTCTGTTCCCACGCATCCCTGATGCCCTTGTAGCGATGGGCATCATGACGGCAATCAGTTGGGTATTGGCACTCCCCATCGACCGAATTACTGTTTTGCCGCATACCATTCTGTTGCAAGACCATCTTTCGTTCAACACAATTCCATGGGCAGCATTCAGCGATATCAGTGCTGCAGGGATTACGATTGCATTGTTGGCAGCCATCGAGAGTCTGATGACCGGGACGGCCGGTGCAGCAATGAGTGGCAAACCATTTGACCCAGATCAGGAACTCATTGCACAGGGTGCAGCCAACATGGTTGTGCCGTGGTTCGGCGGTGTACCGTCGAGCGCTGCCATCTCGCGGACGGCAGTTGCGATTCGGAGTGGGGCGCAGACGCGAGTGACCAGCATTATGCATGCACTCGTCTTGTTGGCAGGGATATTTTTGCTTGGCCCACTTATCGCCGCAATCCCGATATCTGCGCTCGCAGGGGTATTGCTCTGGACCGCCTGGAATATGTGTGACTGGCAGACATTACGGCGCTTCTGGCATGCCAAACTGACCCATCCATGGGTCGGTGTGTTGGTCACATTGGGCGCAACCGTCGTATTGGATCTTTCACAGGCGATTGTGATTGGTATCGCGGTGTCAGCACTTGCACATCTCCGCCACGCATCCGAGGCCGCCAGCGTCACGGTCACAACAGTCGACGCAACACGAATGCCGACGGCGCACTACGCAAGCACCTGCCCGGGTGTCCGCATAGCGTATATCAACGGGGCGTTGTTTTTTGGCAATGCGGTAGCCATCCGTGAGCAACTCGCACAAGATGATGATTGCCACACGCTGGTCATCAGTATGCGCGGTGTGCCATCGCTCGACATGCAGGGGGCCGATGTGTTGCATGATGCCATTCGGCGTTTACTCGGGAATGACGGGATCGTCTACCTGGCGGGGGTACAACCAGGGGTGCGCACCGTTCTGGACAAAGTCGGTGTCACACGCGATATCGGCGAGACCCAATACAACTGGGATGTCGCGAGTGCTATCCAACGTATCCACGACGAGATTGCCATGCACGGCTGTCTGCGCTGCGAAGAATGCGCCACACAGATAGCGCGTCCTACCGCAGGCGATACAGGTATTCACCCGCCCGGGGGATAACCAGCGTCTGCGGATCAGCAGTAGCCGCGAGTGCTGTCGGATCGATAGTCCGGTAATCCGCGTATCCGAGATTGATTTGTGCACACTCTTGTGCCGAGATCCCGGTTGCCAAGGTCACCCGGATGCGCGGTCGCTCGACGCCGTCGCTGTATGTCCCTACTCCACGCAGATGCGTCGAATGGGCAATCACCCCTTTGGGGAAATGTGCAAAGCGATCCCACTGCCCCAAGAAATAATCGCGTACGTGGTAGCCAATTGCTCGTATGGTCGCCCCATGAACCACACTAATCTCATGGAGATGTGGGGCGTAGATTACCACCTCGCCACCATCGGCCACCACGGGTTCACTTTTGTACATTCCTTTGGAACCGACCCACAATTCGTCATACATGGGCGGCAAAACAGCGATCACTCGTTGCACCGGCGATGAAAGCCAGCGCACATGCACCTCGGCTGAACAAGCGGCTGCCTGCGCCCAGGCTACCTCGGGCTCGTCCACAAAGGTACCCCACACCCCGTCGGTTGTGACGACACTACAGATGGCGAATCGTGGGGTCGGGATGAGTGCCGCCGCCGCGTCAATAACCGCGCGTACGGCAGTATTGGCGGTACCGATAATCGCATATGACGTGAGTAACGCACCGAGCCAGTGGGTCGCATTGATGACGTCGGGGCCGCTAATTCCGGGGAAAAGGTATTTATTACCACCAGAAAATCCGACAACCTCATGCGGGAAGACCGGCCCACAAATCAAAATATGGTCGTGTGTCAATACCGCGCGGTTGACCCGCACGGGAACTTCATCGCTACTCATCCCATTGCTCAAGGTATGCATCTGCGCGGCACTAATGGTGCCCACAAGCACCAACGCACTCGGGTCTTGCCAAGCATGATTGACGACACGTATATCTGGTTCATCGCGTTGTAGTGCGTGCACATCGACACCAAGCAATTGAGACAAGGCAGCATCGTCCATTGCGGGGTGGGTCCCCAACGCGACCATCCACGTCTGCGCAGCAGCGCCAGCGGCACGCAACGCAGCACGGACGATGCCAAAATAGCGCGGCATCGGCATGGTGCGCGTGCCATCAGGGATGAGGACGAGCACCCGCTGACCGCGCCAATTGCGCGTGGCCAGACCAGTCCGAATAGTGTCGTTGAGCGTCTGATCGTCGAGCTTCTGCATGAAAGTCCTTGTCTGCGTCCTATACGCCGCTATATGCGCTAAATCCACCATCGACGGTGATAATCTGCCCCGTGACAAATGCAGCCGCAGGAGAAAGAAGCCATAAAAATGCTCCCACCAAATCGTCAGGGGTGCCAAATCTACCCATCGGGGTGTGGGTCAATATTTGGCGGCCACGTTCGGTCAAGGTTGCATCGTCTTGTTCGAGCAGGAGGAAGCGGTTTTGTTCGGTCAAGAAAAATCCTGGCGCCAACGCATTCACACGAATATCGGGCGCGTATTCGCGGGCCAAATGCGTTGCGAGCCAGCGGGTGTAGGCATCCAAACCTGCTTTGGCCACTGAGTACGACACCACGCGCGTCAATGGCCGGATGGTGCTGATGCTCGAGATGTTGAGCACACAGCCGCTCCCGCGTGTCGCAAAATGGGGAATCACCGCTTGCGAAAGCTGTATCGCGCTAAACACATTGACATCCATGACTTCGTGCATCGCTGCCAGCGGGATTTGGGCGAAGGGCTGTGCTCCCGTCGTCGCCTGCGGGCGGTTACCACCTGCTCCATTCACCAAATGGGTGATTGGCCTATCAGCGAGTACACGGTCTACCGCTTGTTGGATGTCTTCGGGCTGTGCCAAATTTGCCGCAACACAGGTCAACCGCGCTGCGCCTGCAGCGTCAGCGAAGTGTGCGAGCGCCTGCGCTGGGGTGCGACTCAGAATGACCACATCTGCACCATGCGTCAACAATGCACGCACGAGTGTGCGTCCGAGCACACCGCTGCCGCCACTCATTAATACGCGCGCTGTGCTAAAGTCGTACATCTGCTGCATCGTTGTCATCGTTGTCTCCGTCAGGCGAGCCGATTATCCACGCGGCTCTCGTTTGGTTCGTTTATTGGGGAGCGCCGGTGCGGCTTGTGGTTCTTCAGGAATTTGTGTCTCTTCGCCAGCGGTTGCTTGTGGGTCAATCATAGCACTTGGACCGGCTGGCGGTTTGGTGCGTGCTGGTGGAGCGACGGGTTCGACCACTGGGAGCGGTTTGACACTTTCGAGCTCCTCACGCCAGGCGAGTCGCTCGGCTATGCGCACCTCATACCCACGGTCTGTAGGTCGATAATAGCGCCGCCCGCGCAGATTCGCGGGGAAGTGCACTTGGTCAACCCGCGCATCCGGTGCATCATGAGCATACTGATAGCCACGGTTGTAGCCGAGTCCCTTCATAAGCTGTGTCGGCGCATTGCGCAGATGCAGCGGGACGGGATCATTGCGCGTTTCGGCAACGTCGACCTTGGCCTTCATGTATGCAACCTCGACCGAATTACTCTTCGGCGCCTGCGCCAAATAGACGACGAGATTTGCCAGCGCCAGGTCACCCTCTGGTTGCCCTAAAAAGTGAACGGTGTCTTTGATCGCATTGGCCATGATGACAGCCTGCGGGTCGGCCAAGCCGATGTCTTCGATCGACATCCGCACCAGTCGGCGGGCAACGTACATCGGATCTTCGCCGCCTTCGAGCATACGGCCCAACCAGTACAGCGACGCATCGGGGTCGCTACTGCGTACCGATTTGTGCAGTGCCGAAATAGCGTCGTAATGTAACTCACCGTTTTTGTCGTATTGGGTAGCGCGGCTCTGTAATGCCTCACGCATGTCATTGACAGTAATGAGTCGCTTGTCGCCAATGCCGGGATCTTTGGCAGTCACCGCAGCTTCGAGTGCATTGAGTGCCACCCGTGCATCGCCATTGGCCATGTCGATGAGGTAGCCCCGAGCGTCGGTGGCCAACAACGGCTGAAAGGTCCCCAAGCCGAGGGTGCTATCGCTCACCGCCCGATCGATAACCGCGCCGATTTGCTCATTGGTGAGCGACTCCATCACAAAAATCCGAGCGCGTGAACGCAACGCTGGGTTTACTTCAAACGAGGGATTTTCGGTGGTTGCACCGATGAGGATTACCGTTCCGTCTTCGACATGGGGCAAAATAGCGTCTTGTTGTGATTTATTGAAGCGATGAATTTCGTCAATAAACAACACCGTGCGTTGTTGGTACATTCCTAAACGGTCCCGTGCCTCATGGACAACGCGACGCAGATCCGCAACTCCTGCGGTCACCGCAGACAGCGGTTCAAAAAACGCTTGTGTATGCTCGGCAATAATCCGTGCGAGCGTTGTTTTGCCGCAGCCTGGTGGCCCCCAGAGGATCATCGAAAACAACGTGTCGTGTTCGATTGCACGCCGGACGATGCGACCATCACCGATGATGGTCTGTTGACCGACCATGTCGTCGAGTGATTTGGGCCGCATACGCGCCGCAAGTGGTGCAGAACGTATCGTGCTTTTGTCGTTATTGGGGTCAAAAAGACCGCGTTGCGGACCTGCCATGCTATGCTCCCACGTGCGGTTGCGCGTCTGATGCTGTATAGTAGCACAAATTTGCTAATAGATATGAGTGTGGGCGCGGATAACGGCTCAACGTTGACATACATACCGTATCAAACGCTACCCTCGATAGGGGTGAAATATTTTTCTCAGGATAAAAAACTCCTTGATGTCATACAATAAACCATCACGCGGAGACGTATCTATCGTCTTTGCCCCTTCCAAGAGGTCGTATGAATATCTATCGAAGCACTCTCCACACCCTCCACGTACCACCGCACGAGTTTTATGACGGAGCGCTCATTCCGCCATATGAATCTGCCGCCCGCGCCGACATCATCGACGCAGCCCTCCTTGCGGCTGGATACACCGACGAACACGCTATCGAGCCGGTGAGCCGCGCCGCCCTCGAACGCATTCACCGCCCAGACTATCTCGACTATCTGGCATCCATCTACCCCGCGTGGTGCGCGGCTGGTGGGGCAATTGAGGCGGTGTTGCCCAGCACATTGGCCGTCCGCTGGATGCAGCACCGCTCGACCAATCCGTTAGCGCTTGCCGGCTACTACACCTTTGATTTGAGTGCGCCGATCGTGGCCGGTACATGGATTGCCAGCCTCGATGCTGCGAGTATGGCGGCCACTGCCGCACACGCCGCACTCGCAGGCACCCTGCTGAGTTATGCGCGCTGTCGCCCCCCCGGGCACCACGCTGGGTCAGACATGTGTGGCGGCTACTGCTACCTCAACAACGCCGCCCTGGCAGCGGACATTCTCAGCCAACGAGGCCCGGTTGCTGTACTGGACATCGATATCCACCACGGTAATGGCACCCAACAGATTTTTGCGGACCGTGCCGATGTCTTGTTTGTGTCACTGCATGGTCACCCAGATGTGTGTTATCCCTACTTTATGGGCTTCGCCGACGAGCACGGCGTAGCTGCTGGCAAAGGCGCAACACTGAATATCCCACTGGCATTTGGTTGCGATGATGCAACATATTTGCGTCATATTGACGTTGCGTTGGCCGCCATTCGGGCACACGGGGCAACGGCGTTAGTATTGTCGGCAGGGTTCGACACCTACGCAGGCGATCCCCTGGGCGGGTTTGCGTTGACAAGCCAATGCTACACGGAAATTGGCAGCCGCTGCAGGGCGTTGGATATCCCCATCGTGGTCATCCAAGAGGGCGGGTATGCATTGACCGCTCTGGGCGACAATGTGGTTGCTCTGCTCGATGGGTTGACCGGACGTTCCCGCTGAGCATTGCAGCCGGTGATACCGGTGTGGTACGATGAGCCTACTTTTGTGATACGGGGGCTCACCATGACCCGATTACCCAATGGCGGACGCATCGAAGTCATCTGCGGATGCATGTTCAGCGGCAAAACCGAAGAGCTCCTGCGCCGCCTCAATCATGTCCGATTGGCTCGCCAATCACTCGTTGTATACACGCCGCGCCGCGATACACGCTACCGTACCGGCAATCTCGCCAGCCATAATGGTCAAACCATTGCGGCGGTCACGGTCAGCACCATCGACGAAGTGGTTACCACAGTACCAGATGGAGTTGCAGTCGTCGCTATCGACGAAGTGCAATTCCTCGAGAGCGACCCGTCAGCGGTTGTGAGTGGTTGCCAGATTTTGGCCGATCGTGGCATCCGGGTAATCGTCGCTGGACTCGATCAAGATTTCCGTGCGAAACCATTTTCTATAGTGTCGGAGCTGATGGCCGTCGCCGAGCAGGTCGACAAACTCTTTGCAATCTGCGTCGAATGTGGCGCGTATGCAACACGCTCGCAACGCCTTATCAATGGCAAACCCGCCCCCCACTCCGCCCCAGTCATAGCCGTTGGCGGACTCGAACTCTATCAGGCACGATGTCGCATTTGTTACGAGGTCGGTGACGCATAATTCTCACCTACAACACGCTTTTGTGCTATCATATCGGCGTAGAGCGCTTTACACATGGAGGAGTATCCCATGCCTTATGTCATTACCGAAGCTTGTATCGGCACCAAAGACGCATCGTGTGTGTCAGTCTGCCCCGTCGATTGTATCTACGAAGGCACTGACCAATACTATATAAATCCCGATGAATGTATCGACTGCGGCGCGTGTGAGCCAGAATGCCCGGTCGAGGCAATTTTTTCGGATGATGCAGTTCCTGAGAACATGCGCAAGTACATTGAGAAGAACGCAAAACACTTCTCGAAGTAAGCATCGTACCGAACCAGCCCGTGCAATGCACGGGCTGGTTGTTTTTCTATTATCATACTGAGTATACCCAACGCATTTTGTGACCACATTGTGAGCATGACATGGCAACAGAGCAACTCCGTGCAATCCATCCGGCGACCAAACACTTCGTCGCGGCGTTTTTTATGATTGTTGGCATCGGTACCGCATGGTTCATTTATGCCACTACTTCACCGGGCGACGAATGGTCTCGTCGCTGGTTGTTGGTTGTCGTGCCGTTTATCGCAGGGCAAGGGCTGTTGTTCGGATGGTACAAAACCTGGCGCACCGTATTATTGTGGCTTGCGACAATTTATCTCCTCACTCCATTTATCGCTGCGCGCATTGAGTCATGTACAACTATCATCCCAGGCGCGATCCCGTGTTTCGCAGACGTGGTCCTTCTTCGAAAGATTACCAGTCAAATCGGTCACCCCGTCTATTTCCTCACCCTCATCACCCTCCACACCGTCAGCATTTTGGTACTTTGGGTGGTGTTGGCACGGCAAGGAGCTGACCATGCATCTACAGGTCCGACAACGGATTGAAGCGCTCGAACAGACGTCTCTGTCAGTGCATGCAGCATTGAGTGCAGCGGCTACGCGAGACGTGCCCGAACCAGAATCCCCGGTCCGCACAAGCTTCCAACGCGATCGTGATCGCATTTTGCACTCCAAACCGTTCCGTCGCCTCAAACACAAAACCCAAGTGTTCATTGCGCCTCTCGGTGATCATTACCGGACACGACTCACCCACACTCTCGAGGTTACCCAAATTGCGCGTACCATTGGGCGCGCCCTGCGCCTCAACGAAGACCTCGTCGAAGCAATCGGCCTCGGCCATGATATCGGTCATGCTCCATTCGGTCACGCCGGCGAGACGGCGTTGTCGCATGCCATGGGGGAATCATTCCGCCATAATGAACAGAGTCGCCGCATTGTCGAAGTCATGGAAAAAAACGGTGAGGGCTTCAACCTCACGTACGTCGTCCGCGAAGGCATATATATGCACTCAAAAGGGCGACGTGACATTACCGCCAAAGCGTGGGGCGTCGCTAGCACCCTCGAAGGCCAAATCATCAAAATCGCAGATTCTATCGCCTATATCAACCACGATATCGACGATGCCCTGCGTGCAGGCATCCTACACACCACTGACCTCCCCGCCGACGCAATTGCGGTCCTCGGCGACAGCCACGCCCAGCGCATCGATACGATGGTCTGCGACCTCATCGATACAAACTGGTGGGCGACTGGGGTAGGGCCGGCTCACGAACCATTTGAATTGACCATGAGTCCCGCCGTGTTGACTGCCACCAATACACTCCGGGAATTCATGTACCAAAATGTCTACCTCGGGTCAGCCGCCAAAACCGAAGATCACAAGGTCGATTTAATTATTCATTTACTCTATACCCACTTTATCAACCACCCGGAGCGGATCCCGACAGACATTATGGCGAATGTCAAAAAACGAGACGAGCCGTTACGCCAAGCGGTCGTTGACTACGTGGCGGGTATGACCGATCGATATGCAACCCAAATCTTCCAAGATATCTACATACCACGCACCTGGGGCGGGTAGCCATACACACGTCTGGGATAGACGAAACACATGACCAGCAACAGTGTCATCGAACAAATCAAAGAACGCATCGATATTGTCGAGCTCATTGCCGCGAAGGTGCAGCTGCGCAAAACAGGCCGCTCTTTTGTGGGGTTTTGTCCATTCCACGCAAATACCCGCACACCTGCATTTACGGTATACCCTGATTCACAGAGCTTCCATTGCTTTGGCTGCAAGGCATCTGGGACAGCATTTGACTTCGTGATGCGGAGCGAAGGTATTGAGTTCCGCGAAGCGCTCGAGCTGCTCGCACAGCGCACCGGCGTTGAGCTTACCCCGCGCACTGCGCTCGACGATGAACGTGATCACGTCGCCGAACGCCTCGGTGAAATCAACGCAGCCGCGGCACGCTACTTCCAACACATGTTGCTCAAATCGCCACACGGCGAGAACGCGCGGGCATATGTTGCCAAACGATTACTCAATGAATGGTCGCTCGAGCACTTCCAAATCGGCTATTCCCTCGATGACCGAACTCGATTATTCGACTACCTAACCGTCAAACAAAACTACAGCGCGGACGAAGTCGTGGCTGCGGGTCTGGCGATCCAACGTGATGACGGGTCGCACTACGATCGTTTTCGCGGCAGGGTGATGTTCCCTATCCGCAATGCCAAAGGACTTATCATTGCGTACGGCGGTCGGGCCATGGGCGACGCACAGCCCAAATACCTCAATTCGCCACAGACGTTGTTGTTTGACAAAAGCGCAGTCCTCTATGGATTGGATATGGCACGCGAGGCTATTCGTAGCCAAGATGCAGTGGTGGTGGTCGAAGGGTATGTGGACGTGATTGCCTTACACCAACACGGCTTTCGCAATGTCGTTGCCCCGCTTGGAACGGCATTGACCGCCGAACATGTGCACATCATCAAAAAACTCACCAAAAACATTTATTTGGCCCTCGATGCCGATACTGCCGGTATCAAAGCGACCATCAAAGGATTGCAAACGCTCAATGAGAATCTCGATGCCACACTTGTGCCCGTGCCAACGCCTTCTGGGGTATTGTCATGGAGCCGCAACATCGAGGCGACCATCCGCATCATCGAACTCCCGGACGGTCAAGACCCAGACGAGCTCCTCGCCCAAGACGAGTCGCGCTGGCCAAAACTCGTCGAGACGGCGCTCCCGGCGATGGACTTCTACTTTCACGTTTTGACCCGTGATCTCGACCTCGATCAACTGCCCGACAAGCGCACCGCACTCGATCGTCTCGGTCCACTCATCGTGCAAATTGGTAACCAGCTCGAACAGACACATTATGTCCAACAGCTCGCGCATCTGCTCGATGTCGACGAGACAATACTGCGCCGTGAACTACGACGTCAAGCTCCTGCAGCCAAAGAACGGCCCAGCGCAGCAACCGCACGTCCTGCGCAAGCCAACACACCACCACAGCGACAGATATCCAGTACCAGTGCTCGTACTGACGGTACCTTCGGTACCTCCAGCGTTTCTCAACGGGCTGCCGAATATTTGCTTATGTGCATGCTCAATAACAGTGAAATCCGCGAAGCAGTCGAACAGAAACTCATCGCCGACTTGCAAGATTACCCGCATGCACAAGAATGTATCGCGAGCGACGTCGATAGTCTCTTTGCAGAGGACGATGAACTGCGCGAAATTTGGCGCGCGCGTCAGGCATTCGGCTACGATGGTGATGTCATGCAGTGGTTAGCAACACTGCCTGAACCGCTCCGTAATCGTGCAGAACATCTCGGTCGTTCGGTTGAACTCCCCAAGGAATACCTCGTGTCCAGTGAGGCAATGGAGTGTGTTACAATCGTGCAACGAGAAATTGCGAAACGATGGAATACACGACTGCCACGGATGATAGCATCCACAGTCGATGATGCAGATGTCAACACGCTCTACGCGCGTGTCGCTGACATTCAGCAATATTTGAACCGACTGATGACCCCTAGACGTAGTTCTACGTTCGATGATTTACATACACGTCATACGAACACATAAGGGTGGGACTCATGGAGAATACCCCTTCCCAACACCAATCGGATGCTCAATCTATAGAACCCACTACCCCGGAATCGCTCGAGCCACTCGACGATTCTGCTTTGCCATTGGTCGAAGAAGACGACACCGCCTTCACACAGCTCAATGAGATAGAAGTAGGCGCTACGGAAGCACGCCGCATTATCGATATTTTGCGCTGGACACTCCCAGCCAGCGTGTTGTCACGTATCTTGGCGGACCCAGATCTCCCTGCCACAATCGCCGAACGCATCGTCTTGAGCGCACATGTGCTGCTCGATCCCATGACCATCCCAGCCCCTGAATACACCGCTGATGCCTCTCATACATTCAGTGAACGCATCCTAGACCCGTTCAATGCGGATACTACAACAGACCCTGGCAGTGACGAAGACAATGACAACGACAATGCCAGTGCCGACTTACAAAGTATCAACTTCAACGATACCGTACGGCTGTATCTGCGTGAAATTGGGAGTATCAAGCTGCTCAACTCGTACGCCGAACAAGCATATGCTCGTGCAATTGAAGCCGGTCACCTCCTCGAAATCCTAGTTGCACGCCTACCAATTACGATACGCCCGACAAGTGATTCTTTGGCGCACATCGAGCAACTCCTCGATGCCCCAGCTGATACATTGACCGACGCAATACGCGATCTGACCGCACGAATGATCAATCAACTCGATGAAAAAATATCTATCCTTGCTCCAGAATGGAATCACACTTTCGTCTTTGATCAATTGACGGAAGTCGAAGCACGTGCCACGGCAAGTTCCTGGAAGGCACAAATATTGCGCGGCCGTGAAGCCCGCGAACACCTGACCTCGGCAAATCTACGGCTTGTCGTCTCTATTGCAAAAAAATATATCGGCCGTGGGTTACAGCTCCTCGATCTGATACAAGAGGGTAACGTCGGCCTTATTCGTGCAGTCGAGAAGTTCGACCACCGTCGGGGATTCAAATTTTCTACCTACGCGACATGGTGGATACGCCAAGCAATTACACGCGCGATTGCTGACCAGGCACGCACCATTCGAATCCCCGTTCACATGGTAGAGACGATAAATAAACTGATGCGTGAGACACGCCGATTGGTCCAAGTACACGGCAGAGACCCCACAGACGATGAACTCGCAGAAGTCCTCGGAATCACGGTCGATCGCATTCGCGTGATTCGCAAAACATCGATGGAGCCTATTTCACTCGAAACCCCAGTCGGTACCGAAGAAGATAGTCACCTCGGAGACTTCATTGAGGATGTTCGTGCACTCGCACCAGCAGACGTGGCGACAAATCATCTGCTTCGCGAGCAACTCCTCGAAGTGCTCTCGCGCTTGAATGAACGCGAGCGCAAGGTTCTGCAGCTGCGCTTTGGCCTCGAAGATGGTCATAATTGGACCCTCGAGGAAGTAGGGCGAGAGCTGAATGTGACCCGGGAGCGCATCCGTCAAATCGAAGTAAAGGCACTTCGAAAATTACGCACAAGCCGTTTTTTACTTGATTACATGGACTAAATTCGTCGTCCTGAAAGCTCAATTGGCAGCCTTAGAATGTGCGATTCTCTATCAAAAAACACCCAATGAGTGAATCCTGTAGACTATGGTAAAATACCAAACAGGTTTGACAGGGGGGCGCTCCGTGACAGGTTTCGATTTTGAACAACTCGATCACTTCCAGATTCTGAACGTTGCACGTGGTGCTTCAATCAACGAAATAAAGAAAGCATTCCGGCAAGAAATTGCCATCTATCACCCTGATCGCTTCATGCGTGCCAGCGATGAAGAAAAATCATACGCACGCGCACGCAGTCAACGCATTAACGAGGCATTTCGGGTACTCCGAGATGACCAACTACGCGAAAACTACAATATGACGATGCCGGGTGGTGGGATTGGCCGCAATTCCGTGCCCGTACCTACTGGACCATTGACGCAACGTGATCATCAAGGTGAACTCTACGAGACTGCTATGGCGCATATTAACGCAGGCCGCCTCATCCAAGCAGTAGCTGTGTTGCGTCGCTTGCAGCAGCTCAATCCGTTCTATCGCGATGTTGCATCTCTCCTCATCAATACAGAAACGGCCATCAACGCACGTCAATTAACAATGCCCGCTGAGAGTATTCGGCGAACGAGCTGGTTGACGGTCAGTGTCGTGGCAATTGTCGTTGTAACGATTGCCGTCATATGGGTTTTTGGTACGTTCGAGAATCCTACCACCCCAACCGCTACAAACATCGCGGTCGAGACCACCCCCACATCGCTCATTACACGCACTCCACGCATTACTCCTACCGCCCAACCCAAAGAAATCACTGCTACCCCCGATCCCTCAGTGCTTTTTGAAGACAACTTCACGTCCGTTAACTGGGCCGAAGCACAAGGTCCGACGTGGAGCACGGCATATGACGGTAAACGATTTCACCTGAAGGCTGCCCAATCTGGTGACGCAGCTTGGAGTTATCGCCCCGTACCCCAAACCGACATTGCACTATTATTGACGTTCCAAGTTACGTCGGGCTCCGGCGGGGTCATTGTTCGCTACCGCGACGAGACCGACTTTGTTGCGGTGGTAATCGAACCTGCAACGCAAACATATCGTATCCTCAGGCGAAATGGTATCAGCTTCGAGGAAGTTGCGGCAGGTTCTGCTCCATCAATCGAACGCGGCGACGCCGTAGAAAACGAGCTAGCTATCACGGTGGTTGGTTCTTCCATCTCTCTTACAATCAATGACGTTGTGATGGACCCTATCAACGTTGATGGTATGTCTGACAGTGCGCGTATCGGCATGATTGCTGTTCCGACCACAAGTGACGCTGACGTGAGCGTCGACCACATTATTATCCGCATCCCCTAATCGAAATAGACACAGACGCAACAGTAAAAGTCGTCTCATAGGGCCGTAGAAATCCCCTCATCCCGCGCAACGGTGCGGGGTAAGGTAAGCAGCGCCCGACGGTAACTATTTCAAAAACGCAAACAAATTGCGTATTACGGCGCCCCGAAATCAGTACCAAGGACAATGATGATATCCGCATTGGTTTGAATATCCATCGGCGGCGCGCCTTGTACGACCTTTCCACTGATGATTTTGGTTATTTGTACTGCCTGGATGGGATGATTCGTTATGTCATAAATAATCGTTTCTTGGATGGTTCCACTCACATCACCCGGGGCATCCATCGTAAATCCCACAGCATTGAGCTGTTGCGTAACCCTTCTGGCCAAACCAGCCACACGCGCACCATTCAGGACTTGAATCCGGGCGAGACCCTCGGCTGATCCAATACCTGTTTTATCACGAAAAATTCTGACCCCCTGCTGCCAAAGTTCTGTACTCCAATTGCGTAGCTGACCAAAGCGTATGGTAATCGCAGCATCACTGGTATTGACAGCAGTGCCAGTGCTGGCAATCCACTTGCCAGTCAACGCTGCAACTCCCACTTGATCCCACACCAAATCAGTCCCATCGGTAGTAAAGCGAGTCACTGTCTGTGGTGCGACACGAAAGGATGCAATCTGTGTAGAGTCCAAATGCCACACAGTCGAGAGTAACGCCACTACCATGCGCGGGTTGGTAAAGGGAATAGTAGTTTTGAGTGTTCCGCCCAAAATCTGTGGAGCCTGGATCGCCAATCGACCAAGATCAGTAATGCCTAATTGTCCTATTCGTTCGACGAGGGCCGCGATGACGAGTTGTTGCCGCTGATTCCGTCCAAAATCACTGTCGGCATGTCGGGTTCGAGCATAGATGAGTGCACGCGTTCCATCCATGTGCTGGATACCCGGAGTGAACTCGACACGCATCGTTCCGTAGTCAGCAGTAGGGTAGCTCGTATCGACGACGGCTTTGGGTACGTCAATTGTCACCCCGCCGAGGGCCTCTATCAGTTGCGCAAAGCCATCAAAATTAATCTGCATGGTGTAATCGATACGTGCACCGAGGCTCGCCATGTTTGTAAACCACTCGACTGTTTCGGCTGCGAGGGCCATCCCAGATTCTTGCTGACTGACATTGTCTGCATACAAATCCTGAGGATGCAGATAGCCGTATGCATAGGCGGCGTTGATTTTGCTCGTACCTCGACCGCGTACCTGGACACGGGTGTCGCGGGGAATCGAGAGCAGGCCAATAGCCCCCGTATTGGGATTGATGCGCGCCAGTATGACCGTATCGCTGCGGATACCATCATTGCGGCCATCGCCACGATCATCCACACCGACAAGCAAAATCGTGTAACCATTAGTAGGAACCGTGGCAGGTCGGTCGACACGTGGGTCATTTGCACCGATTGCTGCAGCCACAATCCCGAGCTGATAACTCAAAGCAATTGCTGGTACCCCGATAAATGCAATCACACAAAAGAGCCACCACGAAGGTCGCTTCCTTCTGCCTGCTCCTGGGCGTTGCTTGTATGCATTGCGCGGGAGGATGCGTGTCGACCCGGGAGTCGCACCATCACGAAGTCGTTCATTGGGTGGCGTCATAGATGTTCTCCTTGGTGACCATGAAGCTACAACGAGACGAGGCTCGGGTATACTACCAAAATACGTAGGAGCAGTCACTCATGCACCGAACCGCCCGCGTCACGCGGTCTCCCCAACAACAGCATACAAAACCAACTATCGCATCACCAGCCGATGTGTATTTTAGCGGAGCATGGCAAATCATCTTGGCATGGAGTGGAATGCTCATCGCAACACTGGTTTGGAACCGTCGCTGGTTGAGTATTGCAACATTAGGATTTGTCAGTGGTGCAATATGGCGCTATGCGCGCTACCATGAACCAGCACATCCGTGCATACGTACGCGTGCCATTGCTGATGCTCGTTTCCCGACCACACTCGATGGATTTACGATAGCACAAATTAGTGACATCCACCTCGGCCAACCGCACAGCGATGCAAATCTCGCTTGGACAATTGATACACTCCGACGCCTCAAGCCAGATATGATATGCCTGACCGGGGACATGATCAATGATCGTCCTGCGTTGACGAGACTGGTGAACTATCTGCGCCAACTCGATGCGCCGTGCGGGATTTTCGCCATTGCGGGTAATCATGACTACGTCGAAGAAATCAATGATGTACGTACGGCACTTGCAGTCGCTGGCATTCCATTGCTCGAGAACCAAGGTATGATTATTCAACATCGAGAAGCAGCTTTTTGGCTCGCTGGTGTCGATGATGTATGGCATGGTTCCATGGATATCGGAGCAGCGGTCAACGCAGCCCCAGCTGGGATGCCCATTATCCTGTTGGCACATTCACCGGATGCAGTGCTCGAAGCCATCCACTATCCAGCGATTGTTTTACAACTTTCTGGTCATGTTCATGGAGGGCATATACGCCTCCCAGGACTTGGTCCATTAGCCAAACCACGCTATGGACGCCACTACACCCACGATACCCAACTGGTCGGCAGCGTCCATCTACACATCTCACTTGGGCTCAGTGGACGACCGTTTCGCATCGGCAATACACCAGAGCTCACCATCATTCAATGCATGCATCACGAAAAAAGGATTTCTCTATGACCTCTTCCAAATCAATGAATCCTGTGTACGTGGTTGCAGCCGACGTGTGTGTACTTCTCATTTTTGCGGCTATCGGGCGACAAACGCATGCAGAGACAAACCAAGCGTTAGCGATTCTCAGTACGGGATTGCCATTCATCATTAGTTGGTTAACCGTCAGTGCATTGACGGGACTCGAACGACCGCAACCTTTCAAACGCTGGATTATGCAAACACTCGCTTGGGCACCGCTGAGTGCACTGATTGGACTAGCACTGCGTTCGATCTGGATGGTACGGACGATTCCGTGGACGTTCGCCATAATTACTCTGTGTGTCACCACATTCCTGCTCATTGTCGTGCGCGTCCTGTTTTCTCTCCGTTCGTTCCGAGGCTAGTCATGACCCTGCAGACCACGCTTACCCTGATACGCCACGGTGAATCCTATGCCAATATCGAAGGCATCGTCGAGTGCTACACGTGTCGTGGCTTGACCGAACGCGGCATAGCGCAAGTACAGTCGCTCAATGCCCGATTCCAATCATCTCCGCCACAATTTGATGTGCTCTATGCGAGCACGCTCTTACGCGCTCGCATGACTGCCGAGATACTCGCGCCAACCCTGGGGTTGACCATTGCCTGGGAAGACGATCTGCACGAGTTGCGGGTGGGTGATGCAGACGGATTACCCTATCACGCCGTCACTGAACGATACCCTCAGTTTGATCGCGGCATCATTGATGTGCATACACGTGTCGCCCCAAATGGTGAAAGTTGGAACGAGTTCACCGCACGGTGCGCACGCACCTTGCATACTATTGCAACAGATCATCGCGGCAAACATGTGGCCATTGTGTGCCACGGTGGAGTCATCGAAGCATCGTTTCTATGGGCACTTGATCTAAGCGCAGGCGCACGCACGCGCGTTGCATTCCCTGCTCGCAATACAGCCATGTCGACGTGGGTCGAACGGGCGAGCCCACACGATCACCGGCGCGAATGGCAGCTCACCCGACATAACGATGCAACCCATCTTGATGAGGTAATACATTGACAAATTTGTCTGCACTAAACACAAGATTTGACAGCGAGTGTGAGATAATTACGAGGACATACACAACATAAAAAGTATGTCGATTACACATACAATCTGCATATCCATCCATTAGGAAGTACACAAGCGATGTTACAACGGTGCGAATGGAATCGAACTCGTGATGATTCGTTGAGAAAAGATAGCATATGACAGAAAAGACGGCTACATATGTCCCTCGCTGGAGATTAACGCTAACGTGGGAACACATCATTTTCATCGTCATTTTGGCCTTGAGTGTCCTCTCGCGCTTTTGGGGATTAGGTGACCGAGCGCTCCATCACGACGAGACCCTCCATGCGGATTATTCCTACTCACTGTACGCCGGCCTTGGATTCGTCCACGACCCGCTGTTACACGGTCCGTTCTTGTACGTTATGGGAGCAATTTCATACTTCTTCTTTGGTGATTCTGACTATTCCGCTCGCATTGCACCTGCGTTGTTCAGCGTCGCGCTGGGGATGACGCCGTTTTTGCTTCGCAAAGAATTAGGGCGCACCAGCGCAATAATCACCGCTGTGGTAATGCTTTGTTCACCGGTATTTTTGTATATCGGCCGGTTTTTTCGCCACGATATCTTTGCAGTTCTTTTTGAAGTGTTGGTATTCATCTCGATAGTCCGATATGCACGTGAACGCGATCCACAGTGGCTCATCATTGGAGCAGTGGCTTTTGCGTTGATGCTTACCGACCTCGAGACCGCCTACCTGTATCTCGCAATATTCTTACCCGTTATTGTGGGGGTATTCTTCTGGCAGGTATGGCGCAAAGCACTCTTCGCCGTCGGTGCCATAGGAATTCTGATTGTCGCATGTGTGTTCGTATTGCCTGGCAAACCGCAACCTGCCGACAAGCCTACCGAAGACATCACCGTTTCACGCCAGAATGGGAACTATGTCTGCCCGAGCGAACCACTCGATGGCTACATCGACAATCCAATACTCACGAACGCTCCGGGACCAATATTTGGATTAGGTGCGCTCGAGACGGTCGACAACACCTACGCTCTGTGTGTGCGGCACCAGCCCGACAATCAATTGCGTGTGTACCTTTTCAAGCTCTATCAGTTCTTTCGCCACCCGGCAATTTTGATGGCAGTATCAGTTACTCTGCTCGGGAGTTTGGGGCTCTGGTATTTGGTGTGGAAGCGCCGTGACAACACGGGCAAAACCCATTGGGAACGCGCAAATGAATCACCAAATACCCTGATACAGGCGTACGCAAGCCTGGCAGCGGACAATCGTCTGCTCAAAGCCATTTGCTTGGCATTTATTCCGTATGCGCTTTTCTTTAGTTCGTTTTTCAATAATCCTGTGGGTATCATCAGTGGCACTACCGGTTCGTTGCTGTATTGGCTTGCCCAACACAATGTCAAACGCGGTGGCCAACCCAATCAGTACTATGCAGTGATGCTTTCGGTCTACGAACCGCTCATCGTCATCGCGGCCGTGGCAAGTGCGATTCTCGTTTTGGTACGTACTATCAAAGTAATCCGTTCCAAAAGCGAACCATCGTTGCACCTCGTGATGGGAATGTTGTTTACGTATTGGTCATTCGGTGCGTTTATGATTTTCTCATGGGCTGGCGAAAAAATGCCTTGGCTTACCATTCACCCGCACACCCCGTTGACATTCTTGGCTGCCTGGGGCGCAGGACAGCTCATAGATGCGTGGATAGCTGAACATCGTAATAAAACCGATGGCAAAACAGCGCTCGCCGCTATTGTCGGTATGTCGGCTATTGTTGCCTTCGCTTCGACGACATTGCTCACACTGGCAATTCATGCTGACAGCCAATTCGCATATATGGCACCCTGGATTCCACTGGCATATGTCGTGATTTGTGCCGTAATAGCCCTCTCGCACTATCAGAGTCATGGTGCACTTTGGAGTGCTGGGATGTTAGTGTTTGTTCTCAGTAGCACACTTATACTCTATGAATTCCGCAGTTCGTGGCGCATCAATTACATCACCGGTGATACCGCCGACGAGATGCTCGTCTACACCCAAACATCGCCCGACGCACTGCGTGTCATCCACGACCTGCGTGAGGCATCGATGCGCCGTTATGGTGATTTGAGCATGCCAATCTGGCATGACAACGAGACAATCTGGGACTGGTATTTGCGCCCATTCACCAATCATTCCGAACAACCAGCAGGTAGCCCAGGAGTTCCACCCGACGATGTCATGGCAATTGTCGTCCTCGACGAGAATCTCACTTCGATGGACGACAACACCCTACCGGGCTTTCTCATCCAGAAGTATCCGTTGCGCTGGTGGTTCCCCGAAGACCAGATGTATCGCCTCCAGCCAGATTGGATGACTGCAGCACCAACAGACAATTCATCATTGCTGACCAAGGTATTGCGCCAACCATTCGCCCAAGACACTGCCGTCCGTACCTGGCGTTTCCTGCTATTTCGCGATCCCGGCGCGTCATTAGGGTCTTCTGACTTTTATGTAGCCGTACGCCCCGCGATTGCCCCATTTATGACCCTCGGATTGGGAGCTCGATAATAGTGCTGTGGGAGATACTATGACTGAGAAGCCGAAAACGCTTGATCGCCAATTTACCATTCCACAGATTACCTGGGAAGGCATTGCGTTCATCCTGATTCTGATTGCGAGTGTCCTTTTACACATGATTCGCCTTGGCGACATGGCGATGCACCATGACGAATCGATTCATGCATGGGTGTCTTGGCGCTTCCTGACGGGATCTGGGAGTTTCACCTGTGCAGGTGGGATGACTTCCTCCACGTACTGCTATGACCCGGTCTATCACGGTCCTACATTGTATATGTTCACCCTGATTTCCTTCTTTCTGTTCGGGGATGGCGAATGGCAAGCCCGCTTACCCGAAGCACTTGCAGGAATCGGATTAACTCTGTCGACGCTATGGCTCAAACCATACCTTCGCAAACGCGGTACGTTGATGCTCGCAGCAATCGTGTCGATAGCTCCTACTATTCTGTACTTCACACGCTTTGCACGACATGACGGGTTGATGCTTTTGTGGGTGTTCTGGATTGTAGTGGGCTTCTTCCGCTTCATCGATAGTCGTGATAAATCGTGGCTGTGGCTTATGGCTGCGGGGATTGGCTTGGCACTGACAACCCACGAACTCTATTACATCATTGGGTTTTTGTTTGTCTGGTTCATCGGCTTACGACTCCTCGCCGAGAAATCGCCTACCCGAACCCTCACACTGGCTTTGGTAGGTATCGCCAGTGCCGCAGTCGCCCTCGAGGCACTCATCATCGCTGGCGCATGGAGTGGCAATATCACTGACACCTTCAATGCCAGTGGGTTGGCATTTGTCCTTTTCTTCTTGAGTGGGATAAGTTTGGCGCTCTTGCAACTCTGGCCAAGGGAACAAATTTTGAATCCATTGGTGTCAGCTGTATGGAAGGACCAGCGTGCGGATGTCTATGTAGCAATCGGTATCACCGTAGGGATCTTCGTGTTGTTCTACGGTAACTTCTTTACCTACCCCGTCGGCATATTGGATGGCATGTACCAAGGCCTGTCGTATTGGCTTGGATCACAACAGAATGTAGCACGTGGCGACCAGCCATGGTTCTATTATTTGCTCATCCTGGGACTCCATGAACCACTCGCATTAGGCGGTGCACTCAGCATCGTCATCGCAGCGGTAGTGAGTGCGATACAGCGGGTACAGGCAAAAGCCACTGAAGCAACGGTAGAACGGCTGAGTCTATTTACATCATTCAATCTCTACTGGTTTGTTGGCACGTTGGTCTTTTTCTCATGGGCCGGCGAAAAGATGCCCTGGCTCGCTGTCCACATTAGTTTGCCAGCATACATGCTCGTCGTCTGGGGATTGCTCCAACTCCACGCAAAACTACCCGCTGACCTCGGTCGCACCCGCTGGTACATACCGGGCACTCTCCTGATGGCACTGTTGTCAATTGTTGTCGGTGTGAGCAAACTCAGTGATGCCAGCACTTCCAACATGATCGTACAAGCAGGATTCCCGCTGTTGGTTGCTGCCACATCTCTGTATGTGCTCTTTACCATGGCCAGCAAAATCGGGTATGTCCACGCCGGTCGCCTCGCCACGATCGTGGTAGCGTGTCTCTTGGGTGCGTATGGAATTCGTTCGAGCTTCTTGGTCAACTTCGAAGCACCGGATTCAGCCCGCGACCCACTCGTTTATACCCAGACCTCACCAGACGTCCCGCGTATCGCCCGTGATGTTCTTGCATTGTCAATAAACCAGACCCGCATCAAGCGTACCAATGATGACTACGCCGGTGGGTTGTCAATGCCATTCATCATCGACACTGGTGGCGAAAACGGCGACGGTAGCCTCGACTGGCCATTCCAATGGTACTTCCGAAACATGAAACGCATTGAACGCCGTGATGCAACATTCTTCGCATCTGCCACCGCAGAATCCTTTAATGTGAAAGCACCAGATAGCGAAGAACAAATATTAGCGCCCGTTGTGCTGGCATACGCCAGTCACATCACCGATGGCACACGGAGCGCACTCGACCCCAACTACGTCAAGCTGTATGACGGGCAATTGAACTGGTGGTTCCCCGAAGGCGACAAATGTAATCCGACCGGTGCTGGTTATCGCAGCTTCTTCTTCAGTTCACTCAGTTCACGCAAAGCCGCAGAAGCATGCCCAGATCTCGACACCACGCAACTTCCATCGTTACTTGCGCCACTCATTTGGCCATTCGACAGCAGCCATTGGGAATCAACTTGGAAGTATCTGATGTATCGTGATTTGCCCGAAGGTCTGTCCCTGGGCGGTCGCCAGCTCGAAGTATGGGTGCGCAAAGACCTTGCTGGCTCGAGTGCTGGCACAGCGTCAGCGGTTACAACCCCGACGTACAAAATGGTCTCCGACAAAATCATCCCACTCTCCAACGCAGCTGGTCCACGTGGTATCGCCGTCGGTAAAGATGGCACCATCGTGGTTGCAGACTCAGACCTGAACCAAATCCTGATTTACGGTCCAGACGGTACGCAACGTCGCGCCGTCGGTACCCGTGGGAACAGCACGAACCAGTTCAACGAGCCACGGGGCGTTGCAATTGGACCAGATGGGGCAATCTATGTTGCCGATACCTGGAATGCGCGTGTCGTGAAACTTTCGCCAACCGGCGACTGGGTGACGACGTGGGGTACTGGGGCGACAGATTTCGGTGAAGGGCGTGTCGCTTCGGTGACCGATGGTTCCGAAGCTGGTAATGCTGCTAATCCGTTGGGTTTCTTCGGCCCACGTGGTATCGCAGTGAGTCAACGCGGCGAAGTATTCATCGCCGACACTGGTAATAAGCGCATCGTGGTCACCGACAGCAACGGCAAATTCCTCTATCAGTGGGGTTCGTTCGGTGCTGATCCTGGCAAGTTCAACGAACCTGTCGGAGTTGCCGTAGATGTCGATGGCGCAGTCATTGTTGGCGATACATGGAATGGCCGCGTCCAGTACTTCTCTGCCCTTGGGAACGAAGATGGCCGTGTCAACACCATTCCAATCCAACTCTGGAAGGTATCCGGCTGGCAAGCACAAACCTACGATGATCCGTATGTGACAATCTACAACGGCGTCGCATATGCGTCAGTCCCCAAGCGAAACGCTATCGGTTCTGCCGGTATCGATGGCAACGAACGCTTCCGCTGGGGCGGGAACGGTACGGACAATGCTTCGTTCGTCAATCCAAGTGGGTTAGCAGCTGGTCCCGATGGCAAAATCTATGTCCTCGACCGCGGCAACAACCGCATCCTTGTCTTCTCGATGCCCGAATAGCCGTTCTCCAAAAAGAACCCCCGCACTTCTCACGAAGCGCGGGTTTCTTTTTGTTCATCGCTAGATGCCACGGGTGTTCAGATACACACTGTATACTGACCGACTCGCGGTCATGAATAGCCGATTGCGCTTTACTCCACCAAAACACACATTTGCACACACCTCAGGGAGATGAATTTTGCCGAGCAACGTACCATCGGGCGCATAACAATGCACACCGTCTACTCCAACGCCACCATTCCCTGTCGCTGCCCATATATTGCCATCGACATCACAGCGCATCCCGTCGTAATTACCCCGCTCAAGTCTCACATGCTCACGCCCATTGACGGCTCGTCCATCAACCATGTCGTAGACCAACATATTCGTCAGCGAGACAACATAGAGACGTTTGCCATCGGGTGCAAAACACAATCCATTGGGACGCTCTATCCCTGCAATCGCAATATCACCACGACCAGTCACAGGATCGATACGAAAAACATATTGTGGCAACTCGGGAACCGCAGCATCACCTTCGTAGTCGTTCGTGATACCCCAACCGGGATCGGTGAACCAAATTGCGCCGTCTGTGTGTACCACGACATCATTTGGAGCATTCAGACGCTTGCCTTCAAATGCATCCATCAGTACCGAAATTGTACCGTCATGCTCGGTCCGCGTGACGCGACGCGTTAAATGCTCACAGGTAACCAGCCGGCCGAGGAAATCCCGCGTGTTCCCGTTGCTGTTATTTGCCGGAACGCGGAACTCGTGCGTGTTCCCAGTTACTTCATCCCAGCGTAACATGCGGTTGTTCGGTATGTCCGAAAACAACAAATAGCGGCCATCGCCAAACCACACCGGACCTTCGGTCCAACGACCACCGGTCCACAAGCGTTCCACCACTTCTTGCCAAATTACCAGTTCCGCAAAACGCGGGTCGACAATCTCGACTGCAGGGTCGGGGAATCGTACAATCGTCCTGTCGTTATTCCAAGCATCAGCATGCAGACTCATCGCTTCGTCCTTTTCAACATTCTGCACTGAGTGGGACACACCTCACCCAATGAGTTCTGTGCTAATCACGTCTATCGATTCAAGCAATACGCTCATACTTTCAGCATCTGGATGCTCACGCTCAATGCGTTGGATGTCTTGAATCAGGTCCTCGAAGTGTCGTCGCATCTGATAATACCGCAAACGTCGGGGGTCGATGGTTGCATTGGGATGGAACAACTGGTAGCGTTTCCAGACAACTGGCCACTGGTTATCCTCGGTCCAAAACATCAAATCGTGTTCGGGAGGTGCGATGATCATCCCTTCCCAATCAATCAAGAGCGGGATGTCGTCACGAATCACCACATTATGCCCATGAATATCGGTATGACACAGCACGAACGGGTGGACGATACGCGCCAATGACGCAGTAAGCTCCCGAAAAGAAGAGAACGTTGCACGTAGCCCTTCGCACCGTTCGTGCAGCACTGCATTGATTGGATGGTTTGGTTGAGCTATTCGATGGAGTGCAGGCTCAATCTCGTCAATCCACAGGGGCGAAAATTGTTCACGAGGAACCATCGCAAGTGCAGAGTGACGTGGATCCAACGCGTGAATTCGCGCTACGGTGTCTACAAGATTCCCCAATTGTGCTTCCGTCAGCGGCTGTTTGCGTGGGGTTACACCGTCGATGAATGGGAACAGCACGGTCGTATAGATACCTTCACGCACCGAAACCGTGCCGTCAACGCTTAAAAGGGGAGCAACGATTCGTCCATTGATACCAGGTTGTGTTGCCAACCACTGTGTTGCTCGCGAAAGTCTCTCGAGTGTCGGAATAATCATCTGCGTAATCGGCCGAGTATCATCGTATGTTTTGGCAACACACATCACATCGTCATTGCCGACGATCTTGTGCACATACGCGACATAGCCACCTGGTAATGATACTGGCTCTGTGCAGGGGACGATGCCGAACACACGACAGACATTCTCCAGATGGCGGGCAAAGCGTGAATCCATCTAGCTCTCCTGAGCGCCTACATCAGTATGCATATCACGTACGGACGCGGGCAGGCGCATCCTTGTATAGCGCGGCATGAATCCCAACTTCGTCCAAAATGCTGCCCCCAAACTATTGTGCAGCAGTACATCGACATCCAACTGATTCGACCCTAATATCTCTTGCAAGGATGCAAACGCAGCAGTCCCATAGCCCTGCCCACGCAACGATTCTACAATACAAAAATGTCGCAAATACTGCGGTTGAGCTTTCATATCTACTAATGCATACCCAACAACGACCCCATCCAAACGGAAGAACCATGCCGCATAATCACCAGCCAAAAAGGTGCGCATGCGTTCGAGCAACGCACCATAGCTCATTGTGTTATCTGAATGCTCTGCAATAATCAACGCTCGATTGAGAAGCGCCAACAACCCACAATCACGCTCTTCTGCTCGAATGAGTTCTATGTGCCGCATGATTACTACTTTCAAGAAATTATCGACGAGAAAGAAAGAGTATGCGCAACATCTTCTGTATTGATGCGTACATCTGCGTCAATTCAGACTGTAAAAGCTTCGTGCACGAAAGGCACAGTCGTCAGACAATAGAGAAAACTAATCTAGAGAAGCGAGCTCCCAGCGACGCAAATCCAAATCGTACGCTGTCGGTAGAAAGGGAGTGACGTTGCAAATCCCTCCATCATTTTGAAGAAATTGGGAATGACCAAGCTGCCATATTTTTTGTGTATGAAACAATTCTTGCATATGCTCTATCTCTTTGTGACCAGTAACGCAAACACCATTGGATTGCCAGCCTGTACCGCTTGCACGAAGCGCAGCACCATGCCAGCACCTTCATCAACAACATACCTACCGTGCACCGCATAACAGTGGCGACATAAATTTGTAGCCAATTCTGCCAGCAGTTTTGCTAACGAATTGGCTACAGTGTTCAAAAGCCGGCTCAGTAACGATATGCACGCTACTCCCACGATATCATTCGACCCATACGTTTTGACCCACTGCGACACGGCAGACGGGGCTAAACCCTTCGAAGTCATGTTGCGTCGTGTCAAAACGGCGGAGTGAGAAAGTATCGCAAAGTCCAGAATATCGTCAGCCATGTGTCACGACTCAATCAATACGTTGGAGGATCACAACACTCTCGACATGAGATGTCTGTGGGAAGCAATCAACACAACTCACAGCGGTTATCCGGTACCCACCAGCGACTATCAACCCCAAGTCACGTGCCAATGTGCCTGGGTGGCAGGAGACATAGGCTATTTTGGTAGGTTTGAAACGGTGCAAAGACTGTATCACTTCAGGATGACACCCTTTGCGCGGCGGATCGAGGACAACGGCATCGGCATGATGGACATGCATAATCCCTTTTTCGACGGATTCAGCAAACCACTCGACATTCTCGAGCTTATTGTTCCAGGCATTTGCTTGACCATTTGCGACCGCAGGCGCATACTCCTCGATGCCGATAACACGATCGCACTGCAACGCCAGCGGCAGCGTAAATGTCCCGGCACCACAGTATGCATCGACAATGCGTTGGCCAGAAATATCGCCCAAGCCACTCAGAACGGTGTCACACAATGCACGCGCTGCCCCCAGAGAAACCTGGAAGAACGTCGTCGCACTCAACTCGAGATCGACACCGTAGTGAAGCTCGTTGACGGTCTCTGCGCCATCAACGGCACCCCATGGCATGCGCACCCCAATCACATTCGGGCATTCAGCTACCCATGCATCTCGAATCAGAATTGCAATGCGGTTGGGCAAATCATTGATTGCAGCAACCACATCACCTGTGGTCTCGCTCAGGCGCAAAACCACACTCCAATTGGTGCGTGGCTCAGGTGGGTGAGAGGCCACTGCAGCGCGCAATGCCTTGACGACATGCTGCAACGCCGGTTGCAGCAGTGGATCTTCGGTGACTTCGGTCACGTGCTTACTGCCATCGGCGCGATAGCCGAGATAATTCCCATAGCCGTGGAGTCGTGCATTATTGCGGTATTGCCACGCCGACGACCCAATCACCTTTTGAATTTCGGGAACGTCGGCTAATTTTCCGATATGCACGAGTTGATCGTGGAGAATTTTGACCTTGTAGTTCAGTTGCGCCACTGGGTCAATATGCTGCCACTCCATGTTTGGGGCACCAGGATGGAGCACGGGGACGCGATCGGCCGATGGGCTGATAATTTCAATGACTTCGGCCCGCACATAGTTTGGGTTCACCTGGGTTATTTTGACCTTGACTTCTTCTCCCGGCAACGCCCCTGGAATGAAACACGCGAGCCCATCAATACGACCAACCGCATCGCCGCCCTGCGCCATCGCGTGTGGCGTCACGATACATTCTGCACCCTTTTGCATATATTTCCCTTCAGACGGGCACGTGGTGTCCCGGCGTCGATGTTCTTTGTTCTCTTGTCGGCAACGGCCGTGTTCCTGCGGCCATCATTCCGCCTCAGACATTCTATTGTAACACTGACCGCTCGATGCGTCAGGGTTGAGGCAGGCTGATGCGCCGGAGCGTCGTTTCGAGCGTGATGAAATCCCCAAAGCTTGACTCGAGCTGTGCATTCGACCCAAAGTTCATGATGATATACGTGTCAGTCAGCGGCTCGTACCACAGATGTGTCGCCAAAATTCCTAGATGGCCAAGCGATTCGGGGAGGTAATCGAGCGTCCACGAAAATTCACCAAAACGGACTGCCATCACGCCTACCCCATAATACAACCCCGTCATGAACTGATTCCGCATCGTAATCATGCGGAGATATGATTCTTTGCTGATAAGTTTGTATGTGTGGAGTGCCTGGGCAAAGCGCAACAGATCATCGGGAGTACTAACTACCCCGCCTCCCGCCCAGTCAGCCGTGATACTCTGGGCAGATCGGATGTTAACTCCATCCAACCAGGTATCGGCCATTGGCAACGGCCGGGGGTTAATAGGCTTCGAACGGAATGGCATATACGTATCAACCATACCCAAGGGCTCAAAAAAACGATACGCTAACACATCGTGGAACGGCTTTTGTTCAACGGATTCAATCAGCAGCCCAAGCAGAATGTATCCCGTATCAGAATAATGAAATTGTTTGCCCGGCGCACCTACAGCATGCTGGCGTGTCCGTGAAACAGCGAGCAACGCTGCAGGAGTCCAGACTGTCTGCTGGTTGGCAACAATGTCTTGTTGCACAGTCAATCCGCTGTCAACAGGATCAGCAAAATAGTCTGCGACTCCCGAGGTGTGCTCCATCAGTTGAGAAATCGTGACTTCACCTGCATAATCAACCCCGCTGACAACAAACAGCCCTGACAATACGTCAGTGGGTAGGTATTTTGAAACGGGGTCTGCTATTTCGAGTTTTCCCTCTTCTGCTAATTGCATCATAGTCACTGCGGTGAACAACTTACCGATACTGGCAACATGGAACGGCTGATTCGGTGTCAATGCATGTTCGCCATCCGCATGGTAGGTACCGATTGCAAATGCATCATCAACCCCAAAATGTGACGATATAATCCGTACCTGTATCCCACTCGAGGGAGTGTTTTTTGCCTGACTATCCGCAAATGAAGCATGGATTTCGTGTATCGCTTCTTGATGGGTCAATGGGCGGACATAGCGGTACCACAGCCCTCCCAACAATCCCGCCAGCACAACGAAGATGCTGACCATGACAACGGTCGCTCTGCGAATTTTCAACGCATGTACCTCTGTTGCTCACACATATCAGAGTGCAAGCATCTCTCATCCTACGAACTCTTTGAGGGACTCAGCAATGCAAAACGGCGCCATACGACGAACGCAAGGACGACCGTTTCGAGTATGCATGTTACACTATGGGCAATAGGAACGCTCAACATCCCTCCTGAAACGCCGACGACCGTCAAAATTATCGCCTTCCCACACAGTTGCCCGATATTGGTATAAAACGGAGAACGCGCATCTTGTAGTGCATTCAACAAACGCGACAATAATTCGGTAGTCACATAGGCAGGTAATCCAATCGCATACCACTGTAGCACCGCATAGGTCCGATCGCCTGCTGCAGCGTCAAATGCCCCGTGTTCCAAGACAATTGCAATAGCACCGCGACCAGCAAACCACAGGAGCAGAACGACAGGGATACAGAGGAAGACCGCGATGAGCGTCGTGCGACCAAACAGCCGCTTGAGTTGCGCTCCTTCCTGGTGCGCAGCAGCCGCTGCCAAATGTGGGAATACCGCTTGCCCGATTGCCGAACCTATCAGCCGCGTGGGCATGTCAGCTAATAGCCAGCCACTGTAGAGTGCAGCCACTGCGGTCACACCAATCTGCGATGCGTACGACGTGTCCACCAGCGTACCTGCATAGTTCACCGTCACGGACAAGGCAGTCGGCACTGCAAGGAACAGGATGGTGCGAAGTTGTGGCAGTGTTGGTTCCCAATGCCATCTGAGCTTCATGCCATTGAGGCGAAAACCCCACCAGACAAAGAGCATCTTGACGACAGCTGCCCCCACCAATCCCAACGTCGGTCCATAGACCGACAACAAAGGGAACGACCGTGCCGCCAAGACACCAAGAATAATTGTGAGATTGTGCGACACGTACGCTATGGCAATCATTCCAAACCGTGTATGGGCCGACAGCGTTGCCGACAAAAGACTCGCCACAGCCAACAACAACGGTTGTGCAAACAACAAGCGAGTCAACGACGCTGTGAGCGCTTGCGTCGCCGCCGGACTCCCCGGGAGGATAACCAGACGTACCAACCAATCGGCGCAGACAATTCCCAAGAGCGATACGGTCACCACTCCAACCGTCACAATGCTCAGCATGGCACTGACAATACGCTGTTGCATCTCGTCCGACTCACGGACGAGGACGGGAACCAGTGCTGCAGTCAATGCACCGCCAGCTACCAACGTTATCAGCGTTTCGGGCAAACGGGCTGCTGCATAATACGCTGCAGCGGTCGCTCCATCGCCGAAGGTCGCGCCTATCATAATCTGCCGGACAACCCCCAACAGCGCAGACAGTGCAAACGCCAACGCCATCAAGAATGCAGCATCATTGACCCCATAACGGCGTGTCGCAAACCGGCGAATGGCACTCTGCATGTCTCACCAAAACCGGGGCAGACAGTCTGCCCCGGAATCATCACGAATGAGATAAATGTCACACGGTCTAGCCACGGATAATTGCAATGACTTCGTCGCGGCGTGCTTCCATCGTAGCGTGATCCATTGCCTCGAGATTCAGTCGTATCAATGGCTCGGTATTGGAGGTACGCACGTTGAAGTGCCAATCACGGTAGATAATCGACAATCCATCGCGCGTTTCGATTGTTGCATCGCTATACTTCGCCCGCAGCGCAGTCAACACCGCAGCAGAATCTGCTACTTTCGAATTGATTTCGCCCGAAATGAAGTACTTCGCTTCGATAGGTTTGAGGAGTGCCGACAATGTCGTCCGTTCCCTAGCCAACATTTCTACCGTCAGCAGCGACGGGAGCAACCCAGAATCTGCAAAGAAGAAGTCTTTGAAATAGTAATGCCCCGTCACTTCACCACCAAACAACACATCGTCGTCTGCCATGCGGCGTTTGATAAAGGCATGCCCAACGCGTTCTTCTAATGCGGTACCACCTGCAGCAGCGACCATCTGCGGGACTGCCCAAGACGCACGGACGTCGTAGACAATATTTGCACCGGGGGTACGTTTGAGCAGATATCGAGCCATAAGCGCGGTGAAAAAGTCACCCGAGACAAAATGACCACGGTCATCGACGGCAAAGAAGCGGTCTCCGTCACCGTCGAAAGCAAATCCAGCCAATGCTTTTTCGCTAACCACTCGCCGTTCGAGTTCTGCCCGGTTTTCGGGTTGGAGCGGATCCAACCCATGATTGGGCAGATTACCATCGGGAGTCAGATACATACCGACGAAGTTCACGGGGAGTTTTTTGTAGACACGCTCGAGGATAGGGCCGACGGTGCCGTTGCCAGTATCAGCGACAAACGTCATCGGGCCTGCAGCCCGAATCACGTCGATGTCAATGAGTGACAGCATGTGGTCGATGAATTGTTCTGACAGGTCGATGCTCCGACGCGTCCCTTTGCTGGACACCGGTGCATAGGCATCGGTCTGTACAATCGTGCGCAGGTCGCCGATTCCTTCGTTGCCGCTGAGCAAATACGGCATCTTGCGGACCATCTTGAAACCGTTATAGTCTTTGGGATTGTGTGAGGCAGTCACCATCATGCCTGGGAGGCCGAGTTGCGCACAGGCGAAGTAGAACTGGTCTGTGCTGACCAACCCAATTTCGACGACATTTGCGCCTTGATCAATGAGACCACGCGTGACTTCGGCAAACAGGGATGGTCCGGATAGACGCATATCGTGGCCCACGACGACGTCGGTGGCCTTCACATAGGTTGCAAACGCCCGTCCAATGGCATACGCGCCGGCTTCGTCGAGTTCCGTCGGGTAGATGCCACGGATGTCATAGGCTTTGAAGATGCCTGGGTTGATCTGCATAACAACCTCTTCTCTCGACGATGCAAATCTCAGGTAGGCGTATTATATCTGCTCGACTTGGGACGAATTCGATTCCGACACTGCAGTTTTCCGCTTGCGATAGCTCACACCCACGGCTGCCAGGAGCGCACCACCAAAAAATAAATGGGCAATCCAAACATAGCGCACCATGGGTCGGAACTCGAAGCGCACGCGCTCAACCCCAGCGGGTACAACTGCGCCTTGGAAGAGGCCATTGACGGCAACCGGCTCGAGCGGAATCCACTCCGTAGAATCCCACCCAAAGACATGCCATTGCTGGTGATATTGTTGGCTGATGACAATGAGCCCTGGTTCGGAATCTGCCGTCTGCACCTCGTAGATGTCGCCCATATCGAGTGTTTTGCGCAAACGCTGATACCCGTTGGGCCGTGGATCGCTTATCGTGACTTCGTGACCATTGACTGGATCACGCACTCCCATGGGAACCTGGATGCAACACCCCATCGTATCGAGGACGCGATATAGCTTGATCCCTGCAACTTTTTTGGCGAGGGTGAGTTGCGGAACCGCCGAGAGGTCAAGGATGGTCGTCATGATACGGATATCTGACATCCAAAAGGCGAGGCTTCCATAATCGGGAGCAATTTCTTTGGCGAGAATACTATGGTTGATAATCGTGCCACCGAGTTGTTCCACATAGCGCACATACCGTGCGGGCAAAACACTATTGAGCGAATGGACGGATAATACATCGAACAAAACACTCGAATTAGGCGTTAGAACTGGGCCCATCTCGAGCGTACGCCCGATTCTCCCGCCATCTGCCAGCAGTACACGCACCTCGGTGATATACGGTGATGACTCAACCACCGCCGCCCGAGGGTTCCAAAGCAGATATGGCGTACTCACTCCTGCCACAAATACCGTCACCACGAGCAACCACAACGCCCTGTTGCGCAGCCAAATCATTGCGACCAACAACACTGCGATAATTCCGTTGGTGATGATGACGCGCCAATCGGGTTCATGATTAAAGTAGCTGGAGTATGCCGCGTACGTCACAAACAGAACGATGAATGCTTGCACAACCGCAAACACGACGACACGGGGAGTCGAAGTTTTGCTGTGCCATGCACGAAAAAATGAATCGGCACCGAACAACGCCACAATCACCATCGGTATAACCATGATGAAGAGCGGTTTGGTTCGACTCAGATTAAAAAATAGATGATCAAACATAAACTGAAAAAGTGACTCTGAGACGTTCACTACAATCAACACTGCGATACATAACAGCCAGAACCACTGGGTACGCCAGGCCCGCGCCGCACCAAGCACGACAAATGCCAGCAGAATAGGACTCTGGCCGTACCCGACGGCTGGTTGTGGCAATTCAGGGATGCGCGGGCTCCCCACCAGTTCTGGAGCGATTGCACGGACCATCACGCGCATGCTCGTCCCGAATGAACTATATAGATTAATCACGTTTTTGAAAAAATCGAATGTGTTCTCGCTCCGTACCGACAACCGGACATTCTGCACAAAATCATACATATACGGGACCAGGAGAATACCTGCTATCGCTACGAGCCCAGCGAGCGATGTCAGCCAGATGAGTAATTCCCGCTTGTTTGTGCGCATCGACCAGGCCAGTACGACGACATAGCCCAACAGCATGTAGTAGCCATAGACCTGCTCTTGGTAGTACCCCATAATGGCATAGCTATAACACAGCCAAACGATGCCGAGTGCGCCCCATACATCGCGGATGCGTACCCAACGACGAAGGACGTAGACCACCCCAAAAAAGCATGCAGGCATGGCGATATAGGTATAGTGGGTCATCAATTGAAAAAAATACGGTGCCGTCGCAGCCAACCCTGCGACGATGAGTGCCGCAAATGGATCGAGTACATGTTCCTTGGCAATCCCAATCAACCACAATCCCGCAAGTAAGCAAATATGGAACGAAAAGAGCGTCGCCAAGAGTATCTGATCATGCGTAAACAGCGTCAGCAACCAGGTCAATGGATATGCCGGGGTGAACCCCCACTCTGGTCGAAGTGGCCGACCCATCTCGAGGTACGGGTTCCAAATCGCATTCCATCCCGAACGTGGTGCGTGCAGATGTGCATACATCGTCGGCATAAAGACGTTCATAGAATCGCTCCAGTTCGGCGATTCCAGAAAACCAGCAGGCAGTGTCCGTTGCGCAGCACTCTTTGCCAGACTAGTCGGTATAATGGCGTATCCTCGGACGAGCGGTGGCACCATAATGGACAAGAACAATACGATATAGACGATGACCGTCGTGCGGTACGTCCATGGCAAAAAGAGTGCCCGTATCTGTGACGAAAAGTGCAAAAAACGCTCACGCAAAACGTATTTCACTGTTATGCCTCTTCCCACTGTCACAAGACATTGAAAATCAAAGAGAAGCTCGCAGCATTACGGCGCTGCGTGTGTTCCAAAATCTGCACGCATATAACCAAATGGACTACGTATTGCCTGGATGAGTAATGACTTCGCAATCTGCGGTGAACGCACAGACGGCGGATGCTGCAGACCCGACGTAGCAACGTCGCGGACGACAAAACACACCTCTGTACATCGCCAGTCAGCGCCAAGCACGGGCAAGACCGTTGTGCGGTCGATGACGACAGTGGTGTCAATCGGTTCTTCTCTTATCACGGTGAATCGCACACAGTCAGGTTGATCACAGCGATCAAGCAAAAAGCTCACTGGTCTCCCACTTGTCTGTACCGCATATTCAAATCGTGGATAGTGCGCATCAGTGCTGGATAATTTTTCGGAGACAAAAGTCCACGGTACACCGTGGATACCTTGCACGTAGCGTGTCCAATAGTTAGAAGTTCCCTCCGGCAAGGTTGGTGCTCCTGCAACCCCGACCCGATTGAATAGTGTATCAGACGAGAGTGTAAGTGTCTCCAATCCACCCGGGAGTGTCTTCTGATACTTCGCAACAAGCGCAATGGCATGCCAACGTTGCATCGCGTAGTTCATGACTTGCCGGTTGGTCGTGTTGTAGCGAAAGACAATTGTCTGAAATGCTGCCAACATTGTCACGACAAGGACGATACCCACGAGTCTCGCCGTGGCATGACTGCGTATCTGAAAAAACCAACTCGCCAACGCGACGAGGATAATTGATAACCCAACATGGACATGGAAAGAGGTGACATGACCATTGATTAACTCTGACACAAACAACTTCTGATAGAGTTTTGAGGTCGAGACAACGGCCGCGGGCACACACATGATTGAGAACCCTATCCCCAACAGAACAGCACGCTGTAATCGAGAGAGCGAAACAGCGGAGAGCATAAAAAACCAAATCAAGAAAGCTCCCACGAACACAATTCCCATCGAAACCCAATCTTGATGACCGGTAAAAAACGTGGAATAGGTAAATTCGTTGGGAAATTCAAACCCGAATTGAGTATTATTTGTGAATAATCGAATGCCATCCAAAAGTCCGATAGGCAGCACCGAAACGCGAAAATGCCCACCCATAGCATGCAGCCACGCCACGAGATCCAACGAGACTGCGGTTCGAGATGATTGCCGCCCCAACACGACGTAATGGTACGCAAAATTCGCACCAAACAGCGCGAGGTACCCCGCAAACGATCCAGCGAGCGACGCAATCATTTTCCATGGCAGTACGCTACGTTGCATGCGCACACGGAACGCAATGGTGATGGCGATAACCAGCGGATTCAGCACAAAGTTGTATTCTTGCCCGTTGAGCGACAAAAAGAACAGCAAAACACCCCAAATCAACACACCGCGGCGGGGCTGCAGGAGGTACGAATCGAGGAGAATCGCCGAAGTCCAGAGACAAGTGAGCGTCCAAATGAACTCGACCGGGTATGACTGTGGGATAGTATATGCAAAATGGAGGGGAAAAAGCATGCAGACTGCCACAATGAGCATTTGTGCCGTCGCACGAGAACTGAGTCGTGCAACCAACCAGGCTAACATCGCATAACACAGAACCAAGTTGGAAATATTTAAAACATCATATAAAAACGCAGATTCTTGTAATCTGCCCATGACACGTTCGATAAAGGTGTTGAAGAGTCGCAATCGGTTTTTGCGTGTCATCGTATCGAAGATAATCTGCGGTGTTACTGGTTTGGCAAAGAACTTAATGGTAGCGAGCTGATAGTAATTATCATCACTATTCATGTGCCGCAGCCCAAAAATCAGGCTTGTCGCATAGAGTACTGCCAGGAGCGTCACGAACCAGGACAGCGTCGATTTGGGATGTTGGAGGAGATACGCTACATACTGATGCAAACGGGTATGAATACGTCCCCAATGAGCGTTACTTCCCATCAACATCCTCCGAGCAGCGTTCGAACACGCATGCATTTGTGCTTCAAAAAGACTGTCTACAGTTCAAATTATATCACCACATTGCAGATACACGCCCCGCGTGCGCTTCGCTCCCTGCGTGATAACCCACAGAGAGCTTTATCGGTTGTGCAAACCAATCATCAAAGGATGCGTCAGCAAACACATGAGCGCGTCGACCTTCGAAGAACGCTCACAGGAACGCTTTTGACATACATTCCGCCAATGTGATATAGTTTAGTATCAAGGAGTATCGATGTCAATCCAAAGTACCAAACAGATGAAGCGCGCGAAGAAGCCGGACCACGTGTCTGGTTGAGTGTGCTTGTCTTTTGCAAGCCCGCCTCACCAGACCGGTGAGGCGGGATTTTTATATAACAACACAGGGGAAGGGGTGTCGATGGAATCGTTCGTGCGCGGTATCATTTTGGGGCTTACCATTGCGGCGCCAGTCGGCCCGATTGGACTTCTGTGCATTCGGCGCACTCTGGCGCACGGTTGGCGAGCGGGATTTGCGTCCGGGTTAGGAGCCGCAACTGCCGATACGTTCTATGGAGTATTGGCTGCATTTGGTCTGACCGCACTCGCCCAATTCCAACGCCCTGCCGCCGTCATCGGCGGTTTTTTGTTGCTCTATATGGGGTGGCAGACGACCCGGAGTATACCGACACAGACCGCCACGGTCAAACCGGGCAACATGTACCTGTCGACACTGGCCCTCACCATCACCAATCCCGCTACCATTTTGGTTTTTATTGGCTTATTCAGCGGGATGAGCGGCGTGAGCCATTTGGCACAAAACGACGCCATTGCGCTCGTCGCAGGCGTTGGTGCGGGATCGGCGCTGTGGTGGCTGACCCTCTCACAGCTGACCACCTGGTTGGGACGCGACATCACGCCGCAGGGCATGTTGTGGATGAACAGACTCTCAGGAGTCATTATTTTTTGCTTTGGAATCGCCGCATTATGGAGTAGCATCGCATGAGCAAGTCGCAACCAAATCACCGCATCGAAACACAGGCTGTCCACCTCGGCAATCACGTCGACCCAACAACCGGTGCAGTCGTCCCGCCGATTGTGATGTCGACGACGTTCGAACGCCAGCCCGACAATACAATTCCATCGGGATATATCTATGGTCGGAGCCAAAACCCGAACCGCAAAGCGCTCGAAGAAACCTTAGCTGCGCTCGAAGGAGGTGCTGTCGCATATGCTTTTTCTTCTGGCCAGGCAGCTACGAATGCGGCCTACCAGATGCTCAAATCTGGCGATCACGTGATTGTCCCGGCGGAATCGTACTTTGGTACCCGCGGTTTGATGCGTGAATTCTACGAGCACTTTGGTTTGATCGCTTCGTATGTCGATATGAGTAATCTAGCGGCAGTACAGGCTGCCTTCACTCCGCAGACTAAACTGGTATGGGTTGAGACCCCATCGAATCCAACGATGACGATAACCGATATCCGCGCTGTTGCCGAACTTGCCCATGCACACGGCGCACTGCTCGCTGTGGACAATACCTTTGCGTCGCCGATGATGCAGCGCCCGCTCTCATTAGGTGCCGACATCGTCATGCACTCGACCACCAAATTTATCAGTGGGCACACCGATGTGACAGGCGGTACGTTGATTTTTGCGCGTATCGACGACGTCAGTGCACGCGCCCAGGTCGTCCAGACACTGAGCGGCGCTGTCCCTTCGCCGTTTGACTGCTGGCTGATTCTGCGAGGGATTCGTACCCTGGCGATTCGTGTGCGCCAGCAGGCAGCCAACGCACTGGCGTTGGCCCAGTTCTTGGCGGATCATCCCGCCGTCGAAACAGTCTACTACCCGGGGCTCGCCAGTCATCGCGGCCACAGCATTGCGGCAGCCCAAATGACTGGGGGATTCGGTGCCATGCTGTCGGTTTTGGTGCGCGGTGGTGCAGCCGAAGCTCTGACAGTTCTGGCAAACGTACAGCTTTTCACACGAGCGACCAGTCTGGGCGGCATCGAGAGTCTGATTGAACATCGCTTCTCAATTGAGGGACCGACCAGTACCACACCCCCCAATCTGCTGCGCATATCAGTGGGCATCGAACACGTCGACGACTTGATCCATGACCTGCGTCAAGCCCTCCATATGATTGGCCAATAGAGTCACAACAAAGGAAAAACGCAATGGCAACAGCAGTCTGTCCAGAATGTGATGCACACATCACATTGGCACCCGGGACCGTCATCGGTGAGATCGTAGTTTGCCCTGATTGTGCCGCAGAACTCGAAGTCGTCTCGATTGACCCGCCGCGCCTCGACCTCGCCCCTGAGGTCGGAGAAGACTGGGGCGAATAACCCCACACAGGAGTATGTCATGCGCATCGGAGTTCTCTGTTCACGCATCCGGGTCGAAGAAAAACTCATCTTCGCCGAGATGGAAGCCCGTGGAATCGCGTATGTGCGCCTCAACGACGATGAGCTCATCTTTGACCTCAATGCCGGTCGCTACCCATACGACGTCGTCCTCGAACGGTCCATTCATCACTCGCGCGCCCTGTATGCGTTACACGCCCTCAACGATGCGGGCATCCCTACGGTCAACACCGCCCATGTCGCCCGTATTTGCGGTGACAAGTTCCTGACCACCCAGGCACTCATCAAACACAACGTGCCGACACCCAAGACCTTAATGGCATTCACGCCGGAATCGGCTCTCGAAGCAATCGAGTCACTCGGCTACCCAGTTGTCCTCAAACCTGCGATTGGATCTTGGGGGCGGTTGATCGCCAAAGTCAATGACCGTGAGGCCGCCGAAGCGATCCTGGAGCACAAGGAAGTCCTGGGGTCGTACCACCATTCGATTTTCTACATCCAACAATACGTCGCCAAGCCCAACATGCGCGACATCCGGGCATTTGTCATCGGTGACGAGTGCATCGGCGCAATCTACCGTACCAGCAAGCACTGGATTACCAATACGGCGCGTGGTGGAGCAGCCTCAGCTTGTCCGATTACGCCGGCCCTTGCCGAGATTTGCATCAATGCTGCCAAAGCAGTCGGTGGCGGCGTCGTGGCTATTGATGTGCTCGAAAGCAGCGACGGCGAACTGCTTATCAACGAAGTCAACTACACCATGGAATTCCGCAATAGCATTACGCCTACGGGGGTCAACATCCCGGGGCGTATCATCGATTACACCCTCGAAGTCGCCCAAGGGAAACGGAGCGGCATATGACCGAACGTCCATGGCGTGTCCTCGGCAGACGCACCATCCACCAGAGTGAATGGGTCAGCCTGCACCAAGACGATGTGCAGTTGCCCGATGGATCCATCATTCCGCAGCATCACGTGGTCGACTACCCACGCCCGGCAGTTGGGGTAGTTCCGATGCGGGCCGATGGGGCAATCCTCTTGGTTGAGCACTATCGATTCATCGTTGATCGAACCCACTGGGAAGTCCCGGCCGGACGGGTCGACGCCGGTGAATCCGATGCAGAAGCTGCAGCGCGCGAACTCTTTGAAGAGTGTGGCGCTACTGCTGGCCACTACACCAAACTCGGCCAATACCACCCTGCCAACGGCAGTAGCAACCAGACATTCTACGCCTACATCGGCCACGACGTCGCGGTCGTCGCGCCGATTAGTGACACGAACGAAATTATGTCGATTCGTTGGTTCACTCCGAGCGAAATCTGGCAGATGATTGCCCGCAACGAAATCCGCGATGGATTGACACTTACGGCTTTTCTCTGGGCAGACGCATATCTACGGGGAATGGTGACGGGGAGCGCTCATGATTAATGTGTCGATCGTCGGTGGCAGTGGCTACGTCGGCGGGGAATTACTGCGGCTTTTGCTCCGGCACCCTGACGTGACCATACAACAGGTTACGTCGGAACGACTCGCCGGTAAGCCCGTCAGCGGCCCCCACCCACATCTGCGTGGAGTGACAGACCTGTTGTTTACCAGTCAGACGCTGTTAACTCGTTGCGATGTGTTGATTTTGGCACTTCCGCATGGATCTGCTGCCCACAACATCGATGTATTTGCCACGTTGGCACCTAAAATTATCGATTGTTCTGCAGACTTCCGTCTCAATAACCCAGCGGATTATGTCCGTTGGTATGGCGAGGCACATCCACATCCCGAGTGGCTGCCGCGATTCGTCTACGGTCTCCCGGAGCTGAATAGGGCTGCTATCAGTGATGCCGACTACGTCAGCGGCGTGGGGTGTAACGCCACTGCCACAACCCTTGCCCTGTTGCCGTTGGTACGCGCCGGCATCGTTGCTCCTACGGATGTCGTCGTCAGCGATATCAAAGTCGGATCATCTGAAGGTGGCGCACAGAGCAACGATGGCTCTCATCATCCTGAGCGGAGCGGTGTCGTGCGCTCGTATGCGCCCACAGGGCACCGCCATACTGCAGAGGTGATCCAAAGCACAGGGCTAACGAACGTCCACTTGAGCATTACCAGTGTCGAACTGGTTCGTGGTGCCGTCGCCCAAGTGCACTGCCTGCCCAGCACGACGACCGACGAAAAATCGCTTTGGAAGGCCTATCGTGCCTGCTACCGCGACGAGCCGTTTGTGCGCATCGTCCGCGAACGGGGTGGCATCCATCGGCTGCCTGAACCAAAGCTCCTCAGCGGGACAAATATGGCCGATGTCGGCTTTGACCTTGATCCCGAGTCAGGCCGCATCGTGAGCATCTGTGCGATCGATAATCTCATGAAAGGCGCTGCCGGTAGCGCAGTGCAGTGCCTCAATTTGATGTGCGGGATCGCAGAACGAACCAGTCTCGATATGATTGGACTCCATCCACTCTAGTGTGTTAGAAGGCAGTAGACCCATGAAACGCTCGACACTTGCGATGCTCGGTATGATCGTGGCTTGTATCCTCTGGGGGAGTTCACACGCCGTCATGAAATCCGCACTCACTGATGCGCCCCCGTTCCTCCTTGCCGCACTTCGTTTGTGCATCGCCGCACCACTATTGGTGCTCATCCAATTGACGACGCGCAGACCTGCCGTGCATGTCGGGGATCGCTGGCCGCTGGTCAGACTCAGCATGATTGGCATTGTGGCAAGTTTCGTTTTGGCGTATACCGGGATCAAACTGACGTTGTCCTCTGACAGTTCGCTCCTCATCGTCGGCGAAGTTATCTTCACTGCGATATTTGCCTATGTGCTGCTGCGCGAGCGGATTACGCGCAACCGCATGATTGGATTGATTGTGGGCACCGCGGGGGCAATCATCCTCATAACCGGTGCGGCAGGGCATAACACCGAAACGGCTCCGAACCGTTTGCTCGGAAACATTTTGGTCCTCGGCTGTCTTGCCTGCGAATCGTACTACACCGTGCGAGGCGCAGCGTACCTGGAGCGTAACGACTCGATAAGCATGCTTGCGTGGGTGAATATTGCGAGTCTCGTCGTCTGGGTGCCTGTGTTGGCGTACTACGGATACACGGGCGAGCTTGCCCGATTATCAGCTTCTGCATTGGGTGCATCGGTCTATATGGCGTTGGTCACTTCGATTCTCTGCTACTTCCTCTGGTTCAATGGTGTGCGTGCGGTCGGAGCAACCGTTGCCGCGGTCGCGTTGTTGTTCCAACCGCTCGTGGGTGCAGTGGTCGGTATACAGGTGATGGGGGATCCGATCACCTTGACATTCATCATAGGTGGGGTGTTGGTAATCAGTGCGTTGCTGATAAGCGGTATTCCAGAACGACAGCAGGCTCCAGAATCAGTCGAAGGTGAACCGGCATAGCCACTTAGCCAGCGACGAAAAGCAAGACATCTATGACCAAACAGACATGGGCCTACTTCGGCTTATTAGTAGCAAATATCGCCTGGGGCGCCGGCGCATCGGTATCTAAAGCGACCATGGCGGTTTTCCCCCCTGCACTGCTGAGCGCGTTGCAGATTGCCATTGCCAGTGTGGTGATGCTGGCTATTCAGTGGCGCGGTAAGTACCCAGCCATTCAGCCCCAGGACCGTTGGCCCATGGCAGGGTTGAGTGTGGTCATGAATGTAGCAGGATTCATACTGGGCTACGTGGGGATTGCGCTGTCTCTGGCATCAGATATTTCGCTGTTGGTGATAGGTGAAGTCATTTTCACCGCGTTTTTGGCACGCTGGCTTCTGCGTGAACAGATTCATCGGGCACGCTGGATAAGCATTGCCATCGGTGCGGTGGGCGCTGTAATTCTAATCACCGGTTCGGTAGGGCACAACACAAGCAGCGCGCCAAATCGGGTGCTCGGCGATATTCTGTTCTTGTTAGATTTATTGTGTTGTGCGTACTACACGGTGCGCGGTGGCGTCTTTTTGGCCCGCAACAATACCGTAAGCATGATGACATATGTCAATGTGGTCAGTATGATTTTTTGGGGGCCGGTACTCATCTACTACATTGTCTCGGGGCAATTCCCCGCGGTGACGACTGCGAGCATCCTCGGGTTGCTCTATCAGTCACTCGTGACATCGGTGTTGTGTATTTTTCTGTCGTTCTATGCGGTCAAAGTCATCGGTGCCACGGCAACAACGATAGTTCTGTTTGTCCAACCATTGGTCGGGGCATTTATTGGAGTGCTCATCCTGGGTGATCCCATCACATCGAGTCGTATTGTGGGTGCGCTCTTTGTCTTTGGATCGATCTGTCTGTCAATGCGAGCGCAACTCCGGGAGGCACAGATATGACACGACTCCGTGCAGTATTGCTACTGGTGCTGGCCAATGTCCTATGGGGTTCATCACACGCCATCGGCAAATTGGCCATCGATACGTTCGACCCGCTCTACCTGGCCGGATTGCGCATCAGCATGGCAACCGCTTGCTTTTGGGGGTTACGACTGAGCGGCATCGCCCCACGTGAATCGGTACCGCAGCGCGACGTGCTGACGCTGGCAGGTCTTGGGTTGCTGACCGTGGCCTGTGCGCAGTTTTTGGATTATCGCGGGTTATCGTTGACGACAGCGACTGATTCGTCGTTAATGATCATCGGTGAGGTCATTTTCACCACCATACTCGCCTGGTTGGTTGCCCGTGAACACATCGGTGCGCAAAAGCGTATCGGGCTGATTCTGGGCATCATCGGCGTCATGGTGCTGACGTTTGGCGGTGCACCAGATAGTTCATATGCTCCCAATCGTGCATTGGGGAATACATTGGTCTTGTTGGCACTGCTGTGCGAGTCTGTATTCACGGTGCTAGGCGCGCGCTTTGCGCAGACATACCAACCATTAACGATTCTGCGCTGGACGTACACCGGCAGCATGCTGGTTTGGATTCCGGTGCTGGGCTGGGCATTCGTTCACCATGCCATTCCCAATGCGTCGGTAGCAGCCTGGAGCGCAGTAGTCTACATGGCGGTTGCGACGTCTGTTGTGAGCTATCTCCTTTGGTTTTGGGTCATCCGCAGTGCCGGTTCGAGCTTGGGTGCGATGACGCTCTTTGTCCAACCGGTGGTGGGGTCGTTGATTGGATTAGTGCTCCTGGCCGAACCACAGAGTCCAGGTTTATACATCGGGGCAGTGCTCATCGTGATTGCGATGTTCGTGGCAACCCTTGCGGACCGCGAACCCATGCTCCCGGCATACAAGGAGAACGATCATGCTCGTCATTAAAGTAGGCGGCGGTGCCGATATCGACTACCCGGCACTCTGTGACGATATCGCTGCCGTGACAGCCCGCGGCATCGAGATTGTATTGGTACACGGCGGCTCGCACGAGACGAACCGTGTCGCGACTGCGTTGGGTACGCCGCCGCGGTTCGTCACCACAGCATCGGGGCACGTCAGCCGCTATACCGACCAGGCTGCCATGGATAGTTTTCTGATGGTGTATGCCGGCAAAATCAACAAACGCATCGTCGAGTTGCTCCAGCAACGCGGTGTAAACGCATTTGGCTGTAGTGGCCTCGACGGTCAACTCTTGCGGGCAGAGCGCAAGGCCACACTCCGCATCGTCGAAAACGGCAAACAACTCATGCTGCGCGACGACCGCACCGGTACGATAGACGGCGTCAACAGCACCCTCCTCAACGCCCTCCGCCATGCCGGTGTTGTCCCAGTCATTGCACCCATTGCGTGCAGTCATCAGGGTGATGCGTTGAATGTCGATGGCGATCGTGCAGCTGCTCAGATAGCAGTCGCCCTCCGGGCGGAGACCTTACTTCTCTTGTCGAGTGTCCCTGGGTTACTCCGCGCCTTCCCTGATGAATCGTCGTTGATTCGCATCATCCCACGCGCCGACATCAACAGCTATATGGATGTTGCGCAGGGTAGGATGAAAAAGAAAGTCATGGGGGCAGCAGAGGCACTCGCAGGTGGGGTATCAACCGTTATCATGGGCGATGCACGCATTGCCAACCCCATCAGCATTGCCTTGGCGGGACATGGGACGACTATCTCATAAATCCATCGTGTAGTACTGTACAGACCTGTGTAGGTTGTACGTTTTCTCCCCTATCCGTTGTACAAACAAGGAATCCATGATGCACCCATACACTTCCATGCAGAATGCAGACATTATCGCCCGCGAAGACCAGCGTACCAGTGGTACCTATAGCAAACGTGGCATCGCCATCGTGCGCGGCTCTGGCGCAATACTCTGGGATGCAGACGAGAATCGTTATGTTGATTGCGTGGGGGGACAAGGATCGGCGAATTTGGGGCATGCACATCCTGCGGTCGTTGCTGCAATCCAGCAGCAAGCGACTCAACTCATCAGTTGCCCCGAGATTTTTCACAACGACCAGCGAGCAGCCTACCTCGACGAACTCGGTGCTGCCATGCCCGTTGGTATGGGCCGAGTGTTTTTGTGCAATTCTGGCACCGAAGCGGTCGAATCTGCGCTCAAATTTGCCCGCTTATCCACCGGTCGGCCAAACATCATCGCAATGATGCGCGGGTTCCACGGTCGCACGATGGGCGCATTATCTGCAACCTACGAACCCAAATACCGCGAGCCATTTGAACCGTTGATTGCCGGTGTCAGCCATGTGCCCTACGACCGTATCGAAGCCCTCGCGGCAGCCATCAACGACCAGACTGCCGCTGTCATCGTCGAGCCCGTCCAGGGCGAGGGCGGCGTGCGCCCAGCCTCACCAGGTTTTTTGACAGCAGCTGCAGCCCTCTGTGCCCAACACGGGGCACTATTGATCGTCGATGAGGTGCAGACTGGGTTCGGCCGCACCGGCAGTCTGTTCGCAATCACCCAGGCGGGGGTCACTCCGGATTTGCTGGTGATGGCAAAGTCCATGGCAGGCGGCATGCCCATGGGTGCGCTGGCCATACATGAGCGGCTCGGGGGATTTGCACCAGCGAGTCACGGCTCGACATTCGGCGGCAATCCGCTTGCCTGTGCTGCGGCACGCGCTGCATTGCGTGCCATTCTCAGTGAGGATTTGTGTGCCCAAACCGCTCGCAAAGGAACAGCCTTGATGGATGCACTGCGCTCTGCCAATCTGAGCAAAGTGCGCGAGGTCCGTGGTGCTGGTCTGCTTGTCGGTCTCGAACTCAAAGAACGTGTCCAGCCCACCCTCGTCGCCCTGATGCAACGCGGGGTACTGGCACTGCCGGCAGGACCAAATGTGCTCCGTCTATTGCCGCCACTGGTCATCACCGATGCCGAACTCGCAGAAGTCGTCACCGTCCTCCGTGAGGTGTTGGCATGATCACGCCCGACGTCCAATTACTCTATGACACTGTCGCAATCCCCAGCTTCTCGACGAACGAAGGGGAAGTGGCCGCCATGCTGTCGTCGGCAATGACAGCCCGCGGCATCACGAGCCATATTGATTCTGTTGGCAATGTGATTGGAACGATTGGGCAACAAGGACCGCATATCGTGTTGCTGGGGCACATCGATACAGCACCGGGCACCATACCCGTACGCATCGTCGATGATATCCTGTACGGTCGCGGGGCTGTCGATGCCAAGGGGCCATTCTGTGCGTTTATTGCTGCTGCTGGACGCCTTGCCTTGCAGGGGAGTTTGGGCTTCCGGCTGACCCTCATCGGCGCAGTCGAAGAAGAGTATGCCACCTCACGCGGCGCTCACTATGCAGCACGACGGTACACACCAGATGCATGTATCATCGGCGAACCGAGTGGAGTAGACCGCGTCACATTGGGCTACAAGGGCCGCGTGTTGGTGGATGTGCGTACCCTCCAATCGAGCGCACACAGTGCAGGGGCTACATCATCAGCACCAGAACACTGTATGGCGGTATGGCAACGCATCCAAGAATACTGTGCAACCTACAACGCTGACAAGAGCCGTCTTTTTGATCAATACTTACCGTCTTTGCGCCAGATTGCCTCGGGGAGTGATGGATTGAGCGACTGGGCAACGGCCACTATTGGCATTCGACTGCCGGCGGCTCGCCCCCCGTGGCAACTCATCGCCGATATCGGCGGGTTTGGGGACGATGCGACGGCATTGTTGTTTCGTGACGTCTCGGCCGCCTGGCAATCGCCCCGGACCGATAGTGCTGCGACTGCATTTGGGAGTGCCATCCGTGCCCACGGAATGACCCCTGCGATGATCCTCAAAACGGGAACCGCCGATATGAACGTCGTCGGGCCGCGCTGGCAATGCCCCATCATCGCATATGGCCCTGGGGATTCGAGCCTCGACCACACCCCCAACGAGCACATCATGGTCGCCGAATACACGCAAGCAATCAATGTTTTGACAGATGCGTTGCCCCGGTTGGCAATGCGATTAGGCAGCTACAAAGTGTAGACGATAATTCCCACCATAATCAGGGCAAAAAACTTCCAATGCGCGCGCGCGACTGGCTCGTCATAAAACATCATCCCCAGCACCGGTGCCAAAATATACGACAGCGATTGGCCAACATAGACTTTGCCAATCCCCAAGTCGCGCGCAGCAATCATGTTACATGGCACCGCCAAGCAAAATAACCCGAGACCGATAATCAACCATAGGCGGTTTTTCGTCAGTCCATACCGCTTGTAATAAAATTGGCCGAGCACCACACCCAACACACTCATGAGTAAGAGAATCCAAGACAGCATCACGCCCTCCGTCTAGACGTCGCGCATCAACGCAACGACTCCAGTCATCACCAAACCGACCCCGAGGAGCTGATGCCACGCAAATGGTTCGCCATAATATATCGAAAGGAGCACAATACACGGAAAGATAATCGCCGAAGATGCGTAGGCAATGCCCAACGGGAACTCTCGATGGATCCGTCCCCACACCACAAATCTCCCCAAGTTAAAGACTAAAATTGCCCCATAAAATGCCATCAGCGCTACATATTGCGTTGGTTCGATAGCGGTGGAGTTCTTAATGAGGCTCATTGTAATAATCTGAATGACCGTGTTAATCAGGGTTAACCCTGCGAGTCGAACAGCCCTCCCAGGGAGTAGCGTTTGCATCAGTGTCTGCTCTCTATCATCGTCGCCTACACAGCACGCACGATGAATGTTGTCTCAGCCCAATCAAAGCGAACATGCACAAACTAGGGAGTGCGATGAGTTGATCTTTTCACTACGAATCATAACACGTGGTGCGAATGGAGTATTTGTTACGGTAAAGAGTGACTAGAATGAAAGCTCGTAGTCCTCCATGCATTGTGCTGTCATTCCTGTCGGGTCTGCATCCCAAGAAACAAGCTGTGAACAAGCCACTCGCCATCATCGCAGAGGTACACAATACCTACGCCGCTTGTACTTTGGAAATGATATGTGATCCCATCATGCGCCAAGAGTAGGAAAAGCAATCCCCTAACGCACGGACATGACTCATCCGGCCAGCTCAACGCACAAAATCAAGGTTGGATGCTGGATATAGGAATACATTTCACAATGGCGTGGTATGACGACGCGCGCGTCGCTCCCTCGGCAAAAGCTGCTGCTGCTGCACGATGTACATTCACGACCACGCCGCGTAACGGAGCATTACTATTAATGGGAATCAGCGCCACACCGATACGTCATCGTCGCAGGTACTATTCATACCGGGCACATACGCGTATAGCCACATGGTAGATTACTCGACCGATTACCTCAATCACCAGCCCAATTGCAGCCAAATTAAGCTTCGTCCCAAGTCAGATAAGTATGCTCTGCTGGCACATCATGCAAAACAAACGGTCTATTGCACAGCAGGCTGTCATCGGTCATCGCGAAAAGTGTTGTCTCAGGTACATTTATCCGCTCTGCCGCAACGGTATATTTTCGGTACTAAACCCAGGCTTGACTGCGGGATTCGCCTGAGTGATGGAATGAGCGGTTACTGCGTCGAGATTGTCGGTGTGATTGTGGCTCTCTGTCACGAATCCGTCCACCCCCAGCATCGCTAGATCAACGCCTCCGCCGTCAAGTGCACATGAGGCTTGGTCGTGCCGGTAAATTTGTAGTTAAAGGAACCAGACAAATAGGGGTCGATGGACTGAATACCCCGTCGTACTGCATCAAAAACCCACACTACCCCTGGAATACAAACATACTCTACGTCACCAAACAACACACCCCAATACCTCCCACCATACTCGTGTCTGCACTGTGTGTATCACTTCTTTCCTTGTGATGTCGCTATATCAGAGCCATGACACAAAAATCCGGCAATTGTAAGCAGGTATAGAACAGATCATCTGATTGCTAATCAGTGCATAACAATTTTTTACACAATCACAACATACACCCATTACGGCACACATTTCACCTGATATATCACAATAGTTGCCCCCCGCCAACTCGGATTGGCCTCCAGGTTGGCCGCGTGATGATCACGGCAGTACAGCTCCAGCCATGGGAGCATGTACGGTTGCGTAATCAGCTCCAATCCGGCAGTTGAACGCAATACTGTGTCTATGTCAAATCCTTGCTGCACTGCTACGTAGGCTACCGAAGTTGGTTGAATTGCGGACAAAGCCAGCGCGTAGATGGGTACATGCAACACATCGTCGCGTAACCGACGAACTGGATACATCATTTCATACTCGCATCCGCCCCAAACGACCAATGGTCGATTTGGAATTTCATGCATGTCATACCACAATGCCGAACCGTGAGCTGTGAATTTTTGAGAACGCCGCGATAATTCGGGTATTTCAATCCATAATCCGAATGCGGTACACACTACCACCACCCATGCTAACCATCGATTTTTGATCCATGTAGAAGCCGGAAGTGAGACTAATGCAAACACAATACAAACAACCAATAATGGGTACGTCACTCTACCAGGAGTCACTCGTCCGAGTATACCCAAGCCAATCACGCCAACGATAAAAGCTGCAAATACCCCCCATAATCGTAATTGCTTACTTACAAGCACCAACACTAAACCCACATACAACAACCATGGAGCAACAGCTGCGACTACTTTCAAATTCGCAAACGTTATTTTTCGGGCGATTTCACTATTTAGCCGTTGCAAATTATCCATTATGGCACGCAATGCATCAACATCCATGAATGGGCCTGGGATCAAAAATCGACTTCGTATCAAATGAATGTCGTTTTCATGCCATCCATGTGTGGTCAACAACTGTGGGTTTTGTTCAAAAAATAACGTCGCATTGTTGTTGAAAATAGGTTGATACAGACGATATAACGACTCAAATTGCCGTAACTCTGCAGTCGACTGATAGGCACCCCAGTTGATCAGCACGGAGATAATCAGAAATCCGAAAAGACCAGTGCCTACCCACCGCAAGCGCCTATCCGCCCAAAATTTGCGCCATGAAAACAATGGCACCATACACATCACAACGGCCAACCAACCATATGTCCGTACTAACATCCCGGCTACACCAAAGCCTACCACCACCACCAACAACCACGGCGCTGGGCGTACCATGTACTGCCGGATGGCGAGTGCCATGACCAACGACAATAAAATCGCATGCTTGGTAAATTGCGGGAATAACAACGGTTCAACAACCATTGCAGCTACGAGTGGCAATACCAACCACACCGGCGCGGCACTACGCAGACCAAAATATGTTAATCCCCAGGTATATGCCAGCATATTAGCACGGTAACCCAAGCATACGCATATAAATGGTTCAGCGTTGGCAAGTGAAACAGCATCCAACCCCAGATAACATTGGAGTAGACAACAAAAGGACTTGCATGCGCATATTGACCGAAGCCGTGTACCCGCATTGCCATGCCCACATCATCATTGGTGCCATACATCGGCTCAAACCAACGAAATACCAGCCAAACTAAGCATAGACTCCAAACCAGCGCCACCCAAAACTGCCATGAAGAGAAAATGATTTGTCGTAACCATGTAATCAGGGAAGTCACTCGCACCATTGTAAGATCACTTTCAAAATCACAAAACTTGCATACGCTTCCTCAATATACCATGGTCAAACTGAGTTGCCCGGCAAATCAAGGCGCTCCCCCAACTGCAATACTCGATAGGGCTGACCGATTTCACCGGCAGACTGCACAAAATACGCTGTTGAAACCGTGTTGAAGGCAAACATGTCATAGTGACACGGCACGACCATTCCCATGCCTACCTGCTTCGCCAAGGTTGCCGCCTCTCGACCATCGAGGTTCCCAGCCACCCCACGGGCAGGGTCATTCCCATTTATCGGTAACAACGCAACGTCAATCTTCCATTTGCGGAGTATTTCGACCATACCTTCGTAGCGCACGGTATCGCCACTATGATAGATGGTCACACCACAAACCTCTACAATAACCCCAATATATCGCTCGTGTCCGGCATTGTCTTGCTCGCGGTGATTATGCGCCGCCGGCACCGCGTGAATCACAAATGGACCATACGTATACGGTATGCCAATTCCTAATCCCGTCGGCACAATGCCAAGGCGTTGCTGAGCAAAATCGACATTGGCGGCACTACACAGCACCGACAGCGCCGGATTGATGTGGTGCATCGGACCAATCGTCTCGGCATCGAGATGGTCGGTATGATTGTGACTCGAGGTCACCACACCCACCATCGATAACAATGCGGGGTCAACCACTCGAGCCGACATGCGTACATGTGGCTTGTTCGTGCCTGCATATTTTTGGGATAACGAATCCGACAAATATGGGTCAATGGCGATACAGACTCCGTCATAATGCACCAAAAATCCACTCTGCCCCACCCACCACAACGACACACCTTGCCGTCGCGCCACTGTTGCTGTCACATCTGACAAAAATTGCTCATCGGATTGAAATGGCAGAATCATCGCTGCACACGCTGTTCCAGCGCCCTCGTCAGCTTGTGCCGCAGAATGACTTTGGTGCTCCCATCGGCCATCAATTCTTCTTTGATGATATGAAAATCCGCATCATAGTCACGACGCACCGACACATGGGGCACATCACTAGCGCCACGCCAATCGGTAAGCTGCACCGCTTCCCAACGCTTAGTTTGCATCGAGGCATAGGCTGCATCCATTATGGCATTCACTACATAGCCATCATAAAACGTCTCCATGGGTGCTATTTTGGCATCATAGGCGGCAAACATATCATCAAACATGGTGGGGTAGCCGAGTGATGCTTCTTCATCACCGACGGGGAACAACCAACCCTTGTCACCTTCGGCTTTTTCGGCAACATAGCCGTTTTGACCTGTTGCCGTAAACATTTCGAAGCCGGTCCGTAACCAGTGGTTCAACCAAATCGTCCCTTCGGTACCACTGACTTCATCGCGCAAATCCATGCCACCACGGAACGACCAACTACACTCAAACTGTCCCATGGCGCCGTTTTCGTAGCGTACCATCCCTACCGCATGATCTTCGGCATCGATGGGGTGGACTTGGGTATCGCCCCAACACATCACTTCAACAGGGCGGATATGTTTGCCGATAAAATTACGGGCGATTTCGATACAATGGCTGCCCATGTCGATGATAGCCCCTCCACCCGACAATTGTTTGTCAAAAAACCAGTCGCTGTGTGGTCCGGGGTGCGTTTCACGCGAGCGAGCCCAAAGCACGGTACCGAGCGCACCAGCGGCGACCGACCGAAGTGCTTTGAGGGTTTTGGGGGTATATACCAGATCTTCGAGGTAGCCCGCAAACACCCCAGCCTGTTCGACTGCCTGTAGCATACGGTACGCTTCTGCAGCATTTCTTCCCAAAGGCTTGGTGCAAAGCACACCCTTGCCTGCTTTGACCGCAGCCATTACCGCAGTCTCATGCAGATGATTGGGCAAACCGACAACCACCAGCTCGGTCGCGGGATCACTAATTGCCGAGTGCATATCGGTGGTTGCATGGTCGATGCCGAATTCGCGTGCGAATGATTGCACCGATTCATTGCTCCGCCCATAGACCGCAGTTACCCGGTCGCGACTCCGACCTGCGTGTAACGCTGTTGTGTAGTTGCGTCCTATCAACCCCGTGCCGAGCATGGTAATGTTCATCTGCTGCTCCTTTTGGATTTATGCCAATCCTAAGTCACGTTTGACGTTGCGGACCCCGGCGACCATATTGACCAATTTTTGTTTGGCAGCCCAACGTGCTGTCTGACTAAGACCGCAGTCGGGTGCAAATACCAAGCGATCTGCAGGCGCATAGCGCAGGCACGCACGCACACGACGGGCGATATCGTCGGCGGTTTCGATGTAGTAGCTTTTGACATCGACGATACCGACTGCAACATCGTAGTGCTCAGCAAGGGATGTAATTGTTTCGAGTTCGGCAAATTCGCGGCTTGCCATTTCGAGATGCATCTCGTCGACGGTCATGGCATAGAAAGCCGGGAACATCGGTGCGTACTGACGCGGCCCGACAGCCCGACCCTTGAAGTTACCAAAGCACAGATGCGTCGACAAACGCGTCTTGCCGACCACCGGAGCGACCGTCCGATTGAAGATGTCGACGAAGCGGTCGGTGTCTTCCTTGTAGGCATAGCAACTCATCGAAGGCTCGTCGACGGTCAACTCTGCGCAGCCAGCAGCAACCAAAGCTTCGAGTTCGGCACGGACGATGGGCAGTAACGCCTCAGTCAACGCGTAGCGCGTTGGGTAATCTGCATTCGGTATAAGCCGCCCGCTGAGGGTGTAGGGGCCGGGTACGCTTGCCTTGAGCGACGGGCCGGCAGGAGCAAGGGCGACCAGGCGCTTGTATTCCTCGACCACGCCGAGCCCTCGCGGTGCACGCAACTCGCCGACTATCTGGTGCTTCCCACGTTGGTCGTGTGCAGGTGGTCCATAGCGCCGCGCACCGGCATCTTCGCGGGCGATGCCTTCGATATAGCCATAGAACGACAAATTAAAATCAAAACGCGTCTGTTCGCCATCCGTGATGACATCTAAACCAGCAGTCATTTGGTCTTGGATGGCAATCATGGCCGCATCGCGTTGCAATTCGGCGATGTCGTCACGGCCGAAATCCGTGAGGTGCTCTGCCGCATGCTCGAGCCAAGCAGGGAACGGATAACTGCCGACGACGGTGGTACGCAGGGGATTCGTTTTCATGGTGACTCCTTTTTGGGTTGCATGCCGTACAAAGGCGCAATGCGCGCGCGGAATTCGTCATAACTTGCATCGAACAGCGCAGCCGAAGCGGCACTGCCGATAACGGCACTACTGGTCAGCACCAACGGTGGTTGGCCACGGGCAGTCAAATCCTCGGCAACCAGACATTTCAGCATGTTCACGATGGTCACATACCCGATGGACGATCCAGGGCCCACTGGTTCTGCCAATCCATCAACGGTGACCATGGCGTCGCCGAGCGGAGAACAATTATCGATAGTGACATCGGCAATGTCGGTCAAGCGCTTGCCGCTACTATGTTTGATGGGTGAACCCATACAGTGCGCCATCGACACAACGGCAATCACCGGCATGCCACGCGCTTTGGCACCAAGGGCGACGTCGATCACCACACCATTAACCCCGCTATTCGAAAAAACAAGCATGCAATCGTGTACGCCGAACGTGAAGTTGCGGAGAATGACTTCACCGAAGCCTTCCAGCTTCTCGAGGTACATCGCCTGCCGCTGGCCATTGTTGCCGACGACCTGCGTATGATTGGTCAACGACAATTCGATAATGGGGTGGAAGCCAGGGAAGCTCCCATGGCGCGGATAGATTTCTTCGACGGGAATACGCGAATGGCCCGTCCCAAACATATGCGCCAATCCACCTGCCGCGATGGCATCCGCACATAATCCTGCTGCTTTGCGGATTGCGGGGAGTTGTGTCGTCCGTATGTCGCGCAGTATCTGCTCGGCAGCACTCAAAAACCGCTCTGCTGGATCGGGGCTGTGCATCGTTTTCTTCCTCTGTATCTTTTAAGGGACTAACTTTTGTGTCTGTTTTGTTTTTGCACTCAGCACAGCCGTCTCGACAATCTGCTGGCCGATGCGACAAGTCGCCACGGACAATGGGCCATGGATAGGCGCACCGGTCTCGAGGTGATGAATAAGATTCTGAATGGGGTCTTGCATCGGCGCATGAATCGTATCGACTGCCAGCACATAGCCTTCGGGGACGGCTCGTGTTTGCACGCGGATGGTCGATTCGTAGTCGTACGAGGCAATCGTCCCATCGGTGCCGACAATCACAAAACCGCATTTGGGTTGTGGTTGATGCGTCCACGGATCGGTAAACGCCCCCCAGCGTGTCTCGTACTTGGACAACCCCTTGGCATAGCGAGCCACGGTAATACTGTGCTCATCGACTTCTAGGCCGAGTGGCTCGTCGACAACGGCGGTGACTTCGATGGGTTTGTCGCCATTGTGATACCAGGTCCCGAGTGTCACGCCATAGCCCATATAATCGAGCATCGAGCCGCCACCTGCGGCTTTTTTGTACCACCAGGCTTCGTTCTTGCGCCGTGCGACTTCTGCTGCCGAGACTTCGAGTTTGTCTGCGACGTGGTGGAGGGGGCCACGATTTCCATCGTAGTAGTGGACTTCCATTACTTTGCCGATGACCCCTTCATCGATGAGGCGCTTGGCAGTCAAATGTGGGGGATACCATGCGAGCGGCCAGTTGACAATCATCGTTTTGCCCGTGCGTTGCATGGCCGCTATCATGGTGTCTGCTTCGGCCAGGGTCGCCGCAAAGGGCTTTTCGACCAACACATGGACCCCATACGGGGCTACTTTTTCGACCCACTCACCATGGGTGGCGGTAGCAGCGCAGAGGATGACGATGTCTGGCTTTATCGTCTCGAGACATGTGCGATAGTCAGTAAACACACGGTCCGCGGGGATTGCAAAATTCGCAATTGCTGACTGCATCCGGGCTGGGTCTTCATCACAAATAGCACTAATTTCGGCATTTGGATGCTCATGCACTTTGCGCAACAAATCACCCATGTGCATGTGGTCAAAATTGATTCCGACGATTTTCCAAGTCTTCATGATCTGCTCCTCTTTCGCTCGTTATATGCTCCGCACTGTTCCTGGCTGAAT